>CAKSNH010000008.1 GCA_934476075.1 uncultured Clostridia bacterium | reverse complement strand
AAAATGATGTACAAGTAATTGTTGTTCCTGCCATGTGATAGAATTAGTGATATTAAAGTTATCGAAGTAGCTTAATATTTGTGACTTATTAAATCGGCAAGAAGATGATTGCTTTTCAGAAATTTCATATTCCAAATTATAACGCAGTGATTCAAGTTCTTTTAATCGGGTTTGTGTAGTAGAACTTATTATTCCCTGTTCGATAGCGTTCATGATATTATCAATTCGTCTATTTGTATCTTTTAATTGTAGTTCAAGTGAATTAATTAATTCAGTTTGCTTATTTGATTTGCTTTGTATTTCCATAACTGCATCTGCAATTACATTTATTAATTGTTTACTATTTAATAATTGCTTGATACTATTTAGCACAATTTTTTCAAGGTGTTCTTTCTTTACTCGTTTATGAGTGCATATGTGGAGTTTTTTTCTGCCGGAACAAGTATAGTAATGATACCTATTTCCGTTTTGGCTTGTACCGCTTTCACCTGTCATTGTGTTTTGACAATATCCGCAGTATACTTTACCGCTTAATAAAAATCTATCTTTTGCCATAGTCATCATACCGGTGTGTTGATTTGCACGAACTCGTTTTTGTACGTTATAAAAAAGTTCATCGCTTACTATACGTTGATTTTCGTCTACTATTTCTAAGCCATCATATTTATATTTTCCTGTATAACGTGTGTTTTGAACAATAGGAGTTATACTATCTTTTGTAAATTTATTGCCATATGCAGTGCGAAGTCCGTGAGTATTTAGATATTCGGCAATATCGGTTTTACTTTCTCCGGAAAGGTACATTTCAAATACTTTTTTCACAGCCGGAGCGGAAACAGGGTCAGGAATATATGTGTTTTCGGGTGAGCGAGTGTAGCCGAAAGGGATAATGCCTGTTATTCTATGCTTTTTTGCAGTTTCTCTCATGCCACGAATTACTTTTTGTGCGAGGTCAAGGGAGAAATACTCCGCAAAGCCTTCCAGTATGCTCTCCATCAGAACGCCTTCGGGACTGTTCGGAATATTTTCCATAGCTGATACAACACATACACCATTATTTTTTAATGTACGCTTATACACAGCACTGTCATATTTATTACGGGCGAAACGGTCTAATTTCCAAACAATGATAACATCAAATAAATGCTTTGTACTATCTCGTATCATTTTTTGAAAAGATGCACGATTATCATTTGTTGCAGACGTTGCACGGTCTATGTATGTATCAACAACATTTAAACCGTTGCGTTCCGCATATTTGCGACAGTCAACAAGTTGACCTTCGATTGATTGTTCGGTTTGACGTTCACAACTGTAACGTGCATAAATTACACATCTGTTATTATTTTTTTGCATTAAAAAAACACTCCTTTTATTGTATTTTTAAGAGTGTTATGGTATAATCATATTGGGTTTTGTGTTATACCATAACACTTTTTATGTTGTCCCTTTCGGTGCGTCAACACCGGAGGGGATTTTTTTAATAATCAGAATTATTTAAGTAGTCCATATGCCGGCGGTAGCGTTTAGGAATGTTTATAGGCACATCATAGCCGATTTGCTTTAAAAATTCCGTTATTGCATCTACACCGTCATTAAAAAATTCTGTTATTCGCTTTTCTTTGTTAGTTATATTTTTATAATCGGGAGGGCATACAAAGGTCCAGTCAGCACCCTCATTATCAAAGATAATTCTGAAATATTTATCTATATCATATTTATCAAGTGCTTTGGCTAACAATATATGATGTTCGCAGCCCTCGTCAAGCAGTGATACAACAGCGTGTGAACCATCATGTGCAATAACTGCCATTAAAGGCTCACTGTCATGGTTGATAAATTCTGATTTTGTATCATCACTGCCGTAATACTTTATTATTTCCATAATGTTAGTCCTTTCTTAATCTTTATTTAACATTTCAACAGCCATTTTATATACAGTAGTACGAGTATTTGGACTGATATAATTAATTTTACTTTCTAAAACATTCTGCTTATATAACCGCATAAACTTAGTATCAGAACTTAGTTGTTTTGCTATTGTTTCAAAACGTATTTTATCAAAATATTCGCTTTTGTTTGTAAAACGATTAACAACGTATACCCAAAAGGATAGTTCTTTGACAATATCGGTGAAATATTCTTTTTCTATATGTCGGATAACGTTAGTATTGGTAGCGTATAAGCTAAACGGAATATTATTAGTGTCTGCAAATTCCAGTAACCATTTTTCGGGTGCAGGTTCTTTTTCGTGTGTTCTTGATATTATACATGAAGCATCTTCTATTGTGTAATTCGATTTTACAGTAAGATGTAAATTTCGTAGAAAATCTTTTTGCCTGACTGTTGCGAAAGCATCATCTAACAATATTTCAAAAGGTTCTGTAAATCCATTTTTTTTAGCTTTTTGTATTGCGTCATATTCATTATAGGCATCTATTGAAATAGTTTTCATACGGTTAGTAGCGGTATTTTTCCCTTTTAATCTGTATGTGTGGTATTGTCGATATGGCAAAGGTGCTAAATCTGCAAAAAATTCTTCAACATCATACATACATTTTGAAACAGTTATTAAACCATTTTGTTCAGTATAGTCTTTTACAAGTGTACGATTTACTTTTATAGGAGTTTCAATTTTTCCTGACACATACTCGGATTGATTTGTATTATGTATATCATCTAAATTAAATGGTGTATAATCATCTTCAATATTATATGTATTATAATTATCTTTTTTGTTTTTTAACCATATTATTAATGGTACGGCGATAATTAGCATGACAAAAAGCACAATGTAAAACATAATAAGTCTCCTAAAAAACAATATTGACATTTAAAATCAAATATTGTATAATAATTTTGGGTTATTTAGCGTTCAAAGTAACTCAATGATTAAGGCGGTAAGTATTAGCGGTACTTGCCGTTTTTTTTAATTACTGTTGCATTATTTATATGTGCCGCAGTCTTTACAAGCAATAGTATTTGCGTCATTTATGCGACCGCACTTTGAACATTTCCAATTATTGTGCCTTGACACTGTTGGAGTTATCGGCGGTTTAGCCTGTGTAGGTTGTGCGGTATTAGGTATATTACTTTGTGCTGTGTTTTGTACATTCAATGCCTGTGTTTCGTAAATCTCTCTTAGTATGTCTATTTGTATTTCTTGATTTTCCAAATGTGAATATACACCATAAAGAATAGAAATAGGGACAACAGCCATAGACCAAACAGAGAGCATAAGAAGCCAGTTAAAGTGAGTGTCACTAAGCGAAGAATACCTAGAAGAAATATCAACCGTCTGAAAAAGAAAACCTGCAATAATTCCGGAAAGAAAGAATACTATCGCTGAAACTATTGCCCAACGCTTAAAGTAGGTACTGTGGTAACGGTGATACATATTTGTGTTCATAAAATGAAACCTCCTAAAAATAATATTTGACATTAAATGTCGTATATTGTATAATATTTTTAGGGTTATTTTGGTTCTTTTTGTAATAACCTTATTGGCGGTAAGTATTAACGGTACTTGCCGTCTTTTTTTGTGCAAATTTAATTAATAAGAAAAATCTGCATAAATTATATTTCTTATGCGTTTTGTAATCCTTTTTCAATATCATTATATTTCTCCGCTTTTAACATTTGTTTCATTTCTCCACGAATTTCAGCCTTATCAATATCATCTAACTGATTATATAGTTCAATTCCGATGTCAGCATTTTTTTCACTATATGTAACATTATCAGACAAACCTAATAAAACATTTGGATTAACATCTAGCACTGTTGCAATTTTCTTAAACATGAAGAAATCAGGCTCTCTTTTATTTTTTTCCCAATAATTTAGTCTGGTAGGTGTAATTTCAAGTAGTTCAGCTAATTTTTTTTGGGTATATCCTTTTTTTTCACGTAACTCAACTAGTTTTTCGCCAAAACCGTCCACATTAAAACCTCCTTTCATAACAATATTACTACATGAATAATCAGTTGTCAATAAAAAATTATCATTTTGCTAAGTTTTTTTAAAAAAAGTATTGACAAATAAGCGAATTGATAATATACTTTAAGAAAATAAGCAAAACGCTAATTGCAAATGAGGAGGAATAACCATGTTTAGAAATTTAGAAGCAGAACAAGCAAGACTAGGTATGAAAAATCAACAAGTTGCAGACATATTACAAATTTCAAGAGTATCATATGAAAGTAAAAAAAAGACAGGAAAATTTCAAGTATTTGAAATTTATAAACTATGTCAATTATTTAAATGCGATTTTGAATACTTGTTTTCAACAGACGATAAAACGGCATAAAAGTCGGAGCGGAACAGGAGGTGAGAGCGTGGCGGAAAGAAAATTTACTAAAAAGTATGTTGAGGTTATTAATAACCGAATGAGCGAACGTGACAAAATGGTACTTAAACACTTTGGATATGATAAGCCGATTGGTGCGGTAAATTCGACAGGAGATAATACAAATCCTTTTGAAAATATTGGTTTTGTAATTCAAACGTTGGGAATAGACAAGACGTGCAAAACTCGTATTACATTTGATTATGACCCGAATTTTGCACACTGTCTGTTACAAATCAGCCAAATTGACTAGCAATACAATTAGTCGGTAATGTAAAGAGTTTGTCAAAGTCGTAATTATCAGATAAATATACATCAAGTCCTATTGTAGAAAAATTAGCTGAATATTTCTCGAACACATCAAAGGCGAATTTATCAAATTGCTTTATTAATGATGATACTTCATCATTTGAAAGAGCAGATACATCTACATAATAACGTTTTAACATATTTTCATCTCCTTTCTGCATTGATTATATCACTGCGGAGCGGAGAGAGCAATAAAAAGATTTCGACAGACAATGAAACAGCGTAAAAGGCGGTGAGAGCGTGAAGTTAAAACAGCATATTGATGATACAATGAAATATTTTAGTATCAGAGAGGAGAAAAATCAAGAAATTCATATAGGAAAACGTATAGATGATTTTGATACAACATTTGAAAATACAATATCATTTATAAAGGCAATGAAATTGAAAGAAAAAAGGAAAGTCAAGTTCACCTTGGCATATGACCTTGACTATCCATATTTTCTGATAGTAATTACAAAATAGTATTTACAGTAAAGGGACATTGTAAGAGGTGAAATAATTGAAACATTTAATGCAATTTAAAAGAAGTGACACAGGCGAAATATTAAACATTGCGTCAAAGATAGAAAAAGAGAATAAACAATTATTATTGGAAGTTCAACAATGGGAAAATGGCAAATTATCCTTTGTTCAAGTACCAATACAAATAATTCAGCATGAAGAAAGAAGGTGAAAGCAATGGAAAACTGTACAATGAAACATACAGAAAAGGAACTTTCACACGGTACAAAAGCAGAAGTTGTAATTTGCATGAAAATTAATGACTTTAACTCGTTAGACCAAAAAGAAGCGTGGGACTTTTTTAAAGAGTGTGCCGATTCATTCCATATATGCAGAGTACCATGTATTGTGGGAGAAAACAAAGGTAGTAACACTGTTATTAACAATGTTACTACCTAATAAGGTTAGTCGGAAAGCTGTTGTTTTATGTTTTTAATAACTTCACGGAACTCATCTTCGTCTATGTGCATTGAATAATTGCAGTTAGGACAATTCACATAGCCTTTTACAAAGTCCCATGTAACTGTAATATCTTGATTACATTTAGGACAACGGCTTCCATAATACATTAAGGATATGTCCATAATAAGCCCCCCTTTCAGCATTGATTATATCACGGCGGAGCAGAGAGAGCAATAAAAAGATTTCAACAGATGATAAAACGGCGTAAAAGGCGGAGCGGAACAGGAGGTGAGAGCGAATGACACCATATACCGTAAGAATAGAAGTAAAAGAGGGAGAAATAAAAGAAATTCTTGATAAGCTGCATGATGCACAGGAAACAATTCGTAAATGTTATAGCAGGCTT
Source organism: uncultured Clostridia bacterium (assembly GCA_934476075.1). Classification (GTDB taxonomy): domain Bacteria; phylum Bacillota; class Clostridia; order UBA1381; family UBA1381; genus CAKSNH01. The sequence continues at coordinate 99,791 of CAKSNH010000008.1, read as the reverse complement.
GTAGAGATTGGTGTAGTGACAATAACAGAAAAGCCGACAGCAGCAACTGACGGCAATTCTTAATTTGTTAGTTTTCAAGTTCATCAATAAATGTATTAAATAATTCAGCAAGATTGTTTACAACATTATTTAGTTCATCATTTGTACATGGTTTTGAACTATCACATGACCTTGAAAGAGCAACAAAACGATAAACGGCTTCACGCAATTTTATAGTATCAATATTTTTATAAGCCATATATAACACCCCCTTTCAGCATTGATTATATCACGGCGGAGCGGAGTGGGTCAATAAAGCATATGTTTGTGCCTGTCTATCAGCCGTTCAGAAAATTTCCCAATCGTACATTTCCCCCTATATTATATTACCCCCTAATATATTCTGAACGGTTGGCACATGGGCACAAACTGACATAAGAAAGGTTGATTAATATGCAAGACAGAAAAATAGCGGTATATTCAAATATGAATGATATAGATATTTCTGAAATTCCGCAATTAGTTATAAATGATATTGCAAATATTATTTATGCGGATATGTGCAGAAAAGAAGAACAGGAAAATAAAACAAAGATGGCATGAGAAAGAGAGTGATTTTATGTTATTTGAAAGTAAACAGCATAAGGAAATGTTTGAAAAATGCATTGAAAGAATAAGAGATAAAAATGATGTTTACCGTGTAAGTGCGTTGTATGCACTGACCTGCTGCAACACAATCAGAGAACACATCGAGGAAGTGTATGACTTTGAATGTGACAGCATTGATTTTGATTGCTTTGATAAAGGTTGGCAGACGGGGACAACCTTGGATATTACAAGATTTGCATTTAATATGTTCAACGATTTTCACGGATTCAATGATTCCGATACAAGCAGTTACACACCGTATCAACTGTTTGGAAATTGTTATTGCAGATATTTGCTTGAAGCGGTGAAACTGCGTTATCCGGAATACAATACGGAGGATTGAAAGTGACAAATAAAGAGATTAAAGCGGCGTTTATGTCGGGAGCGGCGGTTGAATACAAGGGAATTTGTTATAAGAATATTTATTCTGTTGTATATCGCAAAAACCACATAACGGGTGAAATAATGACATTGGCGGAATTAATGGACAAGCACGAAAACAGTATCACCGCCGCACCGATTGACAAAATCACATTAACGGAGGTTTAACAAATGTTTAACAGAAAATTATGTGTTCCTTGCAGAGAGGAATACAAGAAAACACGCAAGGTAAAAATGATTGGAGGAAAAGCCGAAAAGGCTACCTGTTTTAAATGCAAACGCAGAAGATACTGCAATACATACAGCATATCGTTATTCGGAAAGGACGAGGACAAGTAGAATATGAAAAAATTAAGTTTTTTGATTAAGTATATGATTGCCGCCGTAATAGGTGTGATGATGTTTAAGCACGTTTATGTGCATATCCGATGCGGGACAGGCAGTCCGGGAGGTGAAATATTATTATTATTCATGCCGGTATGGGTTGCGGTGTTTGGAGAGATTGGAAAAGATATAGTACATATGTTTAAAAAAGAACAAAAAAAGAATGCCGAATGATTTAAGCAGTACATTCAGCATTCAATGTAAAAACAAAGTATGTATATATTATACATCGGAAGTTATGAAAAAGTCAATAAAAATTCTAAAAGTGCGGTGAAAAATCCGCACTTTGCTATATCTGCAATAAGGGAGCGGTAACAATGGTGAGTAAGACTAGATTTGTTAAAGAGATTATGAAAGGTATTAAAGCGGCAAAAAGGAAAAAGAAACGGCATGAGCAAGAGGTAAACAATTATGTTGCCGAGCACGTTGGGAAATTGACAAAGAGAATGAGATAGGGGGAGCGGAGAAGATGAAAATTTATAAATACAAAGACAGTGTATACTGTGATGAAGATTTATCGTGTGAATATGACAATTATGCGGGTGATTTATATGCTTTGTATTGGGAATTGAAAGAAGATAACAAGTGCGGAGAAACCACACGTTATTATGTATGCGACAAGTATACCGGTTATGACGAGCCGGAAGAACTGATTGAAGAAGAATTTTCGGATTTGGTTATCGGTGAGTATGAGGAAAGTGAGGACTAAATGGACAATTCAAAATTAATACTAGATGCGTGCTGTGGTTCAAAAATGTTTTGGTTTGATAAAAACAATGAAAATGTTGTATTTATGGATAATCGAATTTTGCATGATACTTTATGCGATGGCCGTAAATTAGACATTGAACCTGATGTTATAGGAGATTTCAGAGAAATGCCGTTTGATGATAATATATTCAGTCTTGTAGTGTTTGACCCACCACATTTGCTGAAAGTAGGCGAAAAATCTTGGCTTGCGAAAAAGTATGGGAAATTATCCGAAACGTGGCCGCAAGATTTAAAAAAGGGATTTTCGGAATGTATGCGAGTGTTAAAGCCTAACGGTACATTAATTTTCAAATGGAATGAACAACAGATTAAATTAAGCGAGATTTTAAAAGCGATAGGGTACAAGCCGTTGTTTGGCAATAAAAGAGCTGATACGCACTGGCTTGTATTTATGAAGAATGCAGTAGAAAGTGAGGGCTAAGAAAATGGCAACAAATGAAGAATTGATAAAAACGATGTGCAGTGATGATTTTAACAAGTTTTTGTTTAATTTTAAGGTTAATGCGACTGCAAATTTTCTTAAAAGCGGTGGTTTAACCGTAATGAATACCGCAGAACAAAAAGAATGGCTGAAATCTGAAAATCACGAATTTTTAATTAAACTTATGCGGGGTGATGAAATAAAGTATTATCGCAAAAAGCCTGTTGTAATACAGGCTTATCAGACTGACAAAGTAATGTACATTGAAACGTTGGAAGGCACGCACAAAGCAAATGTCGGTGATTACATTATAACGGGAGTTCATGGCGAACAATACCCATGCAAACCCGACATATTTCAGAAAACGTATGAACAGGTGACAGAAAAAGATTATCTTGCATTAAAGGATAAGCCGATTTATGCGGATATTATCTGTTACAGCAAAAAGGAATATGAGGAATATGAAAATGCTATTGAAAAGCAGATAGCGAAAAAGCCGAAAGGCGAAACAGACCCGATGTTTGGAGATATAACGACAGTTTGCCCGAATTGTGGCAACGCTAATTTGGTTAATCCTTTTGTTATAAGCAAAGTATATGATTATTGCCCAAATTGCGGTCAAAAATTAGATTGGAGCAAAAAAGATGAATGAACAATTAAGCCTGTTTTCGGAAATTAAACACTATAAAATTTGTAAACCTATAAGATTAATTGAGTTATTCGCTGGGATTGGAAGTCAGGCAATGGCACTAAAAAGGCTTGGAGCAGACTTTGAACATTATAAGATGATTGAATTTGATAAATTTGCAGTCAAAAGTTATAACGTAATTCATGATACTGATTTTGGACCGATGGACATCACAAAAATACACGGAAATGATTTAGAAATTATAGACACCGACAGATATTGTTATCTGATGACATATTCATTTCCATGCCAAGATTTATCACCTGCCGGCAAACAAAAAGGAATGGTAAAAGGCAGCGGTACAAGGTCGGGACTGTTGTGGGAAGTAGAACGGTTGTTAAATGAGGTTGATAATTTACCACAAGTTTTGCTTATGGAGAATGTATCGCAAGTACACGGGAAGAAGAATATAGATGATTTTCAGAAGTGGATTACATTCCTTGAAAGTAAAGGATATTCAAACTATTGGCAGGATTTAAACGCAAAGAATTATGGAGTTGCACAAAACAGAAATCGCTGTTTTATGGTTAGCATTTTAGGAGATTGGAATTTTACATTTCCGGAGCCTATTGAACTGCAAAGAGTGATGGAAGATTATTTTGAAGATGAAGTTGACGAGAAGTATTACATCAATAACGAGAAAGCACAGAAAATGATACAGAAATTAATTGACAACGGAACACTTACAAATGAAATCACTAAAAGCAGAGCCGTCCCTATTTGCGTTGACCGAACAGTTAATGAACCGAGAAAAAAGCAAGCGGGAATATCAAATTTGCGATTAGACGGAAATCTTGCCGCAAAAGTTTGTATTGATACGAGTATGAGCGGTTTAGAAAATGGAGCAATAAGAACATATATTAAAGTTGCACCGTCCATAACAGCGAGAGAATACAAAGACCCAAGAATGATTATTGAGAAATGAAGGTAACAGAAATGGAAGTAAAAATAATAGGTCAAATGGATAACACAATAGACAATACATACGAAAGTGCAAATCGTATCTATGATAAAAAAGGATTAGCACCAACTATAAATACTTGCAGTGGCGGTGGATTGCAGCCGAAAGTTATAGTGCAGAAGGCAAGAGGATTTAACAGCGGTAATATTTATGATGTATGTACATCTATTACGTCACACGCTTGGCAGGAGAATAATTTTTTATATAATCAATACAAAGTCAGAAAATTAACACCAAAAGAATGTTGGAGATTAATGGATTTTACAGACAAAGATTTTGGAAAAGCGGCGGAAGTTAATTCAAATACTCAGTTATATAAACAAGCCGGAAATTCTATTGTTGTGAATGTGCTTGTTGCAATATTGGGACAGATACTGCCGGGCAAAGAGAATGTTTATAAGAATAAAATTTGAAATTGAGGAGGAAGAATGAAAAAATACATATTACCAAGCGTTATGATATGTCTTAATCTAGGGCAAGCAATAATAATGCTGACAGAGAAAAAGTATATAAATGCGGTGTATTGGCTTGCGGCGGCAACGTTAAACTGCACCGTAGCAATAATGTAGGAGCGGAAAATATGACGAATTATGAAATACTTAAAAATGCAAGTGTTGAACTTATAGCGGAGTTTTTAGAGGATATATTTGAAGATACTGCTGATAATGCAATCAGTAAATGGTTTCAAGAAGAATATTGTGACAAATGCCCGACAACAACTATTATAGGCTGTATTGAAAATCCGAATTTAGTAGGTCAGGAATGGCACGAATGTGAGTTTGAGGGGATTTGCCCGCACTATAAAAATGATAAGGATAAAATAATGTTATGGCTTGAAAGTGAGGCGGAATGAGTTTAGATGGACTATGAGCAAACATCAATATTTGATATTTCACTACCGAAAAATGAAATAGAAACAGTACAAAAAGTAACAGAACAACAGCCTAATAAAATAAATTTTGCCATAATTCCCGAAGAAGAACAAAAAGCGAAACCGATGTATAAAAATATCCCGACTATTGATGAAATATTAAAAGACATGGAAAAAGGTTCATATAAAATTGGACGACATGAGTTTTTGTCGGATTTGTTCAGAGGCGGTGCAATAGCGATTTCAAATAAATTTGCATATCGTGAGGACAGAGAACAAGAGTATTTGCGAATTATAAAAAAGTATGATAAAGATATGCAAGATATATTTGTAAATGTTTTTACTAAAATATATCTGCTATTAACAAGCCAAACGTTTGTTGGATTTAATGATTATTTAGGTGACTTATATATGAAATCTGAAACGAGTAACAGTAAAGCAGGGCAATTTTTCACGCCTTACGGCGTGTCAAAAATGTGTGCGGAAATGACATTAGATGCAAAAAAAATAAGTGAATGTATCGAACAAGATAAGATACTTACATTAAATGAACCGACTTGCGGGGCGGGCGGCATGATATTAGGTGCGGTTGATGTTTTATACAATAAATACAATTTCAATTATGCAAGAAATTTATTAGTTATATGCAGTGATGTTGATACAAGGTGTGTTGCAATGACGTATTTGCAATTAAGTTTAGCGGGTGTACCGGCTATTGTATATCATCAAGACACTTTGACATTGAAAACGTGGGATATGTGGGAAACACCCGCTTATATTATGCAATATATGCGATTTAGAAATGTATTAAAAAAGTAGGTGATTAAAAATGGAAAGTAATTATAAACAGGATATATGTAACGAAATAGCGGTTATTTTAAATAAAGAGTTTGATATATCAACAAAGCGATTTGAAAATATATTTTATTCTGTTGTTGGGAAGTATGATATACAATTAGCTTGTACAGATTTGGTAGTGGTAGATAATTCGGATGTAGAAGTTATAAAAAAATTTCTTGTCAGTAAAAGACTTGAAGGTTTAGCCGATAGTACATTACACGCTTACGGGTATGAAATTAAAAAGTTTTACGGCTTTCTTAATAATCAAAAAGCAATTACTGATGTTACGTCAGATGATATAAGGTGTTATATAGCGGACGGAACAATTAATAGAAATTGGACACCTATACGTTCAAACAATATTCGCAGATATTTGTCTAGTTTTTATACTTGGCTGTTTAATGAAGAATATATATCAAGGAATCCTGTTCGGAAAATCAAACAAATAAAAACCCCGAAAAATATTAGAGTTCCATTCACAGAAATTGAAGTCGAGAAAATGAGGGACTATTTAGGAAAAACTAAATATAGAAATATGGGCAAAGAAAGAGCTATCAGAGATAAAGCAATCTTTGAGTTGTTATTGTCCACAGGGTGCAGAGTTGGCGAACTTTGCGGTATAAAAATAGGTGATATTGATTTTAAGAACAACGAAATAAAAGTAATCGGTAAAGGAAATAAAGAAAGAGTTATATTCCTTAATGAAACGGCGATATTCTATCTAAAAAAATATTTAGATAGTCGTGACAGTCATAAGGAAATAACAGATAGTGTTTTTTGTACGGTAGATAAAAGAATTAAACCGTTAAAAGTATCAGGCATTGAAATTATAGTAAGAGAGTTAGGGCGAGCGTGTGGAGTTGAGGCTTTTCCGCATAAATTTAGACACACAGCAGCTACAACAGCGTTAAAAAGAGGTATGCCTATTGAACAAGTCAGAATTATGCTAGGACACGAAAACATAGATACAACTCTGATTTATGCACAAAGCAATATAGATGATGTAAAGCATAATCATAATAAGTATATGTAATAGGTGATTAAAATGAATTATAAAGAGAATATAGTCAAAGAAATCACAAGAAAAATGGCAGGTTTATTAAATATTGAACAGTTGCAAGCATTAGAAAAAGAATTGTCAATTTGCTTATATCATTATGAACTTACATTAGCCGAACACTTATTATCAACAGAAATAAATCAAGATAGTAAGGCTATTCAAGATTTTTTTGTTGCAAAAAAAATTGAGGGAATGAGCGACAATTCAATTCGCTATTATAGTACAGTTTTAAAAACTTTTTTAAGTATTATCACCGTTCCTATTCAACAAATAGAGGCTAACACAATAAGGTATTACCTAGCCGTAAGAATGAATAACGGAATATCAAAAGTCACACTTGATAACGAATTGAGAATATTAAGGAGCTTTTTTAATTGGTTAGCGGCGGAAGATTACATAAATAAAGCCCCTACGATGGGAATTAAACCAATAAAACAAGAAAAGCGTATCAAAAAAAGTTTTAGCGAGATTGAACTTGAAATGATACGCAGAGCGGCAAGTGAAAATGGACGTTCCGAATTTGAAAAGAAACGCAATGTTGCAATAATAGAGTTTCTTTATTCAACAGGTGCAAGAGTATCAGAGTTAGTTAATGTTGATGTAAAAGATATTAGCGGTGATGAGTGCATTGTGTTCGGTAAAGGTTCAAAGGAAAGAATAGTTTTTTTAAATGCTAAATGTAAATTAGCAATATCCGAATATTTGAACGTAAAAGAAGGCAACGACCCTGCGTTATTTGTGTCTACAAAATCCCCTTATAAGCGAATAAATAAAAGTACCGTTGAACGGATAATAAAAGAGATAGGCAAACACGCAGGAGTTGAAAATTGTCACCCTCATAGATTTAGAAGAACAATGGCAACAACGGCACTCAATAGAGGTATGCCGTTAGAAGAAGTTAGCCAAATCTTAGGACATGAGGAATTAAGGACAACAACGATTTATGCTAAATCTCAAAAAGAAAATGTTAAAAGTAGTCATAAGAAATTTGTTGTTTAAAGGGGTGATTAAAATGAGCGGTAGAAAATGGACAGAGAAATATAGTGTAAAATAGAAATGCAAAAGGGAGAAAAAATAATGACTATATTAGATTTAAAGCCGATTATAACAGACATAATCGGAGCGGTTGATATAAAAGACAATGATATTGTTTGTGACGAAAGCACAAGAGAGAAAATAAAACAGGTTGCAGAATATTCAAAAGGAACATCACTATATAAGGAAACGGCAGAAGAACGTAAGCAGCTTATAAAGGAAAATGCAGACGCAAGTTTGACAGACGTATATATGCTGCTGATGAAATGTATAATTAATGCACCGACAAATGTGTATATGTTCAGTTATGTTATTCTGCTAATGCCATTAGTTGATGACTTGATGGACAAGCCAAATTCAATATTGGGGAGTGTATATAAAAATGAAGTTTGACAAAATAAAGAGTTTATGCAAGAAGAAAAAGCACATAGTGATTTACAACGATTACAGAAACAATGTGCAGTGGATTTCTGACGGGGTGTGTATGTTCCCGATGTACAATATGCCTAAAATGAATGAGGATAATATATTCGCGGTATTCGATATTGCGATAGATGACAGGAGCAAATACTATTGCGATATATCAGATGAGATGCCGCCCGACATTGATGTTGGAGATATATTTGATGATGAAAAGGCGGCAGAGCGAATAGGGTTAAGCATAGGTTTTGCGGGTGAAGTTCTGATACCTATTGCAACAGAGTATGGAGCGGTATTTATAAACAGCAAATACCTTGATGTGTGTTCTGACATAGAAGAAAAACAGTTATACCTTAGAATGAAAAACCACAATGTGCCGTACATAGCAATTAAGGACGGTTTTGTACTTTTGGGGATAGTCTTACCAATGAAAGTTATAGGTGACATATTCAATGACAAGTTTAGAAAACTTACAGTAATGACGCAAACAGCACAGCACAATAGTTTTTGTGTTGCGGACAGGGAAGAAAATCACGATGATGACGAGCAAACTGATATGACGGAGGATTTATAGTTTAAGCTATGTATTTTCCTTAATTTACAGAAATCAAAACGGAGAAATTGACGGAGTTTCTTCCTATATAATGACAAAGATTTAAAGCGGAGAATGCAACCGCTTTAAACCTTGTTTAAAAGGATAAACTTATGACCTTGGGGGAAAATTAGATGCCATATTTATATAAACGTGTTATAACAAAGCATAAAGAATTTATAACAAGAACAAAATGCTTTTATTACAATCCCGAAAATTCAAAAAAATCAAGAAGAATACGTTTATATAAAACAAGCGAAAAGAGAAAAGAGCGAAATAAACGTAAAGCATATTTAAAACGCAAGTATGAAATGTTTAACAATTTTGATGTAGGCGATTGGTCAGTAACATTAACATCAAGAGAAATTTTCAGCGGAATGCAATTTCACAAAAATATGATTGAAGTAATAGGCTTGTTACGCAAGTGGTGCAATCGCAGAAAAATTAAACTTGTATATTATGCAAAGACGGAAGCGGCAGAAGAAATGGAAATGCCGGTAAGGGCACACGCACATTTGATTATAAAAAATACCAATCCCGCTATTATCGGAAAGCTGATAGAGTATTGGCAAAAGTACGGGAATGTGAAAGATACAAAAAGAATATACAACATTGAGAATGGAAAGTTAATAAATTATATTCTTAACGGTGGGAATCACAAAGGATTGGATTTTGAAAAGTACAGTCATTCACGAAATTTAGTACAGCCGGAAGTTAAGACAAGGATATATCCGTATGACAGTTTCAGAATGATGCCACGTCCGCCAAAGTCAGACGAATATGGTTATAGATACGAGATACGAAATTTATACAACGGTTTTCCAGACCGTGACGGATATACATATCAAGAGTATGAATTGGTGAAGGTAAAGGAGGATAAATTGGAATGACAAAAATTAATACATATGTTCCGACAGAAAGCGAGGAACAACAAACGCTTTTTCGATATTGTTCTGTTGAAACAATGAACTATCCTGAATTAGGTATGTTGACACATATTCCAAACGAGGGCAAACGGACAATTTCAGCGGGTGCAAGATTAAAAAGAGAGGGATTGAAAAAAGGTTATCCGGATATTATTTTAGATGTCCCGAATAACAATTTTCATGGATTGAGAATTGAACTCAAACGCCGAAAAGGGAGTAAAAAAACAAATGAGCAAAAAGAGTGGATAAAAAAATTATGCGATATGGGATATGCCGCATCGTTTTGCTATGGCTGGGAGGAAGCGTGGAATTTTATACACGCTTATTTGACTTGCAACAAATCGGTAACGGACGAGTATATTTCCAGAAGTCTGCGAGAGGCGGCGAAGTGATGATACAACAAGATAATATAAAAGACTTTGCTATTGCGGCATTCAGGCATTATGGGAACATTGACAAAAATACTATTGACAGTGACAGCATAACAATAATATTGGCGGTATCGTCAACTATACATCACCTAAAATGCGAACACGATACTATTGCGGTGGACGGAATCAGAAACGTATATTTTAAATTACCGCAAGGAAATATTAAGCGAGGAGTAATGTCAAGCTATATAAGGCGTGCAGCATTTGACATGAATGTAAGCGAGCGAGTGCTGTGGTATAGCTTGCAGCGTGCAAGACGTGTATTTAACTATTACTATAATGAGTTTATGACAAAAACTTTGCAGTAATAACCCCAAAAAATATTGTATAATTAAACCGTGAGTTGAACCGCCCGTCAACTTACGGTTTTTTCAGTTACGGCGGATAGAATAAACGTCCGCTGTGACAGGAAAATCTTTTTAGGTACTTTACACCCACTATCCCCCTTGCGGGGCTGAAGAGGTGCGGAAAAAGCCTCTTTTTTTAAAAAATTTTGAGGTGACTTCCTTCCTCTTTTGGTTACATCATTTGGCAATTTAATTGAATGATAAAAGTAATCGGAGCGGTTGTATCGAAATTAGGGCAGATGGACAAAGGCGAAACGATATAAAAAATTTAAATGTACGGTGTTGCATTTCCGCTTTTGGGTAAGTGATATGAATTTTTGAATTTTTTATGTGCGTTAATAGAAGAAATTAGAAAAACAAAAATTTGCATTTTATAGGTAATAAAAAATGTATGAAGTAAATCAAAAAACGTTAGCGGCGGCGTTGGGGCTTTCCTCTCGGCAGGTCAGAAATTTAAGGGAACAGGGAATGTTTGATTTTGTGCCGGGAACAAAGAAATATGACTTAACAAAGTGCGTTTCCGAGTATATCGAGTTTAAAGTAAAAGCGGAAGTCGGGAGCGGTACATCTATTGTCAAGGAAAGGGAACAGGCAGAGCATGAACGTTTGAAAAAAGAAATTACAAAAATTAAGTTACGCAAGTTGAGAAAAGAGGTGCACGAGGCGGCAGATGTGGAAATGTTTTTAAATGATATGCTGCTGAATTTTCGGGCACGGCTTTTGGCTGTTCCCGGTAAGATTGCACCTCAAATATTAGGTGAAACGGATATTAATACTATAATTAAACTGCTTACAGATGAAATGTTTCAGACACTTGACGAATTGTCGGAATACGAACCCGATGCCGTAAACGGTGACGGCGGTGTAGCTGATATTGACGATAGTGCCGATGAAGAAGAAGAAGCGGAAGAATAAAAGATAGTATTAAAATAATAAAATAAATTTTGGCGGTTGTATATCGGCAGAATTTTAATAAAAAGGATAATGGAGGTACGAAAAATGTCACAGGAAAAGAACATTGACAATGAAAAGGTAAACGTGGAAACAACAGATAAGGCGATTGCCGCAGAAGATGTTAAACAGAGTGAAAAAAGGGCGTCCGGTGCAGAAGATATTAAACAGGGTGAAAAAAAGCCGGTAAAGGTTATTACTGCCGATGTTGAGGAAGAAAAGTCCGAAAATGTGATTACATTTTCAAAGTCATACGATTTTGAGGGCGAGTTGATTGAAACACTTGACATGACGAAGATTGAGGATTTAAACGCTATCGGTATGCGAAAGGTTGATAACATTTACAGAAAACTTACAAAGAACATATCGGCAACACCTGAATTTACAAACGATTATGCGATTGCGGTTGCTCACGTTTTGACAGGCTATCCGTTGGAGTTCTTCCAAAAAATCAGTGCAAAGGATTTAATAAAAATCCGCACCTGTGTTATAAATTTTTTATACAGCGAGGAATAACATTTGACGGAATAAGAAAGCTATGTATCAATTTAGCTATGATAACTCACACATCGGTCGAGTTTTATTATTCTATGCCGTACCGTGAGTTATTGAAAGTTGTTGAGGATATGGAGGAAATGACAAAAGCAAAACAATAGTTGAATAGGAGCGGACGGCAAATGTCAAATACACGGGCGAGAATGAGGCAGAAAACAAAAAATCTTTTTAAACGATGTATTCACAATTCGTTGTCACGCCCCGAACAATTAACTGTTTCCGAGTGGGCGGCAAAATACAGAATACTCGATGAAAGCTCATCGTTGCCGGGACAGTGGAAAAACGATATAACACCGTATTTGGTGGGAATAATGGATTGTTTCAATGACCCGTATATTCAGAATATCAATTTTGTTAAGTCCACACAGGTCGGCGGTACGGAGGCACTGATAAATGCGGTAGGCTGGATAATAACAAAAAATCCGTCACCGACAATGATTGTATATCCGACAGACGATTTGGCAAAAGACGTGTCGAATGACAAGTTAAAACCCGCTTTCAGAAAGACACCCGAAATTGCAGAGAGATTTTTTTACACAAAGTCAAGCGAAATGAATTTGCGTTTTAAAAACATGAAAATTTATCTGAGGTCGGGCGGTTCGCCGTCAAAATTAGCATCAAAAGCCATAAAATATCTATTCTTTGATGAAATAGACAAAATGGCGGGAGCGTCAAAAAAAGAGGCGTCCCCGTATAATTTGGCGGCTGAACGTACGAAAACATTCAAATACAGCAGAAAAATATACACCTGTTCAACTCCTACACTCAAATCAAATTATATTTGGCGTTTTCATGAACGTGCGGACGAGCAAAGATATTTCTTTGTACCGTGTCCGCATTGCGGTGAAATGATATTGCTGAAATGGCAGCAGATAAAATTTGCCGATAATGATGACGGCAAGCTGACAAATTCGGAACGTGCAAAGACGGCAATGTATTATTGTCAGGAGTGCGGAGCGGCTATCGAGGACAGGAACAAGCCTAATATGCTGAAAAAAGGCGAGTGGCGAGATGTGAAAAAAACGTGCGTTGGTTTGCCTCGCAGCGTCAGCTTTCACATCAATGCCCTGTATTCGTTCTTTGTTTCATGGTCCGATATAGTGCTTGAATTTTTGGAAAGCAAGGACGACCCCGAAACATTGCAGAATTTTATAAATTCATGGCTTGGCGAGCCATGGGAAGATACAAAGCTGAAAACATCGGCGGAGCTTGTATTGGAACGTCAGGCGAGCGAACCGCAGGGAGTTGTGCCGGATTGGGCACAGCTGATAACCGCCGGCGTGGACGTGCAGGAAACTTGCGTATATTTCGATATTGTCGCATGGGGCGAGAAAATGACAAGTCAATCCGTTATACACGGACAGTTATTGTCATTGACGGAGCTTGAACAGTATATGAATGCCGAGTACATGAACAGCAAAGGCGAAAAGTTTATTGTAAGTTTATGCTTGATAGACAGCGGTGACCAGACAGATGATGTTTACGAATATTGCTCGGTGAGAGAATGGGCACTGCCGTGCAAAGGTGTAAAAGTCGGCTACAACCACATAAAATACACCAAAATAAACAAAGTCGGCAGAATATATGACGGGCAAACGCTTATATTGGTAGACGGCAGCAAGTACAAAGATATGATTGCGGCAAAGCTGCAAACAGAAAACGGGTTAGGCTCTTGCATGGTCCATGCGGATTGCGATATGGAGTATGCCGAACAGGTTACGGCGGAGCATAAAGTGGCAGAGGGTACAGGTGCAAAACGGCGTTTGGTATGGAAACCGAAAACAAGCCATGCGGACAATCATTATTTAGACGCACGAGTTTATGCGTCAGCCGCTGCTGACGTATGTCATGTGCGTATGCTTGACAGTATACCGCAGACTGCCGATAATGATACACCGACAGCGGCGGCGGTACAAAATAACGATTGGATAAACGGCTATTAAGGAGGCGGCAATATGGCGAGATTTGACGATATAAGCGATGTTTCGTTTATGGGGGATATTACCCTTAAAAGCATAAAGACAATGCTTATTGATGAATATAAAACCGAATATGAAAAAATAACGGGCGAAGCTGCCGCCGTTACCGATGAAGATAAGGCGGTGTTATATGCCGAGGCACAAATATTATTTCAGCTTTTATCGGTGATTAACGATAAGGCGAAACAAAATTTGCTGAAATATGCACGAGGAGTGTATCTTGACAATTTGGCACTAAGATACGGACTGACACGAAAAAAGGAGGAAAAAGCAGATGTAATGATAAGATTTACGCTTGCCGCACCGATGGAAAGCGTGATTGCAATTCCGGAGGGGACGAGGGTTACAACATCAGCCGGAAAGATTTATTTTGAAACCGATGAATATGCACAGATTTTACCGGGTGAATTATATGCCGATGTGAAATGCACATCGACAACGGGCGGAACGGCGGCGAACGATTTTGGTATAGGTGATTTGAATTTTCTTGCTGACCCGATTGCGTATGTGGCAGGCGTGGAAAATATCGAAGTGCCTGTCGGCGGTGAAGATGTGGAAGATGACCAAACGTTTGCAGAACGCATTTTTGCGTCAAGAAATGTTTACAGCACAACGGGAGCGGAGGACGCTTATATCTATTTTACGAAGTCATATTCAACCGCTATCGATGACGTGGTGATAAGCAATCCGAGTGACGCACAGATTTGTATTTATATTCTGATGAAAGACGGGCAGGAGGCAACAACGGGATTTATTAAGGGTTTGACCGATTATATCACGGACCCGAAAATAAAGCCGACAACGGACAGCGTCAGCGTACACAATGTTGAGCGTGTCAATTATGAGATAGATATAACGTATTACATTTATGACGGCGATATTGCGAGAATGTCGGAAATAGGCGAGGCTGTTAATGCCGCAGTTGAGGAATATAAAGCATGGCAGTGTGAAAAAATCGGACGTGATATAAACGAACAAAAGTTAATATCGCTGATAAATGCGGCAGGTGCGGGCAGAGTGACGATAAACGCACCGGAAATGACGGTTGTACCGCAAAATAAAATTGCATACTGCACAAAGACCAACATTGCATACGGCGGTACGATAGAGGAATAGACGAAGATTGAAAAAAGAATATACGGGCGAAAAACGGGGGTGTAAACCTTTGTTTTGCGTCCGTTGTTTTTTATGGAGGCAGTTATGGACAACAGGCAGCAGCTTGAACAGGTTAATGAGGCGATAGCGGCGATATTATCGGGCGGACAGTCGTATAAAATAGGCAACCGTTCTTTAACCCGTGCCGATTTAACAACGTTGTACAAGATGAAAAAGGAATTGGAGAACAACACCGAAAGCGACAACGGCGGAGGCTTGGGACGCTGTGTTGCGGTTGGGTATTTTGAAAAGAGGTAGGCAAAATGGAATATATCACGCAAAAGGGCGATACTTGGGACAAGATAGCGTATGAGCAGTACGGTGATGAAACGTTGATTGCACCGCTTATGGAGGCAAATCCCGACTATATCGAAACGGCGGTATTTGATTTCGGAGCAAAAATTATAATACCGGCACTTGACAAAACCGACAGCAGTATATTCCTTCCGCCATGGAGGCAGAGCAATGAACAGTGAATATCCACGCACGGTATCTGCGTATGTGGGAATTAACGGCGTCAATGTTTGGGGTGATATTAAAGACTATGTGCGTGAGCTTACATATGTTGATGTTGTAAGCGGAGAAACGGATAGTTTGGACATATTGCTGCATGATACCGAAAATCATTGGCTTAACGATTGGCTTATAGACAAAGGAACGGCGATAGACGCAAAAATTCAGCTGAAAAACTGGGAGTATGAGGGTGACGACAGATGGATTGACTGCGGTGAATTTTTATGTGACAGTTTGAGCGTGAAAGGATTTCCGCTTGATATATCAATAAAGACGTTGGCATTGCCTATGCAGGGAACAAAGAACACAAAAAAGTGGGAAAACATAACGATTTCCGCCATTGCAAAGGATATATGCAAATACTTGGGCGTGGAGCTTGTATATTATGCCGACAATTTAAAACTGGAATCAAAACAGCAGAGTCAGCAGACGGATATTAATTTTTTGTATTCGCTGTGCAGTGAGTACGGCTTGGGAATGAAAGTGTATCGAAAAAAGATAGTTATATTCAATATTGCGGAATATGACAATGTTATTCCGTCAGTGACGTATATGCTGCCCGAAATTATAGATGACAGCGGATTTTCTATTGATGACAACGAGGAGGGCACATATACGGGAGTTAAGGCGATTTACAAATTAAAGGGTAAAGACAAGTCAAAGACGTATACGCTCGGAACAACAGAGAGAGTTATTACGCTTGAAAATGCGGGGAAATCACTCAAAGAGGCGGAAATAAAAGCAAAATCCGCTTTGTATAAGGCTAACAGCGGAGCGGTAAAATTAAAATTTACCACAACAAAGGGAATACCTTTTTACAGCGGTACAAATTATTATTTTTACGGAATAGGCAAATACAGCGGTGCTTACGGGATTGATAAAGTTACACATTCCGTAACGGAGAATGGCGGTTACAGTATGGACGTGGAGGCACACGCCATTGCACTTGAAAGGGACAGAAAGGGCGGCGAGGCGGCTGTCGGTCAAACGGGCGGAAAAGTTAAAGGCAAACAAATAAAATTGTCGGGCTGTCCGCTGTATGTGTCATCGGACGCATCAAGTCCCGTAAGGTATATATCCGGTACATTTTATTTGTATGACGGAAAGAGTATCCGAGGACGGTACAGGATAACAAACAAGACAAGTGACGTTGGGAAAACACCTGTCGGAAAGCACGTTTACGGATATATTGACAGTAAATACGCATAAGGAGTGCGAAAGGAATGGGAATATTAAAATACATTGCCCCGAAGTGGGCGTATGAGCGTCAGGCGTACAGACAAGCATATGAAGAAATGCAGCGTAACTATGATGCGGGAACGTTTGACCGCCAAAACAGAAATTGGTGGGCACACAATGATAGTGCAGAGCAGACCGACAGGGATTATCGTGATACGGTCCGAGCAAGAAGCCGTGATTTGGAGCGAAACAGCGATTTAATGAACGCACAAATTCACCCGTGGATAAGAAATGTTGTCGGAAAAGGCTTTGAACTTGAAGCAATGTCGGGCAATCCCGATTTTGATAACAGGATAGAAAAGCTATGGCGGAAATGGTGCAAAAAGGATAACTGCGATATAACGGGTACGCAGAGCTTTTGGGAAATGGCGAGAATGGCTGTCCGCCGAAAAAGAGTTGACGGCGGTATACTTTTTATAAAATGCTATACGGAAAGCGGAGTAGTTCCGTTTAAGCTGCAAGCGGCGGAGGTTGACGAACTTGACACAACAAGACTTGTGCCGAATTATGCCGGCAATAAGGTTGTCGGAGGGATTGAGTACAATTCATATAATTTTGCGGTCGGGTATTGGATAAGGGAGTATGACATACAAGGCTATCTAAGGGCGGACAGCCGATTTATTGAAAGAAAGAATATTATATTTTATTTTTCAAAAAACCGTCCGTCACAAATTCGGGAGATGCCCGAAATGGCGGCAACGGTAGGACGAATAAAAGAGGTCAACGGCTACATCGAGGCGGCAACGGTAAAAGAGAGAATGGCGGCGTGTTTGTCGCTGATAATAAAAAATACTTTGCCCGCACCGCAGATAGGGAGAACGGTAACGGGCGGCAAACCGAAAGACTACAACCAATTAAAATTATCGCCGGGCATGGTTACGCAGTTAAACCAAGGCGATGATGTCGCCGTTGTAAACCCCGGAACGAGTGCAACAAACGGCAATGATTTCATAAAAACCATGTCCCGTATTATTTCAGCCGGGCAGGGCGTGAGTTATGAGGCGACAAGCAGAGATTTGACACAGGCGAATTATTCTTCCGCACGTCAGGCGACTATTGAGGACGAGGAAACGTTTATTCCCGAACAGCAGAAATTAAAGGACGAGTTTCTTGACGAGGCATACGAAACGTTTGTTATTTCCGCTGTATTATCGGGAGCGGTTGAGTGTCCCGACTTTTGGGAGAATAAAGACGAGTATTTGACACATGAATGGAACAGAAAGCCTAAAAAGTGGATTGACCCGATAAAAGAGGCGAACGCAAACAGAATAGCGGTCGCAACGGGGCAAAAGACGATTGCAGATATATGGCGTGAGGACGGACGTGATATGTCGGAAGTTTTGGACGAGATGAAGAGAATACAGGATTATGCGGAGGAAATAGGATTGAAAAGTGATTTGACATATTTAACGGGAGGTGAACAAAATGGAGGAAAATAAAAGGTTTGAGGGCGTTATGCAGCGTTCGTTTGAATGTGAGGCGGACGGTATACGTCTTATTGACGAAGAAAACAGGATTGTGGAATTGTCATTTTCAAGCGAGGCGGCAATAAAAAGATGGGGTGCGAGTGAAATTTTATCGCACAAGAAAAATGCCGTAATGCTTGAACGCATTAATACAACGGGGTGTTTGTTATTCAACCATAACCGTGACAAGGTTGTGGGGAAGATAATAAAAGCCAAAATCGAGAACAAGCGTGGTATCGCCCGTGTACAGTTTGACACGGACGAGGAGAGCGAAGTTATTTACGGCAAAGTGAAAAACGGGACTTTGCGTGGCGTATCGGTAGGATATGCGATACATGAGTATTCCCGAGAGGTTACGGGCAAGGGCGAGGAGCTTCAAGTAACCTATACGGCGACACTATGGGAGCCGTTGGAAATATCCATTGTTTCCGTTCCGGCGGATATATCTGTCGGGGTGGGCAGAAGCATGGGCGAAAATGAAATGCACGGCATTTCAAATATATTTGAGTACAAACTCAAATACAACCAAAACATACAAAAAATCAAGTCAAAATAAAATTGTCCGCAGAATAAGCAACACTGTGAACAATTTATTGTAAATACTATCATCTAAGAAAGGAATGGTAAAAAACATGAACAAAGCATTGAACAAGGCACTTGAAAGACAACAGGAATTGTTGTCGGCGGCAGAGGCGGAACAAAGAGATTTGTCGGAAGCCGAACAGCGTGAATTTAATTCACTGCAAAGCGTGATTGACGCAATCAACGAGCAGGACGGTGAGAATGACGGGGAGCGAGGCGTGGATAACGGTGATAACACACCGCCGTCCGCCGAAAGGGGTGCAAAACAAGAATTTACACCAGAAAAAGCAGTGGAAATTATTACAATGTGCCGTACATTTGATATGTCACCAGATGAATATATCAAAAACGGTATGACGGTTGAGGCGGCGAGAGCGTCAATTATGGACGAACTTATGAAACGAAACAGACCGCTTGGCAGCAGAATCACAGTTACAAGTGATGAAAGCGACAAGTTTAGAGCGGCAGCGGCGGACGGTATTTTGTTAAGATACGGTGTAACTCCTGTAAATCCGTCAGACGATGCAAACAAATTCAGAGCGTTATCAATCCGTGATATTGTAATTGACTGCTTGGAGAGGGAAGCACCGGGCGAAGATTACCGACACAAGGACAGCACACAGCTGTATGAAACGGCGGCAAGAGGTTTTTATAACCCTACGGCGGCATTCCCCGCAATTTTAGATGCGGTAATTCAAAAATCGTATACAGAGGGATTGAAGAAAAACAAAACACAGTATGAAAAATGGGCAGGAGCGGGGTCACTGCCGAACTTCAAGAAATCACAGAACCATGAATACATAATGTCGCTTGGCGGAACGCTTGCGGAAATTCCCGAAAACGGTGAGTTGCCGTCATATACACCGCTTGATGTGGCGATGCCGGAACGTCAGCTGAAAACATTCGGCAGACAGTTCACAATGACACGAGAGGCGTTTATTAACGATGACATCGGGTTATTGACAACAATGCCGCAGAGATATGCCGCAATGTCGGCAAATACGCAAAATCAGCTTGTATATTCGTTGCTGTTGCAGAACAAAGAAATATTTGACGGAAAAGCGTTGTTTGACGTATCGAGAGGAAATACGTTAAAAACAGGTACGGGAGTAACTCTTAAAGCTATCGAAACAATGATATATTTGCTTGGTATGCAGAAAGACACAGCGGGCAATCAGCTGCAACTTACACCGGATTTATTTATTGTACCGCTTGGCATGGGTACACCGCTAAGACAAATTCTGTCATCGCCGTATATTCATACAACGGACAATACGCAGGCATATAACCCGTATGCGGACATGAATTTCACAATCATTGAAGATGTGACAATCAATAATATGTCAAAGACGGGAGCGGCACTGCCATGGTTTATGGGTGTTGCGGGCGAGGCAATACAGATTGATTACTTAAACGGTCAGAAAGAGGCAAATATCAAGCGAGGCGAAAAGCCGGGCACTTTGGGTTTTGTTTGGGACGTTTACCACGATTTCGGTGTATCGGTAAAACACCCTCAGGCACTTATCCGCAATCCGGGTATTGCGTTGTCTTTTGACGAGTAAGCATGATTGGATATTGGGGGTATTTGGAGTTTGAAACAAATGACGATTGGATACAATATCCCGAAAATATCGAAAGGACTGTAAAAGGACGCTGGAAAACGGTATATCCTGCTGACGGAGGCAGACCACGGCGGATATTTCAAGGTGCGGACGTTGGTCAGATTACATTTACTATGTACTTTGACCAACGCTTTAACAGCGACATACGTGCATGGCTTGACCAGATTACCATGTGGGTAAACGAGGGGTATGCACAGGAGCTTGTGATAGGAACAAAACCGCTCGGACATAACAAATGGGTATGTACAAAGGCGGTGGAGAAGTTTCGGGAGGTTCTGCATCATGGAGTTATTGCAACGGCGGCGGTTGAGGTGACATTGGAGGAATACTAGATGTTAGATATTGATGTATCTGTTTCAAACAGCAAATTCAAAGAAAGTGAGGCAAATATCCTAAAACAGAATATTATATTTTTCTGTAACACACCGAAAGGGAGTTTGCCACAAATGCGAGGGTACGGCTTGGATTTTACAATCCTTGACGAGCCGTTTTCAACGCTTAGGAGAAAAGCGACGGTTGACATTATAACAGGCGTCAGGAATTATTACAATGTGCAGATTAGCGACATTAAAGTGACGGCAGATGAAAACGGCAAAGTGACGGTTAAAATAAAGATTTAGGAGGCTACAAATGAAAGCAGAATATCAGCAAGAGGGAAAAATACTTAATTACACAAATCCGACAGAAGATTTTATCGAAGCGGGTACGCTTATTATTTACGGCGATATTTGCGGTATTACCGCAACAGACATGGCATCGGGACAGCTTGGCACAATAGCAACAACGGGCGTGTGGAAAATGCCGAAAGATGCAACAAAATTGACGGGCGGTGCAAAGGTTTATTATGACGAGGAAAATAATGTTGTGACGGCAACCGCATCGGCGGCAAAGGAAACAAGCAACGTATTTGTCGGTATTTGCGTTGAGGAAGCGGACACAACGGCGGCATTTGCTTATGTGCGTTTGAACGGGTAAAGGATATGTCGTTTAAAGAAATTTTGCAGAGGGACATAAAAAATGTTTTTTTAAATCCTGACGAGTTTGCGGATGCACATGATTTAAACGGAAAGAGCGTTGCGGCGGTTATTGATGATGATTTTCTTGATGAAATAACATTAAAGCTGAATGACGAGTCACAGCGTACCGCCGCCGGACTTTTCGGCGGAACGATTGCAATTTATGTTGCAAAATCCGATTTCGGAAAAATAAAGCCGGGGCGTGCGTTGACCGTTGACGGCAGATTATACACTGTGATGTCGACATCGGAGCAGGACGGAATTTTAAAAATCGTGGTAACGAGAACAGGGGGTTAAAATGAATATTGAAGTTTTAATCAACATGGACGAGGCTTTGGACTATGCAAGAAATCGTTTGGGAGATTTGCAGAAAAAAGCAAATATGGCTGTCAGAACGGCGATTAATAAGTCTGCAAAAGAAATTAAAAAGCATGATGAGAAGATAACCAAAAAAACATATACCGACAAGAACGATATAAATGATTTGCAGTTTAAAAAAGCTACAACGGGGAATTTGCAAGCCATATTAAAGGATAAGGGACGGAATATATCATTAACGCATTTTAGTCATTATCCCGGTTGGCTGTTTTATGCGGCGGTTAAAAAATCGGAAAAAGATGTATGGAAATACGGAAATCCTGCGTTTACTGTAAAATCGCCAAAGCTAAAAACGATAGGACCGTTTGTGCGAAAAAGCAAGAACAGATTTCCTATTGAGAAACTTAGTTCAATTTCATCGCCTGTTCAACACGGAAATCCTAGCATATGGGCACAGGTTGAACCAAATGCAAAAGAAATACTGTATAAGTATTTAGATAAGGAAATTGAAAGGATATTAAGCAAATGACAGAGATTGATTTGCAAAAGGCAATAAAGGAAACGCTTGTAGGTGAAGTATTTAAAGATATGATGATTTTTGAAAATCAAGAAATGAAAGTCTTTGAATATGATTTGCCGCTGTCAAGCGATTTTGACGATGATGACAACGAGCCGTTTTTTCCGTGCTGTATTGTGAGGGTTTTAAACGGGGACATAAAAAATGCAAGCAGTCCGCAATTAACAACGATTGAAATATTGGTTATTGTAAAAGACGCCGCCGCTGATATGTCGGGACACAAAAATTTATTGATTACGATACAGCGTATACGCGATTATTTTCTTGCAAACGGCGGAATCAGAAATAAATTTCGCCTTGTATACCCGATTAAATGGGGTATAAACGAGGACAACACAATACCGTATTTTGTGGGGAGAATAGTCACGGTATGGCAGACGGAAATACAGAGATTTAACGATAGTGAAAAATTTTTATAGGAGGCAGAAACATGGCAAGGACAAAGAAAGAAACAGAAACCAAAACAGACATAACAGCCGTGGCAGTCGGAGCGGAGGACGGCAATGCCGGCACTGCTCCGGCGGCGGAAAAACAAAATACAGACGTAAAGACTATGCCGAAAAAGAGAGTATATCTTGGTGCAAGTTTGCCGGGATATAAGACAAGCACGGTGTTTGAGGGGGAGAAAATCCCGAAAGTGCTTGACGTTCCTTTTGTGCGTGAATTGTGCGTTGACGTGGAAAAGGCGGGCGAGTTTTACAAAAAGAAAGCGGTTACGGACAGCCGTGAGGCGTTTTGTTATCGCAAATCAGCGGAATATGCAAAGGAAATAGGAGGTAAAAATAATGGCTAAGTATTTACACGGAGTTTATCCGAATACGGCGGACACCGAAATGAGTGACGAAAGCACAGTCGCTTTTGCACAGGTGGTGATAGGGACTGCACCCGTTCATTTATTGGACAATCCCGAAAGTACGGTAAATGTGCCGATTTTGTGCGAGAGTTTGGCGGACTGCAAAAATAAGGTGGGGTATGCGGCGGATTTTAAAAAGTATACCGTTTGTCAGGCGATATTTGCAAGCTGTATTATTTCAAAGGTTGCACCTATCGTATTTATAAATGTGCTTGACCCTGCAAAACATAAAAAGTCAGTCAGCGAAAAAAGCTATGCGGTAAAGGACAATGCTGTTACGATTGAGGACGATGTTATTGTATCGTCACTTGTTATCAAAAAAAGCGAGGAAACAATAAGCAGGGAAAAATATGTTACGGAATGGATTGACGGCAAACTTGTTATTAATTTTACGGAGGAGCAGACGGGCAAAGTGACAATCGGGTATGATGTTGTTGACCCGACAGCCGTGACAAAGAGCGATATTATCGGTGCATACAATACCGAAACGGGAGTAAGAAAGGGAGCGGAGCTTATAAAGGACGTATTCCCGAAATGCGGAGTTGTTCCGTTTCTCATACTTGCACCGGGGTGGACAACAGATGATGAAGTAGGTGCAATTCTTATGGGAAAGACAGCCGAAATAAACGGCTGTTATCAGGCAATGACATTGCTTGATATTGACACAGAAAAGGCAAAGACAAGAGCCGACGCAATAAAGGAAAAGGAAACACGGACAATGAACGAAAATTGTATTGCATTGTTCCCGATGATTAAGAAAAACAATTATATCATCAGCTATTCGGCATATCTTGCGGCACAGATAATGGAACAGGCGGCGGCAACGGGCGGAATTACCTGTAAATCACCGTCAAACAAGTCAATGAAGATTGACGATTGTGTGCTTGCGGACGGGACAAGCGTATTTTATGACCAAGAGGACGGCAACGAACTTAATGCGGCGGGGATTGTAACGATTATCGCCCGTAACGGCTGGTACACATGGGGAAATAATACGGCGGTGTATCCGTCATCAACAGACCCGGTGAAACGTTGGATAATGACAAGGCTTGCGTTTATGTGGATTGAAAACGATTACATAAATACGGTAGCACCGCAGATTGACGAGGATTTGAACAAGGACAAGATTATTGACAATGCCACAACAGCATACAATATCAAGCTTGCGGCTTTTGCGGCGGCAGGCAGAATAATCAAAGGCACAATTACATACACTGCCGCAGACAATAACGCAAATTCGGTTGCAAACGGCAGATTTAAAGTGCGTACTTATCTTGCGGCGAATGTGCCGGGAGAAGTGATTGAGAATGAATTTATATTTGATATGGACGCTTTGACAGAAGCGGTAACAGGAGGTGCAGAATAATGTCAAAAATACCGTCACAAGTAATGGACTTTTCTGTATACAACGGCAATGACAGGGTTGTCGGAGCCGGAACGGAAATTACATTGCCTAAAATCACATCAAAAACATATACCGCAGATTTGCCGGCAGGTGAAATTGATTTGCCGTCAATGAGAACGGAGAACCTTGAACTTGAAATTCCGTTTAATGTGTTCGACAAAGAGGCGGGGAACATGATTTCAATGACAAAGGTTACGACCGTAATTTTAAGAGGTTGCTTACAGGCATCGAATAGCGATACGCACGATTTTGATTATTCGGGGGTTAAGGTGACAGCAAAAGGGTTTGCGAAAGAGGTTGAACTCGGAACGTTAAAACGCAGTGACAAAATGGACAGCAAAATCACAATGACCCTTACATATATCAAGGTTGAGGACGGCAGCGGAAGTATCTTTATGGAGATTGACAAGCTGAACGGCACATACATAATCAACGGCGAGGACGTAAGAGCCGGAATAGACAAGTATTTATAAGATAATGGGCGAAACATACCCGAAAGGGTGTGTTTCGTTTATAATTAAACAAAAAAAGGGGAGGAGGTTTTAACGCATGGGAAAAGAACTTGAACTTGCCATAAAAATAGGCGGTAAAATTGATAAAACGTTAGGCTCTGCAATCAATAATGCACAGAAACAGTTAAATGCGATGAGCAAGGTTACAAACAGGGTTGGAATGGCAATAACAACGGGTGTAGCTGCTGCCGGAACAAAATTAGTTATTGACAGTGTGAATACATATAAAGATTATCAGTCTGCATTAAACAGTGCGGCGGCAACGGCAGGCGTTGAACGAGGCACGGCAGAATATGAGGCTATGAATGCGGCGGCAAGGGAAGCAGGAAGAACAACCATTAAAACGGCGGAAGAAAGTGCAAATGCACTTGAATATATGGCACTTGCCGGTTGGAGTGTTGAGGACAGCACAAAAGCATTGATGCCGGTTTTGAAATTATCGGCGTCAACAGGTGCAGACCTTGCAACCACATCTGATTTGGTTACAGACAGTATGGCAAACTTGGGGTTGGGGATAGATGACTTAAAGCACTATTTGGACGTATCGGCAACAGCAAACAACAAATCAAATCAGACGGCTATGCAGTTGCAGGAGGCTTATTTGGGTGTCGGCGGTGTTTTGAAAAATCTTAACTCACCGATTGAAGAAAGTGCCGCAGTTTTGGGAGTTCTGGCAAACAGAGGTACAAAGGGCAGTGAAGCGGGTACAGCATTGTCGGCTATTTTGGTAAATATGCAAAAGCGGAGCGGTGACAGCTATAAAGCGATGCAAAAACTCGGCGTATCGATGTATGACAGCGGAGGAAAAGCAAGGTCCATTATAGATGTTTTTCAAGAAATATCAAATAAAACATCGGCAATGACGGAGGAAAACCGCAATTTGATGTATCAGATGATAGGCGGAAAATCGCACCTTGACAGTTTCGCAAAGATAATGCAGGGTTTTACAACCGAAACGGCGGACGGTACGAAAGAAGTATATTCGCTTATAAATGCGTTTAATAATTGCGATGGTGCACTTGATAAGCTATATGGAATAAAAACGGACACATTAGAGGGTTCTATGGCAACGCTTAACAGTGCGTTTGACGATATGAAAATTTCAATCGGAGAACAGATAGCCCCCACGCTGAATACGGCGGTTAAGGATTTAACTAACAAAATACCGCAGATTGAAAAGATTATTACACAGTCATTGGAGAAAATTATACCGCTTGTGTCAAAGGGTATTGATTATTTTGTGGATAACAGTGATAAGGTAATATCGGGTGCAATCGAAATAGCAAAAGTATTTGCTTTGTTTAAGATTGGTACGGGGGCGGTAAAAGGTATAAACAGTGTTATTGAACTTATAAAAAATATCTCAATGTTAAAAAATACAGTTGGCGGAGTAAAAGTGTTAAAGGGTGTAATAGGTACATTTACCGGATTGGGCACAACAGCAGGAACATTTAGCGGTGCTGTGACGGGAAGTATGTCAACACTTCTTGCTATTGCGGCTCCGATGGTGGGAGTGACAGCGGCGGTGACTGCACCGTTTATAGCAACGGTCGGAGCGGCGGCATTGGCATCGAAAGCCGTTCAGGACTATAAGCAAGGTTTGTTGAATTGTGCACAGAAAGCATCTGACGCTGCAAACGGTGCATTGGATATGTCAAAACAGACACAGACATTATCCGATTACTATAACAAATGGCAGGAACTAAATAACCTTAGAAGCAACGGACAAGCATTAGCAGAAGATGAAGCGGAACTTCGAGATGTTGAACAATGGTTTGTAGACAATTACGGGGAGTTTGTATCGGCATGGGAGAAGAAAAACGGTGTTTTGTCAACTACGGTTGAGTATGTAAAAGAATATCAGGACGCACTTAATGCGGCAAAATATGCGGAGTTGGAAAGCAGTGTGACGGAGGCACAATCCAAAGTGCCTGAAATTCAAAAGGAAATTACAAATACCGAAGCATTAATTGAAAAGCAAAAAGCGGAGGCTTTGCAGACGGTTCAAATGCAGGGAGATTTGCAGACATTCCAAAATAAAATGGCCGGACTAAATCAAGCATATAAGCAGGGCGGATTGAGTTCGGAACAATACAGACAGCAAAGACAGGGATTGATAAGTCAAAATCAAGAATTGCTGACGTCTTATGAAAAATTAGTCGGTGCACCTTTAAATATGGGTGATATAGGCGGTGCGATAGATAATTTAAAAAATAAGAACAGCGAGTTGAACGAACTTATAAGCACAAATTCGACACAGCTTGATGCGTATCAGCAAGCATTATCAAAATACACCGATGCGGCAAAAGCAATGGTTGAAATGGACTTTGGTATGTCTTTTGCGGAAGCGGCGGCACAGGGGTCGGATAAACTGCCGGCTATGGAAAAACAACTGACAAATATCATGCAGACAATGAGTTTGATACCGACAAACAAAGAAATACATATAGCCGATGACGGAAGTATTGAAATTGTGAATAAGCAGTTATCGGATATTGAACAGCAGCATTTAATTATAGAATTGGAGGGGAAATGGATAACAGACCTAAATTCTATCGGCAATGTAAATGTTTCTGTTAATGCTGATGGTGCATTTTCTGTATTAAACACCATAACGGGCGAAATTCAGACACTTCAAGGGATTGGAGCAACAAATTTGCAGGTTAATGCAAACGGCAACATTGATGTGTTAAATCAAGCAAAGGACGTTATAGCGACTATCGACAGCAAAAGTGCACAAATTAATATTGACGGGCAGGCATACGGACTTGACCAGATTGAAGATGCAAAAAAAGCTGCGGCAGGATTGGAAAACAAAAATGTGAATGAAACCGTAACAGGTGTATTCAACGGTCAGCCGTTTATTGCAACGGCGGTTGAGTATCAGTCAAAATTGCAAGATGTGAATAAATCACAGACAGTAACGGGGAAATTCCCCGGCAAGAGTGATATTGCAACGGCTATATCATATCAAAGCCAACTGCATGACAAAGATGTCACATACACCGTGACATACAAACAGAACGGCAATATGCCGGCACACAATGCGAGCGGTACTGAAAATTGGCGTGGCGGACTAACCTATGTGAATGACCAAAAAATAAGCAATCCACAGGAGATTATCGAGCATAACGGTATGCGATATTGGTATGAGGGGAAAAATGTTCTTGCGAATGTTCCGCAGGGTGCAAAGATTTACAATGCGGCAGAAAGCCGAAAATTTATAAACGGTTCGCACCGCACCGGCTTGGAGCGTGTACCGTTTGACGGCTATATCGCAGAACTGCACGCAGGCGAACAGGTTTTGACGGCGGAAGAAGCGGCAGATTACAGCGAAAAGGGGTTATTTGCACAGGCTATTGATAAGTTAAAAGAGATTTTTAACAGAAGTTCTCAAAGTTCCGAAAAGGGTAATTCGGGCAGTGACGAAAGTCAAATCGTTTTTTCGCCTACATATCAGATATACGGCAGTGCTGATAGAGAGGAAATAAGAGAGGGCGGCAGATTGTCATATAAAGATTTTAAGGAATTCTATGAAAGAATGAAACGTGACGAACGCCGAAAGGCTTTTTAAAAAATAATTTTAATCGGGGAGCGGTAAAACATGAAAGGATATTATATAGGCAGAGTATCAAGCGTGGATTGCGAAAACGGGTATGTGAGAGTAACATATCCCGAATATGACAATACGGTTTCCTCATGGATTCCGCTTCTTGCATTTGAATATCAGATGCCGGAGGTGGGGTCGCTTGTTGCAACATTGCTTGATGATGAACATGATAACGGCGTATGTTTGGGAAAGATTTTTTCAAACGAACAAAAGCCGGCAGTACAAAGCGGATATGGAAAGGTTATTGACGGTGTGCAAATTACAAATCAAGACGGAACGTTTGATATAAAATTTGACGGTAACAGCTATATTCGGTTTAAAGACGGGGTAATGACTATAAAAGCCGAAAAAGTAAACATTACGGAGGGTTAAAGATGATAAGCATACGAAACTGTGAAATATTAGATTTGCTGCCGTATACGTTTAAAACACCACGCCGACAGGCGTTGTCCAAGGCACTTATGAAAGTCAGGGCAAAATGTTTTGATACAATGTCAGCGGTATTGTTTTGGGGCGATATAGAAAATGCGTCACCTGTTGTTTTTGACGCAATGGCGGCAGAATTGGACGCACCGTTTTATTCCGGAGATATGGACAATGAGAGAAAACGGGCAATAATTGCGGCGGCGTTTGAGTATAATTCGAGGATTGGCACGGTATCGAGCATAAATGAACTTTTAACGGCTGCGTTCGGCGGCGGAAGTATATCGGAATGGTACGAATACGGCGGACAGCCATACTATTTTAAAGCAAATATATCAAGAACGGACGACACATCTATCAACTACAACAATTACAGTTACTTTTTGAAAATGTTGGAGAAGATAAAAAACAAGCGTGCAAAGCTTGAAGATATATCAATTAATGATAATTTGAAAAATGATATGTATTTCGGCGGTGCGGTCGTGCGTACAAAGAAATATGTAACAATACAATCAGAATAGGAGCGGTGACAATGGCTGAAAATTTGGGAATAAAGAATTTTAGCAATATGGAATTGACGAAACAGGGGTTAAATCTGCTTGCAAAGATACAGGCGGGAGCGGTCAGTCTTAGAATAACAAGGGCGGCTATTGGCAGCGGATATTTACAAAGCGGTCAATCGGCACAGGAATTGACAAGCCTTATAAATCAGATGCCGTCACGCACATCGGCGGAGGGTGGAACAAGCACGATTGTGGATATAGTCTATAACAAGGCAATGGGGAACGGGAAAGCTGCAATGCAAATAAAGGTGCAAAACGGTGATACGGATTTTTATATACGGGAAATAGGTATCATGGCACAAGACCCTGACATTGGCGAAATACTTTATGCGTATACAAGCTGTGGGGGCGATGTGAACGGCGTACTGAAATATGACGGCAAAAACCGTGTTGAATATTATTTTAATGCGGTAACGGAGATTGGCAATGCGAGCGATGTTAATGTTAATATCACGCTTCCGTCAGAGTTGACAAAAGAAGAACTTGATGCGGAGATTGCGGAAAGAAAAACTGCGGATTTGGAGTTGGAGAGGAAAAAAGCAGATGTGGGACACAGTCATGTATCGGCTGATATTGTTGATGTGGACACTGCACCGACAAGCGGAAGTGACAAACTTGTGACAAGCGGAGGTGTGTATGGGGCGTTAAGCGGTAAGCAAGCTAAGGTGACGGGCGGAGCGGAAACGATAACGTCAAGCAATTTGACCGCAAACAGGGCATTAGTGTCGGACGCAAGTGGAAAAGTGGCGGTGTCGGCGGTGACGAGTACCGAATTGGGGTATCTGGACGGAGTGACAGGCAATGTGCAGACACAGCTTGACGGAAAAATCGGTTCAGATGAATATGTAGCCGGATTTGATTTTCTTGCGTGTGTTACAGAACCCAAACCGGTTGAATTTGAATTTGGCGAAGAACTTAATTTTACGAATTATGCACCGCAGGTCAACGGTGTTGATGTTGCAACAGTTGATGATGTAAACAATAAAGCAAATATCAAAAAAAATACCGCAAGCACAACAGGCGATATTATTGATACTCACTTGACAGTTGGTACAAGAGCAAACGGTTCAGAGTATGGAATTAATTCATTTGCAAGTGGTTATCAAAATACAGCAAGCGGAAACTATTCATTTGCAAGTGGTTATCGAAATACAGCAAGCGGATTTATATCACTTGCAAGTGGTTATCAAAATACAGTAAGCGGAAACCGTTCATTTGTAACAGGAGAAATGAACACAGCAAGTGGATATACTTCATTTGCAAGCGGTAACCATAATACAGCGTTGGGGTATCAAACGAAATTTGGACGATATGCAAAGGATGGGACAGAAGGAACGGCAAGCAGTACAACGGGTGATGTATTTACCATTGGTATTGGGACAAGTTCAGCCAAGAAAAATGGATTTAGGCTTGATTATTCGGGTAACGGATATTTTGCTAAATCTGTATCGGGAACAGGTGCGGACTATGCGGAAATGTGGGAGTGGCAGGACGGCAACCCGAACAGCGAGGACAGAGTGGGTTATTTTGTATCTTTTATTGGTGACAAAATAAGAATTGCAAATGAAAATGACGATTTGCGAAAGGTCGGTATTATATCGGGAAATCCCGCCGTTGTTGGTGATAATTTTGCAGATGATTGGCAGGGTATGTATCTGCAAGATATATACGGGCGAAATATCACAGAACATAAAAGCTATGACGCAGAATATGACGAGAACGGCAATTTGATACATGAGGCTTACGAAGCTGACGAGTATGTATTAAATCCCGATTATAATTCAAACGAGGAATATGTACCACGCAGACAGCGTAAGGAATGGGACGCTGTCGGTACGCATGGCAAATTGGTTGTACATGATGACGGCACTTGTCAAGTCGATGGATTTTGCAAGCCTGCAAACGGCGGTATTGCAACGGCGAGTGACACAGGGTTTTATGTAATGGAGCGAGTTAATGAAAATCATATCAGAGTTTATATAAGATAAGGAGTGAGCAGAATGGATAAATTTTTTAATTGGATAAGTGTTGTGGTCGGTATTTTCGGCGGTGTGTTTGCGTGGGCATTCGGAGCATGGGACAAGCTGCTTTGTGCATTGATAACGCTGATTATTTTGGATTACATAACGGGACTTTTGAAAGGCTGGTACACGAAAAGGTTATCAAGCGAGATAGGATTCAAGGGCATTGCAAAAAAGATTGTAATTTTGATTATGGTTGTGACGGCGAATGTGTTGCAGACGGTAATCGGTGACAAGATTATGCTTAGGGAAATTGTGATTATGTTCTTTATCGCAAACGAGGGATTAAGCTTATTGGAGAATTGTGCCGAGATTAACGGCGGTGGCGGTATACCGCCGAAATTAAAGGCAGTATTATTGCAATTAAGGGGGACACAAAATGTTGAAGATAGAGAAAAATCTGACGGCGATAAATCGGACAGTTAAATCAAAGAGGGACATAAAATACATTGTTGTGCATTATACGGGCAATGTGGGCGATACGGCTTACAATAATACAAAGTATTTTAAATCAGATTATCGTGGTTCGTCAGCACACTATTTTGTTGATGAAAATAGTATTTGGCAGTGTGTTGAGGATAAGGACGTTGCATGGCACTGCGGTGCGAAAAAGTATTATCATGCGGAGTGCAGAAACGCTAATTCAATCGGCGTGGAAATGTGCAACAGTGTAAGCCGTAATTTGACGGTGGAAAAGAATACTGTGGAATTGGTGCGGTATTTGATGGGTAAGTACAATATTGATATTGACCATGTTGTGCGGCACTATGACGTGACACTGAAAGATTGTCCAAAGACGTTTTTGGATAATTCGGTGTGGGAGAAATTTAAGTTACAGGTTATGAATGGGAGTGATGACGAAATGACAGAGGCGGAAAAAGCAAAGGTTAAGGCGATTGATGAAAGTTTGACCAATTTATATGGGATTGTACAGGGAATGAAAGACCGAAATCCCGTATACAAGACAATCGCCGATGTTCCCGATTGGGGCAAGGGTATGGTGCAAAAGCTGATTGACAGCGGTGTAATGCGTGGTGACGAAAACGGGGATATTAATGTGAGCGGTGATATGCTCAGGGGCATGGTGATTATGGGGAGAATGTTGGAGAAAGCGAAAGAGTAGGCAGTGCCTACTCTTTTTGCATTTCAAGTAAAGTTATTGCACGATTTAGAAATTCCGAACGGCTGATATTGTTTGATTTACAGTATGTGTCGATGCGGTCGAATAAATCGGGTTTGATTTGCGTGCTGAAAGAACGATAAGTCTTTTTGTTGTAGTTTGCTTTGACTTGCCAGCTTGTGTTACTCATGGGGTTACCTCCTTTTTAAATTATTAATCAGTTGAATTGCATCAAGTATTATTAATACGGACAGCAATATAATAATTATTTCATTCATTGACTTTGTGAAACATTTAATATATAATTATGTGGGGGAGAAATTCTCCCCCGTTATACTATTTTTTAAAATTAATTATTGCAGTTATTAAGCCGATAACCTCAATTATTAATTTAATGGTTAGAGTGATATTTGTAATTACCCTATGAGTATCACTCTTTTTTTTATGTTTCACTATCTCACCTCCTCTCTATGATTATAGTATACCATACTTAATTAAGTATGGTAAGAGGTTTGTTGAAAAAATTGATAAAATGTTAAAAATATTATATACATTTTACATAAAATTGTTTTAATTTACAGCAGTAAACATTACTATTGACATTAAAGAATATTTATTGTATTGTAAGTTTAATGAAATAATTAATTAAGGAGAAATCATGATACAGTTAGATAAGGATAAGTATTTTGAGTTATTTGAAACAGATTATGACCAGGCAGGAAGATATATATGTAGAAATGTTAAGGGAAGTTTATTCAGATACAGAAGTTTTGATGAAAATGGATATAATTTGGATGCTTTGAAAAATAAAAAACTATATTTATCATCACCAGAAAAATTGAATGACCCATGGGAATGTATTGCATTCTGTGAAAAAATAGAATATTATGATGAGTTGAATAATCCTAATATAAGTATTGAGGAGAAAGAAAAAATATTAATTGAAAGAGTAGGTGATGGATATAAATTTATTAGTGAGGAGTATAAAAGTAGTATTTTAAATAAAATAAAGGAAAATACAAATGAGATAGAACAATTAATATTGAGATATAGAGAAGAACTGTATAATCAAATGAAGAAGAACAATAAAGAATTTAGAATTGCTTGTTTTTCAGAAAAGAATGATAATATATTAATGTGGTCACATTATGCTGATGCACACAGTGGATTTTGTATAGAATATGATATATCAGATTTAAGAAAATTCAATTATTTATATGGATTTCTTGCACCGGTTAAATATTTAAAAAGACCTAATGAAGTTAATTATATAAAAATTGATGATAAGTGGGCAGAATTAAGGTTAAAATATAATTATTGTAAGTGTGATTATTGGATGTATGAGCAGGAATGGCGTATAGTATTGATGGAACAAGATTGTATAAATAATTGTATTGATATAATACCGCCCAAACATATTTATCTTGGAATAAAGACTACAATGGAAAATGAAGAAAAGATAATGAAGATAGCAAAAGAACAGAATTTTGGTGTATCAAGGATGAAAATGAAATATGATAAATATGAATTATATGTTTAAATAGATGTAAAGAGTAGGCAATGCCTACTTTTTTGTGTTTTAAGTAATAAAACAATAAACATCAAAAAAGTATAAAATACCTAATTATTATAATAGTTTTCGGATTTTTTAACAAAGAATGCTAATAAGTGTATTGAAAAAAGAGTTTTTATGATATATACTTAAATATAGTTATAATATTTAGGGAGTGTGATAAGATATGGGAAAGGTAATTTCTATAATAAACATGAAAGGTGGAGTAGGAAAAACAACTCTATGTATAGGCATCGCTGATTATTTGTCTGAAATTGGAAAGTCTATACTGCTCATTGATGCAGACCCACAATTTAATGCTACGCAAGCAATGCTTGACTGTTATAAAAAAAATGATTCAGAAAGTGAAGAAAATTATTATACTAGTAATATACTAGTTAATCAAAAAACAATTTATCGTTTATTTAAACCTCAAGTTGAGATGAGTCAAACATATAGTACGCCTAATGATTCGGATATAATAATAGATTTGAAAAAAAATCTTGATATACTTTGTGGGGATTTGAATTTAGTATTAGCAAACAAAATTAATGATAATCACTTTGTAAAAAGGATTAAGAATTTTATTGAGGATAATAAGTTACGTGAAAAATATGACTATATATTAATTGATTGTCCGCCAACACTTACTATATATACAGATAGTGCATTGATGGCATCGGACTATTATTTAATACCAAATCGTATAGACAGATATTCAATAGTAGGAATAGACTCATTACAAAAAGCTGTAACCAGTTTGATTAATGAAGAAAGAATTGCATTAAAATGTATAGGACTGGTATATACAATGATTGATAGCAAGATAACACCGAAACAAAATAGAATAAAAAGTAGTTTTGAAAGTAAAAAAGTGGTAAATGATATAGATATTTTTTCATCTTCTACATCTAAATATGATAACATACAATATGGTATAGCAGGAACAATCCCAACAAAATATAAAAAACCAAAAGAAGATATTGAAGCGATAAGTGCAGAATTATTAAACAAAATATCTGATATGGAAGAGGAGTGATATTGTGTACACAAATTTACTTTTATATAGAAATGAGTTAAAAAATAAAAGTATTTATAAGTATAAATTAATCGGAATTATTACTGAACTAATATTTTCAAAAAAAATTTTTAAACATAATTCGGATATTGCACAATTTATAAAATCGATACTTGGAATCGAATTAAAAAATTATATTCTAAAATCTAGAACAATGATAGTTGCAAAAGTTTGTAGAATAATTAATGATAAAAGTGATTATACATTGGTTCAAAAACAGTTATATAGATTTGTCTGCGAAATAATAGAAAAATTAAAAAATGAGGATAATATAAAAGAAGCAAAAAATGATTTTGATGGGTGGATTAAATAATGACAAAAAATGAACTAGTAATTTCACAAGTAATAGAAATAAAAAAGTCAATAGCTGATTTTATGGTAACGTTAGCTGATTATGCAAACAAAAATGATTGTTTGCATATTACGCAACAACAAAAAAGTTTTTTTGCTTTTATATCTAAACAAATTATTTTTTTAAAAGAAATATATGAAAGAAAACATGATTATAATTTAAAAGTGTTAATTTCAGATTATTATAATTATATTGTCAGTATTATAAAAAATGAAACTAGATATATATATGTTAATGAACGTTCTATTATTGAAAACTATGTTAGATGGCTGACATATATAGATATTGAGGAAGATTATATTACAAACAATTCATTTATAAAATTAAAAGAGAAAAAAGACATATTAAAGTTAACAGACGCTGAATTTTCATTAATCAAAAATGAGTATACGGTATCATGTGGTTACATACATGGTTCTAAATTATTAAATGATAATTTAACATATGTTTTTTGTCAGTGCATATCTAATACTGGACAGTTAAAAAATCAGAATAATTATTTCAAAAATATAATAAACATGATAAAGCTGTTTAACAAAATGGTAGTATGTATGTATTATGAATTACTGGACATTACTTTTTTTAGAAGGAAAAGTGTTTTAAAATATTTAATTGGTGATAAACTAGTAGATATGATATTCTCATATAGATAGTGTAGAGTGGGATTATTCTCACTCTTTTTTATATATAAAAGGTTAATTATTTTTATACAAGTTAAATCTTGTAGCCGATAAGTTTTCAGCTTGTAAAGATATGGGCAAAGTAAAGAAAGCAGTATCAGAAGTAAGAGAAATGGCAAAAAAGAAAAGCCTACTGAATAACAGCAGACTTAATCAAGACGTTTAACAGTGGGACGTGCCATCACTGTTCTTTTTTATCTTAACATATATTTATTATGAATACAAGAATAGAATAATCAAAAACAGAAATATATATTATAGTTGTGATATATACAATAATGTGTACCCTATTAAATAGATTTGTTCGTTAATAGATATAATCGGGGAGCCAAAAATCGACAAGTACCATTTGTACTTGTCGATTTTTTTATTTGTAGGAAATTGCGTAAAACGCAATGACGAAAAATCAAAAATGCTACATTATTCCCACGCCCGCAGGCGGTGCTTCTATCAGAAGCTTTTTTATTGCCTATTTACTGTTTACTTTAAATTTAAAAATGGAACAAATCACAATTACCAAAAATCTTAGCTTGGCTTAACGGATAAACGGACGATTATGCTTACTCACCATTGAAATGGTGAAATCTATGAATAAAAAATAAAGCATAATATTTCTAAATTTTCACCAATTTCAACATAAATTTTCCAAACCACACTTGCATATTACATAAATATAGTATATAATAATTATATAATATGAAAATTCTAATGAATTAACAAGAAAATAAAAAACGGAAAAATAAAAGGGGGAATTATTGTGTTGAAGAAAATTTTAACGGCAATGCTCTGCACATTTATGTTGTTTTGTATTGTTGCGTCTGCCGCAGCTGAATTAAAGGCGGGTGATACTGCCTATGTTGTATACGGCGGTACTGTAAATGTTACAAAAAATCCCACCTATTCGGGAGGTATATGCGAGGTCAACAAAGGAACCAGAGTGACAATTTTAGAGCCTTATGTAGTCGGAGAAGACAACAGAAAATTTCATAAAATTCAGCTTCAAGACGGTTCAATCGGATATATCCTTGCTTATACAACGGCGAGGGAAACAACACCGATACTTGAAGCTGCCGAAACCGCTGAAAAGGAACTAAACAAACAATGGGCGACTTCCGATACTGACAAATATCAGCACGCAATAGAGATGACATTTCTTTCCGATTACATCTACGGCGGAAGTAAAACAACCGAGGGTAAAGAAAGGAATTTTTATGCAAAAGTACCGACGGAATGGGTAAGACATGACCGCCCCGATTCATTGCCGCTTGTGGGAATGGCGATTGTACACATAGGTGATGAGGGAAAAATCGGCTCGGTAAAAGCGTCGTTCTATCCCGGCAATCCGCCGATTAACTATCATTCAAAAAGACTTGATGAGCTTAAAGCAATAGGATATGACCCTCCGTTTGCTGAAAAGAGCAGAACAGAATCAAACGCTAACACAGCATTTTATGCTACAACAACGAGTGAATTTGAAGTTGTTGCCTATAACGAGCAATGGGTTGCCGTATGGAGCGAGGGCGGTGTTGACGAATCGCGTGGTACAATCAGACAGTGTGGTGAGAAAGACGGTACTGCTTTCACAAGCTGGAAACCGGGCGTATATTTCCTTCCAAGAAAAAATTGTTATATCCTAGATATTAACAATCAGGTATCAACACCTCCGAAAATTGAGGCGGTAGGCAAGGCAACCGGTCTTTTAATGGTTAAAACAACTCCAGATGATACGGATTATGTAAAGTCAGGCGTTTATAAAATCAATCAGTCACTTCAAATTGTAGACAGCACTCCGCAGAACGGTCATTATAAGATTTACTATAAGAAAGGTCTTTATTATGTTGACTCAAAGTATGTGAATGTGCAGCTTGCAAACACTGAAAAACCGACAACGCAGTACAAAGCAATAGCGGCTGTTGATTGTGATATTTCCGACGGTTCTTCCGTGGTCGGTTCAGTAAAAAAAGGTGCGGCAATCGATGTTATAGATATGAACTATGACGGCACAAATTCAAAAATATGGTTCAATTCGAAGGAATGTTACATTCCGACAAGCAATCTTGATGAATTCACCAAAACACTGTCTGCGGCGGATACGGCAGTGCTTGGTGCACCTATCGGCGTTCTGTCCGTAGATACACCTTGGGGTGAATGGGGTGCACTAACTTATTCGGCCGAAGGAATTGCAAAACTGAAAGAGTATCATTTCGGATATATCAACGTTGATATGAACAAAAGCTTGGAATACGGTGAGTGGGTTCGTTCAAACAACGGTGACATTAACAAAATACAGGATAAAGAATGGGTAAATGTATACGGCATTGAAGAATTTTCGTTTGACCGTGATGAAGATATGAGGGATATTCCGGGAATAGACCCTGCCGATATAGAGCCTTGGATTATAACAGGAAAAATCTATACTATTTTTTATAACGGAGAGATTCGCTATTTGGTTCATGAAGATGATGAACAGGAAACCTTTACCTATTATCCGGGAAACGGGTTCAGCAAAAACTCTGTTGCAAAAACGCAGACTGTTTGTCTGGACGGACTTAAATATAACACCATCGCATATAACATTGATGACAACAACTACTTTAAGTTAAGGGATATTGCAGAAATCCTAGACGGAACAATTAAATCCTTTGATATTAAGTATGACGGTGCAACAAATTCTATTGATATGCTGAGCTTTTATGATTACACAGAGGTCGGCGGTGAATTAACACCGGGTGACGGCGTCGAAAGAACAGCTTATTCATCATCGGCATTTTTAACGCTTGACGGCGTGCCGATTAAGGCAACCTGCTATAATATTAATGACAACAATTATTTTAAACTTCGTGATATAACAGATGCTTTGGATTGCCGTGTTGAGTGGGACGAAAGCACTCAGATGATTTGGGTTATTCCGGCAAGAACGGCATATGATGACCCTGACGAGATAGTGGGCTGATTTTTGGATATATTAAAGCAAATAAAAATTTTAGCCGATATAAGGTTTGAAAATTTCTCAAACTTTATATCGGCTTTTTGAATTTGTAGGAAATTGCGTAAACGCAATGACGAAAAATCAAAAACGCTGCCTTATTCCCCGCCCGCAGGCGGTGCTTCTATCAGAAGCTTTTTTATTTTTACGCAATTTCCTGCAAATTAAAAAAAGTGCCGATAAAATCGACACTTTCAAATATACCTTATTAATATATCATATAATTTATCGCTATGTACAATATAGCTACCATGATTTTCACCTTTTACAATTACCGGTTCTGAATTAGGTATGTTTTTTGCAATCATATAAGTATGACGTTTCCTTATCACATCATGTTCTCCGGCTATTACCACAGTGGGCACAGAAATATTTTTTAAATCTTGTGCTTTAATGTGCGGCTCTTTCAGCATCATCAATGTATTAACATCACGCTTGAACAGATATTCAAAAATTATACCCAATACAGTTCCAAACTTCATACCCGACGGTTTCAGATTAACACCGCTGACAATCAGTTTAGATAAAATGTTTCCGTTCCCGACCGCTATCAATACCCCAATAATCCCACCATCGCTAAATCCGTACAAGATTGGTTTATCAATCCCTAAATC
Organism: uncultured Clostridia bacterium; assembly: GCA_934476075.1. Taxonomy (GTDB): domain Bacteria; phylum Bacillota; class Clostridia; order UBA1381; family UBA1381; genus CAKSNH01. The sequence goes on along the minus strand of CAKSNH010000008.1, from coordinate 59,294 downwards.
ATTAATAAACTCCACCACATCATCAGCCATGTCGGCATAATGATTTTTCGGGTGTTTCTCGCTTTTGCCATGGTTTCGACTGTCCAGAAGATATACCGTATGATTCACAGCAAGTTTTTTTGCAGTTTTATCAAAAATAGAACTGTCCTCTCCGTTTCCGTGAAGCATAATTATTGGTTTCCCCGTACCAAAACACTCATAATATAACTTTGTATTACTAAGCTGTATATACATTTTCCAAACTACGCAAAATGCTCACCTTTATAATAAATTTATGCACCTAATTGCAAATATAAAAATCCAAGCACTGAAAAGCAATTATTTCTTGTGAAAATAAAAGCCTTTGCAGTAATATAAACTTTTATATTTAAAATTAAAGCGATATAGTGTATAATAAAATCAACCCTTTTAAAAAATTCTACTATACAATATAATTATACAACAACAAAAGGTAAAAGTCCATAGAAATTATGAAAAAAATTGATAAAAATTAGCTAAAATCAATAAAAGGAGAAAAAATGAGAACTTTTTGCGGAATATATTTTATGTTAATAAATTTAATAAGTTTTGTTATGTATTGCATAGATAAAAAACGTGCCAAAAATCACAAATGGCGGATAAGCGAAAATGCACTGATATTGTCATGTGTATTCGGCGGAAGTATCGGTGGTTTGCTCGGAATGAAAATTTTTCATCACAAGACAAAACATAAAAAGTTTACAATAGGTGTTCCCGTAATTTTAATAGTACAGATTATATTGTTTTGTATGATTAGCGGGGTTTTCCGCCCTCTTTGGTAAGAGGACGTCCCGAACTGTATTTTATTGTGCGGCGAAAACAATTCTGCTGCTTGTATCCGACGGCGGAGCAAAGCTAAGTTCGTCAAATACATCAACTTTTGCAAAACCTGCTTTTTTCAGCAGATATTTAATCTCGGACACAGAGTATCCACGCTGTAAATGACGTTCTTCAAAACGTTCATATTTCCCGTCGGTATCTTTTTTAAAAAATGTAAGAAACATATCGCTTATGTTTTTTTGCTTGTAGTATGTGTTTTCCCATGTGTAGAAAATATCCTCGCTGCTGTGGATAAACGTATTGTTGCCGATAGTTTCGGACAGCTTGTATCGGCTGCTGAGGTCGAATATAAAAATTCCGTCCGGCTCGATAAAACAGGTTTTAATACGCTTGAATATCGCATACAACGTCTGATATGAAAGTATATAGTTAAACCCGTCTATCATGCACAAAAATGCGTCGGCAGTGCCGTAAAGGTCAAGCTTTGACACACTTTGGTTTAGGAATAATATATCGAGATTTTCCTCCTGTGCCTTTTCACGAGCCACCGTAAGCATATCATATGAACGGTCAACGCCAATCATCTCATAGCCTCTTTTTGCAAGCGGAATGGTAAAATTGCCCGTACCGCAAGCCAAATCACATACCATATTTGGATTTTTGTCATAATAATGGAACAGATTTTCTATATAATCCGCCCATTTTCCGTAATCAATATCGGAAGTCATTAAACTGTCATATAAATATGCAAAATCCGCATAACTATTCATCATTATTCTCCTTTAACCTGTCGATAATAAGTCTGTAACCGTCCGAGCCGTAGTTTAAGCTGCGGTTTACACGGCTGATTGTTGCGGTGCTTGCACCCGTTTTGGACACAATGTCATTGTACACTTTTTTATCGTCAAGCATAAGAGCCACTTCCATACGCTGGCTCATAGACTTAATTTCCGCAACGGTGCATAAATCCTCAAAGAATTTATAACATTCGTCAACTGTTTGAAGTTTTAAAATTGCTTCAAATAATTTATCTGTATCGGCATTTTTCAAGTTCATAGCAATACCTCATTTCCTATATAAAACTAAACTGTTAATAATAACAGTATTATTTGCAATATACCGCCATATTATATTGTTATTGTACCACTTTAACGTGTGAAAGTAAAGAAATTTTGATTAAAAAGGGATATTTGAGGTGAGATGGGGAATATTAAATTATAATTTGTCGGGGTATTTGATAGGACGCTAATTTTTAGTTTGGTCTTGCGTAAGTGAAAAATCCCAATTCTCCCCCTCAACCACAAACCCCCTTGCGAAAATATCGCAAGGGGGTTTTATCCATAAAAACATATCAAGTTTTGGTTATATCGCACACCGAAAATCCCAATGTGTCACGGGCATAATCACATACGGCACGAACCGAAGTTTCCACCTCGGAAATCTTGCCTGTGATAATAAGCGTACCGCTGAATCTGTCCACAAATCCCAAATCGATATTTGCGGTTTTCATCGCAATATCGCCCGCAATAATCGCCGTTTCGCTCGGCGACATTGTGATTATTCCAATCGCCGCACGAGCATAATCAACAGACGGGTCAAGCCCCAGTTTTTGATATAGAATTTTATCGGGTGCGGCAATTAAATGTGCCAAAGTAATTTGTTTGCCGGGTACAAGCTCCTGAATAATTCTAAGCTTTTTTTCAAGGTCTTGTCCGTCGGAAATCATTTTTGTGATATCCATAATATCAATCCTTATCTGTTCTCGTTAATATATTTTACAGTATCCGCAACAGCGTCTGCCACAGATTTTTCAACAGGCTTTTCGTCCTGTCTTAACTTATATTCAACAATACCCTCGCCAATCTTCTTGCCGACCACAATTCTCACCGGAATACCGATAAGGTCAGCGTCCTTAAACTTAACACCGGCACGTTCTTTTCTGTCGTCAAGCAATACTTCGATACCTTTTGCCTTTAATTCTTCGTAAATCTTTTCCGCATTCTGCATTTGTTCTTCAATAGTAGCATTTACCGGAACAACAATAGCATGATACGGAGCAATAGATACCGGCCAGATAATACCGTTTTCGTCGCTGTTCTGCTCGATAGCGGCTGCCAAACAGCGTGTAACACCGATACCGTAGCAGCCCATGATAACAGTCTGCGATTTACCGTTTTCGTCAAGATAATTCAGTCCCAAAGCGTCCGAATATTTAGTACCAAGCTTGAAAATGTGACCCACTTCGATACCCTGTGCGGTTGAAATCTTCTTTCCACACTTCGGGCAGATGTCGCCTTCTTCAATTATACGAATATCCGCAACCTGTTTCGGAGTAAAGTCTTTGTTTATATTTACATTTGTAAGGTGGTAATTTGTTTCGTTAGCACCCACGATAAAGTTCTTCATCTGTGCGACTTCAAGGTCAACATAAACGTCAATGTCAAGACCGACCGGACCTGCAAACCCAACCTCCGCATTTGTAATTTCTCTTACAATGCTCGGTGCGGCAAGTTCCAAATCGTCAATAGCACCGACCAAATTTTTAAGCTTAACTTCGTTAATCTCTCTGTCACCACGAACCATAGCCGCAATATACTTGTCGTCAGCCTTGTATATGATTGTCTTTGCGAATGTGTACGGCTCTGCATTTAAGAATGACACAAGTTCTTCGATAGTGTGCACATTCGGGGTTTCGATTTTCTGCATATCCAAATCGCCCTCAGTGTATTCCTTTTCAACAGGTACACAAGCGGCTTTTTCAAAGTTTGCGGAATATCCGCAGTCGTTGCAGAACGCAATCCCGTCCTCGCCGATTGGCGACTTAACCATAAATTCCTGACTTCCGCTGCCGCCCATCGCACCCGAGTCGGCGTCAACAATAGTAAAGTCAAGACCCAAGCGGTTGAAAATTCTGCAATATGCGTCATACATTTTCTTGTAAGACTCATCAAGCCCCTCTTGATTAATATCAAAGCTGTAAGCGTCCTTCATGATAAACTCACGGCTTCTGATAATACCGAAACGAGGGCGACCCTCATCACGATACTTGTGCTGAATTTGGTATAAAGTAATCGGATATTCCTTGTATGATTTTACTTCATTGATAACTGTTTGAGTAAACAATTCCTCATGTGTAGGGCCAAGGCAGAAATCACGGTTGTTTCTGTCTTTCAAGCGGAACATACTCTCACCGAAAACTTCCCATCTGCCCGATGCCTGATAAGCTTCAGCCGGCAAAAGTGCGGACATCAAAAGTTCCAAAGCACCCGCATTGTCCATTTCTTCACGAACAATTTCCTCTACTTTTCTAAGCGAACGAAGACCAAGCGGAAGATATGAATAAATACCTGCGGCAAGCTTTCTGATAAGACCTGCTCTAAGCATTAAACGGTGACTTGTAATTTCAGCCTCAGCCGGAACTTCACGCAATGTCGGCATTAATAATTTTGATACTCTCATTTATAGAAATCTCCTGTTTATTTATAATAATGTATATTTTTCATAGCGTTTCCTTTGTTAATTTAAGGAACTTCTAAAACAGTACAAACGTACCCAATAAAATTATAGTTCAAAACGAAAAAAATGTCAAGCAGTACAGCGGGTTTTAGATAAGCAAATTGCAGTTTTGACCATACAGCGATAACTTGACCAAACCAATATACAATTTTCGCAGCTTTAATAAATTATTGAATTCTCCAAAAATCCGCTCTTGACAAACGTGGCGATATGTGATATTATAATTAAGCTAAATATTATGGCTCGTTGGTCAAGCGGTTAAGACTCTGCCCTCTCACGGCAGCAACATGGGTTCGAGTCCCATACGAGTCACCATAGCTGAAACGTGCGGAATTGTCCGCACGTTTTTTTGTTGTTTTTTGTAAGACGGACAAACTTTTTGCGGTTTGTCTGTATTTTTTTGTCCTTTAATAGGATTGTTTCCTAAATTAATATAAGACTTTTCAAAAATACATTTTCCCAAAATCACCTCTAAAATATCTGCCGCCCCTGCGAAATATATAGTAAAAGTAAAATTCGTGTGAAAAAACCGCATTAATATCTTTACACATATTTTACACAACATTTTCACTTCTTTTTAATTTACAGTACATAAAGAATACATATCTGCAAGGTATAATAAAGACAATGAATGGAGGAGATAAGAATGGCTGTTAATTATACATTTCAGCGGGTAGAAAAGAAATATATGCTTTCACCCGAACAGTACGAACAATTCATTAGTGAAATCAAACCATATATGCAGCTTGACGAATACGGACTGCATACAATTTGCAATATATATTATGACACAATGACAAACGAACTTATAAGAACATCAATCGAAAAACCGAGATACAAAGAAAAGCTGAGATTGAGAAGTTACGGTATTCCCGATGACGACAGCACGGTATTTATTGAAATTAAAAAGAAGTTTAACGGAGTAGTGTTCAAACGCAGAGTTTCAATGCAGCATGACGAGGCTATGGCATACATCGAAAGCGGAATAAGACCAGATTTTGAAAACCAAATTCTTTTTGAAATCGACTATTTCATGCAGCACTACAAACCTATCCCGAAACTGTTTTTAGCATATGACCGAATGGCTTACTTCGGCAGACAGGATTCGGAAATCCGCATGACTTTCGACCGAAACATCAGAAGCCGTCCGTACGATTTGGATTTAACTCACGGCGACTACGGCGAAAAGCTGATGGACGAGGACAATGTACTGTTGGAAATAAAAGTGCCTATGGCATATCCGATATGGCTGACAAAAATTTTATCAAAATTAGAGATTTATCCTATTTCATTCTCGAAATACGGAAATATATATAAAGAAAATGTAATGAAAAAAAGGAGTATAGAACAATGTTTACAAGTATTTTAAATCAAACGGCAGAGGTTACAACAACACTTACGGCAGGAAGTGCACTGAGCTGTACGGCAGCGGCACTGGTTTTGGGTATTATCCTGTCGGCGGTATATATGCTGCAAGGTTCACACACCAAAAACTTTGCAATTTCACTTGCGGTGCTGCCGGCATTGGTACAGGTTATTATATTAATGGTAAACGGCAATTTAGGAACAAGCGTTGCAGTCTTGGGAGCGTTCGGACTGGTACGTTTCAGGTCAGTGCCGGGCAATTCAAGAGATATTCTAAGCGTGGTATTCGCTATGGCGATAGGTCTTGCAACAGGCATGGGTTACATAGGCTATGCGGTTGCTATCACGGTTATTATAAGCGCAATCATACTAATTCTTTCCAAAACTCCATTCGGCAATGTGTCGGAGAGTGCTGAAAAAGACCTTAGAATTACTATTCCCGAAAACCTTGATTACACAGGTATATTCGATGATATTTTTAAAAAATACACCAAATCTGCGGTATTGCAGAAGGTTAAAACCACAAATTTGGGAAGTATGTATGAATTGCAGTACAATATCCACATGAAGTCATTGTCACAGGAAAAGGAGATGATTGATGAGATAAGATGCAGAAACGGTAACTTAACAATTATATGCGGAAAAACACAACCATCAAAAGATGAACTGTAATATATTTAAGAAGGTAAATTAAAATGAAGGAGAAAAAGAAAATGGCAAATATAGCAGCAGCCGTAGCATGGGCACTGGCATTGGTATCATGCACCAATTCGTCAGCTGTCGGCGATACATCGGCATCAACTACAACAGATACAACCTCCGATACAACAACTCTGATTGCGGTTACAGAGCCAAAGTATAAGGACGAGGATTATTACACAGATTGGACATCAGACAATCAGATTATATTAAACGGCGACAGTATAAGTACAACAGGCAGCGGTGTAACGGTGTCGGGCAGTACTGCGGAGATTACGAGTGCGGGTACATATATTGTTTCGGGCACATTGAACAACGGTCAGATTATAGTCAATGCGTCAAAGGACGACTTGGTGCGAATTGTACTAAACGGCGTAAATATCACATCAAATTCAAGTTCGGCTATCTATGTCAAGCAAGCCGATAAAACGGTTATCACTTTGGCAGACGGTACGGAAAATACCGTTACGGACGGCAGTGAGTATGTGTTCTCCGACGCTGAAAACTCCGAACCCGACACAACTATATTCAGCAAAGACGATTTGACTATAAACGGTACAGGTACGCTGAATGTAAATTCAAATTATAATGACGCAATTACAGCAAAAGATGATTTGGTTATAATGAGCGGTACTATCAATGTAAATTCCGTTGATGACGGTATTATCGGCAAGGATTCGATTACAATTAAAGACGGTACGTTCAATCTTAATGTAACGGGTGACGGATTTAAGAGTTCAAAATCCGATGACAGCGAGAAAGGCTATATAACAGTCGAAAACGGTACATTTAATATTGTGTCGGGCGAGGACGGTTTTCAAGCCGAAACCACCGCATATTTCATAGGCGGAAAATATTCAATCACAACGGGCGAAGGCGGAGAATCCGTAGCCACAGTCGGCAGAGATATGCCTATGGGCGGCGGAATGGGTAAAGGTCAAAGACCAAATTCAAGCCGTTCCGACGGGCAAGCTCAATCTGATACAAGTATAGGTCAGCCGCCGCAAATGCCACAGGGCAATAATAATATGGGCAACCCACCGCAAATGCCGCAGGGCGACAATAATATGGGCAACCCACCGCAAATGCCACAGGGCGATAATAATATGGGCAACCCACCTCAAATGCCACAGGGCAACAATAACATGGGCAACCCTCCGCAGGATAACGGCAGTCAGACCACATCAACAACAGAAACTGAGGAAAGCACAAGTATCAAGGCTATAAAAGCCGGTAATAACGTTACAATTACAGGCGGTACATTCAATATAAGTTCGGAAGATGATGCGGTACATTCTAATTATTATGCAAAAGTGTCGGGCGGTACGCTTAATATTAAGACAGGCGATGACGGTATTCACGCAGACGATTTTGTTGAAATCACAGGCGGTGATATTAATATTGAAAACTGCTACGAGGGTATCGAAGGCGATAATATTGTTATATCCGATGGAAATGTTGATATTAAAGCGTCGGATGACGGTATAAATGCGGCAGACGGTACAGAGCAAATCGGTATGCAGACGGGCAGCAGCAAGCTTACCATTAATGGCGGTACAGTCTATATTGATGCCGGCGGTGACGGTATCGACTCAAACGGTGACGTTGATATGACCGGCGGTACAGTGTATGTTGACGGGCCGACAAACGGCGGCAACGGTGCATTGGACTATGACGGTAAATTTAATATAAGCGGCGGAACATTGCTTGCCGCCGGTGCGAGCGGTATGGCACAGAATATTTCAAATACTTCGGCACAGGGCGGATTCCTTGTGACATTCCCAAGTTCTATGTCTGCCGGAAGCACAGTGACAATTAAGGATTCCGACGGCAATAAGGTTGCGGAATATACTCCGAGCAAGAGTTACCGGACAATCGTAGTATCAACGGCGGATATTGTAAAGGGCAAAACCTATACGGTATCGGCAGACGGTACGGACGTAGTAACTTTTGAAATGCCGAGCACGGTTGCGAATGTAACCCAAAGCGGTGCGACCGAAAGTACAGGCGGTATGGGCGGAGACATGGGTCAGCCGCCGCAGAACAATGGTCAGGGCGGTCAGGGACAAAACAGCCGTCCGCAAAGAGGAAATAAGAACGGACAATTTTCTCAAACACAACAAACAGCATAACGAAAAAGAGCAGTCTTATGATATGCACCCCAAAAGTCAGATACTTTTGGGGTGTATATTTTTATGGGGTGATTGATTGTGTAAGCAACAAACTTTGATGTATCTCTATATAAATTATAATTTATGTATTATCATAAAAAATCACTTCCGCAATAGCATTTTACATAAAATAAAAAGGAGTATCATCATGGAATATTTACAAGTATTGCCGGTATCACTTTTATCTATCGTTGTACTTTTCATTCTTACAAAATTAATGGGCTATAAGCAAGTGTCACAGCTTAGTATGTTCGACTATATCATCGGCGGGAGTGAAGTCGGGAATGTTCCGCCGAAACATATTCGGAAAGGCGACCGTATTGTTCGACAACGGCAAGCTGTACGAGGAAAACTTCAAAAAAGCAAAACTTGAACTGAACGAATTTCTTATGCTTTGCCGCAACAGCGGTTATTTTGACATAAGCACATTGCAGACAATTATCTTGGAGTCAAACGGCAAACTGAGCTTTCTCCCAAAAGCCGCCGACCGCCCCGTAACAACCGCCGATCTGAATATTTCCCCGACACAGGAGCTGGTTTTTGCAAACGTCATAGAGGACGGGGATATTATGCACAAAAATTTGAAATACAGCGGTGTGAATGAAGATTGGCTCAACAACGAGCTTAAACGGCAGAATATCAGCAGTGCGGCGGACGTATTTTTGGGTGTGTGCACTACCGACAAGAAACTGAACGCATATTTGAAACAGGGTAAAAAAGTTCCGAACGATATTCTGGAATAATAAAAATGTTAATTTATGCAAAGTGAAAGAATGGACTTTGCATAAATTGCGGATTTTATTGAAAAAAATTAAAATTTAGCTTTATTTTTTGTATATATTATGCTATAATCAAATTACTAACATACATTCATATTGTATAATCTGTCAAAGTGCGGTTATACAAAATACACAATTTTATTATTTTAAGAGGAGAGGTATAGAAGTATGGGTAAACTTTTAAAAAGAACTCTTACAGGCATTGTTTCGGCTGCTATGATAACAAGCAGTTTGGCTGTGCCAATGGCTGCAAATGCGTATACCGGTAATTACAGCAATACGGCAGGCAGCTGGAAGTTTGACTTCGGTTCAAGCGAAAATGTAGCGGACGGATATATCGGTGTCAGTGCCGATTCTGCTTATTCAAAAGATGCGGGATACGGTTTTTTGGGTATCGGTGCGGACGGTTACAGAGCAGAATTATTGACAGGTGAAACAAACACTGCATCGGGCAGAGTGGACAGTTTCGGCATGGTAAAAGGACAGGAAATAGTGCTTGCCAACGGCGGAAGCGAAACTCCTGCAACAGCAGAAGATGATAACGTAGGTGTTACCAAAGCACAAATGCCTATCCGTTTTTCTATGGACGTTGAAAACGGCGGATATTATCATGTAAAAGTAACATTGACAGGTGCGGATTCATCAAAAGACGCAACTGTAAGTCTTTTCTCGGAAAAAAGACATCTAATGCTTATGGATAAGACAATTCCGGCAGGCGAAAGTATTACATATGAATATAATGCGGACGTTGAATCGCTTTATTATCAAAAATCATCACCGGAGGGCAACTATGTTGACAGCACATTGAACGTAGTTGTTGCAGGTGAAAATGCCGCTATTGCTTCTTTGGAAGTTACAAAGGCAGAAACTAACGGAAGAACACTTTGGGTACTTGGTGACTCAACAGTTTGTGACCAAGGTGCATACACACCTTATTTCCCATTGCAGAACTATGCGGGTGTAGGTCAGGCATTGACTAAGTACACTCCTGAAAATATCGCAGTGTCAAACCAAGGTGAAGGCGGTTTGAATGCGGGCGACGCTTTGCATTTCAATAACGTTGTAAGCAATGTTAAAGAGGGTGACTATATCTTTGTTGAATACGGTCACAACCACAAAGATGACGGCCCGACAGGTTATCTTGCCTGTTTGCCGAAGTACTATAATTTGGCAGTAGAAAAGAAAGCTAAATTGATTGTTGTAGGTCCTATCGACAGACACAATGACGGACAATATAATGCTTCGACAAATACATGGAGCTCAACTTTGGGCGGATTTTCAACAGTCGGCAAGCAATATGTAGAAGATAAGATTGCAGAAGGTGCTACAAACATTGCGTTTATCGACCTTAACGAACAATGGTTAAGATGGATGGAAGGCGTTTGTGAAGACGTTAAGACAAAACGTGGTGCTGATGTGTATGAAAGAAATGCAACAGACTATTACTTTACATACAATAAATATGGTGTTGCGGACGGTACACACATCAATGATGCAGGTGCTGACAATGCGGCATATATTTTCTATGACCAAGTAAAGAAAGCCGTTGCGGCAGGTAATGCAGAAGGTGCAACAGACAGCCAAAAAGTACAGGCAGCCGTATTGACAGAGCTTGCAACAGGCGTAAGAGAGGGAACTCCTTATGTTGTTTCGGAAGAAGTTGTAAAAGCAGGTACTGCTCCTAATACAATGTACCCTGATGCGGTTTATGCACAGGGCGAATCAACATATCCGGCAGCAGTAAGTGAAATAACAATCGGCGAAGACGGCAATATTGCACAGGCTGATGTAAATGTAACAGGTACAATGTCGGGTTACGGCTTGCTTATTATCACCGTATATAGTGCGGACGGTACTAAAAAGGGCGAAATCAGAGCGAAAGAACAGGTTGATAACACAACAGGTACAGGTATTCAAAAGCTTACAAAGTTTGATAATGCGGTTACAATAGGTGAAACAGATACTATTAAGGCTGTTGTTGTTAAGGCGGCAGACGTAGACGGTGTTCTTACTCCTGTGATTGATGAAGAAACAAGCGAAATGATTCCGTTCTCAACAGTTTGGGAACCGACAGATATTAAAGAAATGCTTCTTACAAGAGAAGATACAGAGGGTCTTTCAGAGCCTGAAAAATACGAAAACTTTGAATATTTCGGCGCAGCTGACGGCGATACAATTAAAGGTAAAGGAAAATGGAGCAATGTCGGAAGTGCCACAATCGCAACAACTTTGAAAAAAGCTGATGACGAATCATGGTATGCTCATTTTGAATCTGACGGCGTAAAGCCTGCGGGCGGTACAGGTTCATTCTATGCTTGGACTGAAATGACAGAAGTTTCATCAGGCAAAGTTATGATGAAAATGAAAATCTGCTATAACGGCGGTACAGCGTCGCTTATGCTTACAGACGCATTCTCTAATCCTGTAAGCGGCTTTAATTCTGCCACATCGCTTATGATTGCAGAGGGCGGAGCGGTTACACTTGGCGGTAAATCGGTAGGTAAACTAAATCAAGGTGTATGGGCTACATTGACATATACTATTGATATGGATTACGGTATTGAAACAGCTCAGCTGGAAGGTGAAGAAAAGGTAGAAACCGAAAACGCTAACTTCGGCGGTACATCAGCAACCTTGAAGCCGGCATCTTTGTCAAGAGTATTGTTCACAACAGGTGCTACAAAAGCGGTTAATTTCGATGTTGCAGACTTGACAGTTGCATCATTAAAGACAGCTGATTTACCTGAAAAGACAGTTACAGTTGCGGTTGCGGCTGATTCTGCCGATAAAGGTACTGTATATATAGGCGAAGAAGGTATAGCTACAAAAACTGCAACAATGAACACAACAGTTACAGTTACAGCAAAAGCAAACACAGGATTTATATTCGACCACTGGGAAGATGCAGAAGGCAACATTTGTTCATATGCATCGGAATATCAATTCAGACTTCACGATAATATTGATTTGAAAGCAGTATTTGCAGTTGAAGAAGTTGACCCATATAACTGTATTTATAAAGAAGACTTTAAGACAAGGACAACAGCAGACGATTTGAAGGCTGCGGGCTGGACACTGAAAGGCGGCGAAATGTCTATCCAGACAGATGCGTCAAATCCGGACATTTTGACATACTTCAAACACGTTCCTGCAAGTACAAATGGTTGCCGTGGTGTTAAGTTCACAATGCCGACAGACGCACAGGTTTCAACAGGTGTATATGCACTTGACTTCAACCTTGCAATGACACCGGCAGCAGACAGACCTACTCAATTTGCTGTATTCGGTAAGGGTGTAACTGTTGATACAAACGATACATTGGCATTGACAAGCACAGTATTCCAGTTGGATTTGGGCAAGGGCAATGCAAACCCTTATTTGAACGGTACATCAGACAGTGCAAACGGATATACAAGTGATTTCCAAACCACAGGCGTTACAAGCGGTGCATGGATGCATGTTGTGGCAACAATGGATTTTGACAATAAGGCTATCAATGTAAAGATTACATCTCTTGACGACAGCACAACATACATGAACGCAACAACAACTATTGACGCATCTATTACAGGTATCGGCGGTTTGTTCATTTCATCGGGACGTGGCACAGGTTCGGTAAGTCTTGACAATATCAAGCTTTACGCAAGCGAAATGCCGCAAGAACCAAAAGACCCTGAAATTGTTGTAACAGAAGGTAAAGTAACTATTACAAACGGTTCTGCTGCTGATATGTCAGGCAGCGTAGTAGTTGCATACTATGATAAAGACAACAACATGACAAGCATTGCTGTTACAAATGATGTTGCAATCAAAGCTGGTGCGGATTATGAAGTGACAGTTGATACAACTAAGGTTACAGGCGAAAATACAGCTAAGGTAATGTATGTAGAATTGTCTAAGGTTAAACCTTTGGTAAATGTATTTACAGCTAACGAAGCAACATTTGCAAGTAACAAGTTATAATTAATATTGAATAAAAAGGAGCTGCCGTGACAGCTCCTTTTTTGTGCAAGAAAATGCACAAAATTTATATAAAATTTGTATGATAATAACTTTATATGCGTGTATAGCATAGCAATACATAGATTTGCACAAAAATTGAATAGTGAAAATGTAAAAAAACATTAAATGTAATAAAAAATGTGCGGTCAGTTAGAAAAAACTTTAATTGCGGAAAATATAATGCTATAATATAAATGTAATTTATGGTAAAGCATAATACTTACAGTAAAGGAGAGAGGAAAAATGAAAAATAGGGTTAAGAAATTTGCCGCACTTTTGCTTGCAATGGTAATGCTTGGCACGAGTATGGCGATACCGGCATTGGCAAGTGCGGGTGTATCGGTTACCGATGTTATGGAAAATGACCAAAAAGTTATTACAAACGTAACAGTGGAGGTTACAGGTACAACAGAAAAAGCAGGTAAAGGAATTATCGCTGTTTACACAAAAAAGGACAACACTTTGAAGAAAGTATTTTTCTCAAAGACCAACCTTGAAAAAGGCAGTACAGAGGGCAAATACACTTTGAATTTTGAAGACGAGGATTTGAAAGTCGGAGAAGACGAAGAAATGAGAGTATTTGTATGGGCAATGGACGATGAAAACGGTTTGACCCAGCAGCCATTGTCAGATACATATACTTATGAAGAACCGAAAGAACTTCCGTCAACCGCAATCATAGGAACATTAGCCGCAAATGAAAAAATGTTCCCGCAGGACGAAATCACAATAGGGGATATGGCGGAAAATCTTGTATTCACCCCGAATACGGAAGATGAGTCAAAAATTAACGCAACAGGTACAATAAAATATGTGGAAAGCTATACTTCGATTGATGAACAGTATCAAACACATTATTATTTGCCTGTAAAAGTCAGCGGATTAAAGAAAGATGCGGTTGTGTATCTTGGCTATCAGGACGGATACGAGTATGAACAAGAAGATGAAAATGTAACAATAATTGACGGCAAGAAATATATAAAAATAACATCAGACCATTTTGACGCCGAAGAAACGGAATTCCGTTTTATAAACAGGATTGGCGATGAAAAACAAGCAATCACGGTAATGGTTGATTTGGACGGCGATAAAAGAGATTATGTTCCGACAACATACACAATAGACGTGTCTGCATTGACATTGGCAGAAAAGCCGGCAGTAGCGTCAACAGCGTCAATGTGTACATTGGGTGCGGACACTGCTCTTTATGAAAAGACAGCATCTGAATTGGCAGAAAATCTTGCATTGACACCTAATACGGAAGATGCGTCAAAAATTGATGTGTCGGGTACATTAAAATATGTGGAAAATTATACGTCAATGGGCGATAAAGCACAAACACATTATTATCTGCCGTTTGCGGTAAGCGGTCTGAACGAAAATGCGGTAGTATACCTTGAAAGCAATGTTGACGCACCGGTTACAATCAACGAAAAGACATACAAGAAGATAACATCGGAAAACTTTGATGATGACGCAAAGAGTTTATTGTACATAGTTCGTGCGGTTGACAATGACAAGAAATCATTCACAGTAATGGTTGACTTGGACGGTGACGGAAAAGAATATGCTCCGACAACATACACATTTGATTTGTCGGAATTGGCTTTGGAACAGGTTTATAATGTGACAGGTACTGCCGATGAAAATATCAGTGCGGTAAAATTGTATCAGAATGATGCAGTTGTTGCATCGGCTGAACCAAAGAAGGGCGAGGACGGTACATATACCGTAACATTCCCTAAACTTAAAGCCGGCGAATACGCTATTTCGGCAGAGGTAAAGAGCGATGAAAACGTTGAATATGTGATTGATTATATCAAGGTCGGCGGTGAAGAAACAAGAACGGTAAACGTGGTTGACGGAGATGTAAGCTTTGAAGTTAAATCAAAAGAAAAGACATATACCGTATCGGGTACATTTACTGATGTTTACGGTGCTGTAAACTATATTGCGGCAGTAAAGCTGACAAACACGGCGACCGATGGCGAAATCATGGGAACAGTCGATTATGACGCCCACACAATCGTGTTTTCAGATGTTCCTAACGGCACATATTCGGTAAATGTACTTTGCAATAACAAAGGACTTGATACTAATTATAGTACATATTATTTTGCTTATGAGTTGACAAGTGCATCATATGAAAACGGTGTGCTGACTGTAAATAAGACTGATGTGTCTGATTTGAAAGTTGGAATGAGCGAGTGTTCACCGGCACCGGGGGATTCGTCGGGTGACGCAATCAGCCTGACAGGTACTGCGTCGGCAGGTGTTGAAAAGGTTTTGCTTATGGACAGCGGTGTGGTTGCGTCAACAGGTACTCCGTCAGAACAGCCGGACGATAACGGCAAGTATACATTGACTTTTGATGAAGACGTAATGACAGGGTATACATATACGGTTGTTGCCGTATGCACTGACGGATATGTTGCCCGTATAAAGAACAACAGCTATGCAAATGGTAAAATATATGTGCGTAAATTGCCTCGTGCACTACATGACACAGATGCGATAACAGTTACGGCAGTTGCACCGGCTGATGAAAATTTAACAGTCACAAATACGGCGAAAGAGGCTGACAAGGATACAGCCAACGGATATGTTGCCGTAAGAGAGAAAGCGGCGGCAGGTGCGTGTGTGAAACTGACAGTAAATCCGAATGAGAATTATGTTACAAAGTCTGTTGCCGTTACGAGCGGAGAAGATAACATATCATTAATTCAGATAGGCGATAATGAATATATGTTTACAATGCCGGACGGTGATGTGACAGTAAGTGCCGAATTTGCAAAAGTGTACAGCATTACGGCGGAAACGGTTGAAGGTGCTGAAATCAGCTTTTTGACAAACGGCAGAGGTACTCTCGACCCGGCAACAAGTGCGGCAGTGGGCAAAACGGTTTATGTTCGGGTTAATGTAACCGACGAAAATGAAGAAGTGGGAATGGTACAGTATTCTGCTGACGGCGAAACTTATACAGATGCGGAGAAAGACGAGAACGGCAGGTATTATGTATTTACAATGCCTGCAAGTGACGTGACGGTAAGAGCCTTATTGATAAGTTAATGCACATTGCATAAAAAAAGAATAGTCAAGTTGGGAAAACGGCGGAGCGGTCCGCCGTTTTCTGCACAATATCCAAAAACGGAATTTGTCAAAAATTTGACAAAAAATAAACATAATGAAATAGTTTTGTCACATTTATTAAACAAATTATACGCATTAATTACAATTATATAGTAAAGTTGCACAAAAATATGAGTGACAGACTGTATATAACATAAAATTTTAAAAAAACACTTTAAGATTTTTTTTAATTGTGTTATAATGATTTTATTGAGATGATGTGATAAATCTCATGTAACAAAGAACATTAATTAAAAGGGAGAGATATACAATGGACAATAAGTTTAAGAAAATTGCCGCAACTTTGATTGCAGCGTCTATGCTTAGTGCAAGTATGGCAGTGCCTACTTTCGCAAGTGCAGCAATATCTGTAAAAGATATTACAAAAGATGCACAAGGCGTTGTAACAGGTGCGACAATTAACGTTACCGGCACAACGGAAAAAGCAGGTAAAGGTGTTGCAGCCGTTTATACAAAAGACGGTGAAATGAAAGAAGTTGCTTTCTCGACAGAAAACCTTGCAGCAGGTACAGAAGCAGGCGACCACACTTTGGCTTTTAATGATGCAGATTTAAAAGTTGAAAGCGGCGAAACCGTTAAGGTTTTCATTTGGGAAACAGATGAAAAAGGTAATTTGGCAAACAACCCATTGTCAGCACCGGGTTCAGACACAGTACCGGATGCAGAAGTTACTCTAATCGGTACATACGATTACAGCAAGATTACAACTCCTGAACAGGCAAGCTTGAAATTGCAAGACAGAGAAATGACAGTTGACGGAACAACGGCTGCTATTAAAACTATCGGTTATGTCGGCGGTGGTATTGGCGGTGCTGAAATTCCTTCAAACGGTATGACTGTTACTTACGGTATCGATGCAGAAGAAGCAGGCGATAATTATGCTGTTGAATTTGTTGTATTAAACGGCAACGAAACAATGTCAAGACGTCTTGACTTCACAATCGGTGACAAGACTTACAACATTCCTGTTGAAAACTGGACACTATCAGATAAATATACAGTAAGCGGTAAGTCAGTATTTACAGCTACGGTTTCGGGCGTATCATTGGCAAAGGGTGCAAACTCTGTTTTGGTTGGTACTAACGACGGTACATGGACTCCTGACCTTATCTATTTAAATCTTTATCAAGGTAAGACAGCTACTCCAACTCCTACTCCTGAGGTTAAGACTTACACAGTAAGCGGTATTGTAGACGCTAATGTTGCAAGCGTAACATTGACAGACAAAACAGACGCTGAAAAGGTATTCACAGGCACAAAGGCAGCAGAGGCAAATGAAGACGGCAATTATGCTGTATCATTTGATAAAGTGCCTAACGGTACATATACAATTTCAGCAACTGCAAACGAAGGCTATGATATTGCATCAATCAAGCTTGGCGATACAGACGCAACAGAAGTTGAAGTAAAAGACGCTGCTGTAACAGGCTTGGCAGTTACAACTGCTGCTAAGACATACGCAGTATCAGGTACAGTAGATGCCAACGTTGTAACTGTAACTTTGGTTGATACAACAGATGCTAACAAAACATATAAAGGTGATATTAAAGATACAGCTGTTACTTTTGCAAATGTTCCTAACGGTACATACAATGTAACGGCAACATATAAGACAAATTACGAAAAGGATACTATTACTCCTGAAACAGTAACTGTAAACGGTGCTGATTTGACAAGTGCATTTGAAATCAAGTCTAAGGAATCAGCTGTTAAGGTTGATACATACCAGATTAGCGGTACTGCAACAGTTGGTGTTGAAAAAGTAGAACTATATCAAGACGATGTTCTTAAAGCAACAGGTACAGTTGCAGAAGGCGTTTTGTCATTTAACGATGAATTGCCGGCAGGTACATATGATGTAAAGGTAACATATGCAGACGGTTATATCGCTGATGAAATCACAGGAACAGGCTATGCAGACGGTAAATTGGCAGTATCGGCAGCTGTAACAGATTTGGCAGTTAAAGCAAAAGATATGCCATATGCAATAAGCGGTACAGCTGATGAACACGTTACAAAAGTAGAATTGAAACAAAACGATGAAGTTAAAGCAACAGGTACAGTTACAGAAGGCGTTTTGAAATTCGATAACGAATTGACAAAAGGTGCATATGACGTTGTTGTTACATATGCGGAAGGCTATGAAGCAGGCACAATCACAGGAACAGGCTATGCAGACGGCAAGCTTACTGTTTCGGGTGCTGTAACAGACTTGGCAGTTACTTCACAGGTTAAGACATATGCAGTAAGCGGTACAGCAGACGCTAATGTTGCAAGCGTAACATTGAGCAAAGATGATACTGTTGTTGCAACAGGTACAGTTGCAGACGGTGTATTGACATTCGATAACAAGCTTGCAGCAGGCGATTATGACATTGCCGCAACAGCTAAGGACGGCTATTTGATTGACACAATCAAAGTCGGTGAAGATACAGTTACAAAAGTAACAATCACAAATGCTGACGTAGCAACATTGGCAATCACAACAAAGGCTGACCCATACAAGGTAGTAGCAACATTGACAGCAACTGCATCTGTAAAGGGCGGTTCTAATGAGTCTGCTGTTACAAACAATGCAGAAACAGAATATGTAAATAACAATGCTGCATCAGGCTGGTGGGCTTATGCTCTTACAGACTTTACATTGCCTAGCGACTTGAATGCGGATAAGATTGTTTCGGCATCTTTGGAATTTACAGCTAAGTCAAATAAAGACGGAAACTATAATTTCAGAGTATACAAGATGAAAGATGACAGCTTTGATTTTGCAAATCTAAGCGGTGATACATCTCTTACAACAAGTTTGAGCGGTGAAGTTGGAAATGTTCTTAATGTAGGTGCAACCGAAGTAAGAGGAAACATCGATGTAACATCAGATGTTAAGACTATTGCAGCAGCCGGAAATACAAGAGCTTTGTATGTATTCTCAGGCAATGCAACAGGCGGTGTGATTTACGGTAAGACAGCAGAAGAGGCTAAACAACCTACTTTGAAAGTTGTTCTTGGCGAACAAGCTACTTTGACAGTTAAAAACGGTGAAACAGCAGTCGGTGCCGGTGTAAAAGTTTTGATTGACGGTAAAGAATATGCAACAGATGAAAACGGTCAAATCAAAGTTGCTCTAACTGTCGGCGAACACAAATACAGTGTAACTGAAACTACATCATACTTCGGTGTTGCGGAAACTGCATTTACAGTTGCTGAGAATACAGGTTACACAGGCGACATTGCTGTTGAGGCAAATACAAGAGTAACAACATTTGCCGTTAAGACAGGTGAAACTGCTGTAAACGGTGCTGCAATTATTGTTAAGACAAAAGCCGGTGAAACAGTAGGTACTTATACAACAGGTGAAGACGGTACTGTAACAGCTACATTGTTGCCTGGTGAATACACATATGAATATGCTGAAACAGAAAATTATGTAGGTGTTGCAGCAACAGCATTTACAGTAGCTGAGGATAAAGTCGGTGCGACAGTTAATATTGCATTGACTGAAAATGTAAAACAAGGTACAACAGTAAGCGTAACATATAAGACAGCTGACGGTACAGAAATTAAGACTGCAACTGAGTATTCAGATAAAGTATATGTAGGCGAGAAATTCACAATGCCTGCTTACGATACTGTAATGAAGGTTGTTAAAGACGGTAAGACAGAAGTTTATAACTATGTTTCAGGTGCTAAGGATATAGAAACTCTTGCTGAAAGCGGCAATGTTATCGACCTTGTATATAAATTGGTTGGAACATATGATTACTATGAAGATTTTGCTACTGCTACAATAGGTACATGGTATAATGGCGGCGTTGCAGGCGGCGGCGGTGCATCAGCAATCGTAGAAAATGACGGTGAGAGATATTTGGTTGCTAAGGCTGATAAAGCAAATGCAGCAAGACACGCAATCCATGATTTATCATCAGAAGCTACAATTAATGTAACAGATAAAAATGTAATTGAATTTGATTATAAAGCTAATCTTAATGCTGACCCTCAATATGGTACAGAAATTACAGTTATAGATGATGCCGGAACTAATCTATTTGCAATCGGACGTTATGGCAATATCAACAGTGGTAATTTGAGTTACTATTCAGGCGGTTCGGCAGCGTTGACCCATGTTGGTGCTAAGGAAAGCACAGCTGCCGGCTGGGGTCAAAATGCTAATATAGCAAATGCAACTGCATTTACAAATACAGCATTAACATCTGACAGTGAATGGATTCATGTAAAAGCAGAAATGGCTGACGGACAAATTAAACTTACTGTAAACAAGGGTGAAGAAACCGACACAGCTACATTTGCTATTCCTACAACAACAGGAACAACAATTAAATACATTAAAGCAAGTGCAGGTAAGATTACAGGAAGTTCTGTTAAAACATCAACAATTCCGGAATCATACTTAGATAATATTACTATGGTTACAGAAGCAGCTCCGGTAACAAAATACAAAGTTGCAGCAGCAGGCGATGTAATGGACAATGAAACAAAAGCCGGTACAGTTTCAGTTGATAAGGCTGAGGCAAAAGAGGGCGAAACTGTAACAGTAACAGCTACACCGGAAGAAGGTTATGAAGTTGGTACAATCACTGTAACACAAGGTGAAACTCCTGTAACAGTAACAGGTAATACATTCGTAATGCCGGCAGGTGATGTAAATGTAACAGCTACATTCACAAAGAAAGTTGTAGCTCCTACAACATTTGCAGTAAGCGGTACAGTAGATGAGGGTGTTGCAACTGTAACATTGACAAACACTGACGAAAGTGCAGCAGAGGGTACAAAGACATACACAGGAACAATTAGCGGTACAACAGTTACATTTGACAAAGTTGCAAACGGCACATACACAGTAAGTGCAACTTACAATACAGGTAAAATTGCTGATGCAATCACTCCTGCTACAATTACAGTAAATGGAGCAGAGTTGCCAAGTGCATTTGCTGTAACATCAAAAGATGAAGTGGTAGCTCCTACAACATTCGCAGTAACAGGTACAGTAACTGACGGTGTTAGTGCTGTAATGTTGAAGCAAGGCGAAGAGGTTAAAGCAACAAGTGTGATTGCTAATGGTAATTTGTCATTCAATAATGAATTGCCGGCAGGTGACTATACTATTGAAGTTATGTATGAAAAAGGCTATCAAGGTACTGTTAAGGTGGGCGGAAGTGAAACCAGCACATTGACTGTTTCAGATGCAGCTATAACCGATTTGGCAATTACTGCAACTAAAATAAATTATAACATATCAATGAATATGAATATTTCAGGTGCAGGTGGATTTATAATTACAAAAGAAGGTTCTGAAGATGGCATCAGTGCGGCTAATGCCGGCGACGTAATCCTTTTGAAAGTAACAAACACATCAACCGGTTACACATTTAAAAACTTCACAATCACAAATGCGGACGAGAGTACAGCAGATGATGTTACATTAACAGCAACAGAAAATGAGAATGAATTTAAATTCACAATGCCTGCTAAGTATATAAAAGTAACAGCTAATTTTGAAGCAACTGAGACAACTGTAACACCGGGAGTTTAATAACAGCTGTCAAATGTGAATTAATAATCATTAATTTTATAGCGTAAATTAAGAGGTAAGATGAGAAATCATTTTACCTCTTTTTTTGCAGCAAAAAACCGACTGCATGAAAACAGTCGGCTGATTGGGAATTTATCAAACCGCAGTGAGAAAGTCCTCAACGGTGTTTATAAGCAAATCACGATAGTCGGAGGCGTAATGGTCGGTGGCGATATTGGTTACATGAATTGCATTGGGGTATTTTTTTATTTCGTCTATCAACGGCTGACTGTGGTAGACGGGCGGAGTTATATCGTCAAGAGTGGCTTGTATGCACAGGACAGGTTTTTTGGACAGGGACTGTGCCAATGTTTCAAGCGGGAATGTGGTGCGGTTTTGGTCAAGCTCGGTCAGGAACTGCTCTTTTGTTACGTCTACAAGCCATTCGGAGCTTTCGCTAAGCAGATTATTCAGATTTTCAAATTCCGCAGACGATTCCTCTTTCACTTTCCATATACGTCCTATATTGCACGGCATTAATAGTGCGGCGGCTTTGATTTCCGCACGCTTTGCAGAAATATGACTGCACACAAATCCGCCCAGACTATGTCCGACCGCATAAATTCGGTTTTTGTCAAAATTATGCTCGGTGTCGGCAAGCACATAGTCAAGCACTGTTTCGGCGTCCTCGATATTATTCGCAAAGGAATAATTGCCGTCACTGCCAAAACAGCCGCTATAATGGAAGGTCAGCACGTTATAGCCGTTTTTGCGGAGCGATTGGGCAAGGTCGCCGTTTTGCTCGTTGCCGGGGATACCGTGAAAAAGCAAGATAACAGGTCGGGGTGTCGCTCCGCCCGATATGTACAGTGTGGACAATAGTTTCCCTCGCTTGCCTTGGATAATCAGCCCCTGCAAAGTGGGTTTTTGATTTGATATATTTAAGCTCATATTAATACCTCCGTTACATTCCTACTATTCCTATGGGATAATTATATTATACTATGCGGGTGGGGATTTGTCAATGGGGAATGTGAGAAATTATGATTTATTTCACTAACATTACATTTAAAATTCACTCTTGTTGAACCGCAGAATTTGGTATATAATATAGATATATTGTTTAAGGCGGTGAAATGAGTGAATATATTAAAATACATAGGCTGTGTTGCGGCAGAAAGCATTATTTTAATGGGTATGTTCTTTGTTTCACCCACAATAATAGGAATGTTTAACGGCAATAAAAGTGTATGGGTGTACATAATTCTCGGTATTACGGTTTTGGCGGAATATGTGTTCCTATTCGTAAGACGAAAGGGCAGATATTTTTCCGTGCCGCTGTCTATGGTGCTTTTGCTTGGGATTGTTATGCTGTACTTTAATTCGCCGGATAACACAAAATCTGTATGGGCGGTGAAAGCGGTATTTTCTCGCTTTGTATTGCCTATGGGCTGTGTGTCCGTATTGGTATCGCTCGGATTGTGGTGGTTTGACAGATTGAAATTACGCAGGGAGGACTAATTATGAACGTTAATGATGTGATTATACAAAGAAGAAGTATTCGTAAATATACGGGTCGGGTCATAGAACAGGATAAGCTTGACACCATTTTAAAAGCGGGATTTTATGCACCTACCGCAAGAAATGTACAGCCTACATCATTTGTTGTGATAAAAGACAAAAAGACATTATCGCAGATTGCCGAGGAACAGCCTAATGCAAAATACTGCGTTGAGGCAGGCTGCGGTATACTTGTATGCGGTGACAAAAACGCAGATGTGGACGG
This sequence comes from uncultured Clostridia bacterium, assembly GCA_934476075.1. Lineage (GTDB taxonomy): Bacteria > Bacillota > Clostridia > UBA1381 > UBA1381 > CAKSNH01. Next base: position 35,501 of record CAKSNH010000008.1, on the reverse strand, counting down.
GTATTTGGTGGAAAATGCGTCGGCGGCTATACAGAATATGCTATTGTCGGCACATGAGCTTGGCTTGGGCACGGTATGGTGCGGCGTTTATCCGAGAGATGCACGCATGGAAAGCTTTGTGAAAATACTTGATTTGCCCGAAAATATTTTGCCGGTCGGATTTGTGATAGCAGGCTATCCCGACGAGGTTAAGGAAGTGCCCGAAAGAGTGGATTTGGCAAGGGTACATTATGAAAAATGGTAAGGATGTGACATAAAATGAGAAGCAGCGGTATTTTAATGCACATAAGCAGTCTGCCGTCAGCTTACGGCATAGGTACGCTCGGCGAGGAGGCATACCGATTTGTCGATTTTCTGAAAAGTGCAAAACAAAAGTATTGGCAGGTATTGCCCGTAAACCCGACAAGCTACGGTGATTCGCCGTATCAGTCGCCGTCGGCATTTGCCGGAAATCCGTACTTTATCGATTTGGATATTTTATGCGGTGAGGGACTGTTATATGAACATGAGATAAACAATTATTATGCGGGCGATGACCCCGAATGTGTCGACTATGCTCGTATGTTCGAGTTCAGATACCCGATTTTACGCACCGCATTTTCAAGATTTGTTCCGAATGACGATTATTTTAAATTTGTAAATGAAAATTCGTTCTGGCTTGAAGATTATGCTATGTATATGGCGGTTAAAGAGGATAATCACTATAAATCATGGGTGTACTGGGAGGACAATCTTCGTCTTAGAGAACACAACACCATGATTGCGTATTACGAGAAATCCCAACGCAAGATTGAGTTTTACAAGTTCATTCAATATGAATTTTATAGGCAATGGTCAAATTTGAAAAAATATGCCAATGAAAACGGTATCTCGATAATAGGCGATATGCCGATTTATGTTGCACTTGACAGTGCGGAGGTGTGGATTCACAACGAATTATTCATGCTTGACGAACGCAATCTGCCGACAAAGGTTGCGGGTGTGCCGCCCGATGCGTTCTCGGAAACAGGTCAGCTTTGGGGCAATCCGATTTACAACTGGGAACATATGCGCAGCACAGGCTATGAATGGTGGATAAAGCGTATCGGTATGGCGATGAAGCTGTATGACCGATTGCGTATAGACCATTTCAGAGGGTTTGAGTCGTACTACACCATTCCTTACGGCGAGGAAACGGCGGTGAACGGACAATGGGAGAAAGGTCCGGGTATGGAATTGTTCAATGCGGTGAAAAATGCGTTGGGCGATGTGGATATTATCGCCGAGGATTTGGGATTTTTAACTCCCGAAGTACACGAGATGCTGCGTCAGAGCGGTTATCCGGGAATGAAGGTGTTGCAGTTTGCATTTGACGCATACGGCGACAGTGCGTATCTGCCGCACAATTTTGTGCCGAACTGCGTTGCATATACGGGTACGCATGACAATGATACCGTTGTCGGCTGGTTTGATACGGAAAATCCGGATAATGTTAAATATGCGTGTGAATATCTGCACGCAGACCGCCGTGTGGATATTGCGGACGCATTTATCAGAGGTGTAATGTCGAGTGTTGCCGAAACGGTTATAATACCTATACAGGACTTTTTGGGACAGGACGGCAAGTCGAGAATTAACACCCCGTCAACCTTGGGCGGAAACTGGACATACCGTGTCACAAGAGAGATGCTGAGTGCCGGTTTGGCGGACAGAATTGGAGCGGTAACGCATATTTACAGACGAGGCTAAAAAAGCTTTTGATACTCCGCCTGTGGGAGTAGGAATAAGGCGGAATTTTTGATTTTCGTAATTACGTTTTACGCAATTTCCTACAAATTAAAGAAATAAAGCACTTTTCGGCGAAACCGAAAAGTGCTTTTTCTATTACTTCAATTTTGGTAAAAAGAGTTTTTTCGCAAAAATGTACAAAAGAACAGCTTCAACGATAGTAACGATTGTTTCGGGAACCATATAACTTCCGTTGTATAATAACGAATAAACCCACGGATTTTGACCTTCGGGTGCGTATGATGCAAATATCAGTGCACCGCTTAGAAGGTGCATGATAAATCTTGCGGCACAGCCGATAAACGCTCCGATTCCGACTTTAAGCGGATTGCCTTTGACAAGTCCCGCAATGCCGACAATTCCGTATGCAAATACATAATCGATAAGCACGGAAAGAGGGTGAAAAGCCTCGCCCGTTATGATAAACTGTATAATTCCCGATACCACGCCCGTAAGCACACCCCACAGAGTACCTCGGCGGATAGAGATAATCACGATAGGCAGCATACACCCGATAGTGATTGAACCGCCCTGCGGCATTTTCCACACTATGATTAAGCTCATAATTATCGACAGAGCCGCCATAAGTGCAGACTCTGTCAATGACATCAATCTTTTATTTTGCATTTTTTTGTCCTCCCATAAAAAATGTTCCGTTAAATATTGTATAATTTAATGCAGATTTTGTCAAGTTATATCGAAACGTTAAAATTTTGTGTCTTAAAAATTAAATTTTTTTAACAACTGACAATAAACCCTTTAAAAATTGAAAAAAAGAATGTAAGATATAATAGGTATAGTTTTAGAATAAGTTTATATAAATATGTGCGATTGAGTTTAGGAGGGATTATATGGCAGTTGAGAAAAAGGCTTTCGGCGAACGCATACGAAACCTTAGAGTTGAAAAAGGTGTGTCGCAGGGGGAGTTGGCTGAATATTTGGAGGTGACTTCATCATGCGTGGCAAATTGGGAAATCGGTTCGAGAGCTCCCGACATTAATATTTGGGGTAAATTATCGGAGTTTTTTGATGTGTCGGTTGATTATCTGTGCTGCCGGAGCAATCAGAAAAACTATATTGACAATTCCGAAAATTCTAACGATAATATATTGGATTTGTCTGTCCTTTCCAGCGACAACAGGGACAGAGTGAAAAAATATTTTGATTTTTTGGTGCAAAATCCTTGACAAGCTGTGCAATGCAGTATATAATATTATAGTTCGGTGTATGCCGAATATCCTTGCCCGAGAGTAGGTTCTCGGGACATAAGTCCATAAGGAGGTGTAGAGAATGACTGAAATTTTGAACAGTTATGAAACAATTTTTATCATTGACGCAGGTTTGGAAGAAGATAAGACAAAGGCTCTTATCGAAAAGTTTACAGCACTAATCGCTGCTAACGGTACAGTAGAATCTGTTGACGAATGGGGTAAGAGAAAGCTTGCTTACGAAATTGCTGACAGAACAGAAGGTTACTATGTATTGGTAAACTTTAAGTCAAATTCTGAATTCCCTAAGGAATTAGACAGAAATTACAGAATTACTGACGGTGTTCTTAGAACTATCATCATCAGAAAAGATGCTGAATAATTCGCTGTCAGAATAACCCCGAATTGAAAAGGAGCAATATCAATGAATAAGGCAATTTTAATGGGCCGTTTGACTGCGGACCCTGAAATGAGACAGACTCCGAACGGCGTTTCCGTTGCAAGATTTACGATTGCCGTGAACAGACGTTTCGCAAAGGAAGGTCAGCAAACGGCGGATTTCATAAGTTGTGTGGCATGGCGTCAGCAGGCGGAGTTCCTTTGCAGATATTTTCATAAGGGCAATATGATTGCCGTTGTGGGAAGTATTCAGACAAGAAGTTGGGACGGCTCCGATGGCAAAAGAAATTATGCTACCGAAGTGGTCGCTGATGAAGTGTATTTTACCGGTGAAAAGACAAGCGGCGGAGGACAACACCAACAATCTCAGGATTTTGGCGGTAACTACGGCGGAAATTCATTCGGTAATGCGGGCGGATTTAATCAGTCTGCTCCGGCTCCGCAGACTAACAGTTTTCCGGGTAATGCCGGAAGTACGGATTTCGGCGGATTTGACACTAATGGTTTTTCAACTATCGACGGTTCGGAAGACGATTTGCCGTTTTAATTTAAGATAAAAATTGTGAGGAGGTAAGACCATGGCTGAAAGAACTGAAAGACCTATGAGAAGCAGACGTGCAAAGAGAAAAGTTTGCGTATTCTGCGTAGATAAGGTTGATTCAATAGATTACAAGGATACAGCTAAGCTTAGAAGATATATTTCTGAAAAAGGTAAGATTGTTCCTAGAAGAATCAGCGGTAACTGTGCTAAGCACCAAAGACAGCTTACAGAAGCTATCAAACGTGCAAGACACATTGCTTTACTACCATTTGTAGCTGAATAATTATGATTTATAAACCGTTTTAAGGCAAAGCCTTAAAACGGTTTTTTTGCTGCCTGAATTTAGGCTTTGCACGAAAAATTCAGTGGGAAATAAATACTGCCCGATAGTGAAAGTACGGCTAGAAGGCTGAAAAGAACCATGGGAGAGGGCAAAAGTGAGTTTGAAACTAAATTTGTTTGCAAGACGATAAAACTCGTTAAAGTGCGATATTGTGCTTTTGTGGACGGGTCGGGGCTTTACAAAATGGATAAGTAACGGTTATTGATAACGGCGGAGTGGGTTGGTATTCGATTAAATATCGCTAAACAAGGATATGGATTATTGTTGATAACGGTGGGGTTGGCAAGATGTGGTTTTAACGGGAGCAAGGGCAGAAACAGAGCATTGCAAAACGGATTATTTACCGCACAAAAATAGGGCAAGCCGTTCGGCTTGCCCTAAGTTCATATTAAGGCAACACCGCACAAAGAACGTTTTTGAACTTTGCACGCAATCTGCTTGCGTATTTTTGTCATATTGCACAAAAATTTCTTATCATACAGTAGTATGACTGCAAAATTTTTATACAATCTGACGAAAAATCTGACTTCGCATCTTACGCACAATCTTTGTGCGGTGTCGCCTTAAATAATCCAGAAATTATCACTGAAAATAATTCGTCTGTATACTTCAAATTTTGCCCACTTATTAAATGCCTGTACTTTCTTATCGTCGGCAAGTGAATTGTATTCGTAGATGAAGTTCTGCAAATCGGCTGCATTTGTGATGTCAAGTGCAAATCCACGAGTATCGACAAGCGGAATACCGCTGTATTTATAGTCCGAAAGTCTTACAATATCGGTTATCTTTCTGTCCCTTACAAGGATTGCGGCGTTGTCCTCAACCGAGATAATATCAAAGTAGTCAGGGTACTTAAATGTGTTGCCCTCAACTTTGACTTCATCGCCTACTGTGTATTGCTTTGTATCGTCAACAGGCTTTTTGGCGAATGAGTTTTCAAGATTGAAATAGAATTCTTCAAATACAAATCCACGGGAGGTAATATCACCGTTTACAAAGTATGGTTTTTTATCGGTTTCGTCAATAGCTTTTTCGACTACACCGCAGGCAGATGTTGCATGAGTAATTCTGTCGATTAGGATAAATTCACCCAATGTTCTGTTTTCTTCAAATGTTTCAAGAATGATTTTTTCGGCAAATTCAATACGGCAGAATGCAATCTCGTTCTTGACGATTTTTGTATCGTCAATATGCTTGCCGGTGTTTACATCTGTTTTATAGATAATCTTGCTGATTGTTGCAGGAATATGCTTTGTGCCAAGTTTAAGCAGATATTCTTTGCCAAGTACAAGAGCGTCATCGTCCATCCACAGGATTGTTGCGTCAACGGCAGCGTGTGCGGAAACGGCGGAATTTTCGTCCACCAATACACAGCCTCTCGATACGTCAACTTCCTTTGAAAGCTGAATTGTGACAGGCTGACCGACTGCGGCACTGTCTGCCGGCTTATCGCCGATATAAATACTCTTAACTTCGGCGGTTTCATTGCTAGGCAATGCTTTTATACTATCTCCGACAGAGATTTTGCCCGCTTCAATCTGACCTTGAAATCCTCGGAAATTATGGTCGGGACGGCACACACGCTGAACAGGCAATGCAAAGCCTGTATCGTTCTGCTCTTGTGCAATATCGATATTTTCAAGATAGCTCAAAAGTGTTTCGTCCGTATACCACGGCATATTGTCGGATTTCTTTGTTACGTTGTCACCCTCTGTTGCACTTACGGGAATGATTTGTACCGACTCCAATTTAAGCTCATCGGCAAGTTCCTTGATTTGTGCGGTGATTTTGTTGAAGGTTTCCTCGCTGTAATTTGCCAAGTCCATCTTATTAACCGCAAATACAAAATAGCGGATACCCATCAGCTTACAAATTCTTGCGTGACGTCTTGTCTGCACAAGCACGCCCTGTGTTGCGTCTGTAAGGATAACGGCAAGGTCGGCAAATGACGCACCAACCGCCATGTTACGGGTATATTCTTCATGCCCCGGTGTGTCGGCAACGATAAAGCTGCGTTTGTCGGTTGTGAAATAACGATATGCAACGTCGATTGTGATACCCTGTTCTCTTTCTGCCATCAAGCCGTCAAGCAAAAGAGAATAATCTATTTCGCCGCCTCGTGAACCGACTTTACTGTCAAGCAAAAGAGCTTTTTCTTGGTCGGCGTAAAGTAGTTTTGAGTCATAAAGGATATGACCGATAAGTGTTGATTTTCCGTCATCCACACTTCCGCAGGTTATAAATTTTAGTAGTCCATTCATTAAAAGTAACCTTCTCTCTTTCTTTTTTCCATGCTGGCAGCACCGCCGTCATTATCAATTACACGACTTGTACGTTCCGATTCGACACTGCTTAACGTTTCTTCTATAATTTCATCAAGTGTTGCTGCTGTACTTTCAACACCGCCCGTAAGTGGATAACAGCCCAATGTACGGAAACGAACCGATTTATATTCGGGTTTTTCGCCCTCTTTCAGAGGAAGTCTGTCATCGTCAACCATGATTATATTGCCGTCACGATATACGACAGGTCTTTCCTTTGCAAAGTACAAAGGTACTATATCTATATTTTCACGTTTAATATATTGCCAAATGTCTTTTTCCGTCCAGTTTGAAATAGGGAATACTCTGATGCTTTCACCTTTGTTTATCTCGGTGTTGTAAAGTTTCCACATTTCCGGTCTTTGATTTTTCGGGTCCCATGCGTGAGATGCGTTACGGAATGAGAAGATACGTTCCTTTGCACGGGATTTTTCTTCGTCACGTCTGCCGCCGCCGAACGCAGCTGTGAAACCGTATTTGTTAAGTGCCTGTTTCAGGGCTTGTGTTTTCATTATATCGGTGTATGCAGAACCGTGGTCGAATGGGTTAATGCCTTGCTTTACACCGTCCTGATTGATATATTCAAGCATCTCTATGCCGTATTTTTTTGCCACCTTGTCACGAAACTCTATCATCTCGTGGAATTTCCATGTTGTGTTTACATGAAGGAATGGGAACGGCGGTTTTTCCGGATAGAATGCTTTCATTGCCAAATGCAGCATTACCGATGAATCCTTACCTATTGAATAAAGCATTACCGGTTTTTCGCATTCCGCCGCAACTTCTCTTATTATGTATATTGCTTCGGCTTCCAAATCGTCTAAATGTGAACGTTCGCTCATAACTTTCTCCTTTTCTAATACTTATTTGAATTTTTTGAATTTACATCTATTGTGATACGGCTTCCGTCGTATTTGTCTATGTTCCAGTGGAGTATATCGCCCTCTGTCGTGACGCTAAGCGTACTTCCTCTGCCGCCTATATCAGCACCAAGGAAAAACTTGATAGCACCGACTCTGCACTCTTTTACGCAAGATACGCACCCCCAGCACAGGTCGGGATACTGCATAACCGCTTTTCCGCCCTCTTTGCCGATAAGCGTACCCGGACAGACTTCGGCACATTTCATGCAGCCTACACATTTACTGCGGTCAATTCGTATGCTCATAATAATCCTCCTTTACAAGCGGTCTTGTGAAAGTTTTTATTTCTCCGTTTTGCAAAACAGAATTTATATAACAGTCAAATTTGCTGTCGGTATTCGGATAGTCAAGATTTTCATTGAATGTATGCCAGCGTGTTTCTTTTCTCGACTTTAAGTGTGCCAAAAGTGCAAGACAGACAAGCAGTCTTTCTTTAAGCTCATATATAAACATCAGCTCGTGCATATTTTTTGCTCCGAGGCTTTCGGTCAAATCAATTATATGGTCGATTTTCTCTTTTGCCAGGTCAAGCTGTTTTTCGTTAAACCGGTAGTTTGTCGAAATTCCGCCCGCATACTCGTCCATGACTTTCTGCATTGCTTCTTCAAGCTGAGCCGCCGTAAATACTGAATGTGTATTGTTAAGATATTTTTCATATTCGGCGGCAAAATCATCGCCGTATGAAACACTGCCGCTATCGTGGATATTTTTTATTATATCCTCGGCGGCAATTTCACCCTCCGCCAATGCACCCGTAACGTACTTCTGCGGACAGGCACCGGCAACATCGCCTGCGGCGTACAGTCCGTCAATCGTACTTCTGCGGTTGGTGTCAACCCAGATACCGCCGGCGGTGTGACCGCCTACAACATACGGTTCCGTACCGCATATTTCCACGTTCTGCTCGTTCGGATTTTTACCGCTTTCCACCCACTTTAAAGTCTGGCTCGGAGCCATGTTCAGATATGCTTTAAGCAGTGAGTCGTTTTTCTCGTCATCAATGCCGAATGTGTTAAGGTAACACGGCCCGTTGCCGATTTGGTTTTCCTCGACAGTGCCGTATACACGCTCGCTTGTGGTAAGACCGTATTTTGTTTCGTATACATCGCCCTTTGAATTAATCTGCTTTGCACCTACACCCTGTGCGATAGTGCCTGTCGGAGCGATTGTATCTTTACATCTCAGTGCGATAAATCTCATTTCAAGTGTGGTCATTTCCGCACCGGCTTTCAGTGCCATTGCATATCCGGCACCCGTATTGAACGGCGGATACCACATTTTGTGCTTTGAAAATCCCGGATTATTCGGCTTGTAAAGTCCTGACGCACCGCCTGTTGCGATAAGCACCGCTTTTGCGTGTATTTCATAAGCGGTATTGTCTGCGATTGAAAAGCCGACAGCACCGTAAACTTTATTATTCTTCACGATAAGGTCTGTGATATTGACATTGTTAAGCACGTCAATGTTTTCCTGTTCGTTTACCGCCTTTGCAATGACAGGCTTGAAATTCTCGCCGTTAATCTTTATGTTTCGGTTGCCTCTTGCAACATAATCGCCGTTTTCGTCTTTTAGAATGACAAGTCCAAGCTGTTCCATTTTTTCGGTACAGGCATTGAAACGCTTTGCAATGCTCAAAAGCAAGTCATGACGGACGATATTGTTTGCGTCATTGGTGGCATAGTCAACGTAATCTTCGGGTTTTCTGCCCTTTACGATGTATGCGTTGATTGCATTTACACCTGCCGCAAGACAGCCGCTGCGTTTAATATTTGCCTTTTCTGCTATAAGCACCGACAGATTTGATTTTTCGGCAATGGTCAGTGCCGCATAGCAGCCTGCCGTTCCTCCGCCGATGATAAGTACATCTGTATCTATGGTTTTCTTTATCAAATTCATATGAAAAACTCCTAATCAAATTGGTTTAGATAACAAGGAAATCTTCTCTTAAAGCAGTGTTTTCAAGCAGATGCACTTTGTCATTTTCGACAACGAACAGTCTGTATACAAACACATTCACTTTTTCCCCGACTTCGAGCGGTTCTTCGTCAAGCAGACGCTTTGCGATAATCGTATTGCCCCTGACGTCAAGCTCCACTTCAACTCCGTCACATCTGAACGATGTTTTCTTGACAGTGCCGACTGTTACGGAGGTTGAATACTTTTGAAGTTCGCCGGATTTTGTTACCTTTATAAATTCGGGTCTTATTAAAGCCTCGCTGACATTTCCGTCATATTCAAAGGTTTTGAATATATTAAAATCGTCAATCTTTGAGGTCTGTCCGAAAAATCCCGCCGTGAATGAGGTTTCGGGATTTTGATAAATCTCCCTCGGCGTGCCTATCTGCTCAATATTGCCTTTGTTGGTTACGATAATTTTGTCGGCAACCTCGATAGCCTCGTCATGGTCATGTGTTACGAAAATACTTGTGATACCGATTTTTGTTATCATGTCTTTCAGCCAACTGCGTAAGTCCTTTCTGACTTTTGCGTCAATGGCGGCAAACGGTTCGTCAAGCAAAAGCAGCTGCGGATTTGGTGCAAGTGCTCTGGCAAATGCCACTCTTTGACGCTGACCGCCCGAAAGCTGATTGGGATACCTTTTTTCAAGTCCTTTCAGGTCGGTAAGCTCCAACAGCTCGTTTACACGTTCTTTTATGTATTTTTTATCTTTTTTCTGAACCTTTAAGCCGAATGCTATATTATCGAAAACTGTCATATATCTGAAAAGTGCATAGTTCTGGAAAACAAAACCGATACCACGCTTGCTTGGGTCGGTGTCATTGACCACCTTGCCGTCAATGATAATATCGCCGCTGTCGGGAGTTTCAAGACCTGCAATCATTCGCAGTATTGTGGTCTTACCGCTGCCGCTCGGCCCTAACAAGCCGATAAGACTGCCCTTTTTTATTGAAAAATTAATATTGTTTGACGCTTTATAATCTCCGAATGTTTTATTGACATTCCGCAGTTCAACGTAATTAATATCTTCTGCCAAAACTATCACCTCGTATTTGTTAATTTATTGTTCGTCACTTTTTTTGCCCTTGTGCTCCAAGATATTTCTGAGTGTAAGTATTATAACCGCCATCACGACAAGTATTGCCGATACGGCGAATGCTCCCGTGAAATCATAGCCTTGATAAAGCAGTTCTATGTAAAGAGGCATGGTGTTGGTCTTGCCCCGTAAATGTCCCGATAAGATGGATACCGCACCGAACTCGCCCATTGCACGGGCAGTACAAAGCACTATTCCGTAAAGCAGTGCCCATTTGATATGCGGAAGTGTGATTTTGCGGAATATTGTAAATCCGTTCGCACCCATAAGTGCGGCGGCTTCCTCCTCGTCAGTGCCCTGTGCGGTAAGTACGGGGATAATCTCTCGTGAGATGAACGGGAATGTTACAAATATTGTCGCAATCACGATACCCGGCACGGCAAAGATAATGCTGATGTTCAGTTTTTGAAGTATCGGATAGAGAAAACTCTGTCTGCCGAAGGTTAAAACGAATATCAAGCCTGCAATGACCGGTGATATGGTAAGGGGAAGGTCAATCAATGTGGAAACGATTTTCTTGCCCTTAAATCTGAATTTTGTGATACACCATGCGGCGAATACGCCGAAGAATGTATTTATGATAACTGTGATGACGGTTACTTTAACTGTAAGCCCGATTGCTTTCAGTGCATATTTGTCGGTAACTGCTTTTGCAAATGCTCCGAACCCCTCACGGAATGCGGTCGCAATTACATATATAAGCGGAAGAATAAGCATCAGTACCAGAAATATTACCGTAACCGCAATCAAACCGTATTTGACTATATCAGACTGTTTTTTGCTGTTCATATAAATCCTCCTTAGTCTATTCCGCTGATTATTTTTGACGTTCTGCTTTGTATTACTGCGTTTACAAAAAGTATTACAAACGCTATCGCAAGCATTACAAGTGCGATTGATGTGGCACTTGCATAGTCAAACTCTTGCAGTTTGGACATAATCAAAAGCGGTGTAATTTCCGTTTCGTAAGGTGTGTTGCCGGCAATAAATACAACGCTGCCGTATTCACCCAAACTTCGGGCAAATGCCATTGTAAATCCGGCAATTAATGACGGCATGATTTCGGGAAGTATCACAGTGAAAAATATTCTCTGTCTTGACGCTCCGAGGATACTCGCCGCCTCCTCATACTGAGGGTCTATCTTTTCAAGCACGGGTTGTACACTGCGTACAACAAACGGAATACCGATGAATACGAGTGCAATGATTATACCCAGTCTTGTGTATGCTATATCCACTCCGAATTTGGCGAAGAAATCGCCCACCCAGCCGCCTTTTACGGTTAAGTGCGTCAGAGCAATACCTGCAACTGCGGTAGGCAGTGCAAACGGTAATTCGATGATACCGTCAACAAATTTTTTTCCTTTAAAATCATATCTTACAAGCACCCATGCTATGATAAGTCCCATAACCGCATTTATCAGCGAGGCGACAAGTGCGGTTAAAAGACTTACTTTGTAGCTTGCCATTACACGTTCCTTGGTTATTGTCGCCAAAAAGTCGGAAAAGGACAGTTTGGCTGAAAAGACAACAAGTGAGCACAGCGGAATGATAACAACAAGGCTCAGGATAGCCATTGTAATTCCGAATGAAAGATTAAAGCCCGGAATTATGCTTTTCTTTTTTTTAGGTTTTGATTTTTTATTGAATGACACGTCTTTCGCCATGCTCCTCACTTCTTTCTGTATTATTTTTCGTATATTTTATCGAAGATACCGCCGTCGGCAAAATGCTTTTCGGTTGTTTTTGTCCAGCCGCCGAAGTGCTCGATATTTGTTAAATCAACGTTTGTGATAATCCATTTTCCGTCTTGGGGGATTTCTTTAATTACGTTCGAGTTTCCCGTATATGTATATTTGTTAAGAATTTCGGTGTTTGAAGGTCTGTAAAACCATTTTGCTTCAAGGTTTTGTGCCTCATCGGAATAAAGATAGTTCAGATAGTCGGTAGCGGCATCACGGGTTTTATGTTTTTCGACAACCTCGTCAACCACAGCAACTGTCGGCTGGCACAAAATTGACGCTGACGGAACTACAATCTCATATTCGTTCGGATATTCTTCAAGTGACAGGAATGCTTCGTTTTCCCATGCAAGAAGTACGTCACCCTGACCGTTTTCCACGAATGTTGTTGTTGCACCCCGTGCACCCGAATCAAGGACAAGAACGTGGCTGTAAATTGTTTTCAGCTTGTTTTCAATTTCATCTTCGCTCAAACCCTGTTTTTCAAAGTAGTACCATGCGGCAAGATAATTCCATCTTGCACCGCCCGATGTTTTTGGGTTCGGAGTTATTACGCCGACATCATCACGAAGCAAGTCGTCCCAGTCGTGAATGTTTTTCGGGTTATCCTTGCGTACCAGAAATACGATTGATGATGTGTACGGGGAACTGTCAAGCGGAAATTCCGAGGTGTAACCGTCATAGATAAGACCTGCGTTTTTAACTGCGTCAACGTCAGCTTCAAGAGCAAGCGTTACAACATCGGCTTCAAGTCCGTTTGCAACTTCAAGAGCCTGTTTGCCCGAACCGCCGTGCGATTGGTTGACGTCCACGTCAATGCCGGTTTTATTTTTATAATAGGTTCTGAACAGTTCGTTATATTCTTCGTATAATTCCCTTGTAGGGTCGTATGACACGTTGGTAAGCTCTATTGTATCAGATGAATTGACCGGAGATGTTGAGCAGCCTGTAAGTCCGCCCGTAAGAGCACCGCCGATAAGTATTGTTAGGGTCAATGTTGACAAAATCGAAATGAATTTTATATCTTTCATGATATTATATCTCCTTTAAAAGTTAATTTGAATGTTGATGTTTCTATGTAATATGTTCAAAAGCAACATCGGCACATTCGGTTGTTATTGACTTTTAGGAAGGTAATGTTCATTAGTTTCATTGTCATCATCTCCTGTTAAACTAAATCCTAGGAACTTAATGTTTTCTTTTCCTATCGGATTTGTATGATTTGTTTTAATTATAACATGGAATTTGGATTTGTCAACAGATTTTTTGCATTTTTTTGACCCGCAAGGGGAATTTTAAAGCTGATGAAAAAATTCCTACTAATAATATTAAAAAAACTTCTGATAGAAATTCCGCCTGCGGGCGTGGGAATAATGTAGTATTTTTGATTTTTCGTCATTGCGTTTTACGCAATTTCCTGCGAATTAAAAAAATGCGTTTTAAAACTTTTTTTAAATTCCTATATGAAATACGGTGTTTGACGTGTAAAATCATTGAAAATGTTGGAAAATCGGAATTTTTAAAAAAATTTAAAACCCAAAACCCGTTGGTATGACTGGGGTTGGGGGCGATTTGATATAGTCTTTAAAAAATCTTTTTATCTTTTTCCTAGTAATACTATTGACTTTGTAGGAATTGTATGTTACAATGAGAAAAAATCAAGATAGGGAGGACGAAAATATGAAAGTTGCTCAGTCATACACCGAGTTAATCGGCGGTACGCCTCTGCTACGATTAAATCGTTTTGAAAAAGAAAATAATCTGAAAGCTAAAATTATTGCAAAGATAGAGTCGTTTAACCCTATGGGCAGTGTAAAGGACAGAGTTGCAAACGCACTTATAGAGGACGGGATAAGCAAAGGTCTTATCGACAGCGAAACGACAATTATTGAACCGACAAGCGGTAATACGGGAATAGGACTTGCGTTCTCGTGTGCGTCAAGGGGATTGAAACTGATTTTGACAATGCCCGATTCGATGAGTATTGAAAGAAGAAAGATTGTGGCCGCACTCGGAGCGGAAATCGTTCTGACACCGGGCAGATTTGGTATGAAGGGTTCGATAGACAAGGCAAACGAACTGCACGAGGAAATCAAAAATTCGTATATCCCACGTCAGTTTGAAAATGAAATGAATCCAAAGGCACATTACAATTCAACAGGTCCGGAGATATACAATGATTTGGACGGCGATGTTGATATTTTCGTATCGGCGGTGGGTACGGGCGGTACTATAACGGGTGTCGGCAGATATTTAAAGGAAAAGAAAAAAGATGTGAAAGTGGTTGCGGTAGAGCCGGCAAGCTCGGCGGTGCTTTCGGGTGAACCTGCAAGACCACACAGAATACAGGGTATCGGAGCGGGATTTATTCCTAAAATAGTGGATTTGTCTTTGTTTGACGAGATTGTAAAGGTGACAAACGAAGATGCGTACGATACGACAAGAGCATTGGCAAAGATTGAAGGTGTGTTTGTCGGTGCGTCATCGGGAGCGGCACTGAGTGCGGCAAAAGAATTGGCACAAAGACCCGAAAATGAGGGAAAGACGATTGTTGTTCTGCTTCCGGATACGGGCGAAAGATATTTATCGACAAATTTGTTTTAATGATTGTAACATGATACAGACTGCGAGGTGGCAAGATGGGAGAATTTACATTTAATACTTTGCTGCTGCACCCGAATATAGAAAATGACAGCGGTGCGACAACAACTCCGATATATCAGTCGAGTGCGTTTAAACATCAGAGTGCGGAGAGTATTGAGAGTTTATTCAATAATAAATCAATGGGATACTGTTACACAAGGATAACAAATCCCACAATTAACGCATTTGAAAAGAGAGTGACGCTGCTTGAAAACGGAATTGCAGGTATAGCGGCGGCGTCCGGCATGGCGGCGATATTCAATACTATCGTGAATGTGCTTGTAAGCGGTGACGAATTGGTATCAAGCCCGACATTATACGGCGGAACGATAGATATGTTCAAGGATTTGGCGAGGCTGGGCATAACGGTGAAATATGCAAAGACGAATACTCCAGAGGATTTTAAGGCGGTTGTGAGTGAGAAAACAAAGCTGATATTTGCCGAAACTATCGGAAATCCAAGACTTGACGTGACCGATATAACCGCTTTGGCAAAGATTGCGCACGAGGTCGGGGCGATATTGGTTATTGACAATACGGTTGCCACTCCGATGCTGTGCAAGCCGCTGGAATTGGGAGCGGATATAGTAATTCATTCCACGTCAAAATATATCAACGGTTCGAGTACGGCAATAGGCGGAATTATAGTGTGCGGAAAGAAGATAGGGTATGACCTGTCGAAGTTCCCGTCACTTGCGGAATATGCAAAGTTCGGTGCGATGGCATTTGCGGCAAAGCTGAGAGGGACAATTCATCAGCATGTCGGAGCGACAATGGCACCGCAGACGGCATTCCTTAATAATATAGGTATCGAAACACTGGCACTGCGTATGAAATGTGCCTGTAATAACGCAATGAAGCTTGCGGAATTTTTGAACACATACGATGATATTAAAGTTACATATCTGGGACTTGCGGACAATGAATATCATGAACTTGCTAAAAAGGTTTTGGACGGACTTTACGGGGCGATAATAACAATCCGTGTAGGCAGCAAGGAAAGAGCGTTCAAGCTGATTAATTCGCTTAAAATACCTATGGTGGTATCGAATATAGGCGATACGAAAACTTTGGTTATCCATCCGGCGTCCACGATTTCGCTCAATTCAACAGAGCAGCAGAAGATTGATGCGGGTGTGTTTGACGATTTGATAAGAATAAGCGTCGGTATTGAAGATGCGGACGATTTGATAAAAGATTTTAAAAATGCGATAGACAAGATAAACGAGGAGGAGTAACATGGCAAAGGTAGATTATGCGGCACTTAAAAAGGGCGGTTTCATGCGTCAGAAACAAAAGAATACATTCTCTTTGAGATTGCAGGTTGTCGGCGGACAGGTTACGGTTGAACAGCTGAAAACCATTTCCGAGGTTGCCGACAAATACGGTGACGGTTATGTACATCTGACATCAAGACAGAGCATTGAAATTCCTTTTGTCAAATTGGACGATGTGGAAGTTGTAAAAGAAGAATTGGCAAAGGGCGATTGCAGACCGGGCGTGTGCGGACCGAGAGTGCGTACAATTACCGCCTGTCAGGGCAATGCGGTATGTCCGAGCGGTAACATTGATACACAGGCACTTGCAGAGAAGCTGAACGACAGATATTTCGGCAGAGAATTGCCGCACAAGTTCAAATTCGGTGTGACAGGCTGTCAGAACAACTGCTTAAAAGCCGAGGAAAACGATGTCGGTATCAAAGGTGCTTTGGACGTTAAGTGGGTTAAAGACGATTGCATTAACTGCGGAGTTTGTATAAAAGCGTGCAGAACGGGTGCGTTGAAGTTTGAGGGTGACGATATAGTTTTGGACGAGAGCAAGTGCAACAACTGCGGAAGATGCGTTAAATCATGTCCTACAAACGCATGGCTCGGCGAAAGTGCATATTTGCTGTCTTTTGGCGGTACTTTCGGTAACAGCATTGAAAAGGGTTACGAATTTTTGCCTTTGATTAAATCGGAAGAACAGCTGTTTAAGATTACAGATGCGGCGATTGATTTCTTTGATGAAAATGCAAAACCGAGCGAGCGTTTCAGAAAGACAATAGAAAGAGTCGGAGAAGATAAATTGAAAGAGAAATTACAGGAGGCATACAATGGCTGATTTTGAAGTAAACGCAACAGTGGATATAACAGATGTGGTTTGCCCAATCACATTCGTGAAGGCAAAATGTGCTATCGAGGAATTGGAAGTGGGACAGGTATTGTCGGTTAAGTTAAATGACGGCGAGCCGGTGCAGAATGTTCCGAGAAGTATGAAAGAGGACGGACATATTATCAAGAAACTGATTGATAACGAGGACGGAACATATAACCTAATAGTTGAAAAGGGTGAGGAATAATGTCAGTGAGAATTAACAAGGATAACATTCAAAAAGAGGTTATCGAAAGCGAAATTCCCGTTATATTGGAATTTTATTCGGACTCATGTATTCCGTGCAAGGCACTAAGCCCGATACTCGGCGAGATTGAGGACGAATACGAAGATAAAATAAAGGTGTGCAAGGTGAATGTGTCGGCAGAGGCAGACCTTGCCGGCGAATACGGAGTTATGGCATCGCCTACAATTTTGTATTTTGTTGACGGAGAAGAAATCGACCGTACAAGAGGTATGGTATCAAAAGAAGATATATTGGATAAAATCGGAGGTTAATGAAAATGATAATCACAATAGCAGGAGAAAAGAAAGAGTACAGAGAGGGAATTACAGTTGCGGAGCTTATCGACGCAGAACAGGTTGAAAATGCGGAATATGTAACGGTTACAATCAATGATGAGTTCATCGACAAGGAAAATTTCCCGACAACGGTTTTGAAGGAAAATGATGCGGTAGAGTTCCTATTTTTCATGGGGGGAGGCAGAGCGTAATGTTTTCAAACGAACAATTAGAGCGTTATTCACGCCATATTATTTTAAAGGAAATCGGCGTAAAAGGTCAGCAGAAATTGCTTGACTCCAAGGTGCTTATCATCGGAGCGGGCGGTTTGGGTGCACCGGCGGCACTTTACCTTGCTGCGGCAGGTGTCGGCACAATCGGTATCGTAGATGCGGACGAGGTTGATTTGTCAAATCTGCAAAGACAGGTTATCCACTCAACAAGCGACATCGGCAAAGCAAAGGTAAAATCGGCGAAAGAGTCGATGGAGGCAATAAATCCGGACGTAAAGGTTAATACATACAGAAAATTCGTGGATTCAAGCAATATCATGGACTTGATTAAGGACTATGATTTTGTAATTGACGGTACGGATAATTTTCCGGCTAAATTCCTGATAAACGACGCCTGCGTAATGGCGAAAAAGCCGTTCTCTCATGCCGGAATAATCCGTTTCAAGGGTCAGCTTATGACGTATGTGCCGGGTCAGGGCCCATGCTATCGCTGCGTATTCAAAAATCCGCCGCCGAAGGACGCTGTTCCTACCTGTAAGCAAGCCGGAGTTGTAGGTGCAATGGGCGGTGTTATCGGTTCTTTGCAGGCTATGGAGGCTATTAAGTATATTATCGGCAAGGGCGAACTTTTGACAGGCAAATTGCTGACATACGATGCGTTGAAGATGGAGTTTAGAACAATCAAGCTTCCGGACAATCACAAGACCTGTGCGGTATGCGGTGACGAACCGACTATTACGGAACTTATTGATTATGAATTGACAGAATGTACTGATAAGTAAGGTGTTAATATGATTTATATAAATGAAAGCGATTATAATTTAATATTGAGCCATGCAAGAGAAAATCTGCCTGAGGAGGCTTGCGGATTGTTGGGAGCGGTCATTGACGGTGAGGATAAGTATGTTAAGAAAGTGTATAACATAGAAAATACCGACCATTCAAATGAACATTTTACAATGTCCCCCGTTGCACAGTTATCATCGGTTAAGGATATGCGTGCAAACGGATATACCATGCTCGGCAACTGGCATTCGCACCCCGAAAGTCCGTCACGGCCGAGCGAGGAGGACAAGCGTCTTGCTATGGACTCTAAACTGAGATATTTGATTTTATCGTTGATGGATAACGATAAGCCTGTTTTGAACGCATTTATTATTGACAAGGACAAGAATGTGTCAAAAGAGGAAATTAAGATTGTGAAATAGTTATCCGCACTAATACAGAGTTACTTTGAACGCTAATAAAATTGAACGCTAAATTATTTGCTCATTACAGGAGCGGAAAAGGCTTATACCTCATTATCAAAAAATATTTCGGGGTATAAGCCGATTTTTACACAGTCGGAAAGACTGTATTATTGTTATCATATTTGACAAGGAGAATTAATATGCCGTATTTTCCGATGATGATTGACATATCCGATAAAAAGGTTCTGATAGTCGGCGGCGGAAAGGCTGCGTTTCAGAAAGTTAAAGTATTAAAAAAATTCTGCTCGGATATTACCGTGTCCGCCGAAAAATTTGATTATGCGGACAACAGTATACACTATATGACAAAGCCGTTCGACAAAAGCGATATAGACGGGTTTGACATGGTAATCGGTGCGGATAATACAAAAGTGAATGAAACGGTGTTTAGGAGTTGTCGGGAAAAGGGCATTGCGGTCAATATTGTGGACGATACCGATAAATCGGATTTTATGTTCCCCGCCGTGTATACGGGAGACAGTTTGGTTGTGGCGGTGTCCACATCGGGGAAAAGTCCGACGGCGGCGAGCGAAATCCGTGACGGTATAGAACGGTCGCTGCCCGACAATATTGAAGATATTATTGAAGAATTGAACGTATATCGTGCAAAACTCAAAGAAAAAGGTTTGACGTATGCACAGAGAAAAGAATTGCTCGCACAGTATTACAAAAAGCTGCTGCAATAAGGGAGTGTGGAAAAATTGAAGTTTGATGCGGTGATAATCGGTTCAGGCCCTGCCGGACTTTCGGCGGCGGTGTATTTAAGACGTGCGATGCTTTCGGTCGCAGTGGTGGAAAAGGAATATATGTCGGGCGGACAAATTCTGCTTACCGAGAAGGTGGAAAACTATCTTGGGTTCGAGAGTATAAGCGGTTTTGAACTGGCGGATAAATTCAGAAAACACGCAGAGAATTTGGGTGCGGAGTTTATAAAGGGCGAAGTTACAGATGTAACTCCGACAGCCGTTACTTTGAAAAAAGGCGATATAATCGAAACCAAAGCGGTGATTATTGCAGCCGGAGCAAAGCACAAAGCGGTGGGTGCGGTCGGCGAAAGGGAGCTTAGCGGACGTGGAGTGTCATATTGTGCAGTGTGCGACGGTGCGTTTTTTAAGGACAGAGCCGTTGTTGTGGTCGGCGGCGGCGACACCGCATTGGAGGACGCAATTTATCTTGCCGGTGTATGCAAAAAAGTAACCTTAATTCACAGACGAGATGAGCTTCGTGGAGCAAAGGTATTACAGGAGAAATTTTTCTCGCTTGACAACACCGAGTTTGTGCCGAGCGATGAGATACAATCCTTTAACGGAGATAAAAAGCTTGAAAGCGTAACGCTAAAAAGCGGAAAATCTATAAGTGCGGACGGTGCGTTTATAGCAATCGGACAAGTGCCGAATACCGAATTTATAAAGGGCAGTTTGGAATTGGCGAAAGACGGCAGTATTGTGACGGACGAGGAATGTCGGACAAATATTGACGGGATTTTTGCGGTCGGCGATGTAAGGAACAAATCATGCCGACAGATTACAACGGCGGTTGCAGACGGGGCGATAGCGTCAAAATCGGTATTGGGATATTTAAACTCGAAATTTTAAATTGTGAATTGTTCCAAATCTGAAAGAAAAAAATGGGATAATTTATGTAAATTTTATCTTGACAATTTTTATAACGGTGATATATAATATTTAATGTTATGATGTTCTTATATCGTGGCATTAAATATTTTTTTGAAGATAGGTTAGTGTAGGCTAACCATTTTTTAAAAACATCAGTTAGTGTATACTAACTGAAATGATGAAAGGAGAGATTTCATGGAGAGTAATAAGGTAAAACAATTCATGAAAAAAGCGGTAAGTATTGTACTTAGTGCGGCTATGTCATTTTCAGTGATTGCGTCGGTAAGTGCATTTGACGGTACTTATAAAGACGGTACTTACACAGGAACAGGAACGGGAAAAATTGGTGATATTGTACTTTCCGTAACTGTTTCGGGAGGAAAAGTAACGGGGATAACCGAGGTATCGCATGAGGAAACGGCAAGCTATTGGGAAAAAGCAAAAGTATTGCTTAGCACAATCGTAGAAAAGCAAACCACTGATGTGGATACTGTTTCGGGTGCTACAAAAAGCTGTGACGGTATTAAAGAGGCGGTAAACAATGCTTTGGCAAAGGCGGTTGATGCGGGTATATTTGCATCGGGTGACGGAAGCGAGAAAAATCCGTATACCATAAATACAGCGGAACAGTTATCCGCTTTCGCAAAGTCGGTTGATGACGGCGAAACATATGAGGGAAAGTATGTTGTTCTCGGTGAAAATATTGATATTTCGGGCGTTGAAAACTGGAACCCAATCGGTGCGGAGGGAAAGAGTGCGGATAATCTTACAGCATTGTTTAACGGTACTTTCGACGGACAGGGACACAAAATCAGCGGTTTGAAAATCAGCGGTGAATACACAGCCGAAACAAATGTCGGATTGTTCTCGACACTTAACGAAAAAGCGGTTGTTAAAAACGTATCCGTAACGGGTGCGGATATTAACGTTAAGGGTGCAGACCAGACAAGAGCCGGTGTGATTACGGGTGATACTGTTGGCGCAACAAAAAATGCCGACGGGACATATCCGATTGGAGCACAAATTGACGGCTGTTCGGCAGAGGGCAGTGTTAAGACAGTATCAGATGAGGCAAAATTGATTTGGGCAGGCGGTATCGCAGGCAGAATGATGGTTGCATCGGCAGTTGTAAACAGTTATTCAGATGTTGACGCTCATGCAGAGTCAAACGGCGGAAGTAACTCGGCGTATGCCGGAGGTATTGCCGGAACAACAGGCAATTATACATTAGTGGCAAACTGTGCAGTGTTCGGAGATAACTTTGCATCATCGCCAAAGAGCACAAACTTCGGAGGTATGAGCGGCGGTATTGCGGGTATGTTTGCCGGAAAGCAGTACAATGTATATGCAATGGGCAATGCGACTATCGGCAACGGCGGCTGTGCAAACAATCTTTGGATTGGAACGCTTGACGGCGAGATAACGTCATCGGGCATGGAAAAGCAGTCTGACGGAAGTTATTTATATCCGGCAACGGGTGCGGTTCGTGCTTACGGATATTATGCGGACGATATTGTGCTTACCGAAAATGTGTACAATTCGGAATTGACGGTTGACAGCACAAACACCGTAACTCCGTTACAGGCAACAGGTTATTCAACAAAGCTTACATCATATGATAAAGTTTATCAGACAGAGGCTTTGAGCCGCTTAGCAATGGCAGAGAGTGCGTTTGCGGAAACCTTGAACAAGAATATCTCAGATATAAACAAGATTTTGGCGGCGTATGCTATTGACGGAATAGAACTCAGAGAATGGACAGCTGCTGACGGGAAAGTACTTCCTAACGGTGATGTTTGGGTAAACGGCGAGGTTGACGCATCTATCTTTGAATCGGGGACAGGTACGGAAACAGACCCGTATATAATCAAAACGGCTGACCAGCTTACAGCTTTTGCAGGTTCAATGAACGCAAAGATAGATTACAGTGATAAATTTGTCGCATTGGGCGGAAATGTTGATATTTCATCAATCGCCGACTGGACTCCTATCGGCGGCAGCGACTATGCGTTTAACGGTACATTCGACGGTAAGGGCTATAAAATTTCGGGCATGAAAATGGGAACAAGCGAGGTTGCCAAGGAATTGACTCCGGACGAGATTTACTGCGGTTTGTTCGGCGTGCTTGAAAAGAATGCGGTTGTTAAGAATGTAAATCTGACAGACGCTGCGGTGTATGTAAGCTACGGTGCGTCGGCATATGTAGGCGGTATCGCCGGTGTGGTACACGGAAATACAACTGCCGGTACATTTGGCGGTGCGGTTATTGATTCGTGCAGCGTGTCGGGTACAATTTCATATACTGCCGAAAAAGGCAATCAGTTTGCCGGCGGTATTGCGGGTATGCAGTACAAAGGTGCGATAATCAACAGTTCATCGTCAGCAGACGTATCCTGCGTAGTTAAGACAGGCAACGCAATAGCCGAGGCGGGCGGACTTGTCGGTATGAACAACAGAGGTCTTATCGCAAACTGCTATGCGTTGGGTGATGTTTACGGCAGTGCGTCAAGAAGCAACGGTGACGAGGGTATGGCATCGGTAAGTACGCTTGTCGGCGTACAGGCAGGCTTGCTTGCAAACAGTTACGCATCGGGTGACGTTACAACTGCCGAATATTCAACATACGCAGGTATGGTATCGGGCTGGGTAACAGGTATCGGCAAAAGCTATAACTGCTGGTATAATTCAGAATCCGTTATGACGGTAAACGGACAGAAAATCAGCCCTGTTGAGGCGATAGGAACAAAGGTTACACCGGGCGTTAATGATGAGGGTGATGCGTATATCGGCGGACTTGTGGACAAAATGACAAGCTACAATTCAGCAAATTATGCAGAGATTGCGACAGGACTTAATACATCGTTCGCAGCATTTCCGGCTGACGTTACAGCATACGGTCTGACGGAAAATGCACTTAAAAATTGGGTATACAGTGATGAAAAGGTTACATTCGGCGATACATATGCGACAGTTGTATATGTACAGCCTGACGCTGAAAAGGTAGAGGAAAAGAAAGAAGTATTAAAAGACGGTACATGGTACGGACGTGACACCGATAAGACAACTGTTGTGAAAATCACTGTTGCAGACGGTGAGATTACAGCCACGGAAGTATTAAAGGGCGAATCGGAAGGCACAGCATATGACAGTGCTTTGGCAAAAGCCAAGGAAAAAGCGGTTTACGGCGACGCGGCACATTATGATGCGGCAGATACGACAAAGTTTGCCGGCGGTTCGGGTACAAAACAAGACCCATACCAAATCGCAGACGCAGACCAGCTTAGATATTTGTCATATTCGGTGAATGCCGACGTTGACTGGGATAATACATATTTTGTACAGACAGCGGACATCGACCTTTCAAAATCAGAATGGACACCTATCGGACGTGTGATATATGCGGAGATAAACGGTCAGGGCAAGCAGTACAGTGCATATCCGTTTAAGGGTAATTATGATGGCGGAAATTATAAAATAACAGGCATGACGGTCGGAACAAAGGAAAATCCGGCAGACACAAATGTGGGAGCATTGTTCGGCGTTACAATCGGCGACTTTACAGGCAACGAAGAACCTACAACAGAATTGGAAAGCGGTTCTGTACATTTGAGCAATATCCATGTTGAGAATATGTCGGTTAATATTTCGACAGTATACGATACATATACAGGAGGTATTGTCGGTTCGGGACAAAACGGTATTTACATAGATAATTGCAGTGCCGAAGGTGAAATCAACGTAACCACAAAGAACAGCTTTGCAAGAGCCGGCGGTATTGCGTCAAATGTACTTAGAGGAGCGGTTACAAATTGTTCTGCCGATGTTGACATAAATGCGGTGACAGATGCGTCAAACGTATATGCGGGCGGTATGTTTGCACTTACAAACAGAGCAACTGTAATCAACTGCTATGCAACAGGCAATGTTACAGGCAATTCGACAAATACAAACAAGGTGCATATCGGCGGTTTGACAGGTCAGGCAGGCGGTATACAAATTAACTGCTATGCAACAGGTAATGTTGTATCGTTAAAGCCTACATCAGATGTCGGCGGTGTGAACGGCAGAATGGGCGGTATTTCGGTTGACTACAACTGCTACTTTAACAGTGAGGCAAAACAGGCAAACGGAGATACAGTGAATGAAACAGCTGTATCATCAGGTGTTGCGGTCAACGATGCGTTGGAGGTTTCAGTCGGAAAGACAAAGGCAGAGCTTGCATCGGAAGATTTTGCACAGCTTTTGAACACAAACAATCAATCGGCTGAAACATGGCTAAACGGTGTGATTAAAGAGCACATAAGTGCAAATGATTTGGTTCAGCAGATTTATTATAACGGCAGCGAGCTGAACGAGTGGTATCTGAACAAGGGCGTTGTTGGCTTTACATCACCGTCGGAAACCGAAAAGGAAGCCGAGGAACTTATCAATGCTCTTAGCGGAACATATCAGCAGTTGTTTGAGGGTGCATTGTTCAACGAAGAATATGAAAAGCTATGGCATGATTATTGTGCGGTAATTGTCGGCGAGGATAATGCGGATATGTATGCACAGGTGATGAAGTCAAGCGTAGGCGGAAGTATTTACGGTGAGGCTGCGGTTGAGGAATACACAGAGCACCCTGAAAATACAAAGTTCTTCTGCGGTTTTGCGGAGAATGTGGCAAACATTAAATTTGACGGCACAACAATCAGCGGTACAAGTGCGGACGGCGAGGAATTGTTCTCACATGAATATGAATTTGTGGAATTCTTGCCGTCAAGCGACCAAGATGGTTTTGAATTCTATATCTTTGAAACAGCCGATGAAAATGCGGGCGAGTTTAAGTATTTCGCACTTTGTGCAGATACGCCGGACTCAACATACCATATAGAATTCCGTTACGGAAGTGACAAAGACGAACTTATCAAATTGTACAGCGGTAAATATGCTTATTGGGTAGCATCGGGTATATTGACAAACTCAACTTTACAAGACAGAGAAAATGCAATTTCGCTATTCTGCCTTGAAAACATGGATTACAGTGCGGAACGTACAGAAAGTTCAATGGCACAAATCAGTGATTTAAAGGGTACATGGAGCACAGACAATACATACTTTATTGTGGATTATAACGGCGAGAGAAAAACATATTTGAATAATGAATTGGTAAGCAAATATACATTCTACGCATATGACAATGACGGTGACGACAGCAAGAAGTCGGGTATTTATGCTATTTACCAAAACGGCGTGGCAGAGTCGGGCAAGTATGAGTTGACCGAATCTGACGGCAAGATTGTTTTGACGTTGACGGCACAGGACGGCAGCACAAGGGCATATGAAAAGAAAATTCCTGAAAATATCGGGCTTAGATTTGACGGCAGTACAGCGGTTGTTACCGCAAACAAGGATATTGCCGGTGCAACATTGGTTATTGCCGGATATAACAGCGATGATGAAATGGTAGGGATAAAGACATTGTCTGCTGATTTCAAGGCGGGTACTCCTATGGGCGTGAGCTTTGGGGACAATGACGAAATAACCAAGTTATCGGCGTTCTTCTGGAATTTGGAAACAGCACAGGCATTGTGTGAAAGCAAATCCCGTAATGTGGAAATAAAATAATAAGGATAAGTTATATAACATAAAAGTAAAAGGGTAAATAAAAGGGGACGTATTAATCTCGGAACACACTCGGCGGAGTACAGGCACTTTGTCGGGTGTGTTTTTTTAAATTTGTATAAAAAACAGTTGACATATATATAATAATATCATATAATAATAGTACAGAGAAACGTACGTTTTTTGGTGCGGAAATGAGGTGTAAAAAATGCTGGCTATGAAATCAATGAGTGTTAGAAATAATTTTAAAACTATATGTGACAGAGTGTTTAACGGCGAAACTTTGATAGTGTCAAGACCTAAAAATGAAAATATTGTGATGTTGTCTGAAACAGAATATAATAATCTGATGAAAGCAAAGAGAAATGCTGAATATTTGGAAATGCTTGATAAGTCTATGTCACAGGCTGAACAAGGTGGATTGATTGCAAAAAGTATTGATGAATTGAGAGAGTTTGAAGTATGAATGTAATATTTACACCGATAGCGTGGGAACAATACACTGAATGGTTCTTGACTGACAAGAAAAAAATTAAACGTATTAATGAGTTAATACGGAGCATTAAACAGGACGGATTATTAAGAGGTCTGGGAAAACCCGAAGCATTAAAGCACATAAAGGCTTGCAGCCGACATATTAATGACGAACACAGATTGGTTTACAATTTTGATGCTAACAAAAATTTAATAATCTATGCCTGCAAATATCATTATGAGGACTAATGCAATTTAGCATTAGTCTTTTTTTTCGGATATTGACAAGATGTATTATATGTGATATATTATGTATACCCCATGGGGGTATACAATCAAACGAATTTTGCATGAGGTGATAGCATGGAAGAAAATAAATGTCCTTGCTGTGTCAGACATAAGCACAGGGAGGAAAAAGAGTACAAGGATTTGTTAAACAGATTAAACCGCATTGAAGGACAAGTGCGTGGGGTTAGGAAGATGGTGGAGGACGACAGATACTGCATCGATATTCTGACGCAGGTGAGTGCGATAACGTCGGCACTTAATTCTTTTAACAAAATTTTAATTTCAGAGCATATAAAAACCTGTGTTGTGAATGATATAAGAGAGGGCAATGATGATGTGGTGGACGAGTTATGTGCCGCATTGCAGAAATTGATGAAGTAGCATCGGGGGAGTGATTGCATGAAGAAGGAAAAGTACAGCGTGACGGGAATGACCTGTTCGGCGTGCTCGGCACGAGTGGAAAAGAGCGTGAGAAAGCTTGACGGCATAGAGAATGTCACGGTAAATCTTTTGACAAACAGTATGCAGGTAGAGTATGACGAAAATGTTTTAAACAGCGGTACGATTATCGCCGCAGTGACCGACAGCGGATACAAAGCGGAATTATACGGGGCAAAGGCTGACAAGGCAAAGACGAATACGTCTGTTTCCGACAAGGCACAAAGCGAAAGCAGGAGTATGAAAAAACGGCTTATATGGTCGTTTGTATTCCTTATTCCGATGATGTATATATCCATGCACCATATGCTGTATGAGTGGTTCGGTCTGCCTGTACCGCAGATTGTGAAAAGTGCGTTCCACGGTACGCAAAACAGCGTTGCATTTGCATTTACGCAGTTTTTACTGCTTTTGCCGATATTATACTTAAATCAAAAGTATTACAAGGTCGGATTTAAAAATCTGTTTCGGGGAAGTCCGAACATGGACAGTCTGATTGCGTTGGGGTCGAGTGCGGCGACGGTATACGGTATCTTTGCGATATATCGTATAGGCTACGGACTCGGTATTGGCAATACGGAATTGGTGGAAAAATACAGCATGGATTTGTATTTTGAGTCAGCCGGAATGATTGTGACGCTTATCACATTGGGAAAATTCTTCGAGAGCCGTTCAAAAGGAAAGACAAGTCAGGCGATAGAAAAATTAATCAATCTTGCACCAAAGACGGCGGTTGTCGAGCGTGACGGAAAAGAGGTTACCATATCTGCTGACGATTTGGCGGTCGGAGATGTTATTGTTGTAAAGCCGGGCGAGAGCATTGCGGCGGACGGCAGAATAGTTTTCGGAAGTACGAGCGTGGACGAGTCGGCGATAACGGGCGAGAGCATACCCGTACAGAAACAGGTCGGTGACAGTGTGGTGTCGGCAACGGTTAATAAAGCGGGATTTTTCAAGTTCCAAGCGACAAAGGTCGGTGCGGACAGTACAATAAATCAGATTATCAAATTGGTTGACGAGGCGAGTGCGAGCAAAGCTCCTATCGCAAAACTTGCCGACAAGGTGTCGGGGGTATTTGTTCCGGCGGTTATCACAATAGCTGTATTGACAATGATTATATGGCTGATATGCGGTGCGACATTTGAATTTGCACTGTCAACGGGTATAGCGGTTTTGGTTATATCGTGTCCGTGTGCATTGGGTCTTGCGACACCGGTTGCGATTATGGTCGGTACGGGCAAGGGAGCGGAAAACGGTATACTTATCAAGTCGGGCGAGGCACTTGAAACCGCACACAGCATTGATACGGTGGTTATGGACAAAACGGGTACTATAACCGAGGGAAAGCCTGTCGTTACCGATGTGATAGCGTTATCGGCGGACGAAAACGAACTTATCGCAATAGCGGCAGGTATGGAAAAGGGCAGTGAGCACCCGTTGGCAGATGCGGTTGTGGATTATGCAAAAAAGAAAAATATCGCATTTGCACAGATGACCGATTTCAGTGCGGTATTCGGCAAGGGGATAACCGCAAAAATGGGTGATGATGTGTATTTTGCCGGAAATATCGCTCTTATGAAGGAGCAGAAAATTGCATTGGACGGCAAAATTCAGAATATGACAGACAAGTTTGCCGGCGAGGGCAAAACACCGCTTATATTCGCAAGGAACAAGGATATTATAGGTATTGTGGCGGCTATGGACATTGAGAAAAAGAGCAGCCGACAGGCGATTGATTTATTCGGCAAGATGGGTATTGACGTTGTTATGCTGACGGGCGACAATAAGCGTACGGCGGAGGCGGTGAGCAGGAGATTGAATATCCCGAAGGTCATAGCGGAGGTACTGCCTGAGGACAAGGAGAAGCATATCCACGAATTGCAGAAACAAGGTCACAGGGTGGCTATGATAGGCGACGGTATAAACGATTCGCCGGCATTGGCAAGAGCGGACGTGGGTATTGCGATTGGTGCAGGTACGGACGTGGCTATCGAAAGTGCGGACATTGTGCTTATGCACAGCGATTTGCTTGATGCGGTAAGTGCCGTAAGGCTCAGCAAGGCGGTAATTAAAAATATTAAAGAAAATCTATTCTGGGCATTTTTCTACAATATTATCGGTATACCGATTGCGGCAGGAGCGTTATACCATGCGTTCGGCTTAAAGCTCAGTCCGATGTTCGGAGCGGCGGCAATGAGTCTGAGCAGTGTATGTGTGGTGAGCAATGCACTGCGGTTAAAATGGTTTAAACCGAACCGCAAGGTACAGGAAAACAATGATATAATCGAGGAGGACGGTAAAATGAATTATGAATTTAAAGTTGAAGGTATGATGTGCGAGCATTGTCAAAAGCGTGTTACAGACGTATTGTCGGCGATGGACGGGGTTACAGCGGTCAGAGTTGATTTGGGCGAAAAGAAAGCATATGTCAAAGCCGACAGGGAAATCGGCATGGGCGAATTTGAAAAGGTTATCACAGACGCCGGATACAAATTTATAGGCTGATAAACGATGAAAAGAGGGTGTGGAAAAGTTAATTTTTTGCACCCTCAAATATTTTTTTTATAAAATTAATAAAAAATCTTGCAAAATGTTAGTTTTTTTTATATAATTAATATGATTTTGTCTTATACAGTTTCATGTCATGTGCATATATGGCAAAATATAGTATGATGGTTATATATATTTTTTTGGAGGAAAAAATTTTAATGAAGAAAAAAAGTCTGTTTGCAGTCTTGCTGGCTGTTGCTGTTTTAATAAATATTGTAATACCTGTTTTTGCAGATGTTCCGACACCGCCCGATATTCATGCCGAGGCGGGAATATTGATGGATTTAAAGACGGGCAGAGTGATATATTCAAAAAATCCCGACGAGAAATTGTATCCGGCAAGTACAACAAAGATACTTACGGCGATAATTGCATTGGAGGAGGGCAATTTGGACGATGTGGTGACCGCTTCGGCGGACGCAATCGCTCCGATTACTTTGCAGGACTCGCACATGGGTATTCTGGTGGGTGAGCAGCTGACGCTCGACCAGCTTGTGAACGGTATGCTGATATATTCGGCGAATGACGCGGCAAATGTTATTGCGGTACATATTGCCGGAAGTCTGGACGCTTTTGCACAGAAGATGAACCAGAAAGCAAAGGCGATAGGTGCGGTTAATTCAAATTTTGTAAATCCGCACGGGTTTCATAACGATAATCACTACACTACGGCGAGCGACTTGGCGGCGATTGCAAGATATGCCATGACCAATGACAAAATAAGTGCGAAATTCAGAGAGATTGTTTCAACGGATTTATTTACGATACAGCCGACAAACAAATACAAGGAAGTCAGATACCTGTCATCGACAAACCATTTAATAAGCAAGCGGAGAAATTCGTATCACTATTATCCGTATGCGATAGGCGTTAAGACAGGGTACACATCACAGGCGAAAAACTGTCTTGTGGCGGCGGCGAGCAAGGACGGTACGGAGTTTTTGACGGTGGTGCTTAAAGACGAAAATACAAACTCTACCGACGGTGCGTACACTTTTGTGGACACAAGAGCATTGTTTGACTATGCGTTTGAAAATTATCAGTATCAGGCGGTGTCAAAGCCGGGAGATATTTTGTCAGACTCAAAGGTTGAGGAGGCGAAAAATTCCGTACGAGTGGCACTTACTCCGAAAGACGAGATTGGTGCGTTATTGCCGAAGGGGATTGACATAGATAATGCAATAACAAAAGATATAAAGGTGAACGAGGATATACAGGCACCTATCACAAAGGGTGACGTTTTGGGAAGTGTATCTTACACATACAACGGTGAGAATATCGGTACAACAGATTTGATTGCGTCAAATGATGTTGAGCGTGACACGATATTGTTTATCATACACAGTGTGGTAAAGGTGGTTACAAGTCCGTTTTTATATGTGCCCGTTATATTGATTGCGGTACTTATTGTGGTATTGAAAATCAGAAAGGGCAATAACAGAAAGTCAAGACGGGGCGGTTTCGGCTACGGAAGAAGAAACAGATACAGATAAAAATAAATGCGGTATTGCGGAGGTATTCTGTAATACCGCTTTTTTGCATAAAAATATACAAAAATATTTTGGTTTGTGATATAATAACTTTATAACATATATTATCATTGGGGAGGATTTATATGAAAAGTAAAAATAAATTAAAGAAAAAACCTAATTGGGAGAAAATAATTTATTGGTTTGTGCTTGGGTCAATGGCACTTGCTAGCGTGGGAGTTATTCTTATAATGATTTTCGCTCCGTCATCGCCGAAAATTGCAGAGCCGTTTGAACGTGTAAAGTCGGAATATGTGCTGATGCTTTTACAATGTCTGCTTGGTATATTTGCTATGTTTTTGCCGAGTATTTTAAAGAACAAATTAAGGCTTGTAATTCCGTCGAAAATGATTATCGTATATGCGGTATTTTTGTATTGCGCAATATTTCTGGGCGAGGTGAGAAAGTTCTATTACACCGTTCCGCACTGGGATACTATATTGCACACGTCAAGCGGTGCAATGCTCGGTGCGCTGGGATTTTCGTTTATCAATCTGCTTAACAAGACCGACAGAGTGCCTGTGAATTTAAGCCCGATTTTTATAGCGGTGTTCACTTTCTGCTTTGCGGTCAGCTTGGGCGTTATATGGGAGATATACGAGTTTTCGGCAGACTGTATTTTGGGTACGAATATGCAGAAGTTTATGACGGAGTCGGGCGAAATGCTTATCGGTCAGAAAGCACTCGCAGATACGATGAAAGACCTTATTGTAGACTGCATAGGTGCGTTTGTAATATCGGCGATAGGGTTTGTGTCGCTTAAATATCAAAAAGGCTGGGTTGAAAAAATGCAGATTTCGGTATCGAAAAAATAACGAGGTGGATTATGTTATCAAAGATAAACAGTGTAGGGTTAATGGGTTTGGACGGATTTATGGTTGAGGTGCAGACCGATATTTCAAACGGAATACCCGCTTTCGAGATGGTCGGTCTGCCCGATATGGCGGTTCGTGAATCAAAGGAACGTGTGCGTTCGGCAATACGGAACAGCGGTTACAGTATACCGGCAAAACGTATTATCTTAAATCTTGCACCCGCCAATCTGAGAAAGGAAGGCCCGTCATACGATTTGCCGATAGCGGTATCCGTTATGAATGCATCGGAAATGCTCGCACCGTTTGATTATGAAAAAAGCATATTTATCGGTGAGCTTGCGTTAGACGGCACTGTAAAGCCCGTTACGGGAGTTTTGCCGATGGTTATATCGGCGTACAACAAGGGTATTACCGATATGTATGTGCCGAAAGACAATGCAATCGAAGGTGCGGTTGTGGACGGGGCGAATATATATCCTGTCGGCAGTCTTGCGGAGGTTGTCGAACACATCAATAATGTAAAGAAAATAGAACGTGTTACGGTGGACAAGCAAAGTCTGTTTCATGCGGACGCAGGCTCTTTGCTTGATTTCTGCGATGTAAAGGGACAGGAAAACGCAAAGCGTGCGTTGGAGATTGCGGCATCGGGCGGACACAATATAATGCTTATCGGAAGTCCGGGTACGGGCAAGACCATGCTTGCACAAAGGCTCGGCACTATTTTGCCCGACATGACGTTTGACGAGGCTTTGGAGGTCACCAAAATACATTCCATCGCCGGTGTACTGCCGAAGGACCACCCGCTTATCACCGAAAGACCGTTCAGAAGTCCGCACCACACAATATCACCGTCGGGATTGTCGGGCGGAGGAAGTATCCCTCGTCCGGGAGAATTATCGCTTGCACATCACGGTGTGCTGTTTTTGGACGAATTGCCGGAGTTTAAGCGTGAGGTGCTGGAAGTGATGCGTCAGCCGTTAGAGGACGGACAGGTTACTATTTCACGAGTGAATGCAACGCTTACATATCCGTGCAACATCATGCTTATATGCTCCATGAATCCTTGCAAATGCGGATTTTACGGCGACAGTGTGCACAGGTGCACTTGTACTCCGGCACAGGTTAATCAGTATCGGAGCAGAATATCGGGCCCGCTTTTGGATAGGGTGGATATTCAGATTGAGGTTGCGGCGGTGAATTATGATGATTTGAGTTCGACCGAAAAGGGCGAAACCTCGGCACAGATAAAAGAGCGTGTCAATCGTACACGAAAGATACAGCTTGAAAGATACAAGGAGTACAACATATATTCAAATTCACAGCTTACGGGCGGTTTGATACAGAAGTTTTGTCCGCTCGGGAAAGAGGAAAACGAGATTTTACGCAATGCGTTCGACAATCTGGGATTGAGTGCCCGTGCACACAGCCGTATATTGAAAGTGGCACGGACGATAGCCGATATAGAAATGTCGGAGCGGATTACGTCGGCACATATCGCAGAGGCAATTCAATACAGAAGTCTGGACAGAAAATTTTTTGAATAGAGTTAAATTGTGAGGAGGGCAATAATATGAGAATGTATGATATAATTCGGAAAAAGCGTGACGGAGAGATTATCACAGATGAGGAAATACATTTTTGGATAGACGGCTTGACAGACGGAACTATTCCCGATTATCAGACCTCCGCACTGCTTATGGCGATATATTTAAACGGACTTACAAACCATGAGCTTGCAACGCTTACGCTTGCTATGTCGAAGTCGGGGGATATTATAGATTTGTCACCGATAAACGGGGTGACCATAGACAAGCACAGTACGGGCGGTGTGGGTGACAAGACAACTTTGATAGTCGCTCCGATAGTGGCGGCACTCGGCGGAAAGATTGCGAAAATGTCGGGACGGGGGCTTGGGCACACGGGCGGTACGGTGGATAAATTGGAGTCTATATCGGGGTTTTCGACAGAGGTCGCACCGGACAGGTTTTTACGGCAGGTGAATGATATAGGAATATGTCTTGCGGGGCAGTCGGGCAATCTTGCACCGGCGGACAAGAAGATATATGCAATCCGAGATGTGACCGCAACGGTGGAGAGTATACCGCTTATAGCGTCAAGCATAATGAGCAAGAAAATTGCGTCCGGCTCGGCAAATATAGTTTTGGACGTAAAGACGGGCAGCGGTGCGTTTATGAAAACAATAGAGGACAGCAAAATGCTTGCACAGACTATGGTGAACATAGGATATTCGGTGGGCAGAAATACGTCAGCCGTTATCACGAATATGGATATTCCGCTGGGAAATGCGGTCGGGAATGTGCTTGAAGTGAAAGAGTGCATAGAGATATTAAACGGCGGCGGAAATGCGGATTTGCGTGAAATATGTATTGTGCTTGCGGTGCACATGGCGATGCTTGTGACAGGCAAGAATGAAGAAGAAACACGAAAAGATGTAATCCGTGTTATAGATGACGGGTCTGCATTGGAAAAGTTCAGGCAGGTGGTTATTGCACAGGGCGGAGATGTGTCGCTTATCGATAATCCCGATAAAATGCCGAAAGCGGGGATTATTGAGCCGATAACGGCGGACAAGTCGGGGTATATTGAGCATATGGACACGGAGAAGGTAGGTATTGCAAGCGTTATTCTCGGAGCGGGGCGAGAGAGGATAAACGACAGCATAGATTACAGTGCCGGTATCATATTAAAAGCGAAAACGGGCGATTTTGTAAATGCCGGTGACGTGATTGCGGAATTTCACACCAACAGGGCGGAATGTCTGCAAAATGCGAAGGATATATTCGGCGGTGCGTTGGTGTTCGGCGACAAGCCGGTGCCAAAACCGCAGATTATATATGCGGCGATTACATCGCCGAGCGAGGGATAAAAAAACAGGTGAAAACCTGTTTTTTTG
Organism: uncultured Clostridia bacterium; assembly: GCA_934476075.1. GTDB lineage: Bacteria > Bacillota > Clostridia > UBA1381 > UBA1381 > CAKSNH01. Next base: position 193 of record CAKSNH010000008.1, on the reverse strand, counting down.
TTGGGAAGTGGGGGATATGATAAATTAGGATTTGTGGGGGTGATGTACACAACAGCCACTCACTCGCATTTCTATCTAAACCCACCCTTACTCGCTAAACTCGGTCAACGTCAGTCGCACTACACTTTCATTTATACCTACAATCGCACTTTCCCACTAAACTCACCCACAGGACACGCAAAAAGCGTATATC
>CAKSNH010000007.1 GCA_934476075.1 uncultured Clostridia bacterium | reverse complement strand
CGGACTTTTCCGTTTGCTTTGTGGACGTGGACAAAGCGAACTCCAAAGGGTTCGCTATAATTTGATAATGTCTATATCTATGGGGAAGTGAAACGTCCCCATCGTTAAATGTGGGCAACGTCAGTCGCACTACACTTGGATTTTAGCTATGTTAGGATAGAACAACAAATTGTAGCTTTGTGCGTAGTCCACCGCAAGATATATTTAGTTCACAGTAGCGTCATTCTTCCGCTACACGAATATAGATATAGCCGAAAGCATAAGGATTTCGCTATCTGCGGATAGCGACAAACTTTTAGAAAGTTTGACCAAACTTGGACGCTAGGGGATTTCGCTCGTTGCGACGAGCGACAAAAGACGCTGCCTTTTGAAACCGCAAGCCTTTAAAAAGCCTTGACCCAAACTTTGATGGGGCAGAGCCACTTTGCAAGTTTGTGCTTGCATAAGCGACAACTCATAATTTATGAAAAGGAGAAATTAATATGTACAATTACAATACAATAGAAGAAGCAGTAACCGCTTTACAGAGCGGAAAGGTTATCGTTGTGCTTGATGATGCCGACAGAGAAAATGAAGGCGATTTGATTTGTGCGGCGGAATTTGCAACGTGTGAAAATGTAAATATGATGGCAAGCCTTGCAAAAGGACTTATATGTATGCCGATGAGCAGGGATTTGGCGGTTAAACTCAATTTGCCGCCTATGACCGAAAATAACACGGATAACCATGAAACCGCATTTACAGTATCAATCGACCATGTAGATACGACAACCGGTATATCGGCGGCGGAGCGTTCGGTTACTGCTATGAAATGCGTGGACGAAAACAGTAAACCGTCGGATTTTCGCCGACCGGGACATATGTTTCCGCTTGTAGCCAAAAAAGGCGGCGTGCTTGAAAGAAACGGTCATACGGAGGCAACGGTGGATTTTATGAAAATTGCCGGATTGAAAGAGTGCGGACTGTGCTGTGAGATTATGGCGGACGACGGAACAATGATGCGTGAAAAGGAACTGTTTGAGTTTGCACAAAAGCACAATTTGGTCATTACAAATATTAAGGATTTACAGAAATATATGCTGTCACGCACGATTGAACGTGTGGTGCAGGCAAAACTTCCGACAAGATACGGTGAATTTACGGTATACGGATATGAAAAAAAGGAAAACGGAGAACACCATATAGCATTGGTAAAGGGTGATATAAGCGGTGACGAGCCTGTTTTGTGCCGAGTACATTCCGAATGTCTTACAGGTGATGCGTTGGGTTCTGCGAAATGTGACTGCGGAGAACAATATGACAAAGCTATGAAAATGATTGCCGAAGAGGGCAGAGGAATTTTGCTTTATATGCGTCAGGAGGGCAGAGGCATTGGACTTATAAACAAGCTTAAAGCGTATGCGTTGCAGGACAAGGGACTTGATACCGTGGAGGCTAATCTGGCACTTGGATTTGATGAGGATTTGCGTGAATATCATACGGCTGCGTGTATGCTGAAAGATTTGGGTGCATACAAAGTAAGACTTATCACAAACAATCCCGATAAGGTGGAAAAATTGCGGAAAGACGGCATTGATGTGTGCGAGAGAGTAAGTATACAAATGAAGGCAAATAAATATGATGAGTTTTACTTAAAAACAAAACAAATTAAAATGGGACATTTGGTAAATTATTAATTTAAGGAGAGATATAACATGAAAATTTATGAAGGAAAAATGGTGTCGGATGGAATTAAAATAGGTATCGTGGCATCGAGATTTAACGAATTTATAGTATCGAAATTATTGAGCGGTGCGGTCGACGGCTTAAAAAGACATAATGTGAATGACGACGATATTTCCGTTGCATGGGTGCCGGGGGCATTTGAAATACCGCTTATTGCGTCAAAAATGGCAAAGTCGGGCAAATATGATGCAGTGATTTGTCTGGGTGCGGTAATCAGAGGCTCGACAAGCCATTATGATTATGTGTGCAATGAAGTGTCAAAAGGTGTGGCGAATGTGTCATTAAACAGTGATATTCCGGTTTTGTTCGGAGTGGTCACAACCGAAAATATTGAACAGGCGATAGAGCGTGCCGGAACAAAAGCGGGAAACAAAGGTTATGACTGTGCATTATCCGCTATTGAAATGGTGAATTTAATAAGAGAAATTCAATAATACAATATCGATTTTAGCTGTCGGGATTTGCTTTACCGACAGCTTTTTGTATGTTTTGCCTAAATTTGATATTAAAAATTTTACATATTAAATATGTTTTTTATAAAAAAGGACTTTATTTTTTTGTTAGATTAGTGTAAAATGGTAGAGTAGTATTTGTAAAATGGTAGTGTTATACGGTAAAAGGTAAAAAAAGCAGTATGGAAGGACGGTAGAGAACATGGGTTCAGATTTGGTGCAGGTGCAGACAGTTACTATTGTTGCACTTGTGATTTTTTCGATTTTAATGATAGGTATAGGTATTTACAGCCTATCTAAAACAAAAACTATGGACGGTTTTTTGTTGGGCAGCAGAAAAATAGGTGCGTGGGTGTCGGCTTTTGCTTATGGCACGTCATATTTTTCGGCTGTTATTTTTATTGGTTATGCCGGTAAACATGGCTGGGATATTGGATTTGCCAGTATGTGGATTGGTATAGGTAATGCGATTTTGGGGTGCTTATTGGCGTGGCTTATCCTTGCAAAGCGTACCCGTACAATGACGCATACGTTAAATGTAAAGACTATGCCCGAATTTTTTGAGAGCAGATATATGTCTACAAATATGAAAGTATTTGCGGCTGTTATAATTTTTGTGTTCCTTGTGCCTTATTCGGCGGCGGTATACAAAGGCTTAGGCTCAATGTTTAACACAATTTTCCCTATGGTGGACGTTAAAGTGTGTATGCTTATAGTTGCCGTTTTGACAGCGGTATATCTTGTGCTTGGCGGATATGTCGCAACGGCATATACCGATTTTATACAAGGTATAATTATGATATTCGGTGTGGCGGCAATGGTTATCGCCATTGTGAAAAATCCGGCTATCGGCGGTATATCGGCAGGTATCGAGAAGATAAAAAGTATCAATCCCGATTTGGTCTGTCCGTGGGGTGCGGGAAACTGGAAATTCCTTTGTACAAATATTCTGCTTACGAGCTTCGGTACATGGGGATTGCCTCAGATGGTGAGCAAATACTACGCAATCAAAGACGAAAAGAGCATTAAAGAGGCAACGGTTATTTCAACTGTATTTGCCGCTATAATCGGCTGCGGTGCATATTTTATCGGTTCGCTTGCAAGATTGATTTTAAACAATCAGCTGCCTGAGGGCGGATATGATGCGGTAATTCCGAAAATGCTGCTGCTTGGTTTGGGTGACGCAAATATTTTTACAACTATAATATTGGCTGTTATATTGCTGCTGCTTTTGTCTGCGTCTATGTCAACGCTTGCATCTGTTGTATTGACATCGGCATCGGCAATATCGGTGGACTTAGTTCCTGTGGTAAATAAAAATTACAGAAAAGAAAAACAAATGGGACTTACAAGAATTTTATGTTTCATTTTTGTAGGTTTGTCATACATATTCGCTACAATGAATATTGCGATTATCGTATCTATCATGTCATTCTCATGGGGTGTTGTGTCGGGCTGCTTTATCGGGCCGTACCTTTGGGGAATTTACTCGAAAAAGACGACAAAAATCGGTGCATGGGCAGGCATGATAGGCGGATTTTTGACTATCGCAATTCCGACAATTATAATGAGTGTCACTATCGGTTTTAAAGCTGCATCGGGCTATTCGCCGCAAATGGGTGTTGCGGCTATGGCGGTATCGATTATAATTGTACCTGTTGTAAGCAGTTTTACAAAGAAGTTTGACGAAAAACATTTGGAAAAAGTATTTACTGAGTAAGTTGAAAATTTACATACTATGCTCTTTTTAAGAGTGTAGTATGTAATTTAAATTTTTGATTTTTCATCATTGAGTAAAACGCAGTGATGAAAAATCAAAAATGCTGCATTATTCCTACGCCCACAGGCGGAGTTTTAATATAAATTGTTACAAACAAAAGGGAGACGAAAGAAAAAATGATTTGGAATGAAAAAATCGAAACAGCATCAAGAGAGGATATTAAGAAAATTCAGCTTGAAAGATTAAAAAATCAAGTGAAATTTACTTATGAAAATGTACCTTTTTATAAGAAAAAATTTGATGAAATAGGTTTAAAGCCTGAGGATATACAAACGCTTGAAGATATTCAGAAAATTCCGTTTACAGTAAAGAGCGATTTGCGTGACAATTATCCGTACGGCTTGTTTGGCGTGCCGATGAAAGACATAGTCAGAATTCATGCGTCAAGCGGTACAACAGGCAAACCTACTGTTGTCGGTTATACAAAAGAAGATTTGGACGTATGGAGCGAATGTATTGCAAGACTTATCACAGCGTCGGGCGGTACAAGTGAGGATATAACACAAATCTCATTCGGATACGGTCTTTTCACGGGTGCATTCGGATTGCACTACGGTATGGAAAAGGTTGGTGCGTCGGTAATTCCTATGTCGACAGGCAATACCGAAAAGCAGCTTATGATTATGCAGGACTTTAAGCCGACTATCCTAATCAGTACACCGTCATATGCACTTTATATGTCTGAGGTTGCACAGGAAATGGGCATCACAAAGGACGATATAAGTTTGAGAATAGGTATGTTCGGTGCGGAAGGTCACACAGAGGAAATGCGTAAGGAGCTTGAAAAACGCTGGGGTATTGTCGCTACCGAAAACTATGGTTTGAGTGAAGTGGGCGGACCGGGTGTATGCGGAGAATGTCTTGAACATACCGGTATGCACATTAACGAGGACTATTTCATCGTTGAGATTATCGACCCTGAAACAGGTAAGGTTTTGCCGGAGGGCGAAAAGGGTGAAGTTGTTATTACACCGATACTTAAAAAAGGTATTCCGCTGCTTCGTTACCGCACAAAGGACATCAGCTGGATTAACACAGAACCATGTCCATGCGGCAGAACAACTGCCCGTTTACATAAAATTCAAGGCAGAACGGACGATATGCTTATCATCAAGGGTGTAAATGTATTCCCGTCACAGGTGGAGAGCGTATTGGTAGGTATGGACCAAATCAGTCCGCAGTATCAGCTTGTTGTAACAAAGAAAGACTTTACCGATAATCTTGAAGTAAAGGTGGAATTGCAGGATAATTCTTTGCTTGAAAACTTTGGTGCACTGGAAGAATTGAAGAAAAAGATTAAACATAAAATCCATACTGTTTTGGGTATCAGCGTTAAGGTTAGTTTGGTTGAGCCTAAGTCGATAGAAAGAACGGCGGGTAAAGCTAAGCGTGTACTTGACCTAAGATAAAAAAACTGTTAAAATATAAGTAACTACAATGAAGGGATTGATTTAACAAATGAAAAAGCTTATGCTTGGTAACGAGGCGATTGCCCGTGGTGCATATGAAGCAGGGGTTACTGTAACTGCGTCATATCCCGGCACTCCGAGTACCGAAATAACAGAAAATATTGCAAAATATGATGAAGTATATACAGAGTGGGCACCTAATGAAAAGGTGGCTGCCGAAGTGGCTATCGGTGCGTCTATCGGCGGTGCAAGAAGTATGTCATGTATGAAACACGTTGGTATGAATGTTATGGCAGACCCATTGTTTACTGTAAGCTATACGGGTGTAAACGGCGGTTTGGTATTCTGCGTTGCAGATGACCCGGGTATGCACAGTTCACAAAACGAACAGGACAGCCGTCACTATGCAAAAGCGTCAAAGGTGCTTATGCTTGAACCGTCTGACAGCTTGGAATGTAAGCATTTTGCAAAGAGAGCATTTGAGATTAGCGAACAGTTTGACACACCTGTAATAATCAGATTGTCAACAAGAGTGTCACATTCGCAAGGTTTGGTTGAAGAATGTGAAAGAGAAAATATAGCACTTAAAGATTATGAAAAGAATGTGCAAAAATACGTTATGATGCCGGGTATGGCGAAAAAACGTCATGTTGTTGTTGAGGACAGAATTAAGGCAGAACGTGAATTTGCGGAAAACTGCGAATTTAATACTGTTGAAATGAACTCGGACAAAATCGGTGTAATCACAAGCGGTATTTCATATATGTATGCCAAAGAGGCACTTGGCGACAGAGTAAGCTATTTGAAATTGGGTATGGTATATCCGCTGCCTGAAAAATTGATTAAAGATTTTGCGTCAAAAGTAGAAAAAGTATATGTAATCGAAGAACTTGACCCTGTTTTTGAAGAACACTGCAAATCGTTGGGTATTGAAGTTATCGGAAAAGATAAATTTACTTTGCTTGGCGAATATACTCCTACAATGATTAAGGGTGTTATTTTCGGTGAAAAGCCTGCCGAAAAGGTAGTTCCTAACGAAGAATTGCCGATAAGACCTCCTGTTATGTGTCCGGGCTGTCCGCACAGAGGTACATTCTATGTATTGAAGAAATTGGGCTTGACAGTAAGCGGTGACATTGGCTGTTACACACTTGGTGCACCGGCTCCGCTTGCAAGCGTTGACACTACAATTTGTATGGGTGCGAGCGTGAGTGCGGCTTTGGGTATGGCAAAGGCAAGAGGCAGTGAATTTAACAAGAAATTGGTTTCTGTTATAGGTGATTCCACATTCATGCATTCAGGTATCACAGGCTTGGTTGATATTGTATACAACAAAGGTGCAAACACCGTTATTATCCTTGACAACTCTATCACAGGTATGACAGGTCATCAGGACAACCCTACAACAGGCTATACAATCAAGAAAGAGCCTACAAAGCAAGTAAATCTTATTACACTTTGCAAAGCGGTCGGCGTTGACAGAATTGTTGTTGCAGACCCGTTCGATGTAAAGAACTTTGAAAAGGTTGTAAAAGAAGAAGTTGCGGCAGACGAACCGTCTGTAATTATTGCTCAAAGACCTTGTGCATTGCTTAAAACAGTTAAATATACAGGTCACTGTCATGTAAGTGATAACTGTAAGAAGTGTAAAATGTGTATGAAGCTTGGCTGTCCGGCAATTTCATGGGACGGCGAAAATATCAAGATTGACACTACACAATGTAACGGCTGCGGATTGTGTGTAAATGTCTGTCCGTTTGGTGCAATAGAAAAGGTTGGTGAATAATAATGAGCGATACAAAGAAGATTATGATTGTCGGCGTCGGCGGTCAGGGAACACTTTTGGCAAGCAGAATTTTAGGTAACGTTGCCATTAATGAAGGACATGATGTTAAGGTGTCGGAAGTACACGGTATGTCACAGCGTGGCGGAAGTGTTGTAACTTATGTTAAGTATGGCGAAAAAGTATATTCGCCGATTATTGACGAGGGCGAAGCCGATATTATTTTGGCTTTTGAACTTTTGGAGGCATACAGAGCATTGCCGTATCTGAAAAAGGGCGGTACTGTAATCGTAAATACACAGGAAATCGAGCCAATGCCTGTTATAACAGGTGCTATGGAATATCCTGAAAATATCGAACAAAAATTGAAGGACAGCGTAAATACAATTTCTCTTGACGCACTTGAACTTGCACAGCAAGCAGGTACAATCAAAGCGGTAAATGTTGTATTGATAGGTGTAATGGCTAAAAATACAGAGGTTGCTTATGAGAAATGGATTGACGCATTAAAGCAGACTGTACCGGCTAAATTCCTTGATGTGAACTTAAAGGCTTTTGATTTGGGATACAATTTATAATTACAGGAGCGAAATACGATGGCTTATTATGACAAGAACGAATGTATGTCAAGAGATGAGATAATCTCTTTGCAGAATGAGAAATTGGTTTGGCAGGTAAAAAGGATGTATGAAAATGTTGCTCTTTTCAGACAGCGTATGGACGAAAAGGGTATGAAACCCGAAGATGTTAAATCTGTTGAGGATTTAAAGAATCTGCCGTTTTCATATAAACAGGATTTGCGTGACAATTATCCGTACGGTCTGTTTGCAGTGCCGATGTCGGATATTATCAGAGTTCATGCGTCAAGCGGTACAACAGGCAAGCAGATAGTTGTGGGATATACAAGAAATGACCTTGATATGTGGGCGACTTGTATGTGCCGTCAGCTTACGGCGGCGGGTGCTGACAAGAACTCTTTTGTGCAGATATCATACGGCTATGGTTTGTTCACAGGCGGACTCGGTGCACATGACGGCGTACAAAAATTAGGTGCTACCGTAATCCCTATGTCAACAGGAAATACTCAGCGTCAAATCCAGACTATGATTGACTTTGGTGCTACACATCTTTGCTGTACACCTTCATATGCTATGTATTTGGGCGAAACCATAGAGGAAATGGGTCTTACAGACCAACTTAAACTGAAAGCCGGTATTTTCGGTGCAGAGCCTTGGTCGGAGGATATGAGAAAGGCTATTGAAAATAAATTACATATTAAAGCACATGACATTTACGGTCTTAGCGAGATTATGGGGCCGGGTGTTGCATACGAATGTGACTGCCAAAAGGGTATGCATATTAATGAGGATATGTTTATTCCTGAAATTATCGACCCTGATACGGGTGAAGTATTGCCATACGGCAGTACGGGCGAATTGGTATTTACTACAATTACCAAAGAGGGTTTCCCGTTAATTCGTTACAGAACCCGTGATATTGCATCGCTTAACTACGAAAAATGCGAATGTGGTAGAACATTTGTAAGAATGAACAAGCCGCAGGGCAGAAGTGACGATATGATGATTATTCGTGGTGTAAATGTGTTCCCGTCGCAGATTGAGGAAGTATTGCTTAAAGTCGGCGGAGATGTTACTCCTAACTATCAGATTTTGGTTGACAGAGTAGATAACCATGATACATTGGAAGTACAGGTTGAAATGTCGGATAAATTGTTTAATGATGACGTTAAGTCGGTTGAGAATGTTGAAAAGCTGATTAAGAAACAATTAAACAGTGTGCTTGGTATCGGAGCTAAGGTGCGTTTGGTTGAGCCTAAGACCATTGCAAGAAGTGAGGGCAAGGCAAAACGTGTAATCGACAAGCGTAAAATCTGATATAGCTTTTGGTAATAAAAATTTTAAATTATCATAATATTTATAAAGAAAGGGTGTTTAGTTATGTTAGTAAAGCAAATTTCTGTATTTGTAGAGAATAAGTTCGGAAGATTAGCCGATATTATCGGTATTCTCGGCGAAAATGACATTGACATCAGTGCATTGTCTATTGCCGATACAACCGATTTCGGTATTTTAAGACTTATTGTAAATGACCCTGTAAAGGCTGAAAAAGTGCTTAAAGACAATAATCTGGCGGTTAAGACAACCGATGTAATTGCACTTGCAATCGAAGATAAGCCGGGCGGTTTGGCAAAGGTATTGGCTGAACTGAAAAAAGACGACATAAGCATTGAGTATATGTATGCGTTTATCGGCAAGACTTCAAATGCCGCATTGGTAGTGGTAAGAGTGGATAAACCTGATGAGGCTATTAAGATTTTGGAGGATACAAATGTAAATGTAGTGGACGCAAAGGACATTTACAGACTGTAATTTTAAAAAAAATTATTTTTCCCCTTTATTTTTCGGAAGATATATGTTATAATATATATGATATTATAGTATATAGGGGAAAACCTTATTGAAGAAAGGAATGAATATAATATGAAACACGTACAAACTTTGAACAAAGCAAATTTGAAGGAAACAGCTTCTCACGGTGGCTGCGGAGAATGTCAAACATCATGTCAGTCAGCTTGTAAGACATCTTGCACAGTAGCTAACCAAAAGTGCGAAAGAGTTTAATCTTTACGAAATAATTAGTTTGATTGAGGGTATCGCATAGCGGTACCCTCAAATTTTGGTATAAGGAGTTTTAATTTTGATACATCAATATAATTTGTTAGGTCTTAATATCGTTATGGACGTTTACAGCGGTGCTGTACATATTGCCGATGATGTTATGTATGAAATGCTGTTCTATTTAAAAGAGCCGTTTGTTCCGGAAGATAAATGTCCAAAGCACATAATAGAAATGATTGGCGATAAATATTCAAGTGAAGAATTGGAGGAGGCATATGCGGATATAGTTGAACTTTATAACAAAGGTCAGCTTTTCACAGAGGATTCATATGCTGAAATCGCAAAGAAATGGAAAAAGCAATCGGTTGTAAAGGCATTGTGTCTGCACGTTGCACACGACTGCAATCTGAGATGTAAATACTGTTTCGGTGATACGGGCGAGTTTAACGGCCCTCGTGGACTTATGAGTGCGGAAGTGGGCAAGAAAGCGATTGATTTTGTAATTGAAAATTCGGGTTCAAGAAGAAATATCGAGATAGACTATTTCGGCGGTGAACCGCTTATGAATTTCGGCGTTGTAAAGGAAATCACCGACTATGCAAAAGAACAGGGTGCAAAGCATAACAAGAATTTCAGATTTACTTTGACAACAAACGGTTTATTGCTGAACGATAAAATTCAGGAATACCTGAATGAAAATATGTCAAATGTGGTGCTTAGCATTGACGGAAGAAAAGAAACAAATGACCGTATGCGTTACAGAGTGGACGGTACAGGCTGTTATGATGATATTGTGCCTAAATTTATTAAATTGGCGGAAAGCAGAAACCAAGACAATTACTATGTCAGAGGTACATTCACGGCAGAAAACCTAGACTTTAAGAAGGACGTTATGCACCTTGCCGATTTGGGATTTAAGCAAACAAGCGTAGAGCCTGTTGTAACACCCGAAACAAATAAGTTTGCACTGCTTAAAAAGCACTTGCCTCAGCTTTATAAGGAATATGAGGATTTGGCGGAAGAATATGTGCAGAGAAGAAAAGACGGCAAAGGCTTTAATTTCTTCCACTTCATGGTTGACCTTGACCAAGGTCCTTGTGTAATTAAACGTTTGTCGGGCTGCGGTGCGGGTAATGAGTATCTTGCAATTTCTCCGGAAGGCGATATATACCCATGTCACCAATTTGTGGGAAACAAAAAGTTCCTTATGGGAAATGTTAAAGAGGGGACTATTGACAAGAAAATCAGAAGCAGTTTTGAAAAATCGAATGTGTACACTAAGGATAAATGTTCAAACTGTTTCGCAAAATTCTATTGCAGCGGCGGTTGCAGTGCGAATGCGTATAATTTCAACAAGAATATTAATGAGCCGTATGAGTTGGCTTGTGATTTGGAGAAAAAGCGTGTGGAATGTGCGATTGCGATAGAAGCAAAATTGCGTGTTGACGGCTTGAAGTAAGTTAGGGGAGGAATGTTTGGAATGGTTACGTTTGAAGATGTAAAAAATAACAAAGAAATCAATACTTGCATAAAGCGTGGAAATGATATGCTTGGAGTTATAGGCTATACTGAACATTCCTTTGTTCATGCGATGAAAGTATCGGTGACGGCGGCGAGAATATTGGAGGAAATAGGCGGCTATACCGAGCGTGAGATAGAGCTTGCAAGAATTGCGGGTTATATCCATGATATAGGCAATATGGTCAATCGTGATGACCATGCACAGACAGGTGCACTGCTTGCGTACAACATACTTATGCGAATGGGTATGGACGTAGAAGAAGTTACAATGATTGCGGGGGCGGTCGGAAACCATGACGAGGGTACGGGCAATGCGGTAAGTCCTATTTCGGCGGCACTGATTTTGGCTGACAAATCCGATGTGCGACGCAGCCGTGTAAGAAGAACCGAAAATTTGAATTTTGACATACATGACCGGGTAAATTTTGCCGTACAAAGCAGTGAAGTAGTTGTAAAGAACGATGAAAACCGCATTTATTTGGAAATGATGATAGATACGGATATTTCATCGGTGGTAGACTATTTTGAAATATTCCTGACCAGAATGATAATGTGCAAAAAATCGGCGGAATTTCTGGGCAGAAAGCTACGGATTATGGTAAACGGTTCAAAATTATTGTAAGTTTGGAAATATAAAAATACAGCTGTACAATTTGTATGGCTGTATTTTTTGTGTTCAAAATAAAAGTTGACCAATAACTATATGTACAGACCAAATTTAATTATGCAATATATATAAATTAGAATATTTTATTAAAAAAGTGTTGACATAATAGGTTAGTTATGATAAACTAACTGCGAAGGTTAGGAAAATCTAACCTTTAAAAATTAAAATTAGGTTAGCAGTGACTAATGAGCAAGGAGTGTTTTATGATGCCATTAACAATGTCAAACATAGGAGAAACAAAAAAGGTTATTAAAATTACGGGCAAAGATGAAACAAGACAGTTTCTTGAGAAACTTGGTTTTGTTGTTGGCAGTGAAATTACTGTTGTTTCGGAAATTGCGGGAAACATGATAGTAAATGTGAAAGATACTCGTGTTGCTATTGATAAGTCAATGGCTAACAGAATAATGGTGTGATTTGGAGGAGCGATAGAATGCGAACATTAAAAGATGTTAAAATTGGTGAAACAGTAAGCGTTCAAAAACTTACAGGTACGGGTGCGGTAAAACGCAGAATTATGGATATGGGTATTACAAAAGGTGTAGAAATCTATGTGAGAAAAGTAGCACCGCTTGGTGACCCTGTTGAAATTACAGTAAGAGGCTACGAATTATCACTTAGAAAAGCAGATGCCGAAATGGTGGAAATTGTTTGATTTATTTTTTTTAATATTGAGTTAGACCTTACTAACTCAAATAAAATGGAGGTACAAAAATGTCGATTAAAATTGCACTTGCCGGAAACCCTAACTGCGGTAAAACAACAATGTTCAACGCACTGACCGGTTCAAATCAGTTTGTGGGAAACTGGCCGGGAGTAACGGTAGAAAAAAAAGAAGGTAAATTAAAAGGACAAAAAGATGTAATCATCATGGACTTACCGGGTATTTATTCTTTGTCACCATATACTTTGGAAGAAGTGGTAGCAAGAAATTACCTGATTAACGAATCGCCTGATGTTATCTTGAATATCATTGACGGTACAAACCTTGAAAGAAACCTATACTTGACAACACAGCTTGCCGAGCTTGGTATTCCGATGGTTATAGCAATCAATATGATTGACGTGGTTAATAAAAACGGCGACAAGATTGATTTTGCTAAGCTTGGAAAAGATATAGGCTGTGAAGTGGTTGCTGTATCAGCTTTGAAGGGTACAGGGTTGAAAGAGGCTGCACAAAAGGCTGTTAGTCTTGCAGGTAAGAGCAAGGACTTTAAGTCAATACATAAGTTCAGCGAAAATGTTGAAGGCTGGCTGAATGAAATCGGCGGCAGATTGGGTTCTGAGGTTGATGATGCGAAAAAGAGATTTTTTGCAATCAAATTATTTGAACGTGATGACAAAATCACTGACCAAATGAAAAATGTTCCTGATGTTTCGGACGTTATCAAAAAAGCGGAAACAGATATGGATGATGACGCTGAAAGTATTATAACAAATGAACGTTATACATACATTTCGTCAATCATCAAAGACTGTTACAAGAAAAAAGGCAAAACTCAATCAACAGTATCTGACAAGATTGACCGTGTTGTTACAAATAGATGGTTGGCATTGCCGATATTTGCGGTTGTTATGTTCCTTATTTATTATATTTCAATGGTAACAGTCGGTTCACTTGCGACAGACTGGGCAAATGACGGATTGTTCGGCGACGGCTGGCACTTGTTCGGCATCGGCACATCGGCGTATGAAGAAGTTGCGGAAGAATACACAGGTGCGGCAGATATTGTAAACGGATATATTTCATATGCGTCTGAAAATGATATTGATACAGAGGCAGTTGAAAGTGCACTTGATACAGAAAGTGAAGAATTTGACGCTGACGCTGCAAAAGCTGCTCTTGATGAATTTGCAGAAAGTGCAAAGGATATTAAAGAAGTAACATATACTGTTGTTGATGAAGAAACAATGGCAGATGAAGAACTTACAGCTACATATGATGATTTTACAGAGGCTGTTGCAACATATGAAAAGTATGATTGCGAAGAACCTGACCCGGCTGATTACGGTGTTTGGGTACCGGGTATTCCGGCTTTGATTGGTTCGGGATTGGAAAAAGTAGGCTGTGCTGAGTGGCTTTCGGGACTTATCCTTGACGGTATTGTTGCCGGTGTCGGTGCGGTATTGGGCTTTGTTCCTCAAATGCTTGTATTGTTCTTGTTGCTTGCATTCCTTGAAGCTTGCGGTTACATGGCAAGAATTGCGTTCGTACTTGACCGTATATTCAGAAAATTCGGTCTTTCGGGTAAATCATTTATCCCTATGCTGATTGGTACAGGTTGTGGTGTTCCGGGTGTTATGGCATCGCGTACTATCGAAAATGACAGAGATAGAAAAATGACAATTATGACAACTACATTCATTCCGTGCGGTGCGAAAGTTCCGTTTATCGCAATGATTGCGGGTGCTATTTTCTCAGGAAGTGCATGGGTTGCAACATCAGCATACTTTATCGGTATGATTGCAATTATCGTTTCGGGTATTATTCTTAAAAAGACAAAAATGTTTGCGGGCGACCCTGCTCCATTCGTTATGGAATTGCCTGCATATCATATGCCGACACTTGGAAACGTACTTCGCAGTATGTGGGAACGTGGCTGGTCATTCATCAAGAAAGCCGGTACAATTATCTTGCTTTCAACAATTCTTGTATGGTTCACAACATACTTCGGCTTTGTTGACGGTCAATTCCAAATGTTAGCCGAAGACCAAATCGATTCAAGTATTTTGGCAGTAATCGGCGGAGCTATCGCTTGGATTTTCAAACCTTTGGGTTGGGGAAACTGGCAGGCAACCGTTGCATCTATTACAGGTCTTGTTGCTAAGGAAAACATTGTTGGTACAATGGGTATTCTTTACGGCGGTACAGGTACTGTTTACGGTAATCTTGCAGCAGCATTTACCGGTGTTACAGCATATTCATTCTTGGTATTCAACTTGCTTTGTGCACCTTGCTTTGCCGCAATCGGAGCAATTAAGCGTGAAATGAATAACATTAAATGGACATGGTTTGCAATAGGTTATCAAACAATATTCGCTTATGTGGTTGCACTTTGCATAAACCAAATCGGCAGCCTTGTTGCATACGGACATTTTGGTATAGGAACTGTTGCAGCATTTGCGATTGTTGTAGCATTTATATACTTATTGGTTCGCCCATATAAAGAAAGTACAACTTTGAGCATGGGCAGAAAAGGTTTAAAAGCATAGGAGTGAGAGAGTATGGTTGCGACTATTATCATATCATTGGTTATTGCAGGTATTGTCGGATTGATTATATATAATATGATTAAAGATAAGAAAGCCGGCAAGAGTTCATGCGGCGGAAATTGTGCAAGCTGCGGAATGTGTCATCACAGCAAGAAATGAGTGTGACAAATATGGATATATTGAGATATGGTATGGCAGCATTACTACTGTGTCTGACAATTATAACATTTATCACATATGTTAAAACTGAATTAAAGAAAATTATTCATAAAAAATAGAGGAGAAAAGCGATGCTTTCACCAACAAAAAAGAAATATTTGTTTACTATCTATGAACTTGGTTCGGAAGGAAATGAAGTGCGTTCAATAGATATTGCAAATAGCTTAAAAGTAAAAAAAGCGACAGTCTATAATATGATAGAGTTGTTTGTAAAAAGCGGATATGTTGAAAAAGAGTTCAGAGGAACGATAAAGCTTACTGAATTGGGTGCAAAATTAGGCAATGACTTGTATACAAAGTATTTGTTCATAAACAGATTTTTGTCTGAGAAATTAAACAGCAATGCGGAAGATGCACGTTTGGATTCAATTATATGTCTTTGCAATTTTACAAATGATAATATAGAACATATGATAGAAGCTTGCTCTGCAAATTTAACTGAATAAAAGTAGATACAAAATATATTTTATCGTGCGGTGCATAAAAAGCACCGCATGGTAATATAGATATATGAGTTGAAAGGTTGGTAAACATGAGTATAGTTATTGTAGGTGGGCATGACAGAATGCATTGCCAGTATAAAAGTATATGTAAAAAATATGGCTGTAAATGTAAAGTATTTACGCATTATCCGAGTGATTTTAAGAATAAAATCGGCTCACCGAATTTGGTGATATTGTTCACAAGTACAGTGGCACATAAGATGGTGAATGTGGCAGCTGTTCAGGCGGAGAAAGCCGGTGCACATATTGCAAGATGTCATTCATCAAGTGCTTGTGCATTGACAAACATTTTGGAAGATTATTTTGCAAAAGCAAATTAATTTTTTTTGATAAGTGGTTAGTTAAAACTAACCCAAAAGGAGAGTATATGGATATCGAAAGAAGTATTGCAATGCACTGCGGACCGACATTGGCAGGGATAAAACCGGCTAACATATTGTCAATATCTAAGGCACAGAATAGTGATATGTATTTGGAATTAGAAAAAATGAATATGGAACTGAACGGGTTTGATATATTTTTTGATGTGTTGTGTGAATGTAAAAACAGGTTATTGGTGATTGTGTATCATAAAAAGAATTTGTATGACTACATAAACAGAAAAGAGATTGCTGAACTTTTAAATTTGTATGGTTATCCGTCTGTGAAGAATTTAGACGATTGTATTGAGTTTTTGAAGTACAGGATTAGTACATCGGTTGAGTTTCCGCATGAGATAGGTGCTTTTTTGGGGTATCCGGTGTGTGATATTTATGGATTTATAAAACATAAAAATGAAGGGTGTAAGTATACGGGATATTGGAAAGTATATGACAATGTTGAAGATACCAAGCGGTTATTTTCAGAATATGATTGTTGCAGAAACAAGTTTATCAAGCTGATGAATAACGGTGCGGGATTGATTGATTTGGTATGTGCGAGTTAAATATGAAAACAATGTGTGGGAAAATAGTATGGAATATTCTGTATATTTTTTGACAACACTTTGTATATAAAAAATTTTTAGGAGGATATAAAACATGAGTAAAACAGTTATTGTATATTGGAGCGGCACAGGTAATACAGAAATGATGGCAAAAGAAATTCAAGAGGGTGCTGCCAAAGCAGACGCAGATGTAAAACTATTTGAGGTGACAGAAACATCTGCACAAGACGTAAGCCAATACAGCAATTTGATTTTAGGCTGCCCTGCTATGGGAGCAGAAGTATTGGAAGAAGGCGATTTTGAACCGTTCTTTACGGATTTGGAGAAAAATCTTGCCGGTAAAAAAGTAGCTTTGTTCGGTTCATATGGCTGGGGTGACGGCGAATGGATGAGAAACTGGGCTGAAAGAGTTACAAATGCGGGAGCAGAAATGGTTAATGACGAAGGTTTGATTGCCAACGGCGAGCCTGATGATGATGTATTGGCACAATGCAGAGAATTGGGCGAGAAAGTTGCCGCACTATAAATTGCAAATAATAGTCGGTCAACCCCCTAATTGAGTGAAATGCCTTTGCTGTAATTGACCGATTGTTATACTTATAAAAGACAGTGTTTCGTTTAACGGAGCACTGTTTTTTTGCGAAAAAATACAGGCAAGCTTTGATGAACTTGCCTGTAAAGAATTAATTATTTTGCAGCGTTTCTAAAATAGAATTGGTTTTCCAGTTTTAAATTATGCGTTTTCTTTGTACCCGCATCGCTTTTTGATGATTCGATGTTAATCTTTAAACCTTTGCAGTTTGCATAGTTTGAAGTATCGGGTAGGGGAGAAACCAAAACTTTTATTCCTGTTGCAATGTCAGCACCGTTATAGCGGAGAGTATGTGTAGATGAATTATACTCATAAGTGGTACTTTCGCCGGTGTGTATATTTTTTAACACCAACTTTGAAAATTGCACATTTGCAGTAGATTCGCTGAGCACACTCAGACCGCTTTCGTTTTCTATTGTGATTACGCTTGAAGCCGGAATACATTTTGTACGAAAAGAGGACATCGCAAGCTGTGCATTCTGCTGAACAAAAGTTATATTTTGATTATCTTTGGTGCTTTTCGACTGATTTATAAGCATAAATCCGATAGGAGTAATTATTATTGACAGTATCGCAATACTGACAATTACTTCTACTAATGTGAAGCCTGCATTGCATTTTTTCATAATATACCCCTTTCTTAGCCGTAGATAGTGTTTATTGTAACATTTATTTTTGTCGGGTCAATGGTAGAACCATTCTCAGAGGAAATAATTTCACGGCACACATTATCAATAATGGTATATGCGTCCCAATCGTATTTCATAGTAAATACATTTGAATTATTTTCAATATTTACTCTGTAAGAAATGGTACATTTGCCATTGTTAAAATTAGCACTGTCAATAGTACAGGTTATACTTTTTAAACTCTGATTTGTAGTAACATAATGTGCGGTTATAGTATCCATACTGTGCTGCAAATCAGTTAAAAATGTACTTGATTTTGAAAGTATGCGTGTTTTATACGCATCTTTTGCCGCATCCAATACATTATCGGTATATTCATCGGTTGTTTGAAGTTCAGTTCTGACCGTGTTGGTAAATGCGTCGTTCAATGCAGATATAAGCGAATCGTTTATCATATTGCTAAGCAGTGCCTGTGTATATGATTCACAGGAATCGTTGACGTATATATTACGCTCTGTTGTCAGTTCCGATTTTTTCATCTTATAATTTGATAAAAGGGAGGCGGATAAAGTTAATGTAAGCAATATAATCATAGTCATTGCAAAGATAACCAATACCAATGCCGAGCCACGTTCTTTGTTTTTCATTTTTATCCCCCTTTATTTTAGCACGGTTGCATTTCCCGAAGCATCAACTACCACAACACCGCCGTATTTAAGCCAGTTTTTACTTGAATTAGATGTCAATTTAATATTAAGCCCTGCATAATTGTAAATAACAAATACAGTTTCATTTCCGGTAGACGATTCTCCGCTTAATGAAATATTAAAATCAACATCTGTTTTGTTGCCTTTCATAACCCATACAAGCTGACTTATTTGACTTGTATTTTTAAAATAATCGAAAGTGAAGTTATTTTTAACGTCTTGCTGCGAATACACGTCTTTAAAGTCAAATGAGAATGCAGTACCGTTGTTAAATGACATTGAACCGCCCGCAGAAGGTGTCAAGCCGTTAAACAGAGTGGTAGTTGAGTTATTAATATTAACAACATTTCCGTCTTTAAAATCAAAAGTAACATTAGCCGATGAATCCGACGGCAAACTTCCGATAGGTACAGATGTCGGTTCGGTCGATGCGGTAGGGGACGGACTGGCACCGCCGTCTGTTGATACCGATACAGTCGCACCGTTGGTTGTATTCTTAAATGATACAAGGTTTACAAGAATATTTTTCTTGCTTGAATCATTTTTCTTATAAAGAGTAACGGTTACTTTATATACATTATCATTTTCATCACCCCATGTATATGTAGTAGAGGTAGGATTTTTCTTATCGTCTGAGCTAGGGTTCTTTTTCTTGTTTGCAGATTCATTAAAATGCAGCCATGAATAATCACCGTATTTTTCAACGGTAAATTTATCAGACCCCGAAGAAATCTTTTGGAAAAAATTCATGTTAGCAGTATAATTGTTCCATTTACCGGTTGCCTCATCATATTCTTTTGAGGCGTACGGATTACCTGCCAACATGGCAAAACGAACAGAACGATATTCAAGAGTACCTGTAATATAAAATGTCATATCACTGTATATATTGTTATAACTCCAACCATTTTGAGATACTGATGTCGTTTCAATATTCAATGGATTGTATGAGTCCGACCATCTGTAACTAAGTCCCCAGTTTTCAAAACCAATCATATCCTGCCAGACTTGGAAGTTTATATCAGCACCGTAACTACCGCCTGTCGGAGGATACCATGTAAGAACATTTTTACCCCCAATGCTGACAATATTACCGTTTACATCAAATAATTTTAATCTCAAAATAGGACCGTTTGTGGTAGCATTTGTTGTTTTAGTGTACATACTATTGTATAAGTTACTAATCATGTAACTCTTTAAATTTGTTGCGTACCATTCCGGTTTTAGGTTCTCAAAAAATGCTTTTTCGGAAGTATCGCCGTTATATAATGTATTATACAAATTTTCGATAGTATCAAAAATATTGCTTGAATTCAAAATATAATTAATTTTTTCTTCAGCACTTGTATCACTTCCACCGGCAAGTCCGCTTTTTGTATTATTATAAACAGTAACATATCTGTCCATAATTGTTTTCATGAACGATAAAACTTCGCTCTGCGGCAAACCGCCAAAACAAGCCAACGCACGTTCATATTGGTGGTCAGTCAGATTTGCGGCAGCTTTGAAATTTTTAATATCAGCTTCGGTGAAGTCCTCCATATCGGTATATGTTTTTAGATTACTGCTTGCAAAGAATGAATTATAATCATATGTACCCGATTTTGTAAATTCGGTTAGCTTATCTTGTATATTAACCTTATTGTTGAATAACAGAGCATATCCCGCACGAGCCATAAAGTAAAAATCAGTATCGGCATAGTCAAATACCTCAATTCGTGCGTTATAATCATCAGGTTCGCCGTCATTGATAACAGGGTCATCGCTTGGTTCGCTCGGTGCTGCTGTCGCACCGCCCGGAATAGTAAGAGTATTACTTCCGCTATTTAAAGAATTTTCCAAGTCCTTTGACTTTTCTATATTTACATTTACCAGAAAATCATCGTAAGTATAGTCCTTAGAACCGACTGTTATCTTATCGTCCGCAAGAGTATCTTCCATGATGGACTGAGCAACATTGTTAGCCTTTTGCAATATTTTTGATTTATTTTGACTGTTTGCCGAGCCTACAAAAATATTATATGTAGGTACGGCAAGTATACCCAATAATGCAATAGCACATATTATTTCAACAAGCGTAAAACCGTCTTGATTTTTCGTTACCTTTTTCATAATACACCATATTCCTTTCAAATTGTATAATATTAAAAATCCAAAAATCAGCCAGTGAAAAAGACAAAGGCTGATTTAATATTTTAATGTTACTGGATTTGTAAGTCTTGGTTCGGCATCTTTGAAATTGCAAAATATGTTAGTGTCACAGAACCGGTATAAAACTTAGTATTTTTTGATTTAGTCCACAATTTTCCTGAGGCAGTCTGCATGATTTGAGATGCTGCAAGCGAAGATGACGGGAAAGAACTGTTAAATATTTCGTCTGTCGAAACCTGCTGTGTAGTACCGCTTTCCAAAATAGAACCCGCATTTGCATCCTGAGCCTCTGTTTGTGCGGCTTGTTCAAGTGCCTTTAAATATGTTTCCGTAGAATCACTGTAAGACAAATCGGAAATATATATAGACGGATTATTTGCCTCAATGCTGTATATAAAGTCTAATATACTCTGATATGTAGAGTCCTTAAAAGTGATAACAACAGTAAGTTTTTGCACATTTGCAACAGTATTATGAACAATTTCGTTCAATTTTTTCTGTAATTCATCATCTGACAATCCTGCCAAACTTGCATTCAAATCGTCAAATCTTTTCTGAACTTGTGCTGCGATAAGTTCTTCTTTTTGAGCCTCATCTTTTATTTCGGTAGGCAAAGCGTTAGGATTATCCTTTGAATTGCCCGATGGTGCGGCAGTAGGAGATGCAGCCGGAGCAGCCGGAGCTTTTGTCGGGGCTGTTGTAGCGGCCGGAGCAGTACCGCTTGCGGCGGCATTTGCTTTTTCGGTTTCCTCCTGAGCGATGGTCACATATGCAAGAGCAAGAGTTTCGGCAAGGGTAGGAGTTTTGCCGTTATCATTTGCCATAGATGCAATCTGTGCAATTTGTGTATTAACGAACGTTATTGTAGAATCGTTCAATTTTGCATTTCTGATTTTAGGACCTAATTCATTGATTATTTCGTCCTGCTTGATTTCAGAGAACCATGTTGCGGTAGAAGCTTTTATTTTACTGCTGTATTCCTGTGCGTCAAGATTAGCCTTTGAAATAGTCTGGTCAAAATCTGCGTATTGTGCAACTTCTTTACGCTTACTTTCAACATCACTGTGCAAAGTAGCAATTTGTTCACGCTGCGGCTGGTATACTAACATATAGAATGCTGTAACCAAAGCTGCTATGGCAACGATTACCAATAATACTTTTTCATGCAAAGATAAAGGTTTCTTTTCCATATTATTGTATACCCTCCTTAATTATTTTGAGTTTCGGTATCATTCTGAGCACCGAATTTTACCGTCATTTCAAATTCATATACATCGGTAACCACCGTCTTTTTCTTTACAACTTTTTTGGTGCTGTCCTTTTTTGTAATAGATGTGACAAAAACGTCAGAAACACCGAAAATCTTTGAACAAGAACTCTGATATTCTGCAATAGCCTCTGTCGAAGGGGCAGTACCTGTAAATACAAGTGAGTTTTCTTTTGCCGCAATGGACGTGCACACAACTGATTTCGATGCGGTGTTCATATCAACAATAAGCTGTGACGGAACAACGTCAAAGTGTTTAAGCTGTGTATTCAGCGAATCGACCCATTCAAAATATGTAGCGAAAATATCACGCTTAATATTGGCACGTTCCAATATAGGCTCTTTTTCTTTCAAATTGATAGCCGCAAGATTTCTTGCCTCGGTAGCCAAATCAGCGTTTAGTCTGTCAATTTCATATTTATTGTATGTATATACCGAGAACATTGCACCCAACAAAACAATAGGGATAAGCACAATCAAAATACCTGCCAAGGCTACGGTTTTCTTTTTCTTTTTTATGCTGAAAAAGTTTATGTCTTTTCGTTTTTGTTTAAATGTTAAAAATTTAGGCATTGTAACCAATATCATTACCCCCCTTTTTATATATTCATCAATGCACCGGTGGCATTAATGAAGTCAGATGGATAACAATCGAGCGGTAATTCCTGCTTTAAATGAATAATATTCATAGTATCAATGGCAGTTACAGGATAGCCGATAGTATTAGTCATATATTTTGCGATATTTTTCAATCTTGACGTACCGCCGTAAATGAAGATTGAATCAATACTGCCACGGCTGATTGTGTTAGTGTAGTAGCGAAGTACACGCTGTATTTCAGAAGAAATATCGTCAACCACCCGTGCAACCGAATTATAAAGCGGAGTATGGACAAGCGAACCTAAATCCACCTCATTAACTTTCAAATTTTCGGCATCTTCCCAATTTGTAAACAAGTCCTCCGAAATGGCTTTTGTTATATCCTCACCGCCGATTTTCAATGCACGGCTGAATTTTAATGTACCATTATCGATAATTTGTATATTCATCAATGTATGACCGATGTCAATAAGTGCAATAGTCTTATCGATAGGGAGTGCCATGTCATTGACAAAAACTCTCTGTCGGAATGTCTTACTTGACGAGTTTGACGAAATATCAAGCTTTGTGGTTTGCAAGCCGACATTGATGAAAGTATCTTCAAATGACTGAAATACCTTTGTAGGCAATGCAAATACCATAACATCAGCTTTTGTGCCGTCAGCGTCGGTATGAATATTCAGACATGAATAATCTATTATATAATTTTGCAGTACATCTGCAAAAAGACGTTCAACTTCAAGTGTAACCATGTTTTGCAAGTCTGCATTATTTGAATATGGCAAAGTGAAATTTCTCGATACAATGGCAGTACTTTCAACAACCGCAACACCCGGTTGTTTACGCTTTAACTGCATATCATCAAGTAATTCAAAAATTGCGTCCGTTGCCAAATCCACATTAAGCAGACCGTTGTTAATCAAACCATCCGGAGTACGCATTACTCCTGCTTTTGAAACAATAACATAACCGTTGGTATAATGTCCATAAAGAAGTTTAATATTATATGTTCCTATATCCAATGTTATATAGTCTTTCAAAATAGTTCCCCCTTACATATTTTTTTTATGTACGCTTTTCGTTAAAATCCCGCCAAAGATAAATAAAGATTTATTATAGGTTCAGCATACAATAAGCTTATCGCCGCACCGATACATATAAATGGTCCGAACGGTACAGCGGTTTTACCACCTACTTTTTTATTCATCAAAAGTATCACCGATACAACCGCACCGATAATAAATGCAACACCGCAGGCGAGTACAGTCGGCTTAAAGCCTAACAATATACCCAATACTGCCATAAGCTTAACATCACCCCAACCCATTGCCGCACCTTTTGACAAAAGAACAATAAGCAAGAAAAATCCACCGCCGACTAAAAGTCCGAAAAGTGAATCTAAATATTGCTGTCTTACAAAAACGGTGTATAAGACAGATATGATTAATGTGCATATAACCAAACTGTCAGGTAATATCATATGATATATATCTATAATTGTCAATACTAATAACAGTGAAAAAAGTATAGAAATAAGTAAAAATTGCAGTGATAAACCGAATTTGGCGAACATTAATATCCAAATTACCATATTTGCAAATTCTACAATAGGGTATTGTACCGAAATTTTCTCTTTGCAGTATCTGCATTTGCCGCCAAGGAAAAGCCAGCTGAACAACGGAACTAAATCCAAAACGCCAAGCTTGTGATTACAGCTTGTGCAGTGTGACGGCGGAAATGCGATTGATTGGTCATAGGGGATACGGCATATACACACATTCAAAAATGAGCCGATAAATAACCCCAGCAATCCGACTACAATATACATAAATACCATTTCAGGCATGATAACCATTCCTTTTTATTAGTGTTTTATAGGTCCGGAAAACTCCACAGTTTCCTCTACTCTGTATGTACCCGAATAATTGCCGACTTTTGATTCGGCGGCATTCCACGTTACAACAAAATGATTTTTTGCCTCATCATAAGAAACCATAAAATTATTTGCATCATTTCCGTCCGATGATTTTGCAACCATGTATGACACATCAATACCTAACTGATTTATGATAGAACGCACACCCAACGTCTGACCGTCCAATGGGTCTTTGGCAATATCGTTATATGTAACCCGTGCATCTCTGACAATTTCCAAAGCAGACGTTGCGTCGGTATTAATCAGAGAACGGCGACGATAACCGATAAAATTCGGAACGGCAACAGATGCCAAAACACCTAAAATCGCAATTACCACAATTAATTCAATCAGTGTAAAGCCCTTGTTTTTCATAATATACAACCCCTTTTTCCGCAATATTCAAGTGCAAACTATAATTATAATTTACACTTGAATATTGCGGAGTATAGAACCCCGCAATATTTATGTAGCTAAATTAGATTATTTAGTAGCTTTTGTTGATTCAACAGCACCTTCTGTTACAGTATAAGTTTTGTTGTAATCACCACATTTTGTTGCTTCAAATGTAACTGTGATACCATTTGAACCTGTGCTACCACCGACTGTGAAGTCACCTGTACCTGAAATTGGTTTCAAATTAGATACTTCAGCAATTTTATCTAGTGAAGGAACGTCACTTGCACCTTCTTCGATGATTTGTGTTCTTGCAGCTCTGATGATTTCACCTGCTGTTGATACGTCTGTGTTGATTCTTGAACGTCTTTGATAGTTCATGTAGTTAGGTACAGCAACGGCAGCTAGAATACCCAAAATAGCGATAACTACGATAAGTTCTACCAAAGTGAAACCCTTTTGGCTTTTTTTGTTTTTGATTTCTTGATTCATTAGAAATCTCCTCCTTTAAAATAAATTAATTAAATAAGTTATATATTAAGGTATGCCAGTTTAATTACCACCAACCTTAATTTCAAATTTATTATTTGCCGATAAAAGCTTGATTGCCTTGTGTAACACCCTCATTTTCGGTAACTGTATATGCACCGCTGTATTTACCGGCTTTTTTTGAAGATGCGTTAAATGAAACCGTAATTTTTCCGTCAACCAATTTTACGGTGTATCCCGAAACATCATCGGAGGACATCAGCGAGAAAGTATCACCGCCGGCACTGCTGTCTGTGGCTGATGATGAAAAACCAAGTTCATTAACAACGTTTTGAATATCATTATCCGAATCAAATTTAGAACCTTTTTCAATTTCCTGTACACGAATTTGACGGATTATCTCATTGGCAGTGGCAATATCAGAATTTATGCAGCTGCGGTGTTTGTAGTTCATATAGCTCGGAACTGCAACAGCGGCAAGGATACCTAAAATTGCGATAACCACTACTAATTCAACTAATGTAAAACCTTTTTGCATATTATTCTTTTTCATTTCTGACACTCCCGTTTGATGACATTAGCCCATTGTGTCACCCATTGTAAACATAGGCAACAGAATAGCCATAGCTACTGTACCAATACCTATCGCCATAACAATAATCATAAGCGGTTCAAGTACTGCTACAAGATTTTTAACTTTTGTATTTAATTCTTCCTGATAATAGTCAGCGACTTCATCAAGAATTGCATCAAGCGAACCTGACGCCTCACCGATTGCAACCATAGATGTAAGCATGGTAGGGAAGATAGCCGTTCTTTCAAGGGAACGTCCGAAACGTGAACCCTGGCTAATCTCGTCTTTAACTTTCATCAGTGCGTTTACACCAACGGTATTGTTGGCAACACGAGCGGCAATATCCATTGCATCAACCAAAGTAACACCACTCGAAAGCATGATTGCAAGTGAACGTGACATACGGAAAGTCATTCCGACCAATTCAACATCTTTTACAATAGGCAATTTCAATTTTAATTTATCCATTGCAGGTCCAAAACCCGGCAAATGAGAAATATACCAACCGACACCAACCAATGCACCGACAATCAATACGCAAATATACCATTTATGCACCATAAAGTCAGATAAATTTAATAAAAATCTGGTAGGTGCAGGCAATTCCGCACCGCTCTCCTCAAATATCTCAGCGAATGTCGGCATAACAACAACCAACATTACAATAACCATAATAACTGTCAAAATCAACAATACAGACGGATAAATCATAGCTGATTTTACGGTATTTGATGTTTTGTAATCATTTTCAAAGTATTGGCTTAGTCTTCGCATTACTTCTTCAAGATTACCTGTTACTTCACCGGTTTCTATCATACTCAAAAAGATAGCCGGAAAAACCGATTTATAATTATCGAGTGCCTCGGAAAGTGAAGAACCGGTAGACACACGCTCTTTTACGTCTGCTAAAATGTCCTGTAATTTTTTGTTCGGAGCCTGTGCGGAAACAGTTTCCAAACAATCCAACAAACTGATACCGGCATGGAGCATGGTATAAAATTGTCGGCAAGCAAGGTATAAATCCTCCGATGTGACTTTCGTAAGTGAGGAATACCCTTTTTTATCTTTACTTTTTGCTTCGGCACCCGCCTCTGTGATTGACATGGCAAACAGATTTTGGTCACGAATATATTTTATTACTTCCTGCTTGTTTTCGGCATTGTAATTGTCTTTTACACGAGTACCGTTTGAATCTATTGCTACATATGTATAAAGTGGCATAACAGCAACTCCTTTTTAACACAAACTATTATTTCATTCGCTTAAATGCTTCAGGGTCAACCGAATATTCAAAAGCGGTATCATACGATACCAAACCGGCATGACATACTTCCGCAAGAGCTACGTCCATTAGCTTCATACCAAATTGAGCACTTGTCTGCATTGTTGAGTAAAGCTGATGTATTTTACCGTCACGAATAAGGTTTGAAATCGCCGGAGTTTTTGTCATAACCTCGAATACAGCTACACGGTCAGTACCGTTTACGGTAGGCAGCAGCTGCTGTGATATTACCGCCTCCAATACACCGGCAAGCTGTGCTCTGACTTGTTCCTGACGGTGGGGAGGAAATGAACCGATTATACGGTCAATGGTTTTCGGAGCACTTACCGTGTGTAGTGTTGACAAAACCAAGTGTCCCGTTTCGGCAGCGGTAAGAGCAATATCAATAGTTTCCGGGTCACGCATCTCACCGATAAGAATAACATCGGGGTCTTGTCTTAACGATGCACGAAGAGCGGTTGCAAAGCTGCCCGAATCCATGCCGATTTCTCTTTGTTCAACAATACTTCTTTTATTCTTATGTACATATTCTATCGGGTCTTCCAATGTAATGATATGTACATTACGATTAGTGTTTATATAGTCAATAATAGATGCAAGGCTTGTAGATTTACCGCTTCCGGTAGGACCTGCGATAAGAATAAGTCCTTTATGCTTATGAGCGAGCGACTCATAAACGGTAGGTAAATTCAAATCTGCGGGACGTGGGATTTTTGTTGTAATAATACGAGCCGCAATGCCGTGAAATCCACGTTGTTTATACGCATTTACACGGAAACGTGTACCGGTAGGGTCGGTGTAGGAAAAGTCTGTTTCACCGATTTCTTCAAGTTCAAGAAATTTTTCGTCCGGTGCGATTTGTCTTGCAAGTTCTCTTGCCGTTTTCCAAGTAACTACTTCATCGCCGATAGGAATAAGTCTTCCGCTTTTTCTCATCATAGGCGGTGAAGAAACGGTTATATGTAAGTCCGAACCCTTTTCGTCTTCAATTACTTTAAGCAATTCATCTATATGCACGATATATACCCCCAGTTGTAAAATTGTTTACACCAACTTTTAAGATTTTACAATAAATTTTTCGATTTGTAAATACAAAATAATTAATTTTTTTCATATTAAATATTTTGTAAGTTAATTATAACACATATTTAACATTTGTCAATACAATTATGAATAAAATATGAACAAAATAAAGAATTTGTAAACATTGTACATAATTTATTATCCGTTCATTGAGAATGCAACCTTAACCATCTCGTCAACAGTGGTTACACCCGACATAACCAAACGCATACAATCGTCCCAAAGAGATTGCACACCGTGTTCTTTTCGGGCAAAGTCCGCAATTTCATCGGAAGTTGCATCTTTCATAATCATGGATTTTATATCCTTATATATAGGCAATATTTCATGTATGGCGGCACGGCCTTTGTAACCCGAATGATTACAGTTTGTACAGCCTTTGCCACGGTATAAAATCATATTTTTTGCCTCGTCGGATTCAGGGTCAAGATTAAGGAATTTGCAGTCTGATACGGTAGGGTGATATTCCTCCTTGCAGTTAGGGCAAATTCTTCTTACAAGACGCTGAGCCAACACGCCGATAAGTGCGGAAGATATAAGCCACGGTTCAACACCCATGTCTTCAAGACGTGAAATAGCACTTGCGGCGTCATTGGTATGTATTGTAGACAGCACAAGGTGACCTGTGATAGCGGCACGAACGGCTATTTCTGCGGTTTCGTTGTCACGGATTTCGCCGACCATGATGATGTCGGGGTCCTGACGAAGAATAGAACGCAGACCGGCGGCGAATGTAAGTCCTGCTTTTGCGTTTACATGAACCTGATTGATACCACGAAGTTTATACTCGACCGGGTCTTCAACGGTGATAATATTCTTGTTCGGAGTATTTACGCTCGATAATGTGGTGTACAAAGTAGTGGTTTTACCGCTACCCGTAGGACCTGTAACAAGAAAAATACCGTTAGGCTGGCGAAGTGTATCTTCAAATATTTCAAATTGTTCGGGTGAAAAACCAAGCTGTTCCTTTGTAAGCTGTATATTGGACTGGTCAAGCAAACGTATAACTATTTTTTCACCGTAAATGGTAGGAAGTGTAGAAATACGAAGGTCGATTTTTTTGTTCTTGACATGAGATTCCACACGGCCGTCCTGAGGAATACGGTGCTCGGCAATATCCATTTTGCCTAGGATTTTTATACGGCTGACCAATGCTGCGTGTACGGAAATAGGACTTTGCAGTACTTCCTGCAATTCACCGTCTATACGATAACGCACACGAACAATGTCCTCGAAAGGCTCTATGTGAATATCACTCGCACCCAAAATAGACGCCTGTGATATGATAGAACTTACCAGACGTACTGTCGGAGCGTCGGACGTTGAGTCATCTTCGGTGTCTTCAAGTTCGTTCTTTTCGGAGATTTCCTGACGAACCTCGTCGGCAATTTTTTCGGAATATTGTTTACCATAATATACATCTATTGCGTGAAGGATTTTTCCTCTTGAACTGATAGTCGGAATAACCTCCATGCCTGTGTAAAACTGAATATCGTCAATGGCGAGCAAATTCAAAGGGTCTGCCATAACAACCATAAGTTTGTTGTCGTCTGTTATTTTGGCGGGTATCATGGTGTGCATACGGGCCAAATCTTCATTAATAAGCTTTGCAACGTTAGGGTCGATGATTTCGGAGTCAAGATTGAAAATTTCAACGCCTGTCTGACGGCTGAGTGCATAAATCATGTCATTTTCTTTTATAAAGCCCTCGTCAATCAAAACATCGCCAAGACGCTTTTTGGTTGATTTTTGGAGCATTAAAGCAGCGTCAAGCTGTTCTTGACGTATCAGACCGCTTTCAATCAAAATTTCACCTAATCGTTTTCTGTTCTTATTAGTCTGCATTATTGTTAAACCACCCTTGTAAAAATAAAAGATATATCAAGTTAATATATTCCTTACTATATTATATGATTTATTATATTGATATGTCAAGTGTTTTAGTGCAATTCATCTAAAAAATATCGAGTTGCAATAAAAATAGTGGGCAGAATAAATAAAAAATTAACAATCTGAAATATTTTTGTAACTTAGATGATAAAAAATACAGACTTTTATTAAAAAAATATTGATATTGTCAGCAATATTCGATATAATAATAGGAAATAGTAAAAAAATTATGGAGGTAATTATGACAGATAATAAAGAATTGGCAAATTTGCTTTTCCCTGATATAGATAAGCAGCCGGACTATTACGAGAACTTGTATCCCGAAAGAAATTTGAAGGACGGAGCGGTTGTTACTCGTTTTGCACCAAGTCCGACAGGATTTTTGCATATAGGCGGTTTGTTTGCCGCAATGGTGAGCAAGAGAGCGGCAGACGTGACAGACGGTGCGTTCTATCTCAGAATAGAAGATACCGACAAAAAGCGTGAAATAGAAAACGGTGTGACAGAGATTGTAAAAGGTTTGTCGGCATTCGGAATGGATATAAAGGAAGGTATGATTAGCGAAACCGAGTCTATCGGCGAGTACGGTCCGTATATCCAAAGCCAAAGAAAAGAGATATATCAGACATTTGCAAAATCTTTGGTTGAGCGAGGATTGGCGTATCCGTGTTTCTGTACCGAAGAAGAAATCAGCGAGATGAGAGCGTTGCAGACGGAGAAAAAAGCCGACCCCGGTTATTACGGCGAATATGCAAAATGCCGTAATTTGAGTTTTGATGATGTTAAGTCAAAGATTGATGCGGGTGTTCCTTTTGTGCTAAGACTGAAATCACCGGGAGATGCGGAAAAGAAGGTTGTGCTTGACGATTTAATCAAGGGCAGAATTGAGATGCCGGAAAATATAAATGATATAGTATTGCTTAAAACAGACGGTATTCCTACATATCATTTTGCTCATGCGATTGATGACCATTTGATGCGTTCAACTCACATCGTGCGTGGTGATGAATGGATTTCGTCTGCACCGATACATTTGCAGCTGTTTGAAGTGCTTGGATTTAAAGCACCTAAGTATGCTCATATTTCGCCGATTATGAAAGAGGAAAACGGCGGCAAGAGAAAACTGAGCAAGAGAAAAGACCCGGAGGCGGCTGTGACATATTACAGCGAGGTGGGTTATCCGAAAGATGCGGTTATTGAATATTTGCTTACTTTGGCAAATTCAAATTATGAGGAATGGCGTATAGCAAATCCGACCGCACCTAACAGTGAATTTGAGTTTTCATTGTCAAAAATGAGCCAGAGCGGTGCATTATTTGATTTGGTGAAATTAACAGATATAAGCAAAAATTACATTTCGTTATTGGATAAGGATACTGTTTACAGCAGTGTGCTTGAATGGGCAAAACAATATAATGAAAAATTTGCGGCAATATTGGAAAATGACAAAGAATATGCGACAAAGATTTTTGCGATAGAACGTAATCCCGAAAAACCTCGTAAGGATATTACAAAATGGTCTGACGCAGAAAATTATATGGCATATTTCTATGATGAAATTTGGGATAAATCAAGAGAATTTCCGGAAAATCTTTCAAAGGAAGATATGGCGGAGATTTTGGAAAAATACAAAACAGTATATAACGAAAATGATACAAATGAAGAATGGTTCCCTCGTATTCGTGAAATGAGCGAAGAATTGGGTTATGCAAAAGCACCTAAATTCTATAAGAAAAATCCGGAACAGTTCAAAGGACACGTCGGCGATGTAAGTACGGTGATTCGTGTGGCTGTCACAGGCAGACGAAACACACCCGATTTATATGAAATATTGCAGGTTCTTGGCAAAGATAAGGTTATGTCAAGATTTGATGAGGCAATAAAAATTTTAAAGGAGGAATAAGAAATGGAAAACAGTACAAACTTCATACACGAAGCGATTAACAAAGACTTGGAAGAAAAGGTGTATGACAGAGTCCAGACACGTTTCCCTCCCGAACCTAACGGTTATTTGCATATCGGTCATGCAAAAGCTATCTGCATAGATTTCGGTACTGCTCAAAAATATAACGGAAAATGTAATCTGCGTCTTGACGATACAAACCCGACAAAGGAAGACGTGGAATATGTTGACGCTATCAAGGAAGATATTAAATGGCTTGGCTTTGATTGGGACAATGTATATTTTGCGTCGGACTATTTTGATAAATTGTATGAATGTGCAATCAAATTGATTGAAAAAGGAAAAGCGTATGTGGACGATTTGTCGGCAGATGAAATTCGTGAATACAGAGGAACTTTGAAAGCACCGGGCAAGGAAAGTCCGTACAGAAACAGAAGTGTGGAAGAAAATCTTGAATTGTTCAAGAGAATGACAGACGGCGAATTTGAAAACGGTGCAAAGGTATTGAGAGCAAAGATTGATATGGCATCACGCAACATTAATATGCGTGACCCTGTAATTTATCGTATATTGCACGCATCACACCACAGAACAGGCGACAAGTGGTGCGTATATCCTATGTATGACTTTGCACATCCGATTTCGGATACTTTGGAAGGTGTTACACATTCATTGTGTTCGTTGGAATTTGAGGACCACAGACCATTGTATGATTGGTTCTTGAAAGAACTTGATTTTCCGGAGCCGTCAAGACAAATCGAGTTTGCGAGAATGAACCTTAACTATACTTTGACAAGCAAACGTAAATGTTTGAGATTGGTTAAGGATAATATTGTATCGGGTTGGGACGACCCAAGAATGTCTACTCTTTGCGGTATGAGAAGACGTGGTTATTCGGCTGCGGCTATTCGTGATTTCTGCGATAGAATAGGTGTTGCAAAGGCTAACAGTGTTATTGATTTTGCATTGCTTGAACACTGTGTCCGTGAGGATTTAAATCAAAATGCACCTCGTGCAATGGCTGTATTAAATCCTGTTAAAGTGATTATCGACAATTATCCGGAAAATCAGGTTGAGGAAGTTGAAATTCCGATAAATCCGGCAAATCCGGAAAGCGGAAAGAGAAAAGCTGAATTCTCCCGTGAATTGTATATTGAGGCTGACGACTATATGGAAAATCCGCCGAAGAAATATTTCAGACTTTCAGAGGGCAGAGAAGTGCGTTTGAACAGTGCATATTATATCACCTGCACAAGCGTTGTTAAGGACGAAAACGGCAAGGTTACCGAAATTCACTGTACTTACGACCCTGAAACAAAGGGCGGTCAGTCGCCTGACGGACGTAAGGTAAAAGGTACTATTCACTGGGTATCGGCACACAATGCGGTAGATGCACAAGTGCGTTTGTATGATAGATTGTTTAATGTGGAAAATCCGTCAAATGAAGAAAAAGAGGGAGATTTCCTTAACAATCTAAATCCAAATTCTATGGTAGTATTGAAAAACTGTAAACTTGAATCAGGCTTGAAAGATTCAAAAGCGGGCGATACGTTCCAATTTATGCGTCAGGGATATTTCTGCGTGGATACCGATTCGACAAGCGAAAATCTTGTATTTAACAGAACAGTTGCATTAAAGGATTCTTGGGCAAAGACTCAGGCATAACTAAAATATAAAATCAAAGGGGATAAATAAAATGGATATGACAAAATACTTGGCAGACAGAGCAAAACCGTTGAAAGCGTCTGCAATTCGTGAAATGTTTAAGAGAATGGCTGACCCTGAAATCATTTCTTTGGCGGGCGGAAACCCTGCCTCGGAATTATTTCCCGGAGAAGAATTGTCAAAGATAGCCGGAAAAATTCTTATGACAAATCCGACAGGTGCGTTGCAGTATGGCACAACAGACGGTTACGGCCCGATGAAAGAGGCTGCCAAGAGCAGAGCGGTAAAGGCTAATGCGTTTAATGAAGAAATAGATTCAATTCTTGTTACAACCGGTGCACAGCAGGGTATTGACCTTGCGGCTAAGGTTATTTTGAATACAGGCGACAAGGTTGTTGTTGAAAATCCTAGCTTTATCGGAACATTGAACTCACTTCGTTCATATCAGGCAGATTTAATCGGTGTGCCGGTTGAGGACGATGGTATGGATATTAATGCGTTGGAAGATGTATTAAAGAACAATGATGTAAAATTGATTTACACAATTCCTACCTTCCAAAATCCGTCGGGCACAACAATGAGCCTTGAAAAGAGAAAGAGAATGCTTGAACTTGCATCAAAATATGATGTGCTTATCATTGAAGATAACCCATACGGCGACTTGCGTTTTTCGGGTGAAGATGTAGCGACAATCAAGTCTATGGATACAGAGGGCAGAGTAATATATGTAGGCTCATTCTCAAAGATTTTGTCACCGGGTATGCGTTTGGGATACGTTGTTGCACACAAGGACCTTTGCGACAGAATTGAAGTTGTAAAACAAGTAAATGACGTACATACTCCTGTTTTGACACAAATGATGTGCGTTGAATTTATGAAGAAATATAATATTGACAGCTACATCCAAAAGAACAGAGATTTGTACGGCAAGAAGTGCAAAGCTATGCTTGACACAATGGAAAAGACATTCCCTAAGGGTAAGGTTACATGGACTAAGCCGGAGGGCGGTATATTTATTTGGTGCACTTGCCCTGACTGCAAGGATATAAATGTGATTGTAAATAAGTGTTTGGAAAGAAAGGTTGCAATAGTTCCGGGCAGCAATTTTGCGACAGATATTACAGCACCTTCAAACCAATTCAGACTAAACTATTCATCAGCATCAATAGAAAAGATTGAAAAAGCGGTTTCTATTTTGGGTGAAGTATTGACAGAAAATTTATAAGATGCGTTGAGGGACTGTAATTCATAAAAACGGTGTTGCAGTCCCGTTCTCAGCATGGAAAGAGGTAAAAAATGAGCGAGAAGAAACAAAGAATTTTCAGCGGTGTACAGCCATCGGGTAATATTACATTGGGTAATTATCTTGGAGCTATCAGAAACTGGGTTGGCTTGCAGGACGAGTATGACTGTGCGTTTGCGATGATGGATTTGCATACTATAACAGTGCGTCAAGACCCTAAAATGCTCAGACAACGTACATTGGATTTGCTGAAACTGTATATAGCCTGCGGTATTGACCCTGAAAAGAGCTTGCTGTTCGTACAGTCGCACGTTTCGGCACACGCTGAATTGGGTTGGATTTTGGATTGCTACACATATATGGGTGAATTATCAAGAATGACGCAGTTTAAGGATAAGTCACAAAGACACGCCGACAATGTAAACGGCGGTTTGTTTACATATCCTGTGCTTATGGCTGCCGATATTTTGCTGTATCAGGCAAATTTAGTGCCTGTCGGACAGGACCAAATGCAGCACATAGAAATCACAAGAGATATTGCGGAGAGATTTAATGCACTTTACGGTGAAGTGTTCACTATTCCGGAAGGATTTATTCCTAAGACTTCCGCTAAAATTATGAGCTTGCAGGACCCGACAAAGAAAATGAGCAAGTCAGACCCTAATCCGAAAGGCTGCATTTCACTGCTTGATGATTACAATGTTATTGCAAAGAAGATTAAGAGTGCGATAACAGACAGTGACGGCTGTGTTGCATATCGTGAGGGCAAGGACGGTATCAATAATTTGATGTCGATTTTGTCGGCAGTTACGGGTGAAAGCTTTGAAAGTATTGAAAATCGTTTTGCGGGTCGTGGATACGGTGACTTTAAAGGCGAGGTTGCCGAGGCGGTTGTTGAATGTATCAGACCAATCCACGAAAAATATGATGATTTGTCAAAGAATAAGGATTATTTGGAACAGATTTATAAGCAGGGTGCCGAAAAGGCAAGCCGTATTGCAAATCGTACTTTGGATAAGGTTAAAAAGAAAGTGGGATTTTTGGCTAGATAATAAGGTTTCTAATCTAAATTAAGACATAAGAAAGGAACTCGATATGGGTACACAAGAATCATTATGCTTTGCATTTGCAGTAGCATTTATATTTTCCTTTGCGTCCACACCGTTAGTGACAAAATTGGCATATAAGATAGGTGCGATTGACGTGCCTAAGGATAACAGAAGAATGCACAAAAAACCTATTCCGAGATTGGGCGGTTTGGCTATAATATTCGGATTTTTGGTCGCAATCGTATGTTTTGGAGAAATGACGCATGAAATGGGTGCAATGCTTTTGGGAGCGGGCATCATAGCGGTAATGGGTGTTGTTGACGACTGCAAAAATCTTAATGCAAAGCTTAAATTTGTGATACAGATTATTGCGGCTTTGGTGGTTGTTTTATATGGCGGAATAAGGATAGAGGTATTTACAAATCCTAATATTTTCAGTGATAATCCATATTGGATATTGCCCGAGTGGCTGTCGATAACGGTCAGCGTACTTTGGATTGTGTTTATTACAAATGCGGTAAATATCATAGACGGTCTGGACGGACTTGCGACCGGCGTATCGGCAATAATGGCGGTGTCGCTTGTATTTTTGGCGGTCAGAGTGGGCGAGATACCTATTGCGATAATTTGTATATCTTTGATGGGTGCTTGCTTCGGTTTTCTGCCGTTTAACTTTAATCCGGCAAAGATATTCATGGGTGACACGGGAGCGTTATTTTTAGGATTTATATTGTCAACGGTATCAATACAGGGTGTGTTTAAAAGTTATGCGGTGATTTCGTTCGCCGTTCCGGTATTGATTTTGGGCTTGCCTTTGTTTGATACAAGCTTTGCGATTATCAGACGTTTATTCACGGGCAAGGGCATTATGACAGCCGATAGGGGGCATTTGCACCACAGATTGATTGATATGGGATTTTCACAAAAACAGACTGTGTTCATTTTGTATGCAATCAGCGGTGTGCTTGGTATTACGGCGGTTGTTTTGGCGGAAAGCGGTGCACTAAGAGCATTGCTGCTTTTGGTGTGCGTTTTGGTACTTTTGTTAATCGGCAGTCTTATGACGAGCGAATTGACAAATAAAACAAAGAATGATGAGGAGAAGGACAATGGAAAAGATTAAGGTAATGACTGTATTCGGTACAAGACCTGAGGCTATAAAAATGGCTCCGCTTGCATTGGAATTACAAAAATATGATGAAATAGACGCAAAGGTTTGTGTTACAGCTCAGCACAGAGAAATGCTGGACCAAGTTCTTGAAATTTTTAAATTAAAACCTGATTATGATTTGGATATTATGAAAAATCGTCAGACTTTAATCGGAATTACAACAAGAGTTCTTGAAGGTTTGGACGAGGTTATCAAAGAGGCAAAGCCTGATATTATTTTGGTTCACGGCGATACATCGACAACTTTTGTCGGCAGCTTGGCAGCTTTTTATAATCAGGTTAAGGTTGGTCATGTTGAGGCGGGACTTCGTACATATGACAAATACTCGCCGTTCCCTGAGGAAATGAACAGAAAATTGACAGGTCAGATTGCAGACCTTCACTTCTCGCCGACAGTACAAAACAAGAAAAATCTTCTTCGTGAGGGTATTGACGAGAATAATATTTTCATTACGGGTAATACTGTAATTGATGCGTTAAAGACAACTGTTAAGGAAGATTACAAATTCAGCGACGATACTTTGAATAATCTTGATTTTAAGAACAAGAGAGTTATAGTCGTAACCGCTCACAGACGTGAAAATTTGGGCAAACCGCTTGAAAATATTTGTGAGGCATTAAAGGAGATTGTAACTACACATGATGATGTTGAATTGGTATATCCTGTACATCTAAATCCGGCTGTAAGAGATACTGTAAACAGTATTTTGGGCGGTGTGGAAAGAGTACATTTGATTGAGCCTTTGACGGTTGATGAATTACATAATGCTATGGACAGATGCTTTATGGTTATGACCGACTCGGGCGGTTTGCAGGAGGAAGCTCCGGCACTTGCGAAGCCTGTATTGGTGCTTAGAAAAGAAACAGAGCGTCCGGAGGCTGTTGAGGCAGGTACTGTAAAGATTGCCGGAATAGACAAAGACACCATAGTAAGTATGGCGGCAGAACTTTTGGAAAATCAAGACGCATATAATAAAATGGCTCATGCGGCAAATCCGTATGGTGACGGTGAGGCGTCAAGAAGAACTGTTGAGGCTATTTTGTATGCTTTCGGCAAGAGAGCGGAAAGACCTGCTGATTTTCAAGTAAAGTAGGAATTTGAATGAAATATATACGTTATCTGGTAGTCGGCGGTACGGCATTTTTGCTTGATTTTTTGGTGTTTTGTGCCATATACTATACTGTGCCGGCAGATGGGGTATATTTAAAAAAAGAAGAATTTGCAAATGCTGCGGCGATGATTTCGGGATTTATATACAGTTTCGCTATGCACCGCCGATGGACGTTTGCGTCAAATGCTGCACCGTACAGGCAATTTTTGCTTTGCGGTGCAGTTTTGATATTTAATATAATTATGTCGAATTTTGTTATAGGTTATCTGACAAATCATTACCGCATAGAAGAATATATTGTAAAGTTGGCTGTGCAGATAATAATAGTGGTATGGAATTATGCAATTTATGACAAACTAATTTTTAGAAATACTAATTAGTGGGTGAGATTATGTTGTCGGTTGTAGTGCCGGTATATAATGAAAATAATATAGATTTGTGTGCGGAGCGGATAATGTCGGTATTGGAAAAAGCAAATATATTATATGAAATAGTCTTTGTTGATGACGGGTCGGAAAACGGAGTATGGAACGAAATCAATAATTTGACGATAAAAAATAAGAATATACGAGCTGTGGCACTCAGCCGAAACTTTGGCAAGGAAAATGCAATCTGTGCCGGAATTGATGTTTCGGCGGGGGATTGCGTGGTGTGCATTGACGCAGATATGCAGCACCCTCCCGAAATGATACCGCAAATGTATGAAATGTGGCAGAACGGGTATGAGGTGGTAGAGGGAGTAAAGCGGTGCAGATGTGAGGGACACAAAATTTATGATATATTTGCAAGGACGTTTTACTATATATTAAAAAAACTTGCACATATTGATTTGCAGAATTCTTCGGATTTCAGACTGCTCGACAGATATGCGGTTGAGGCATGGCAAAGTATGCACGAACGTCAGGTATTTTTCAGAGGAATGAGCAGTTGGATTGGTTTCAGACACACAAAAGTATATTTTGATGTGGAAGAACGTAAATTCGGCAAAAGCAAATGGACAAAATCAAAATTAATTACATTGGCGGTTTCTGCATTTACGTCATATTCGACACTGCCGCTTTATATTTCATTAATTTGCGGAATGATTTTAAGTTTATGCTTTGCGGCGGATTTGCTTGGCATTGTATATATGAAATTCAGCGGACAGGTTTTAGATGTATACGACATAATTATAAGTTTGCAGTTGTTGATAGGCGGTATGGTGACGACAGGTATTGGAATTATGGGATTATATGTTGAAAAAATTTATACGGAGGTAAAGGGCAGACCTCGGTATATTATAAGCCGTATAATAGGCGGAAACAGGAGAGATGGGGTATGATATTGAGTATTATTATCAGTTTGGCGGTGTTTGGAAGTATCCTGATAAGCGGACTGATTGTGTTGGACAGATGCGGATTGGGATTGCCTGACAGAAATTTTCGCACATGGCTTTACGGTGCAAAAAGAATATATTCGGGTGACCAAATCCAATTCAAAGATTGCGTAAAAGTATGTATTTGTGCATTGACATTCAGAATTTTGATATATATTTTGGCGGGATTTTTAATGTGCGGACATTTTTCGGATTTTAACGGATATTTGCGTATGTGGCAGAAATGGGACGCATCAAATTATATTCGTATAGCGGAAAATTCATATAATTATACAGAAAACGGCAAACATTTGACAGTGGTATTTTTTCCGCTGTATTCATGGATAATGCGTGCTGTGAATATGATTTTTAATAATTACAGATTTACGGCATTGGCAGTATCAAGCGTGAGTTACAGTATTGCCTGCGGATACATATACGCATTGGTCGGCGATGAATATAATAGAGATATTGCAATGTGGACGATAATTTTTTTATCGATATTTCCTTTTTCATTTTTCTATGGCGGAATGATGACGGAAAGCACATTCCTGCTGACAACGGCAATGTCATTTTACTATATACGGCGGCATAAATGGTATTTGGTGGGCATACTTGGCATATTATCGGCATTGTCGAGATTGATTGGTGTGTTCATAGTTGTGCCGGCGGTAATAGAATTGTGTGTTCAATATAAGGTATTTAAACTGATAAAAAACAGGAAAATAAAAAGACTGTTCGATAAGGTGATAAAAAATTTGGTGTGGATATCACTGACATTTATCGGAACGGTAATATATTTGTATATAAATTACAAATTTACGGGAAGTCCGTTCAAATTTTTGGAGTACCAACAAAACCAGTGGCACCATGAAAGAAGTTATTTTGCCAATACATTGGCGGATATTATCGGAAAAGCAATGTCATCAAATGAGGATATTATGATACGTCAGTCTATATGGATACCGTCAGCGTTTATATTTGTATATATCATATTAACCTTGCTGTATTCGGCAAGACGGCACAGCGGAGTATATGCATTATACATGGCGGGGTATTTGATAATAAATTGTTCGGTGAGCTGGCTTATAAGTGCACCGAGATATATGTCAGCACTGCTGCCGATGTTTATTGTGACAGCTGAATGGACGGGAAGATATAGATTGATAAGATATATTTTAGCTATATTCAGTTTTGTATTTTTGCTTGTTTATTTACAGGGATATTTGATGGGCAGGCAGATTATGTGAAAAAACAATGTGCGATAAAATGAGATTTTAATATATTAATCGAATATAAACTACATAATAATATACACGGTTCAGCGAATATGGCAAAGTTTATATGATAATCGACAAAACCGACTGATTTTATTGGTA
Organism: uncultured Clostridia bacterium; assembly: GCA_934476075.1. Classification (GTDB taxonomy): domain Bacteria; phylum Bacillota; class Clostridia; order UBA1381; family UBA1381; genus CAKSNH01. The sequence goes on along the minus strand of CAKSNH010000007.1, from coordinate 77,985 downwards.
TATATTGCGATGTGTTTTACTGGATTTTATTACAGAACCTAACTATAATAAAGTGTAGATTAAAAATTGGAGGTTAGGTAAATGCAAATAAGAACTTTGTATTCAAGAAATTTGGAAAATGTAATTGGAGTAAATCAGTATAATTCTGTTTTAGAATATTACATAGTGGAACGCAGTATAGGCGAGGGGTATTGCGAACTGAAAAGCTACGGTATACAGATAAAGCGTATATCAATGTATGACGGCGGCGGAAAAAATGAGGAGAGCAAGCTGATAAACGATATTTTCTTTGACAGAGATGATGCGGAAAAGTTTATAAAAATGCTGTCCGATAATTTGGTTACGCCCGCAAGCTTAAAAGATGTGATTGACGAATATGTTGATATGACGATTGCCATGCGTCAGGGTAGTCGCACCGCTTAGTACATAATAAAAAAGCTTTTGTCATTGCGTTTTACGCAATTTCCTACAAATTGAAAAAAGTGCAGAACATCGGCAAATTGATGTTCTGCACCTTTTTAATATAAATGTACACGTTTGCTTTCCATGTTCTTTCTGAACAATTTACGCATAGTTTCCACTTCATCATTATCAAAAATTTTCTTTGACAATATTATAGCCTGTCTTGATGATACATACACATATATCCCATATTTTGACTCGCACACCTTATACAATTTGTTAAACGGTACGGTGGTTTTGCCGATTACCGATTCCTGTGTAAAACCACGCTTATCTACGGTAGTTTCGACCATTGCAAATTCACGGGAATAACGCTCGTAATTTTTCACGGTGCTTTTGTATGCGGAATAATATAATATCGGTATCATTATTGCGGCGGCGGATATAGTGCTGATTAGACCGCCAAAAAAGAAATATTGCCGGTCAACGATAAAATATGCTCCGACAAACGCAATTACCGCTATTAAAATCAATTCTGCGATAACACCTTTCTTAACCGCATAAAATCCAAACTTTACAAAGTCATCTTTATCAAGCTGATATGCTTTTTTTACTTTCACACTGTTTAGCCCTTTCGTAAATACTTAAACACAACGAAACACACCGGCAGAGTGCATTATAAGTACACCGTCGGGTGTGTTTGCGTCGGATATTTGTTAGCCGTTTAAAATATCTTCAATAGCTTGAAGTTCATCACTTGTGAAATCAAGATTATTAATAGCCAATACATTTTCACTGATTTGAGAAGGTCTGCTTGCACCGATAAGCACGCTTGTTAATTTTCCGCCTCTCAAATTCCATGCAAGTGCCATTTGAGCCAAACTCTGACCACGATTTTCGGCAATTACAGACAGCTTATTTGCCTTTTCAACTTTTTCCGGTGTAACACCGTCAGGAGTTAAAAATCTTGATTTTGTAGCTCTTGAACCCTCAGGAATACCATTTTTATATTTGCCTGTCAGCAAACCCTGTGCCAGCGGACAAAATGCGATAGAACCGATGCCCTCATATTCAAGCACATTCTGCAAATCGCCTTCAATCCATCTGTCAAACATATTGTATCTTGGCTGATGAATAACAAACGGAGTACCCATTCTTCTCAAAATATCCGCCATCTTTTTGGTTTGGTCTGCATTATAATTTGATACACCCACATACAAAGCCTTGCCTTGACGAACAACAGTATCAAGTGCATGAGCGGTTTCTTCAAGCGGAGTATTCGGGTCAGGACGGTGATGATAGAAAATATCAACATAGTCAAGTCCTAAGCGTTTCAAGCTTTGGTCAAGACTTGCAATAAGGTATTTCTTGCTGCCCCAGTCGCCGTAAGGACCGTCCCACATACCATATCCTGCTTTTGTGGAGATGATAAGCTCGTCACGGTAGCCGTCCAATACATTATGTAAAATCTTACCAAAATTTTCTTCGGCAGAACCCGGATAAGGACCGTAATTATTGGCAAGGTCAAAATGCGTAATACCCAAATCAAAAGCGGTGGTTACCATATTAACCATGTTATCGTACGAATCATTGCTGCCGAAATTATGCCATAGTCCAAGTGAAAGTGCCGGAAGCAACAATCCACTTCTTCCCGCACGATTATACTTCATTTCTTTATATCTGTTTTCGTTTGCCACATATTTCATTTAAAAACATCCTTTCTGCTATAAAATTATTATAATATGCACCAAACCCCCTCGACAAGTATTTTAACATATAAAATCGTTTTTGTAAATATAAAAGTTATGATTTTTAATGTTCAAATATTAACACAAATTATTTACCATAATTTACAAATAAATTTAATATTATTTAAAGAGTCGTATTTATCGGGTTGGGAAATAGTGTAAATTAATATATAATTAAATGTTTTGACAGAAATATGTTAAAATTCTACAACTCAAAGTGACACTGTTTTGTGGTATAAAGTGCTATAATATGATTTACAAAATAATGTACCTTAACAGCATTAAATATAATTACAACAAAGGAAAGAGGTATATACAAATGAATGAAGTAAAGATTTTCAAGCGTGTGAATGAAAATGCGGAGAAGAAAACACCGTCAATACTGCGTCTGCCGACAAAACAGGATATAGCACCGTCGCTGTTAATGCTGTTTTCGGCAAGAGCAAATATAATGGGAATGTTTCCGTTCGGCATGGCATTTTTTGCGTCGGTGTATGATAAGAAAACGGCTTATTTGGGTATGGTTTGTGCGGCGGCGGGACTTTTGAGCATGGGCGTGGGCGGTCAGACCATAAAATATATGTTTGCAATGGTGTTGTTTTGGCTTTATACACGCATACGAGAGGATTACAAGCAGCACAGCATTATATCTTCGATTGTGTGCGGCAGCAGTATATTACTGGGCGGAATTGCAACGCTCACTTTTATAAATGTTACGGGATTTGACGTGATTATGCTTTTTGCCGAAAGTGTGATAACGGCATTTATGTATGTGGTATTTGAACATTCACAGCCGCTTTTGACTGCGTCACGGCACAAATTGTCACAGGAAGAAATTATATGTTTCTGCATGAGCATTGCCGTGATGATAATGGGATTTTCAAAAATAGTTTTGCCGTTCGGAATATCGGTGACAAAATTGCTTTCGGCTTATGGGGTGATGCTGCTTGCAATGAATACTTCGCTTGCGGCGGCAGGTTCGGGAGCGTTGGCGGCAGGTATGATATGCGGAGTGAACAATGCAAATATTTCGGGGCTTATGGGTGTGTACGGATTGTGCGGAATTGTGGGGAATATGTTAAAGACGTTCGGAAAATACGGCGTGATGATTGGATTTTTGGCGTCTTGTGCGGTTATAATGTTATGCGAGGGGACAAGCCTTAATATGCCGATAAATATTGCGGAAATTGTGGGTGCGGGATTTATTTTTGTGATAACGCCGAACAGTATTCACAACAAAATCAGTGCGTTTTTCTCGAAAAGCACCGCTGACAATTCAAACGATATAGGCGAGCGTGTGAAGAAATATCTGAGTATCAAATTAAAAAGTACATCGGCTGCATTTTCGCATCTTGCGGACAGCTTTAACAGTATAACCGATAAAAATATCAACACCGCCGATGTTTCGGTAATATTTGACAATACCGCCGACAGAGTGTGCAAGCATTGCAGTATGGCGGTGCATTGCTGGCAGAAAGGGTTTGACAATACATATAAGGATATGCTGTCAATGCTTGCGATTATAGAGGAAAAGGGGAGTATAGAGCTGTCCGACCTTCCCGATGATTTCCCCGACCACTGCGTAAAAGCGGAAAAATTGATTGCAAATTTCACGCATATGTATGAGATATATCGTGAAAAAGTAATGAAAATGGGGGAGATGGCATTAAACAGGGAGCTGATAGCGGGGCAATACAGGGAAATATCAAATATAATGGAGCAATTTTCACTTGATGTGGAGGAAGGCTTCGATTTTATGACGGAGCATGAAAAACAAATTACCGAGGAGCTGGACAAAGTAGGAATTATCGCAAGAGATGTATGTATAACGGCATACAGCGGAAAAAATATGGCGGTGAGCTTAAATCTTTTCGGGGACTATGATGTTGATGAGGTATGCGATACGGTAAGCGATATTATGGGTGTGCCTATGATAAAGGACAGCAATTACAGCGGTCAATATCTGCGGTTGATTACAAGATGCAGCACAGAGCTTGACATAGGTATGGCACAGATAAGCCGTACCGGGGAAAGCGATAACGGTGACAGCATTATTAATTTGACAACCGAGGACCACAAATTTGTACTTGCGATAAGCGACGGAATGGGCAGTGGTACAAAGGCGAAAGAGGAAAGCAAGCTGACAACGGAGCTTTTGAGCGATTTTATACAAGCCGGTTTTGACAAAATATCGGGGATAAACATGATTAATTCATCACTTGCACTGCGTTCCGACAGAGAAACATTCTCTACGCTCGATTTATTGGTGGTCGATAAAAATACAAGAATAGCCGAGTTTATAAAAGCCGGAGCACCGGAAAGCTATATAATGTCTGACGGGGAGATTGAAACGGTGTTTTCTATGTCGCTGCCGGCGGGTATGCTTTCGGATACAGATGCCGATATGCAAAAGAGAACGCTGAAATCGGGGGATTTAATAGTTATGATGTCAGATGGGGTGAGCGATGCCGGAAAGAGTTTAGTGAGGGGAGAATGGATAAAAAAGATGATGATGTCGGGAAGTGTAAATTCTCAGGATTTAGCCGATAAAATATTGCAGGGGGCACTGGCACGGTCACATTCTCTTGCGGGTGATGATATGAGCGTGGCGGTTGTAAGAATAATATAAATATTTTAGAAAAAATACTTGCAATTTAAAGGAGAATAATATATAATAACATTAGTTGAGTTTAGACGAGATGAGCAGAGTAGAGAAAAGTATTATTGAAATTGATATTAATATTGTAATATAAATCTGCTTTCTTCTATACATAGGAGAAAGCTTTTTCTCTTTCTGAATAAAAAGAAAGGTTAGGTAATTTGAAATGAGAAAAGGACGTTACGATGAATTTGGCGGACAATATGTCGGAGAAACCTTGATGAATGCATTAATCGAGCTTGACAATGCGTTTGAGAAATACAAAAATGACAAGGATTTTCTTGACGAATTGAATTTTTATCATCAAAATTATACGGGCAGACCGTCACTTTTATATTATGCCGAAAATATGACCAAGGATTTGGGCGGTGCGAAGATTTATCTGAAACGTGAGGATTTGAACCACACAGGTGCACACAAATTGAATAATGTTATCGGTCAGTGTCTGCTTGCAAAGCGTATGGGCAAAAAGAAAATTATTGCCGAAACGGGAGCGGGTCAGCATGGCGTGGCGTCGGCTACGATTGCGGCTCTTTTGGGTATGGAATGTGAAGTGTATATGGGTATCGAGGACACAAGACGTCAGTCGCTTAATGTGTTCAGAATGGAATTGCTTGGTGCAAAAGTACATAAGGTTACATCGGGTACGGGTACATTGAAAGACGCTTGTAATGAGGCTATGCGTGCATGGGTTGCAACTGCTGACGATACATTTTATGTGTTGGGTTCGGCAACAGGTCCGCACCCATATCCGGCAATGGTTAAGTTTTTCCAGAGTGTAATCAGTGTTGAGGCGAAGAAACAAATTCTTGAAAAGGAAGGCAGACTGCCTGATGCGGTTATGGCTTGCGTTGGTGGCGGAAGTAATGCAATCGGTATGTTTGCGGATTTTATAGATGATGAAAGTGTGGCATTGTACGGTGCTGAGGCGGCCGGTGACGGCGTGGATACAGAGCGTCATGCGGCTACGGTTACCTGCGGAACAGTGGGTGTTTTGCATGGTATGAAGTCATTGTTTTTACAGGACAAGGGTGGAAATATAATGCCGGTATATTCTATTTCGGCAGGCTTGGATTATCCGGGAATCGGTCCGGAACACGCAGCTATGGCAAAGTCGGGCAGAGCAAAATATTTGCCGATAACAGATAAAGAGGCAGTTGACGCATTTGTGTATCTTTCAAAAACAGAGGGTATAGTTCCGGCTATTGAAAGTGCCCATGCGGTGGCTTTGGCAAGAAAGATTGCACCGACTATGAACAAAGACCAAATTATGATTGTGTGCTTGTCGGGACGTGGTGACAAGGACGTATATCAAGTGGCAAAATATTTGGGAAAAGATATTGAAGAACAATAAAATAGGGTAGATTACAGCACTCGGCGGACAGATGACGTTGAGTGCTTTTTTGCGTGAAAAATAAAGGCTATTGGTGTTTAAAAAATGAAAATATAGTATAATCGGCGGTATGAGGTAATAAGTATACAGTGAAAGGAGTGAAATACATGAGATTTTTTGTTATTAAGATGAAGTATGTGATATTGTCGGCGGTTGTGTTTGTGGCATTGGGGTGCGTGGCATTCATTGTGGGTAATACGGTGGAAGATGTGGGGAATATGCAAAAAGAAGTACCTATATATTGTGTTGAAACGGACGAGAAGAAAATTGCGATAACGTTTGATTGTGCATGGAATGCAGATGATGTGGACAGTATAATCGAAACACTGAAAAAATATGATTGCAAGGCGACATTTTTTGTGGTGGGGGATTGGCTGGAACGTTTTCCCGATGCGGTTAAGAAATTGAGCGATAACGGGCATGAAATTGCAAATCATTCATACGGGCACGGGCATTTTAACAGCATGAGCAAGGAACAGATGTTATCTGATATGCAGAAGTGCGATGACAAGATTAAAGAAGTGACGGGCATTGCTCCGGCTTTATTCAGAGCACCGTACGGTGAATATAACGATTTGCTGATAAAGACGTGCAGGGAAAGCGGAAGAATATATATTCAGTGGTCAGTTGATAGTTTAGATACAAAAATTCTACAACTTGGAACAAATAAAAATGGCTTAAATACTGGAATTGGGGGCTTGCGTGATGTGAGCCCCTTTTTATCATATAAGCCATTTAATAGATATTTTATCTTCATATACAAAAATCTTATCGATTACCACTGCGGCGGTGTTGTGCTTTTCTTGAACGGACATTGAGCCCCAATTCGTAAGGTCGGGAAGTATGACGTTGTTTTTAGATACGGTTTCTTTTTGCAGTTTGTTTTGCAGCTCTGTTTTTTGCAAATCCAATTCGAGGATTTTTTTGTTGATGTAATCGCTTACGGTTGAATTTGCAGTCGCAAGATTATTTATAAGATTTTCGATTTGTTCTTCAATTTTGTACAGTTCAATTTTTATGTCGTTGATTTCAGCGTCCAATGATTTGTTTTGGTTTTGGAACTTGTTTTGGTCAAAATGAGTTACCGCATATTTAATCTCATTTTCAACAAATGTTTCGACATCGGAAATGCTGATTGAGTAACCGTGTGTACATTCGTTTGTCTGCGTACCGCTGCACCGCAGATAATACTTTTTCTCGCCTTTATAGCTTGTGTATTTGCAGTTTAGGGAATATCCGCAGTATCCGCATTTGACAAAGCCCGTAAGCCATGTGTATTTGCCTTTGCCGGTATTTTTAATTTGTTGGTTTTGGTCAAGCTTGTACTGACAGCGCAGGAACGTATCGGAATCAATGACGCCCGTATGAACCGAAAGTGCTATAACGTGTTCGGACAGTGCGTTCCATTTGTTTTTTGCATGGTCACGCTTGCCGTATACAATCAAGCCTTTATCATTTGTGTAATCTTCAATATCATTTACCATAATACATTTTTTCTGCTTGAAAAACGAATACACATCTGCATTGGCTTTAACGTAAACGGGGTTATGTAAAAGACGGCTGAGCTTTATGTTGTTCCAAATACCGTATTTGTCGCCGTAGGTTTGCTTTAAATCCTTTGCAATAGCTCCGAGTGAATCTGACGAATACGCATAACGGTCGAAGATGTTTTTTATTATTTCTATGGTTTCGGGATTTTCTTGAATGGTAGATATAGTTTTGCCTGAAACGGTTGTTTTGATATTCTCATACCCAAATGGGGCAGGTCCGCCAAGCCATACACCCGTTTTGCCTCGGCTGTAATAATTGTCACGAATACGCTCGGCTATGGTTTCACGTTCGAGCTGTGCAAACACCATTACGATATAAAGCATTGCACGTCCCATCGGAGCGGACGTGTCGAATTTTTCGGTGGAGGACACAAAGTCTACGTCATGCTCCGAAAGAATATCCATAATGCCCGCAAAATCAGTGATAGAACGGCTGATACGGTCTAAACGGTAGACTATAACCTTGTTGATAATGCCGCTCTTTACATCGGTAAGCATTTGCTGAAAGGACGGGCGGTCGGTGTTTTTACCGCTGTAACCTTTATCCTGATAGACTTTATATTCATCGTTCGGACCGATTTCATGCTTGCAGAATTCAATTTGTGTGTCGATACTGATACTGTCCTTTTTGTCGATTGATTGGCGTGCGTATAAGGCTATCATGTGAATTCTCCTTTCGCGGATGGTATATTTTTATGCGATTTGCACTTGAATATCTGAATGAGTTACTTTATCTGCTGTTTACATGAAGATATTCTGTTAAAGCGTTTTCAAGCAGTCTTGAATAATTCACAGAATTTTGCTCTGCCAGTTCTTTTAACCAAACAGGTAATGTCACGTTGGTTTTTACACGCTTGTTATCCAGTTCGTTTTTTACAAGGTCGGGAAATACTGTGACAGGAGATATTAAAGCACCTTTTTCTGTATCTTCATCTAAAACCGGTGTCAGTGACGGGGTAGGTATTTCCTCGTGGTCTTTTTCCATTCCGTACAAGTGCAGACCTAATGCGTCTTCGGCATTTTTTAAAGCTGTTTCAAAGTTTTCACCGAATGAAATACAGCCCGGTAAATCGGGAAAATATACGCCATAACCGTCTGCCGATGGTTCAAATACTGCTAAATAGGTTAGTTTTTTCATATCATTACCGCCTTTCTGCCGAGCCTATTTAAGCCCGGCTTGCTTATAAATACTGTTTAGTGTTCCTTTGGGAATGTCGCCGCTATGACTTGGTACTGTTACTTTGCCTTTTTTGGTATCGTGTTTCAGTTGGATATGTGAGCCTTTTGTTTGATTGGGTATCTGTTGCCAACCATCGGCGTACAGTATCTTTAATATCTCTCTTACCGTCATAGTATCCCTCCTAACACTTATAATTATACTCCTATTTTATGCGTATGTCAAGCGTTTTATGCGTATTTCTTGTGCGTATTTTAGGTTGGTGTTTTAGTGGCTGTGTATAATATAGATTTATTGTATGAGGAAAATTTTCTAATTAAAGTATATTTTTTATGTACAATATTTAATTTAATATATACATATGTTTTTATTTATGTTATAATGTAAATATAATGAATATACTACTATAAGATGAAGGAGTGATATTATGCGTAAAATAAGCAAGAATGATGTTATAAATAATATAGCATATAAAGGTTATATATTGTACCCAATAATCTTATGTAGTATATGTTTTTATAGTAATCGAAAATGGCAAATTCTCGATAAAATTAATGAAAATACATTTAATAATATTATAAATATATCAGGTGTTATGGTTGGTTTTTTAATTACTTTTATAGGTATATTAATTGCAATACCACAAGAAACAAAAGTAATGAGATTTATAAAAGCATATAGTCATGATAAAATTATTATAAGAAGTCTGTTTTCTGCTATTACAATGTTCATTTTAACTATAATTTTAATAATGTTTAATTTTTATATTAAATATTCTATATACACATTTTTAATCGGAATGGTAGAATTATGTATAGTAATATACTATTTATATCATTTTGTTAAGAATCATTTTAGCTAATTCGTTTTTTAAAATGTTTTTTATTATGTGTTGATTATCTGTTTGATTGTCGGTTAGTTCTATTTCCGATTTTAATTTGATGCAATTCGTTATAGCGTCAATAACAGAAATTAAGTTGTTTTCTTTATTTTTTGTTATTAAATTTATAGTTTTGTGAGAGTTTGAATGCACTAATTTTTTTACGAAAGTCCAGACTTTACTGCTGTCGGATTCATTAAAATCAATATTTAAATGTACTTTTTTTATACCAATATCACTATTATACATTTTTGACATTAATTTTTTAGCCCCGGCTGGCTCAATTTCTGAAAATGTAGCTTTTTCTATGTAATTATTTTTAAAATATTCTGATGGATTTTCAATTATAATTGGCGTAATCTCAATACAATTATCAGAAATTCGATTTGTCATTTCTATTAGTAATCTATTTGGTTCTCTGATAGATTGGCTAACCAAATAACTAATTTTTAAATTTTTTATATCAATATAAATGTATGTATATTTTTCAAGCTGTTGTCCGTTATTTAATTTAAATGGATGTGTTGAGTTATCCGGTTCACGAATGTGCGACATCGGAATTGTCGGTGTATCATTTTTACATATCATAGCATAGATATATTCATCTGTATATTCCAATACATCCATAAGGTATTCATCGTTAATTTTATAAAGGTATACACCTTCGGGAAAAATAGTATCAAAAATAGATTTAACATATCCGTTATCACTCGTAGCACTTTGGACATTTAAAGGATTATAGGATAATGATATATTATAAAAACTTATAGTTTTATTAAACTTAGTAGACATATTAATTCCCCCAAAAAATAATATTGACATTAAATGTCGTATATTGTATAATATTTTTAGGGTTATTTTGTCACTTTTGGGATAACCTTATTGACGGTAAGTATATGCGGTACTTGCCGTCTTTTTATGCGATTTTATCTTTGAAATTAACAACAGCAATATCCGAAACAACAGAGCGGACATTTTGCACAATGTTTTCAAGTTGTTTTGAAATTTCATAACTGTATGATACCTCACCGCATTGCGTACAAACTTGTGACGGCACATTTTTTATAATGATAATGCAATCATCAAAATCAGCAATGAAATTAGTATTTTTATCTTCCAAAGTGCCCTTGCACATTACACATTTCATATTTAGTCACCATTTACGCAGCCGGTTTGGAATAATCGATTACAACAACATCGTTCACCATGTGTTGCAGTTGTTCGACAATATCTTCAATTTTGGCGAAAATGTCATCGGTATAATAAATTTCATTACAGAACTCGCATACTTTTGCAGGTACATTTTTGATGATGATGACGCAGTTATCAAGATTAGCTACATATGTTTTTCTGCTTTCTTTTAAATCGTGACCACATTCGATACATTTCATGTTATAGCTCCTTTCGAGTTTTTAAGTCTTTTTCCCATTTAATTGTATCAGGTATATACGCAGTAATTATATATAGATATTCATTATCGATACTGCATACTACATGAATAGGTCTGCTGTTTACAGTATACCCAAATACCAAACAACTTGGGAATGGTTTGTCATACATATATTCTTCGATGATTTCTCCATTTAGTATAGTTTCGATAATTTCCGAACGTTTTATACCACGTTGCAACATTCGTGTTGTAGCATGATTTTTCCAAAGAATTTTATTTGTGTGACATATCTTTTGCAAGTCTTTTATTGTATAAGGAAAATTTTCTGTTTCCACCATATCACCGTCCTTAATCTTGCTGAAAATACTCGCAATAAATTTTTAAAAGAATAATATTGACATTTAAAATCTAATATTGTATAATAATTTTGAGCTATTTAGCGTTCAGGATAGCTCTGTAATGGGGCGGTAAGTATTCGCAGTACTTGCCGTCTTTTATTTTTGCTCAAAATATCCGTTTATACAGGCTTATAAGTCATCATTATATTGAGTACCTTTTAATGAGTCGAGCATAGTCGATACTATTTTCATCTCTTCTTTTGTAAGTGTTTTTCTTATTGTTTCGCCGTTGCGGCTATATATAACAACATTCTCGGCAAGTTTGTCATCGGCGGACTTGCTTTTTTTGTCTTTATCGGCTAAAAATGATTGGCCGTGGTCAGTTTCATAATCATAGGGTAAAGCTTGGTCATGGTCTAACGCCTCTCTGAATGCGGCTATTTTTTTAGGGTCGTTATCTAGCATATCTGCAATATCATTGGAAACTGAATAATCCATGTTATCGTAGTCAATCGGGTCATCTGTCCAACCCATTAAATAAGCGGGTGTAGTTTGTAGAGCGGTTGCCAAGCATTCTATCTTGTCAGAAGGTATGTTGGTAATTATACCTTTTTCGTATTTATACAAATTTTGTTTACTGACGTTAATCTCTAAGGCAAGTTCTGTTTGACTTAAACCTAGCTGGGTTCGTAACATTCTGATTCTATCACCTGTACTCATACTATTTACCCCCTTTTTTATGTTGATAATTACAAATATATTATAGATTATATTATGTAACGTGTCAAGTTGAAAAAGTAAAAAAGATTTTCAAAAATAACTTGACACGTTACCATTGACGTGCTAAAATAATAGTAACTTAAAAAGATACGGAGGTGAAACAATGATAAACATAAACGCATTAAAAGCCGAATGGGTAAAAAAAGGTTTCAAACAATATGATGTTGCAAGCATGTTAGGTATAACCCAAAAAACACTCTCATTGAAATTGAAAAAAGGGGTTTTAGGGAGCGATGAAATAGCAATACTGATTGATAAATTAGATATCGCTGACCCAATAAGTATTTTTTTTACTCGCTAGTAACTTTTTAAGATACCGAAAAGAGAGGTGAGAACATGGAAGAAGAAAAGACAACTAAAACATTCGATGTGTTTGATATTGAGGATATGGAACTAGAATGTGCAGGGCTCGCAAGCTTATGTAGAATAGTAAGCGACGCAATAATTTATTCGCCAAATGATATTAAAAAAGATTATGCGGAGGGAATAGGAGTGTTAGCCAATCTAATGGATGACCACGCAAAAAAAATGAATACGCTTATTGAGAGAGAACTTGAAAGGAAAGAGGATTAATAATATGCACGAGATGAAAATTTTTAATAATGAGGAATTCGGACAGGTAAGAACGGTGACCGTAGATAATGAGCCTATGTTTTGTTTGGCTGATGTATGTAAGGCACTTGAATTAAATAATGTAAGTCAGCTTAAAACAAGGCTTAAAGATGATGGGGTCATTACTAATGAGGTCATCGATACACTAGGAAGAAAGCAGACTGCAACATTCATCAATGAAGCAAATCTTTATAAGACAATTTTTCAAAGCAGAAAACCATCTGCCGAAAGATTTACTGATTGGGTAACAAGCGAAGTTCTGCCGACTATACGCAAGCACGGTGTTTATGTGGTAGACGAAGTTCTAAACAATCCCGATATGATGATTGCGGCACTTACGGAATTAAAGAAAGAGCGTGAAAAGGTGCAGTCGCTGACAGAAATAAAAGCGGTACAAGAACAGCAAATCATGGAATTGCAGCCGAAAGCGACGTATTATGATTTGGTTCTGAATTGCAAAGACCTGTTGTCAGTTACCGAGATTGCAAAGGATTTTGGAAAATCCGCAAAGTGGCTTAACAATTTTCTTAAAGAACAGAAAATACAATTCAAGCAAGGCGATTTGTGGTTTTTGTATAAAAAGTATGCCGAACAAGGCTACACAAGCACAAAAACACATACCGTAAACGGCACAGACGGTCAGCAGCACTCGAAAGTACATACCTATTGGACACAAAAAGGCAGATTGTTTATTTATGGATTGTTAAAGAACCATGGAATATTGCCAATTATTGAACAAGAGCAATCAGCTTGATGTTTTGAGTCATAGGACAAAATTCAACAATAATAAACTAAAACGGAGGTGTTAATTATGGGAAGAAAGCCATTGCCGAAAGTTAATTATAAGGTGGAAAACATTCATCCGGAAATGACAGAGGAAGAAAGGGACAGAAAATTGTGGGAGATTTGCAGACAATATACCGAAATGGTACGTTCGACAAATCCAAAGCGTTATTATGAACTGTTGGAAAAACAGACACGAGAAAGAAGGGAGCGGGAAAAGGCACAATGCAAAGCAAAAGAAAAAACTTACTAAGCATAGCGGCGATAATTATTCTGCTGATTGCAATGTTCATCATTCCGCAAATGCAAAAGCGGAACTATCGAAAATCATTGCATTATGAGGAAGTTATCGTCACACGGGGCGACAGTTTGTGGAAAATCGGGCTTGAAAAGTGCCCCGATAAAATGGATATTCGTGATTGGATATACGATGTCAACGAGCACAACAGTATTGATACAACCGTATATCCGGGTATGAGTTTGGAGGTATTGACAGATGATTAAGTGTAAAAAATGCGGAGAAAAAGTACAAAAGGGCAAGTATTGTTCTAATTGCGGTGCAGAATTGAATTATGAAAGTGTGCACAGATATGAGAACATGAAAAATGATATTAGGTCAATGACAGTACAAAAAGAGACTAGCATAGATATGAATTGCTTTTGGATGGCACTTGACATATATTTTGATATTTGCGGCAGAAATGTTTCGGGGAATGACTGCACCGAAGAGGACGTGCGGAAGATAACCGGGATAGCCGAGGATATATGCGAGCTTGCACTCAAATATAAAAAGTCCGCAAAGGCGGCAACCAATGCGGACTAAACAAGTAGTAACTTGTGGATATATACATCTACATTTTACTCTGAATTTAAGAAAAAATCAAGTATTTTCTTATTAAAGGAGGCAATATAGCATGAAAAAATGGGCGTTACTTGTAAAAAAGGACAACCCTAATGACATTATAGCGATTTGCAGGGATAAGAACAGTCTTTTTAAAAGACAGCTTAAAACCCGTGACATATTGGACAGATTCACATCTGACAAGTTGGACACAGACTACATTTACAGAATGAATAAGTACGGAAAGCTGGTGCTTGAACTATGAAAAACGAAGAAAAGGCAGAACCGCAGACAGAATACAGCTGTTGGCAAGACGGTATATGCGACTGCAACTGCCCGAATAAGGATTGTATACATAATGGAAAACACGAGATATGAGGTCTGCACAAGCTGCGGACGCACATGGAATGTAAGTATATCAGCACGCAAAGGGCAGTATCTATGCCCTGTATGCAGTGCTCAATATAAATCAATAAAGAAAGGAAGCATGAAAAATGCAAATAACAATCAATTTAACCCCAAAGGAACTGACAGAAAACACCGCAATCATCGAACTTTTGAGAGGACAAGCTGCTGAACCGGTACAGACCGCACCGCAGCCTATTGCGCCACCGACACCGGCAGTACAGCCGACAATTCCGCAAGCTATGCCGACCGCCGCACCGCAAGCACCGATTGTGCAGCAGCCTGTACCGCAGCCGCAATATAATCCGCCTATACCGCCGACACAGATTCCACAGCAGCCTACACAAGCACCAATGCCGCAGCCGACAATGCCGACAGCACAAAGTGCATACGATATAGCGGCTGTCGCACAGTCTGCCGCAGTGTTTGCCGAAACATCAGATGATAACCGCAATAAGATTATCGAGCTTATTCACAAATTCGGGGCCGCCGCACTGACGGATATACCGAAAGAGCGTATCGGCGAATTTGTGACAGATTTAAGAATGTTGGGAGTGAGAATATAATGCCTGATATACACGCTGAAAATTTCAGTGCATCAAGTTCGGTCAAGTTCCTAAACTGCCCCGGTTCGGTGACATTGGAAAAGCAATTCCCGAACAAAGAAACGGACAGCACGAAAGAGGGAATATTGGCACATTCGATAGCGGAGTTAAAGCTCCGCAAAAAGTTTATCGAGCCGATGCCGCAAAGAACATTCAACACCCGAATGAACAAACTGAAAAAAGACCCCGTATACCAAGAAGAAATGCAAGGCTATACAGATGTATACGTTGAGTACATAGAAGAAAAGGCATTGAGTTTCGACAAGACGCCGTTTGTGGCGGTGGAAAAACGGGTGATGTACGACAATTATGCACCGGGCGGATTTGGGACAAGCGACTGCATACTGATTTGCAATGACACCTTATGCGTAATAGATTTTAAATACGGGAAGGGCGTACCTGTATCGGCAGAGTTCAATTCACAGGGTATGCTTTATGCACTGGGAGCTATAAACGCATATTCAATGTTATTTCCTATAAAGACAGTTGTTATCGCAATAATACAGCCGAGATTGGATAGCATAAGTGAGTTTGCAATATCACGTGAGGATTTGGAAAAATGGGGCGATGAAGTTGTGAAACCCGCTTGTCAGAAAATATTAGATGGTGATACCGAGTGTAAACCGGGATATTGGTGTGACAAGGGATTTTGCAGGGCACGCCCGTTATGTCGAAAACAAACAAAAGAATATACTGCCCTGGACGATTTCGGGGAAGCACTGCCACCGCTGTTGTCGGATAAAGAAGTCGGGCAAATCCTGAAAAAAGCACAGGGACTGAAAAAGTGGGTATCAAAATTAGAGGAATACGCACTTGCGGCAATCCTTGCCGGGAAAGAAATCCCCGGTTGGAAAGCGGTAGAGGGACGCAGTAACAGAACGTTCACCGATACCGACAAAGCAATAGACCATTTGGTCAAAAACGGTTTTGAAAAAGATTTACTTTACGAACGCAAGCCGCTGTCGCTTACGGCAATGGAAAAAACGGTAGGCAAGAGTGATTTTGCAAAACTGATGGCAGACTATATCGTAAAGCCGAAAGGCAAACCTACATTAGCAGAGGCGGACGATAAAAGAGAGGAATACAAACAGCAAGACGCCGTAAATGATTTTACGGATGTAATAAAAGAAAACGGAGGAAATTAATATGTATCAAGGAATAGCAACAAAATGTTTAACGGGTGTGGTAAGACTGTCATACGCACATCTGAACGAGCCGTACAGTAACAACGGAGGTGAGGCAAAATACGGCGTAACGCTGCTGATACCGAAATCGGACGTAGCAACAAAAGCCGATTTTGATGCCGCTATTGAGTCGGCCGCACAGAACGGTACAAGGGATAAATGGAACGGAGTAAGACCGCCCGTATTGGCGATACCGTTGTATGACGGTGACGGAGTAAGACCATCGGGCGAGGCTTTCGGTGAAGAATGTAAAGGACATTGGGTTATCACAGCGAGTTCAAAGACAAAACCCGAAGTAGTACACGTATCAAATATTAATGTACCGCTTGCACCGACAGACGTATACAGCGGAATGTTTGCAAGAGTAACCGTGAATTTCTTTGCGTATAACGCAAACGGTAAAAAGGGTATCGGCTGCGGTTTGGGCAACGTTCTGAAAATCGATGACGGAGAACCTCTCGGCGGTCACACAAACGCAGCTACTGATTTTGGCGATGTTGCCACACAAACAGTACAGCAGCCAATGGCACAGCCGGTGTACCCACAGTATCAGCAGCCAATGACACAGCAACCCGTACCGCAGATAGACCCTATAACGGGACAGCCGGTCGGTTCGGTTTACGGAATGTAATTATTGCGGTGCGTGTGCACCGCTGCTGTATAAAATGCCACCTCCACGCGGTATACGGCGGGCAACGTTAATAAACGGCTGACGGCATTAAATAAGATAAGGAGTAACAAGAATGCAGCATTTAAGTGTCGACATTGAAACTTACAGCAGTATAGATATAAAGGCAAGCGGAATGTATAAATATGTGCAGAGTTCCGATTTTGAAATATTGCTTTTCGCTTATTCGGCAGACGGACAGCCTGTGCAGGTCATCGATTTTACAAAAGGCGAACAAATTCCGTCTGAAATAAAAGCGGCACTGTTTGATGAAAGAGTTATAAAGCACGCATATAATGCCGCGTTTGAGTGGTACGCACTGAGTAAATTTTATTTGGGTGGCGATACTTCGGCAAAAATACAGTGGCTGAAACAATGGCACTGCACTATGGTACACGGTTTGTACTGCGGTTATACGGCGGGATTGTCTGCTGCGGGCAAAGCATTGGGACTGCCCGACGATAAGCAGAAAATGGCTGTCGGCAATGCGCTGATTAAATTGTTTTGTTCACCTTGCGCCCCTACACAGCGGAACGGAGGAAGAACACGCAATCTGCCGGCACACGAACCCGAAAAGTGGGAACTGTTTAAGGAATACAACCGGCAGGACGTAGTGACCGAAATGGAGATAGAACGGAGATTATCCGCATTTCCCGTACCGAATTTTGTACAGTCGCAGTGGGTTACGGACCAGACAATAAATTTGCGGGGTGTGGCGCTCGATACCGAATTGATAAACGGTGCGTTGATTTGCCGTGCACAGGAAGAACAGGAACTGAAAGCACAGGCGGCCGCAATAACACACCTTGAAAATCCGAACAGTAATAAACAGCTTTTGTCATGGCTTGAAAGCCAAGGTATTCACAGCGATGCACTGACCAAAAAAGCGGTGGAAGATTTACTTGCGGGGGATATTCCCGAACACGTGAAAAAGGTATTGAAGATAAGACAGGTACTGTCAAAATCAAGTATTAAAAAATACACGACTATGATTGAATGTATGTGCGATGACGGACGTGCAAGAGGACTTTTGCAATTTTACGGTGCTAACCGTACGGGGCGTTGGGGCGGACGATTTATCCAGCCGCAGAATTTACCGCGTACATATATAACGGATTTACTGCCGCTGGCACGTGATTTGACGAAAAAGGGCAGAGCCGACCTCATAAAAATGGTGTTCGGTAAAGTGTCCGACACACTGTCACAGCTTATACGTACCGCTATCGTAGCAGGTGACGGCAAACTGTATGTTGACGCCGATTTTTCGGCTATCGAGGCACGTGTTATTGCATGGCTTGCACAGGAGCAATGGCGGATTGATGTGTTCAAGACGCACGGCAAAATATACGAGGCATCGGCGAGTCAGATGTTTGGTGTGCCGATAGAACGTATTAAAAAAGGAAATCCCGAATATGCACTCAGACAAAAGGGCAAAGTCGCAGAGCTTGCATTGGGATACGGCGGTGGGCCAAACGCATTAATAAATATGGGAGCGCTGTCAATGGGGCTTACCGAGGAAGAACTGCCGGACATCGTACAGAGATGGCGTGGCAGCAACAAGCGAATATGCGATTTATGGAAAAAGGTCGAGAATGCGGCAAAACAAGCTATACGCACAGGAAGACCGAGCGTGGCAAACGGTATCATATTCGCACGTGAGGCGGATATGCAGAATGGACTTGATTTCCTTACGGTGGAATTGCCGTCAAAGCGAAAACTATATTATGCACACCCACACTTGGGTGAAAACAGGTGGGGCGGCGAGAGCATACACTATTTCGGTATGAATCAGCAGTCGAAAAAATGGCAGACGGTAGATACATACGGCGGTAAGTTGGTGGAAAACATAATACAGGCCATTGCAAGGGATTGTTTGGCGGAAAATATAGAGAGGCTGGAACGTGCCGGTTATCCGATTGCATTTCATATTCATGACGAGATTGTCGCCGAAGTTGATAAGGATAAGGCCGACTTGGACGAAGTCTGTAAAATCATGAGTCAGCCTATCTCATGGGCGGAAGGATTGCCGCTTAACGCTGACGGATATGTCAGTGAATATTTTAAAAAGGAGTGACGGGATTGCAGTACGACAGACAAATTGTAATAAGTACGGGCAGCAGCCGAAAAACAACATCGTGGAAACCTGAAAAGCTGATGTTGTCAGAGCTGTATGCCCGTTTCGGTATACCGGTCAGAAGTACCGAAACGGTAGCCGAGTATATGAAAATGACAAAGGGCAGGCAGGACGATTTGAAAGATGTCGGCGGTTTTATCGGCGGTGAATTGGCAGGCAATAAGCGAAAAGCCTGTAATATGAAAGGCAGAGATATTATAGTTCTGGATTTGGACAATATCCCTCCCGGCGGTACCGACGGCATATTGAAACGTTTAAATTCGTTAGGCTGCGGATATTGTGTGTATTCAACACGAAAACATCAGCCGAGTGCACCGCGTCTGCGTGTAATATTTCCTATCAGCAGAACGGTTACGGCGGAAGAATTTGAGCCGATTGCAAGAAAAACAGCATTTTACATACAGCCGGAGATGACGTTCTTCGACCGTTCAACGTTCGAGGTATCGAGATTAATGTATTACCCGTCTGTGTGCAGTGACAGCGAGTACATATATAAATATGAAGATAAACCGCTTTTGGATGCTGACGGACTACTGAACGAATATGCAGACTGGCATGATATGACGAGCTGGCCGCAGGTACCGGGGACAGAAAAAGAACAGCTTAGAATGGCAGGCAAACAGGCAGACCCCACAACAAAACCCGGTGTCGTAGGTGCGTTTTGCCGCGTATATAACGTGTATCAGGTAATGGATAAGTTCATAAAGAATACATATGAGCCGTGCGATAATGCTGATAACCGGTACACCTTTACGGGAGGCAGCACAAGCGGCGGTGCGGTGGTGTATGAGGACGGCAAGTTCTTATACAGCCACCATGCTACCGACCCGGCAGGCGGCAGATTGTGCAACGCTTTTGACCTTGTACGTCTGCATATGTTCGCAGACCTTGACAATGACGCAAAACCCGATACACCGGCGAATAAACTGCCTTCGTTTAACGAGATGTGCAAGTTTGCCGTTGCCGATGAGGGTGTGAGGGTTCTTATGAACAGGGAACGCTTGCAGCAGGCTCAATCGGATTTTGACGGTGTGCATAGTGAAGACGATATTAACTGGCAGGATAAGCTAAAACGCAGCGAAACCACAAACGCTATACTTAAAACTACCGATAATATGCTGATTATTCTCGATAACGACCCGTTATTGAGAAACAGAATAGCTACCGATGATTTCGCACATAAAGGTGCGGTGCTTGATACTCTGCCATGGGACAGAGTGAGAACGGGCAGAAGATTTTGGGACGATAATGACGATGCCGGTGTGAGGTGGTATTTTGAAAACTATTATCAGATAACGGGTAAGGAAAAAATATCGGACGCAATATCAATACACGGCCGCAAACATTCATTTGATGAAATCAAACAATACCTCGATGGGCTTGTATGGGACAGCGTACCCCGTCTTGACAGTTTGTTCATAGATTATTTGGGTGCGGACGATAACGAGTACACACGGGCCGTGACACGCAAGGCATTTACCGCAGCGGTCGCCAGAACATACAAGCCCGGTATTAAGTTCGATATAATGACAATTTTGTCGGGACCTCAGGGAATAGGCAAAAGCACAATACTTCGTAAAATGGGACACTCAAAATGGTTTACCGACGGCATTAAGACGTTTGAGGGCAAAGAAGTATGCGAGCTGATACAGGGTGTTTGGATAGTGGAAATAGGAGAACTCGAAGCGTTAAATAAGGTTGATGTAAATAGAGTTAAACAGGTTTTGTCGCAGACAGTAGACCGTTTCAGGGCGGCATATGGTCGTCATGTACAGGATTGCCCGAGACGCTGCGTGTTCTTCGGTACAAGCAATAACCGTGAGTATCTGAGAGATAAGACAGGTAACAGACGCTTTTGGCCGCTGGATACCGGAATAATGGCACCGACAAAAAGTGTGTTCAGGGATTTGGACGATGAAGTAGACATGATTTGGGCGGAGGCTAAATTCCGTTATCAAATGGGCGAGCAACTGTGTTTAACGGCAGAACTTGAAGAATGGGCGAAATCCGAACAGGAAATGCACAGGGAAATGTCAGTGCGTGAGGGACTTATCAGAGAGTACATAGAGAAAAAAGTACCGCGTGAATGGTCAAAATGGGATTTAAACAAACGGCAGATTTACAACAGCGGAGGTATGGCAAATGTCGAAGATAAGGATTTAGTCGAGCGTGACAGGATATGTGCATTGGAGATATGGTGTGAAGTGTTCGGCGGAGATTTTAAAGGCATGAGGTATTCGGACGCAGCAGAAATTAACGCTACGATAGAACTGATAGGCGGTTGGGAGAGGTATAAAAAGCCGATAAGATTTGGCTATTGCGGAACACAAAGAGGGTTTTTAAAGGTGCAACATTGATAAGAAAAGTGCAACAAGTAAAAAAATGTAAATGCAACATTGCAACATTTTGCAACATTTGAATGTTGCACCTTAAAGCCAGTGTTCATAAGGGTTTGACAGCTAATGCAACATTGCAACATTTATTCTAATATATTTATTAAAATAGGTAAATTAGGCACACACGCGTATCGCCTGCGTCGCCTGTGACGCCTATACGCGTATATATAATAGAAAAACTTGTTACGATGTTACGGTCGATAAAATTCAAGGAGTTGATATGATGGTCGAAAGAGAAAAAAACATAGAGCAGTATCTTGTAAGGCGTGTCAAAGAATTGGGCGGACGAGCGTATAAGTTCGTGTCGCCCGGCAACAACGGTGTACCGGATAGGATTGTAATACTGCCCGGCGGTAAAATATTTTTCGCAGAGATGAAAGCACCCGGAAGAAAAACAACGGCATTGCAGAATATGCAGATAAAACGGCTGAAAGATTTGGGGCAAAAGGTTTATGTGCTTGACAGCCGTAAAAGCATAGATTTGTGTTTGGGCGGTGGGGGCGAATGAAACTTATACCGCACAATTATCAGGCGTACTGCATAAAGCGGATAATCGCACAGCCGAAAATAGCGTTGTGGCTTGATATGGGATTGGGTAAGACGGTTATAACGCTGACGGCGATAAACGACTTGAAGTTTAACAGGTTTCAAGTGTCGAAGATTTTAATTATTGCACCAAAGCGTGTGGCCGAGACAACTTGGAACAGAGAATGTGAAAAGTGGGACCATTTATCGCATTTGCGAATATCGAGCGTATTGGGTTCGCAGAAGAAAAGAATTACAGCGGTTAATACACCGGCGGATATTTATATTATAAACCGTGAAAATGTGACGTGGCTTGTGGATTATTACCGCAATGATTGGCCGTTCGATATGGTGGTCATAGATGAGTCAAGCAGTTTTAAAAGTCATCAGTCGAAAAGATTTAAGTCACTGAAAATGATTAGGACGAAAATCAAACGACTGGTGGAACTTACGGGAACGCCTGCACCCAATAATTTGATTGATTTATGGGCCCAGATATTTTTACTTGACGGAGGCGAAAGACTGGGTAAAACAATAGGCGGATTTCGGGAGAAATATTTCAGTCCCGACCAAAGGAACATGGAGCGTGTGTTCACATACAAGCCCAAAGACGGGGCGGAGATTGAGATACAAAAGGTGTTGTCGGATGTGTGCGTGAGCATGAAAGCGGAGGACTACTTGGAGTTGCCCGATTGCATATACAACGACATTCCGGTGGTTCTTGATAAAAAATCACGAGAGGCATATAACAGACTGGAACGGGAAATGCTGCTTGAAATTGACGAAGATTTGATTGACGCCGGTACTGCGGCAGTGTTATCGAATAAGCTGTTGCAGCTGTGTAACGGTGCGGTTTATGACGAGAACAAGAACCCTGTATTGATGCATGATTGTAAACTGGAAGCGTTTCTTGAAATTATCGAGGGGCTTAATGGGCAGAGTGCACTTGTATTTTATAATTTTCAGCATGACAGAGACCGAATTCTGAAAGCGTTAAGTAAATCAGGTCTGCGTGTTGATGTGTACAAAGGTCCGGAACAGGAACGCAAATGGAACGGCGGCAAACTTGATGTACTGCTTGCACATCCGGCAAGTACGGCTTATGGATTGAACTTGCAGGACGGCGGTAATAACATAATCTGGTTCGGGCTTAATTGGTCACTGGAACTGTATAAACAGGCGAATGCAAGACTGCACCGGCAGGGACAGAAAAAGTCGGTTGTGATACATCAGCTTGTAGTGGAGGACAGCCGCGATACCGATGTGTTGGAGTCGCTGAAAAACAAAGACGGTACACAAGAGAGTTTATTAAAATCATTGAAAGCAAGAATAGATAAAGTGAAAGGGGTCAGAAAATAATGGATTATGTTAAAGTGCAAAATGAGATACTGAAACTGACTGAGAAGATGAAGGATAACCAATATGCGGCACGGTGTTTAATTGAAGAACAGGAAGACTGTATTTGGTACGTGATTGATTATTATTGTATCAGAGTGCCGAAAGATAAATGGTATCTGGACACGGATAAACTTTGCAAGACAAATGGGTTTAAAGAGGGAAAGGTCATGGATTTATATTTGCAGCGGTTGAAAAATACGATGCTGCGTATGGACAAGACCGATAAACTGGTGAGCCTGAACAAGAAAAGGTACGTAGAGTTCAAGGGTAATGATGTTGTGGCATATTATGACGAAAAGATAATAAAGCTGTTTGACAAGGACGAGCCTGTTTACAAAATCGGTTATCCGGTAAGTAAAAATCCGATGTTGTATATCTTAGACAAAGACGGGGCAAATGTCATGGGATTGATATTGCCGGTAAAGTACCCGAAAAATGATAAAAATTGAAAGGGGGTAGGAAAAATGAAAATTTATAAATACAAAGACAGTGTATACTGTGATGAAGATTTATCGTATGAATATGACAATTATGCAGGTGGCTTGTATGATTTGTATTTGGATTTGAAAGAAGATAACAAGTGCGGAGAAACCACACGTTATTATGTATGCGATAAGTATACTGGTTATGACGAGCCGGAAGAACTGATTGAAGAAGAATTTTCGGATTTGGTTATCGGTGAGTATGAAAGTGAGGACTAACAATGAACACAGAACAATTTAACTCAATCGTATCTGACACACTGTCAAAGTGTCAGGACACATTATGCAAAAAGGCAAAAGAATATGCTATCGGCGACCGTCTGCATAATTTCAATATAGCGGCGGAAATTGAACGAACTACACCGATAGGAGCATTGGCAGGAATGATGGCAAAGCATACGGTGTCTGTTTACGATATGTGCAGGGGCGACACAGACGGTTTCAGTTATCCGCAGGAATTGTGGGACGAGAAAATTATTGACAACATAAATTATCTGATACTGCTTCGTGCGGCAGTAGCTGAAAATAATATAAAATTGTAGGTGATAGCGTGACAAAGGAAGAATTGAAACAGTACAGAAGTATCAGACATGAGATACAGTCTATCAAGGACGAGATAAACGAACTTGAAAATCAAATTCAATCGGTGAGGGCAGTAAACTTATCCGATATGCCCAAAGGTGGCTCACACACCGATTTTACGGACGTGATAGCCAAGATTGACGAACTCAAAAGAGCATTGCATATTAAAATGTCACAGGCATTGGTCGTTCAAGAGCGGATTGAGGGGGTAATTGATAAGCTGGATAATCCGAGAGATAAAGCAGTTATGCGTCAATATTACATAAACGGCATGACGTGGGAAGGTATAGCGGATTGTTTCGGGTTAAAAGATGTACGGCATATATTCAGGGTACACGGCAGAATACTTCAAGAGATAAAATATCTGTGATATAGATTTTTTTTCAAAATGTCATGGAATGTCATATTGTATCTGTGATATTATTATAATAACATAAATACCCAAAATGATAACAGTAAAGAGCACGTTAATTCAAGCGTGCTTTTTTCGTGCGAAAAATTAAGGGGACACATAACCGGGAGGTGAATATGTTATGAATAAGAAACATCAGCGATTTGCAGATGAATATTTGATTGACTTGAATGCTACACAGGCGGCAATCCGTGCGGGATATAGTCGAAAAACAGCAAGACAGATAGGACAAAGGCTGTTGTCAAATGTTGACATAAAAAATTACATAAGTGAGCAGCTTGAACAGATACACAGTAAAAAAATAGCCGATGCAACGGAAGTTATGACATATTTAACTTCGGTAATGCGTGGGGAAAGTTCATCGGAAATAGTAGTGGTTGTCGGCTGCGGTGATGGTGTTTCGGAGGCTGAAACGGTTAAGAAGTCACCTGACGAAAAAGAAAAATTAAGAGCTGCGGAGTTGCTGGGAAAGACACTGAGTATGTTTACGGATAAGGTGAATGTCAGCGGCAGTATACCGGTAGTCATTACGGGGAGTGACGAACTTGAAGAATAACAGAATATATCTTCCGGACGTTGTAGGAAAAGGGTACAGAGATTTTTGGAATTTTAAAGGCAGATACAGAGTGTGCAAAGGGTCAAGAGCGAGTAAAAAAAGTAAAACCACAGCGTTGAATTTTATCACGAGAATTATGGAGTATCCGGGAGCAAATCTTTTGGTAGTGCGAAAAACATTCAGAACGTTGAAAGACAGCTGTTTCACCGAATTAAAATGGGCTATTCACAGGCTTGGTGTTGACGAATGGTGGGAAATAAAAGAGTCACCGCTTGAAATGACCTACAAGCCGACGGGACAGAAAATTTATTTCAGAGGTTTAGATGACCCTTTGAAAGTAACATCAATTACGGTTGATGTCGGTACATTATGCTGGATGTGGCTTGAAGAAGCTTACGAGATTACCAACGAGGACGATTTTAACGTACTTGATGAGTCGATACGAGGACAGGTTACAGACGGATTGTTTAAACAGATAACAATTACATTCAACCCATGGAACGAGCACCATTGGCTGAAAAGACGGTTCTTTGACGTGCACGACGATGATATTCTTGCAAAAACCACGAATTATTTGTGTAACGAATTCCTTGACGAAGCTGATATTAAAGTGTTTGAAACCATGAAAAATAACAACCCACGCCGATATAAAGTCGCGGGACTTGGTGAATGGGGAATCGTTGACGGACTTGTTTTTGAAAATTGGGAGGAACAAAATTTCGAGTTGGACGAGATAAAAAGAATCAGCGGCATAAAATCAGCGTTCGGCATGGATTTCGGATATACCAATGACCCGTCAACGTTGTTTTGCGGTATGGTCGATTTAACCGGCAAAACTATATACGTTTTTGATGAAATGTATGGCTACGGAATGTCTAACACTAAAATATATAACACTGTGTTTGACATGGGATATGCAAAAGAAAAAATTATAGCCGATTGTGCAAATCCGAAAGACATTGACCATTTACGGGAATTGGGGCTGCGTAACATCAGAGGTTCACGCAAAGGAAAAGACAGTGTGAATAACGGAATACAGTACATTCAGGATTTTAAGATTATCATTCACCCAAGCTGTGTAAATTTTAAAACAGAAATATCAAACTACACATGGGACACCGACAAATTTGGGAACAAGGTAAACAAACCTGTCGATGATTTTAACCATTTGATGGACGCTATGCGATATGCACTGCAAGATTTTATAAAAGGGGAAACGTTCAGTTTTGAATAAAAGGGGTAAAAAGTATGCTAAATTATTTTAATTCGGAAACGGCGAGATTAAATCGCATAGTATCAGAAAATGCAAAACTTGCAATAAGCAGTGAACGCATTATTGAAATTGAAATACAGCAATTTAAGTTGAGCCAAAAAAGAAAAGAGATGTTTGACGGTGAAAAGTATTACAGGGGCAGACATGATATTTTAGATAAAAAAAGAACCGCTATCGGAAGTGACGGCGAACTAACCGTAGTTGATAATTTGCCGAATAATAGGATTGTTGACAATCAATATAAAAAGATGGTCAATCAAAAAACGAATTACTTACTGGGGCAGCCGATTGTGTTCAGAACGGAAAACGCCGAATACGGAAAATGTTTGAAAAGTATATTTAACAAGCGTTTTATGCGGCTGATAAAAAACGTCGGGAAAGATTCGATAAACGGCGGTATAGGCTGGGTTTATGTTTATTATGACGATAACGGCGGTTTGAATTTTTCGAGAATCAGCCCGTATGAGGTGATACCTTTTTGGAAAGATACCGACCACACCATACTTGAAGGTGCAATCAGAATTTACGAGGTTTCGGAGTATGACCGAAACGGAAATGAAAAGATTGTGCAGAAAGTAGAGGTGTACGGTGAAACAGGCGTCAAGTATTATACGCTGTCGGACAGCGGCAAACTGTATCCGGAAGAGCCGTTCGAGAAAAACTACATAACCCTGTCCGGTGAAAACAATACCGAGCAGTATTTTAACTGGACCAGAATACCGCTTGTACCGTTTAAATATAACGCAGAAGAAATACCGCTTATAAAAAGTGTTAAGTCACTGCAAGACGGGCTTAATCTCATAGAATCCAATTTTCAGGACAACATGGAAGAGGACACACGAAATACTATCATCGTTCTTGTAAACTATGACGGTGAAAATCTCGGCGAGTTTAGGCGAAATCTTGCTACATATGGTGCGGTTAAAGTGAAAACGGTTGACGGTGCGGCGGGTGATTTAAAGACATTACAGGTAGAAGTGAATTCAGAAAATTACAAGACGATAATCAGTCTGTTTAAAAAGGCTATTATTGAGAATGCGATGGGATATGATGCGAAAGATGACAGGCTTGTGGGAAATCCAAATCAAATGAATATACAGTCGATGTATTCTGATATTGACCTTGACGCAAACGATATGGAAACAGAGTATCAAGCGGCTTTCGAGGAATTATTGTGGTTCGTGAACTGCCACCTTGCCAACAGCGGTTTGGGTGATTTTGAAAACGAAGAAGTAGAGGTTATTTTTAACCGTGATATATTGATAAACGAGAGTGAAGCGATAGAGAATGTTTCAAAATCAGTTGATTTGTCAGAGGAAACAAGAATTGCAAATCATCCGTGGGTTGATGATGTACAGGCGGAAATCGCCCGTAAAAAGCAAGAACAGGAAAACGCAATAGACCAATACGAGAAATCATTCGGGCCGAAAAATCAAACCGGCGATACGGGTGATGAAGAATGAGAAATCAAGAGTATTGGAAAAAACGCTTTTTACAGCTTGAAAACAAAACAAATTTTTCGGCATCGCAGACAAAAAGTTTTGTAGACGAACAGTATAAAACGGCAGTGTCAGAGATAGAAAAACAGATTTTAGTTTGGTATGCGAGGTTTGCAAAAAATAATGAAATATCAATATCCGAAGCCAGAAGATGGCTGTCGGAGGCTGATTTGAAAGAATTGAAATGGGATATACAAGAGTACATCAAACACGGCAGCGAGAACGGAATAACGGCGGATTGGTCAAAGGAATTGGAAAATGCGTCGGCGAAATTCCATATATCAAAACTTGAAGCATTGAAATTACAGACGCAAATGACGTGTGACAGATTATTCGGCAAACAGATGACGGCAGTAACGGCAATGCTTAAAAATACATATCTTGAAAGCTATTATCACAGTGCATATGAAATACACCACGGTTTGAAAATAGGATGGGACATAGCGGCATTGGACGAAAGCAGACTTGCAAAAATATTAAACAGACCATGGGCAACCGACGGCAAGACTTTCAGCGGAAGAATATGGACAAACCGTGCGGGGCTTGTGTCGGAGATGCACAAACAGCTGACACAGGACATATTGCTTGGGCGTTCACCGGATAAATCGATAAAAGCGATAGCAAAGAAGTTTAGTACATCGGGGGCACAGGTGGGGCGGCTGATTATGACCGAGTCGGCATATTTCAGTTCGGAAGCACAAAAGGATTGTTTCAAAAACTTAGACGTCGAAAAATTTGAAGTGGTGGAAACACTCGATAACGAAACGTGTTCAATTTGCACGGAAATGGACGGTAAAGTGTTTGACATGAAAGAGTTTGTGTCAGGAACAACCGCACCGCCGTACCACCCATGGTGCAGAGGCTGTACAGTGCCGTATTTTGACGATAACTATACCGAAAGAGCTGCAAGAAATGCCGACGGAAAAACATACTATGTGCCGGGTGACATGAATTATGCCCGGTGGAAAGAAAAATATGTTGCAAATGACGGGAATAGTGATATAATAGAGGTAGATAGGGATAAATTCCGGCATATGGCTAAATCAGATGATGACGATTTTTGGAAAGGTACTGAACCTATTTTTAATTCGGTTGAGGATTTGGCTAAGGCGAGAAATTATGCAACAGATAAAGGCATTAAACTTGATTTGCCTAAGAATTTTGACGGTGATATAAATCTATTGATAGGGCAAATAAATGCCTTGGATATGGTTATGAAGGATTTGCCTTTAAAGAAACCGAATGTAGTACTTACAGTAAAAAAACTTGAAGGCATGGATTTCGGAGTGACGTTAAATAAAACCATTACTATAAGCATGCAGGCATTGAGGGATAAAGCATTTACTAATAATGAACTTAATGCCGACAATGTATTAGCCTCAAAAGATATTATTGGAATCGTGATACATGAATACGGTCATGTTATTGCAACTGAGATTGGTAATAAAGGTATTGAAATTGCGATGAAAGCTTATCAGAATTTGTTTGGCGAGGCAGATATTGATACCGTAATTAAATATTTAAGTGCGGAAGTTTCGGGGTATGCAATTTATATTGATGATTCTTTTAGAATGAAAAGATTTAAGCAGAGTTACTATAAAGAAGTAACCTCTGAGGTTATAGCTAAATACTATACTGATTCAAACGCATTCGCAGCTGAATTTGTTAAGATTTTAAAGGAGGACTATCTATGAAAAAGTTAGATTTTTATTGGATGTCAGATTCGGATTGGTGGGAATTGCAAAACCATGTACCGGTTTTAAAATCCGACGCTCCACAAGAAGCACAAGACAGTTATAAACACTATTTGGAACAGTGCCGTAAGTTTGATGAGATATACGGTAAAGGAAAATGGAATTAAATAAATGACATTAAAGCACATCATAACGGTGTGCTTTTTTCGTACAATTTTTTAGGAGGTGAGATATTGGGTGTCAGATGTAAATCGCCGTAGCACACGGTATGGAATTGACCTTGTGGAAGTCGAGAAAAGCCACGCATTTCAAAATCTGATGGTGAAAGGTACACCGATAACAAACTGAAAGGAAGATGGAATTATGAAACGTAAGTTATTAGAGGACATGGGATTGACAAAGGAACAGGTAGACAAAATTCTTGACGAAAACAGCCAGGACATAGGTAAAGCAAAAAGCGAAGCGGAGGATATATCCGAAAAGCTAAAAACAGCAGAAACCGAAATCACAGCCTTGAAAAATCAGCTTGGAGAACGTGACAGTCAGCTTGAAACTTTGAAAAAATCCACAGGCGATGTTGCCGATTTGAAGAAACAAATAGAAACACTTCAAGAAGAAAACAAAGCCAAAGACGAAACACACGCTGCTGAAATCAAACAATTAAAGGTTGACGCCGTTGTAAATTCTGCATTGACTGCGGCAAAAGCAAAAAATATTACTGCGGCAAAGGCTTTATTGAAAGACCTTGACAAAGCAGAATTGGCAGAGGACGGAACTGTAAAAGGGCTGTCGGAGCAGATAGACGCACTCGTAAAAGCGGACGATACAAAGTTTTTGTTTGATACCAAAACAGCAAAACCAAAGTTTAGGGGAACACAGCCGGGGCAAAGCGGCGATAACAGCTCGGGTGAAGTTGATTTGTCGAAAATGACATACAGCGAGCTTGCCGCATATATGGCTGAAAACCCGAATGTAAAAATTGATTAAGGAAAGGTGATAAACAATGCCAAATACAAAATTTGATTCAAAAAGCTTCAATCCCGAAGCATTTGGTGCGTATGTAAAACGCATACCTAACACAACCAAAACCGAACTTGCAAAATCACGTGCAGTCGGCAGAAATGAACAGGCGGCAAACTCACTGTCTAATCAGACGGGGTCGCTTTATGCAAGAATACCGTATTTCGGAAGAATTTCGGGTGGTACGTCACAGAATAATGACGGCAGTACCGATATTACCGCAACAAACACATCTACATTTGAACAGGGGTTTGTGACAGCGAGCAGAATGGACTCATGGACCGAGAGAAGTTTCAGCAAGAACATTACAGCAGGCGTCAACTTCATGGACAATGTGGCGGCTCAAATATCCGATTACAAAATGGAAGTTAAACAGGCAATGATTTTGGCTATCCTTAAAGGTGTCTACGGTATGGCAACCACAGGAAGCACAGCGGCGGCAAAAGCTGCAAAAGAGTTTATTGAAAAGCATACCTATGACATTACCGGGAACACAGGTGATGCGGCATTTGTCGGTGCGTCTACCCTGAACAGTGCCATTCAGAAGGCTTGCGGCGACAACAAGGATATTTTCAAACTTGTTATTATGCACAGTACGGTTGCCACAAATCTTGAAAATTTAAGACTGTTGAAGTATTTGACATATACCGATGCGGACGGTGTAACAAAGGATTCGGGAATTGCGACATGGAACGGCAGACTTGTTTTGAGTGATGACGGTATGCCGACAACAGAGGTGGCAGAGTCTGCAAAGGACGCAGGCGACGGCTATACCGCTTACACAACTTATGTTTTGGGTGAAGGCTCAATCATTCTTGATGATATAGGTGATGCAGTGCCGTATGAGATGTCGAGAGATGCCAAGACAAACGGCGGACAGGATACGCTTTTTGTGCGTGACCGTTATGTTTGCGGTGTGGACGGTATCAGCTTCGAGAAACCGGCAAGTATTACGGCGTCAGCGTCGAATACGGACCTTGCGACAGGAGCAAACTGGAACATCATTAATGACGGTACCAACTCTATCAGTCATAAGTCTATTGCCATCACAAGAATTATCTCAAAAGGCTGAGGCGGTGAAAGATAATGGACAGCAATGTAAGTATTGAAGAGGACGTGAAGAATTTTCTTGATAAAATCGGCTGTGTATATACAGATGATGATTATTGGCTGTTGAAGTTTTGTATTGGGAAAGTCACCGATACCATAAAGAACGAATGTAATGTGCAGAGCATACCCGAAGGGTTGCAGCATATTGCAGTTCAAATGGCGGTCGGTGATTTTTTATATAACAAGAAAAATTCGGGAATGACTGACGCATTCACAAACATTGATTTTACGGCTGCCGTTAAAACCATTCAGGAAGGTGACACAAATTTAACCTTTGCCATAGGAGATGGAGTTTTAACTCCCGAGCAAAAATTAGATAACCTGATAAGTTATTTAATGTCAAGCGGCAGAGGTCAGTTTGTGACATACAGGAGGTTAAAATGGTAAGTGCACAGAGAAAAGCTATTGAGTCGCTGTATACCGACACTTGCGAAATAGCAGAATACAGAAAAGTAAAAAAGGCAAATAAATCAACGGGATTTGAGGAAGTATCCGTTATGAAAAATCAGCCGTGCCGATTATCGTCGGAAAATATCTTTCCGGCAAGCTATGCAGATGGTGCGGCAGCGGTGAAACAGGTGATAAAATTATTTATATCACCCGATATTGCTGTTCCCGCAGGGTCGAAGATAATTGTTACACATTGCGGAAAGACGATTGCGTACAAAAACAGCGGCATTTCAGCGATGTACAATTCTCATCAGGAAATTATACTTGATTTATTTGACGGGTGGGCATAATGGGAAAAATCAAAATGAATATTGACGGATTGAAAAAACTTCAAGAGAATATCAATAAATTGCATGATACGCAGATTCAAAAATTTATTGAAGAAACCGCACGTGAACTTGCTGCAAGGCTGCTTGCAAAAGCAATAAAAAGAACACCTGTCGGCAAATACCCGAAAAGCTCGGGTAAAAAGGGCGGTACTTTAAGGCGTGGGTGGACAGCCCAAAGGGACGGGAGCGGTTCAGAGGGCATGAAAGGCGGTAATGCAAAAGCATATGCCGATACATTGAAAGTAAATCATTTCGGAGATACTTATGTTGTTGAGATTGTCAATCCTGTTGAATATGCGTCTTATGTCGAATTTGGGCACAGAACACGAAACGGCGGCTGGGTAGAGGGAAAGTTTATGCTTACAATATCAGAACAGGAACTCAAAGCAGATACACCGAAAGTTATCGAAAGAAAATTAAAAAGTATTTTGGGGGAATTGTTCAAATGATAAATAGAATCATAGACGGGATATGCTCCGCACTTAATGATGAATTCGGAGATGAATACGAGATATATACGGAAACGATAAAGCAGGGCTTGCATGAGCCTTGCTTTTTAATTAAGTGTATAAATCCGACACAAAAAAGATTTTTGGGAAAAAGGTACTATAAAACGAACAGTTTTTGTATTCATTATTTCCCGAGTTCATGCGATACTGCCAATGAATTTAACAATGTCTGCGAAAGGCTGTTTAATGCACTGGAATACATAAATGTTGACGGTGATTTGACAGAAGGGACAGACATGAGTGCGGAAACGGACGATACGGGAGTTTTAAATTTTACGGTCAGTTATAATATGTTCGTCAGAAAAGCTGATACACAGACTATGATGACGGGTTATGATTACATAAACAGAATGAAAGGGTGATTACATGGAAAAATCAGATGCAAAAGGTGTAAAGAACAGCGTTCCGAGATTTACAAAAGAACAGCTTGTAACTGCGGTTAAATATTCAAGATACAAGGATGTTCTGTCAAGTCAGCTGCGGGATGATATTCTGTATACACATGAGGAAACAGACAAAATAATCAATGTTTTTTTAAAAGAAAGGGTGAAATAATATGGCACTTGGCGGAGGAATATTTACAAGTCAAAACAAAGTCATTCCGGGGACATATATTAATTTTGTTTCGGCGGCATCGGCTTCGGCAAACCTCTCTGAAAGGGGAATTGCAGCAATGGCGATTGAAACGGATTGGGGTGTTGACGGAAGCGTTTTTGAAGTTACTAACGGTGATTTTCAAAAAAACTCAATGAAGATTTTCGGATATGATTATTCAAGCGATAAACTAAAAGGTTTGCGTGATTTATTTAAGAATGCAAGAACGTTGTATGCTTACCGTTTGAACTCGGGCGGTGTAAAGGCGGCATCTTCATACGGCAAGGCAAAATATGCCGGAACAAGAGGAAACGACTTGTCGATTGTCATTCAGGTAAATGCCGATAACGCAGAAAAATCAGATGTTAAAACATATTTGGATAAAGTTCTTGTCGACAGTCAGACGGTGGCAACAGCGGACAAAACAACCGCACTTGCAGACAATGACTACATAGACTGGGAAAAAGATGTGGAGCTTACCGCAACAACAGGTGTTAAATTAGAGGGCGGTACAAACGGCACAGTTACTAATGCAAGTCATCAGGCATTCCTCGAAAAGATTGAAAGTTTTGCATTTAATGCACTTGGTGTTGTTTCGGCAACAGCGGCGGTGAACGGCTTATATACGGCATTCTGCAAACGTATGCGTGACGAAATGGGAATAAAGTTTCAAACGGTTGTTTATAATACGGCGGCTGATTTTGAAGGCTGCGTCAATGTGAAAAATAAGGTGCTTGATACCGGCGAAAACGAGGCTTCACTCGTTTACTGGACAACAGGCTTAATTGCAGGTACGGCAGTGAATAAGTCGGCTACAAATAAGGTGTATGACGGTGAATATACCGTAAATACGGATTATACACAATCACAGCTTGAAACGGCAATAAAAACAGGCGAGTTTGTGTTCCATCAAGTCGGGTATGATGTGAGAGTTCTTGAAGATATAAACAGCCTGGTCACAACATCAGATGAAAAAGGCGATATTTTCAAGGAAAATCAAACAATCAGGGTTATTGACCAGATTGCAAACGATATAGCGGAATTGTTCAATACAAAATATCTGGGCGTTGTGCCGAACGATGACTCCGGCAGGATAAGCTTGTGGGCGGATATTGTAAAGCACCATGAACAGCTGCAAAGCATAAGAGCTATCGAGAATTTCAGCGATTCCGATGTTACGGTTGAACAGGGGAATTCAAAAAAAGCGGTTGTCGTGTCGGATAATATCACTGTTGTAAATGCCATGACAAAACTGTACATGACGTGTGTAATTCAGTAAGAAAGGAAAGTGTAAATTATGGGCAGTAATGTTGTAATGAAAGCGAAAGACTCTATTTCCGCAAGTTTGGCAGAATGTTTTGTGACAATCGAGGGAAATCGATACAACTTTATGCAGATGATTGATTTTGAAGCCAAATTTGACAAGAGCAAAACGGAAGTGCCTATTTTGGGCAAGACGGGTAAAGGAAATAAAGCGTCGGGCTGGGCAGGTACGTTCTCGGCAACGATGCACTATAATCAGTCTATTATGAGAGAACTCATGCTGCGATATAAGAATACCGGTGAAGATGTTTACTTTGAAATTCAAGTTACAAACTCCGACCCGACATCGGCGGCAGGACGTCAGACAATAGTTTTTGTTGACTGTAATATTGACGGAGGTACTTTGGCTAAGTTCGATGCGGACGGCGACTATCTTGACGAGAGTGTAGAAGGTACTTTTGAGGACTTCAAGATGCCTGAAACATTTAATTTGCTTGACGGTATGCTTTGATAATGATAAGCCCCCCGAATTATCATGTTCGGGGGAAAATTAAAAATAAACTGTGTAATAGAAAGAGGTAAACTAATATGTCAAATTTAGAATTGTTTATGAAGGGTAACAAAAAACAGAAATCAAATACATTTTATCCTGTAACAAAGTCGCTTACAGACGAGAACGGTAAGCCGCTGGAATGGGAAATCAGACCGATAACCACCAAAGAGGACGAGCAAATCAGAGATTTGTGTACAAAAGAGGTACAAGTGCCGGGGAAAAGAAATCAATACAGAATTAAAATCGACGCTAATTTGTACATGATAAAACAGTTGGCGGCGTCTGTTGTTTTTCCTAATTTATATGACGCAAAGCTGCAAGACTCATACGGCGTGAAAACTCCGGAGGATTTGCTGAGAGAAATGGTTGACGACCCTACCGAATTTGCTGAATTTGCGTCGTTTGTACGTGAATTTAACGGATTTGATGAAACTATTAACGATGCGGTTGAAGAAGCAAAAAACTAATTTGTGAAGGCGATGCCGATGCAAATTATGCACATTATTGTCTTCACAAACTGCATATGCTCCCGTCTGAATTTTTGGCGCTTGATATGCATGAGAAAGCATTTGTCATAGCGTCGATAAATATAAAAATGGAAGCAGAGAAAAAAGAACAGGAAAAAATAAAGAAAGCAAGGTCAAAAAAGAGGTAGCGAGGGGGTGAAAGAATGGCAAAGATAAGTTCAATAATCGAATTGCAGGACAGAATGACATCACCGCTCACCGATATGGCGAATGCGATACAGTCTGTCATGGACATTGCAAATGATTTGAATGATACTACGGTTGACATCGGTGTTGATACAAAAAGTATTGAGGCGGCGATAGCCAGTATGAACAGTGCAAGAGAAGCAATGGAAAAACTAAACGGTCAAAATACATCGCCGACACCGACAACCCCACCCCCAACGCAAACTCCGCCTCCTGAACCACCCGAACCCGTTTCGTGGAATACAAACGATTTGGAAGTATTTTCGACAACAGGGATTGAAAGATATGAACAGGAAGTACAATCGTTAAACGCATATCTGCAAAATTTGGAAGATGTGCAGCGGCAAATAAGTAATCAGGCAGAGAATACGAGTATATTTCCGGAAAATATGGTGGCGGATTTAACCGGCTTGCAGGGGCGGATAGAGGCAATCAGAGCAAAAATCCAGCAGATAGAAAATAATCCGCTGAATATCGGCAGTGAGTCGGCTAATGCTCAGCTTGAACAGCTTAGAAGTCAGCTGCACCAGATATTGGATGAGCAGAACACATTAAATTCGGCTGTCGATGACATGGATGTTTCAGAGG
The DNA here is from genome assembly GCA_934476075.1 of uncultured Clostridia bacterium. Lineage (GTDB taxonomy): Bacteria > Bacillota > Clostridia > UBA1381 > UBA1381 > CAKSNH01. Next base: position 40,491 of record CAKSNH010000007.1, on the reverse strand, counting down.
CAAATGCTGCATATGTGCGGCTTAGTTCAACAATCCGAAATACAGAAATGTATATAAGAGATAACACAAACGCACAGGGTGAATTTACGGGTGCTATTCAAAACAGTGAAAATGCAGCTTCGGGTTTGATGTCAAAAATAAAGGGTGCTATTGCGGCATATGCGACAATACAAAGCATGAGAAAGGTTATTGATATTTCAGATATATTAACCCAGACGAGCGCAAGACTGAACATGATGAATGACGGACTGCAAACAACACAGCAGCTGCAAGATATGATTTATGCGTCTGCGGAACGGTCGAGGGCATCTTATATTGATACGGCAGATGTAGTCGCTAAACTGGGACTGAGAGCAAAAGACGCATTCAGTTCGACAGCTGAAACGATACAATTCGCTGAAAATCTTAATAAACAATTTGTTATTGCGGGTACAACGCAGGCAGAAATGGCGTCTGCTTCACTTCAATTAACACAGGCTTTGGGCTCGGGAGTTTTGAGGGGTGAAGAATTAAATGCCGTATTTGAGGCTGCACCGAATGTCATTCAAACAATAGCGGATTACTTAAATGTACCGATTGGTCAAATTAAGGAAATGGCTGCCGACGGTGAGATTTCAGCAAGTATCGTAAAAAATGCTATGCTTGCGGCAACCGATGATATAAACGCACAATTTGAATCAATGCCTAAGACGTTCGGGCAGGTTTGGACATCATTCCAGAGTAATGCGGTAAGGGCGTTCCAGAATGTGCTTAAAAGGTTAAATAATTTTGCGAACAGCGAGGCTTTTAATGCGTTTGTGATGAATGCAGAACGGGCAGTAGTGCTTATATCAAATGCTGTTAATAAAATTTTTGATGTGGTAGGTGCAATAGGAACATTTATTTATGACAGTTGGTCACGGTTATCACCTGTTATTTACGGTGTGATTGCGGCTTTGGCGATTTATTACGGCTATCTTGCGGTTATGAAAATAGCAGAAACAGCGGGTGCGGTTGTCAAAGGAATTCTTTGTATAGCAAGTTATGCACACGCAGCGGCAACTCATGCGGAAGTAAGTGCGACAGTGGAAGCAACAGCGGCACAATATGGGTTTAACACGGCACTGTTAGCTTGCCCGATAACATGGATAATCATTGCGATTATACTTATAATAGCGGCAATTTATGCTGTTGTGGCGGCAATAAACGATGTATGCGGTACATCGGTGAGTGCGACAGGAATAATAATGGGGATTGTTTCATTATTAGCGGCTCATTTATATAACTGTATCGCCAATGTATGGAATATAATTTCAGCGTTTATTGAGTTTTTCGTAAACGTTTGGAAACACCCCGAATATGCGGTTAAGGCACTCGTTGTAAATTTGGTCAACGCATTTTTGGGATTTTTCATGGCGATTGTACAGGGGAACGGAGATGCGATAGGTGTAATTGTGGGTGCTTGGTATGCGTTTGTACAGATACTGTCCAATATAGGTGTTGCTATCTATAACTTTTTTGCAGAATGTGTCGAGTGGGTTGTGAACACATGGAATAACGGTGTTTATAATGTTCAAAATGTATTGTACGGAATAGCCGACGCAGCGTTGGAGGTTGCGCAGGGAGCGGCAGAGTCATTCGACCGTGCGGCAACATCAATAGCCAACGCATTTATAAATGCAGCCAATTCGGCAATCGGTGCGGTGAATAAAATAATTGATGCATTAAACAATGTACCGGGAGTGAATATCGGTACGGTAGGAACATTAAATACAGTATCATTTAACGGTGCGTCAAAATTAGTATCAGATGCACGAAAAAATTTAACAAGACCGACAGCACCCGAAACATACAGTATCGACAGGAAGAGTATGGGGAGCATAGCCGATGCATACGGTATGGGAAATCAAATCGGGGACGATTTTGCAGAGGGATTTGCCGATAGGGTATCGGATATTCAAAGCAGTATGCAAAATTGGCTCGGTGAAACACCCGAAGACTATTGGCAAGCACCAAAGCTCGATTATCAAAATCTCAGCGATGCGGCAAGTCTGGGATATGATTTTGGTAAAAGTATTGAAAATAAAATTTCAAAGTTTGGTGTAGCCGAAGATGTTCAAAATCTTTTAAATGGTATAGCCGACAATACCGCCGCTGCGGCAGACGGTGCGGAAGACGCCGCAGATAAAGCAGGGAAAGCGTCGGATAAACTGGATTGTACTGATGAGGAATTGATGTATTTGCGTGATATTGCGGAAAGAGATGCGATAAACAGATTTACCACGGCTGAATTAAATATAAGTTTTCATAACGAGAACAGTATTAATTCGGATATGGATATTGACGGTGTGGTTGAGTCTATAACAGAGCGTGTTTCGGAACAGCTGGAAATCGCTGCTGAGGGGGTTTATACATAAATGGCTTATAAGTTTTATATTGACGGGGTAGTGCTGCCTGTTACCCCGTCTAAACTAACTCTTAAAATTAACGGCAGAAACAAAACAATGGATTTAATTAACGGAAGAGAGGTAAATACACTGAAATTACCCGGGCTAACGGATATTTCTTTTAGTTTTATGCTTCCGCAGAGCAAGTATCCTTTTGCAAATTATCCCGACGGCTTTAAAAACGTAAAATATTATTTGGATTTTATAGAACAGCTGATGGTAAACAAAAAAACGTTTCTGTTCAAAGTTTTAAGAGAAAAACCAAACGGACAGCCGCTTTTTGATACGAATATGCGGGTCAGCGTATCTAACTATCAGATTATAGAAGACGCAAAAGAATACGGGTTTGATGTTGGTGTCAATATTGAATTAAAAGAATGGGCAGAGTATGGAACAAAAGAAATAGAGATTTACGAGGAATTACAGCAAAACGGGTCGACAGTTACGATGGGAGTGTTCGTAAATCACAGGGCGTCAGACAAGAGTATTGTTAAAGAATATACGGTTCAAGAGGGCGACGCACTCTATACGATAGCAAAATCCGTTTACGGAGATGCCGAAAAATATACCGATATTTACGATGCAAATAAGACGCTTATCGATAATGCGAATGAAGGAACGGGACAAACCAAGTATATGATTTATCCGGGACAGATTTTGACTATACCGTAACGGAGGTGCAGTTGTGATTGAGTTATATATAAGAAACGGTGACAAAGCATATGAGCCGATAATTAAGGACAGTGTAATCTGGGAAACAGAGAGAAAGGGTTCACCCGGTAAACTTACTTTTACGGTTGTAAAAGACGATATAATAGATTTTCATGAAGGAAATCATGTTGTGCTTAAAGTTGACGGCAAAAATATTTTTTACGGTTTTGTGTTCAAAAAGACGAGAGATAAGGAACACAATATAAAAGTAACGGCATACGACCAATTAAGGTATTTGAAAAATAAAGATACAATGACGTATAAAAATATTACGGCATCGGAATTGATAAAATCGATTGCCGAAGAATACAGACTAAACGTTGGATATATCGAAAATACCAAATATGTAATCCCGAAAAGAGAGGAATCCAATGCGACACTGTTTGACATAATTTTAACCGCATTGGAATTAACGGTGACAAATAAAAAAATATTGTATGTGTTATATGATGATTTTGGGAAATTGTCGCTGCAATCGCTCGAAAATATGCGGACAAACATACTCATAGACAGCGAAACGGGAGAAAATTTCGAGTATACGTCAAGTATAGATGATAAAACGTATAATCAAATTATTATCCAGTATGAAAATGATAAAACGGGCAAAAGGGAAACTTATGTAGCGAAAGACAGTTCGCATATCAATGAATGGGGCTTGCTGCAATATTACGATACAGTGAAAAATCCGGAGAACGCACGGTCGAAAACAGACGCACTTTTAGATTTGTATAATGCAAAAACAAGAAATCTGAAAATAAAAAATGCTTTCGGGAATGTTGATGTAAGAGCCGGTAAGATGGTTATTGTAAATTTGAACTTAGGAGATATGGAGGTAGGCAATTACTTTCTTGTTGAGAGCTGCAAACACACTTTTCAAGACGGTGAACATTTTATGGATTTAACACTGCGAGGGGGCGAATTTGTTGGGTAATTTAATAGAAGTGATAAAAAAAGCGGCACTTGACGCTGTTGAAAATGAAAATCCGATGAATGTGGTATTCGGTGAAGTTGTAAATACCGAACCGCTGAAAATAAACATTGACCAAAAAATGACGTTAGAGAGCGATTCGTTAATTTTGACCAATGCTGTAAGAGAGCACACTGTCGAAATGACAGTAGACCATTTGACGGAAAATACGAACAGCGGGAGCGGTCCGCACAATCACGCATATAAAGGAAGAAAGCAATTCATAGTTCATAACGGCTTGGCTGTCGGTGAAAAAGTTATTCTTTTGCGTATGCAGGGCGGACAAAAATTCATTGTAATGGACAGGCTGTTATGATACCGTCTGCAAGCGGATTTTTACCGCAGGATTTTGTTATTAAGGAACAGCCAAGCACTACTTACAGTATGGATATGGAAAACAGCAGAATAAGAGGGGTTAATGATGATGCAGAGGCTATAAAACAGGCTATTTTTAAAATATTAAATACGGAAAGATACCAATATGTTATATATTCTTGGGATTACGGGATTGAAACGGCGGATTTGTACGGCAAAGACACGTTATACGCTATGGCAGAACTCGAACGGAGAATATCGGAGGCATTACTTTGTGATTCAAGAATAAAAAGCGTAGATAATTTTGAATTTTCATCGGAAAAAGGAAAGATAAGCTGTACATTTACAGTGAACACGATTTTTGGGGAAGTTAATGCAGAAAGGACGGTGGACATTTGATGTATGAAGATATAACTTATGAAACAATTCTAAAAAGAATGCTTGAAAGAGTGCCGAATACGCTGGATAAACGGGAAGGGTCAATTATTTATGACGCACTTGCACCGGCAGCAATGGAACTCAAATTGGCATATATTGAGTTTGATGAGATATTGAATGAGTCATTTGCCGATACTGCATCAAGAAGTTTTTTGATAAGACGCTGTGAGGAAAAGGGAATTATTCCGAAGTCGGCGACAAATGCGGTTTTGCAAGGCGAATTTACTCCGAAAAATATTGATGTAACAGGTCAAAGATTTAGTCTTAACAAACTGAATTATACGGTTACGGCTAAGATTGAAGACGGAAAATATCAGGTTGAATGTGAAACGGCAGGTACAGAAGGAAATAAGTATCTGGGAACAATGATACCTATTGATTACATTGACGGGTTGCAGTCAGCAGAATTAACAGACGTGCTGATTCCGGGCGAAGATGACGAGGATACAGAGAGTTTAAGGACTAGGTATTTTAATTCATTTAATGAAAAAGCTTTCGGGGGAAACAAAGAGGATTATTTGAATAAAACGAATTCAATAAGCGGTGTGGGTGCTGTCAAGGTGATACCGCTGTGGAATGGTGTGGGGACGGTAAAATTGATAATTCTTGATTCGGAGTTTAATAAGGCGAATTCAGCACTTATACAATCGGTACAAAATGAAATTGACCCGAAGGGCGACGCAATGGGTGATGGTCTTGCACCTATCGGACATATAGTGACAGTTGGTACAGTGGAAGAAGCGATAATAAATGTAACGGCAAATATTACTTATGATACCGGATATGATTTTTCGGCATTACAAACCAAAATTACGGGGGCAATAGCACAATATATGCTTGAATTGCGTAAAGAATGGGTAAATAAGGATAAGCTGATAATCAGAATAGCTCAGATAGAATCACGAATTATGCAGATTGACGGGGTGATGGATATTACATCAACGGCAATTAATGGTTCAAAAGTTAATTTGCAGCTTGAAACAAATACAATTCCCGTATTCGGCAATTTTTCAGAGGGGGACACATAATGAGTGCATCAAAGAAAAGACGTATTGATTTGCTTGGATATTTGCCGGAGTATCTGCAAGAATATAAGGAAATACAAAATATTATGCTCGCAGAAAATACGGAAATAGATGCTGTATCGGACGAGTGTAAAACAATTTTGAATAACATGTTTATTACCGGCTGCAATGAAAACGGAATAAAGCGATTTGAAAAATTGTTGGGTATTGATGCGTTGGATAACGAAACACTTGAATTCAGACAATCAAGAGCAATGATTGCTTGGAACAATACCATTCCGTATACGCTGCGTTCACTGGAAAACAAATTAATTGCCGTACAGGGAAACGATGACGTGCAGCTGAATGTATCAGGATACAAACTGAATATTGTGACGCATATGGATAATGCAGGACAGATTAAATCTATGCGTGAGTTGTTCGATAAGATGATTCCATGCAATATGCAGATTTCGCATAAAAATGTAATTAGATGTAATGTAGGTTGCAGTGCAAATATCGGGATTGGAATTTCGGGCACAGAAGTTGTAAAAATCTATTAATCGAGAAAGGGTGATTATATGGCACAGTATAATTCGTTTGTTATAACGGATAAAGGCAGGGCATTAATGGCGAAAACTATTGCAGGTGAAAGTGATAAATTCAGATTCACTGAAATTGCAACATCGGATAAAACGTATCCTGAAAGTGCGTTAGCAGCATTGACCGAACTGGCGTCCGTAAAACAACAGGTGAAGATTTCAAAAATAGAAAAATTCACCGATACACAGGTTAAAATAGAGGCGGCTATTGAGAATTCAGCTGTTGCAGACGGTTACTATATCAATACCATAGGACTGTATGCGGCAGATGATGAGGAAGAGGTATTATATGCTGTTTGTACGGCAGCCGTTGCCGGATACATACCTGAATTCAACAATATTTCGGCGGCGGGTTCTATATTTGAATTTGTAGTAAATGTAGGTTCAGCAGAAAAAGTCAGCCTTGAAATTGACCCGGCAGCCGTTGCAACAGTAGCAGATATGAAACAGCATAAAGAGGAAATACAAGAAGAATTGAAAGGTAAGGCAGATGTGGGACACAGTCATGTGTCGGCGGATATTACAGACAAGGACACAACACCGACAAGCGGAAGTGACAAACTTGTGACGAGCGGGGGTGTATATGGGGCGTTAAGCGGTAAGGCAGATACTGACCATACACATACAAAATCTGAAATTACGGATTTTCCGACATCAATGAAAAATCCAAATTCGCTGACTATTAAGGGGAACGGGACTATACTGACAGACGGTACTTATGACGGCAGTGCAGCTAAGACAGTTAATATTACACCGAGCAGTATCGGTGCGGCAGCGTCAAGTCACGGTACGCACGTTACATTTACTACTACATTGCCTAAGGCGGCAGGAACAGCAAGTGTGGGTTCTGCAACAACTGTATCACGCAGCGACCATGTACACCCGATACAAACAACTGTAAGCGGTAATGCAGGAAGTGCTACTAAGCTTGCAACATCAAGGAATATAGACGGTGTGTCTTTTAACGGTAGTTCAGATATAGTACATTATGCAGTTTGTAGCAGTAACAGCAATAGTGTAAGTATAGCCCTAAATGGTTTTAAGCTCGTTACCGGTGCAAGAGTTTTTATTAAATTTGACCATAATCATACCAAAGATTATGCTTTAAGCATGAATATTAATGGAACAGGCAGCAAAAAAGTGTATTATGGTGGTTACTATGCTAATGCCGGCTTATTTCAGAAAGATAGAGTATATGAATTTGTATATGACGGAACTAACTATCAATTAATATCAAGTCATAATACAAATGAACTCATGCTCCCGACAGATTTAACAGATACAAATTTTTTCTATTTTACTGAAATATGTAGCAATGCCAAGGTACTTAAATATATGCCGGTAGTGTATTCAAATATTACATTTTATGCCTTTTCATGCAGACATCACATCGGAACAGGAGTACCAGCTACTTATGATTTTGCTAATTTCACAGGAACTAGGGATAGTGCAGGAACGGTATTGTATAATTGTCAACTGCAACCGAGTGGTAACGGTAGATTTGTCTTTGAAAATATTAATTTTCAATCAGAGGGAGTACCTCTAATTAGTGATGGAACTTCAAGTGCCGACTATGATAATACTTGTTATGTATTTAAGAATTGTAATTTCTTTGTATCCAGTGGGGGGAATGGGGCTGTATCTACATCATCAACAAGATTAATGACCCTTATTGACAGTTCTGTTATATTTGATAATTGTAATTTTTATGCGGACGCAAGTAATTCAGGAGATTGTTTGCACATGATAGATATATCACGAAATAAAACAAACAATTATCCTGTATGTATAGAGGTTAATAACTGTAAAATGATACATCGTGACACGTCAACAACAGTTGATGTAGTATTTGCCACAACCAACGGCAGAGAAACAATGATTTCAATTAATAATTCGTATATTGAGGGTTTCAACCCTGTGAAAGCAACGTCCAATTTCTATACAACAGGTCCGTACGGGTTAAAAATAAATAATTGTGAATTTAAGAATGTAGGTACTATCGGTAATGTGTCCACATACACGGCTATAACTACCGGTCATATAACTATTACCAATAATACATTTCATAATTATGTAAGCAACGGACCAATAACGCTTTATGGGTATGGTGATAATTGTATTATATCCAATAATTCATTTAAAACATATGATACTACATCTAACACAGGTGTTAATATTTATTTACACGGAAACTTAAATGTTTTTTCTAATAATGTATCAAACGGTTATATGAAATTATACGAATACGGCAAAGGTACAATTACCGGAAATATTGCCAGTACTATTACCCAGCCAACATCGCTAACTACAACAAATTATATTAAAACCGGTAATTTTCCGGCTATATCTTAACGGAGGCGAATAACATGGAACAATTATTTCAGATAGAAAATGACAACATAATCAGAGTTTCTCGTTATAAAGTCACTTATTATCAACATTTTAACAGCTATATCGAAGGAGTTGAACCTGATGAAAGTACTGTAAATGATAGATACTTCATATCAGTTGAAGATGCTGACGGATTTGTTAATAACTATTTAGCTAAGCACAAAGCCTTAGAATATATAGAAACAACAAAAATAGACACATCATCATATGAATGGGTTGACGGTGTTGAAATCCCATCTGAATATCAGTATGCCCAAGATTTTATTGATAAGTTACTTGCTATGGGTGAAGAAGAATATAAAATATCATTGACAACCACTACTGATAATTATTTGTTGGATTTGGATTGTCGTTTAAGTATGATAGAGTTAGGTGTAACGGAGTAAGGAGGTGATACACTATGACATATAGACTGGTCAAAAGAATTATTGCAAAGGGCAATTATGACAAGGACGAATTAATGGACAAACTTGACGTATTTTTGCTTGCCGGCAGAATTACGGACGAGCAATACAAGGAACTTGCGAAAATGTTAAAGGACGGTGAGCAAAATGGATAAATTTTTTAATTGGGTAAGTGTTGTGGTCGGTATTTTCGGCGGTGTGTTTGCGTGGGCGTTCGGGGCATGGGATAAGCTGCTTTGTGCGTTGATAACGCTGATTATACTTGATTACATAACAGGACTTTTGAAAGGCTGGTACACGAAAAGACTATCAAGCGAAATCGGATTCAAGGGCATTGCAAAAAAGATTGTCATATTGATTATGGTTGTGACGGCGAATGTGTTGCAGACGGTAATCGGTGACAAGATTATGCTTAGGGAAATTGTGATTATGTTCTTTATCGCAAACGAGGGATTGAGTTTGTTGGAGAATTGTGCCGAGATTAACGGCGGTAATATTCCGAAAAAATTGAAAGATGTATTATTGCAGTTGAGAGGAAAAAGTGAAGAAGAACCGGAGAACAGCGAAGAAGATACCGAAGAAAAGGACGGTGAGGAAAATGTTGAAGATAGAGAAAAATCTGACGGCGATAAATCGGACAGTGAAAGCGAGTAGGAATATCAAATACATTGTTGTGCATTATACGGGCAATGTGGGCGATACGGCTTACAATAATACGAAGTATTTTAAATCGGAGTATCGGGGTTCGTCAGCACATTATTTTGTTGATGAAAGCAGTATTTGGCAGTGCGTTGAGGATAAAGACGTTGCATGGCACTGCGGAACGCAAGGAAAATATTATCACAAAGAGTGTAGGAACGCTAATGCAATCGGCGTGGAAATGTGCAACAGTGTGAGCCGTAATTTGACGGTGGAAAAGAACACGGTGGAATTGGTGCGGTATTTGATGGGTAAGTACAACATTGATATTGACCATGTTATACGGCACTATGACGTGACACTGAAAGATTGTCCGAAAACATTTTTGGATAATTCAGTGTGGGAGAAATTTAAGTTACAGGTTATGAATGGGAGTGATGATGAAATGACAGAGGCGGAAAAAGCTAAAATACAGGCGATTGATGACAGTTTGACTAATTTATATGGGATTGTACAGGGAATGAAAGAGCGAAATCCCGTGTACAAGACAATCGCCGATGTTCCCGATTGGGGCAAGGGTACAGTGCAAAAGCTGATTGACAGCGGTGTGATGCAAGGTGACGAGCATGGGGACATTAACGTGAGCGGTGATATGCTCAGGGGTATGGTGATTATGGGGAGAATGTTGGAGAAAGCGAAAGAGTAGGTAACAGTGTGCATTTATAAAATCAAGTTGACAAAAAAAGCCGATAATGATATAGTGAATTTGAAAAATATTAAGTCAGAGGTAGATAAGGTGTACAGCATAGGTAAGATTGATATAAACATATACAAATGCGTTACAGATGATATTCAAACTGATGAAGTTATAATAACTGATAATCAAATTGTACATATACAGGAGCGACATCCAAATGATTATGAAAGATATTTCGGTTATGCACAAGAGATTTTGAAAAACCCTGATTATATTCTTGAAGCAAATAAACCGAATACAGCTTTTATATTAAAACATATTGTCGATAACGGGAAAAATTATCAATTAATTCTTCGATTAAAGACATCACAAGACCCGAATAATTATAAAAATTCTGTAATTACATTTTTGAAAGTAGAAGAAAAAAGATATAATCGTTATTTAAGAACCAAGAAAATACTTTACAAAAAAGAATAATAGTGATATAATTATAATACAATAAAAAGAGGTTATTTGAGGTGGACAATTTCGTGGCATCCACACGCCGATGGTAACGACAGGGGAAACCCGAGAGATGCAGGAGCAAGCCACGCCTGCCAAATAACCGCTTTTTAAGGGCTGTAGAAATACAGTCCTTTTTTCGTGTGAAAAATAATTATCTTATAAAAAATACAAAAAATTAATAAGATAACGGCTTGGTATTAGACTATTATATGCAATTTTATGTGATTTTATTATGGTAGTGAATAAAATTTTTGTATCTAACGATGATAGTTTAGATTGGAAGGATATATCCGAGCAAGAAATATATGATAGATGTATTAAAAAGTCAAAAAGCGGAGATATTCTGTTATTGCACAACGGGACGCCGTATACTGCAAAAGTGTTGCCGAGAATTTTAGAGGAATTAGCCAAAGAATATAAATTTGTCAAGGTTTCGGATATGATATACAAGGATAACTATACCGTTGATATTACAGGGTGTCAAAGGAAAAACAAATAAAGCAGAATTTATCCAATTTTTAAAATATTAAACAGATTGGATTGGCAAAATGAATAATTATTTTTTTAAAAAATATTATTGACATTTTAAATCATATATTGTATAATATTTTTGGGCTATTTTTAGCGTTCATAGTAGCCCGGCGGTAAGTGTGTTATAATGCTTGCCGTCTTTTTTTAATATTTTTTATAAAATTTCAATTTTGTATAGATTTATTTATGCAAGTGGTGTATAATTAAACTTAATGGTAAAATCGAAAGGGAGATGAATTATGAATTTAAAAAGAACAATCAGCCTGATAAGCACAATAACAATGCTGTCGGGTGCGGCGGGAGTGATGTCAGTGTCGGCGGAAGATACATTATACAGTGCTAAGTTTGACTTTGGTGCATATGAAAAAGCGGACGGATATACACAAATCACATCGAAGGATGTGTACAGTGCGGAAAAAGGCTACGGCTTTACAGATACATCAAGCCTTAAAGACGGCGGAAAAGATGTAATAGGCGACTATGTTACATCATCAAACAACGAATTCACATTTGAAGTTGATGTGCCTGACGGTGATTATGAAGTTAAAATAACAAACGGCGGTGATACACAAACAGAAGCCAACATATACATTAATGACGGTGAGCGTGTGAGAGTGTTTACCGTAGAGGCAGACAATTATCAGGAAAACACACAGCGTGTATTGCCTAAGGACGGCAAAATAACTTTCACGTTCAAGGGCACAGATGTTAAAACAAATGCCATTGAAATAACACAGCTTGAAGCAAGAGAAAAAGAGGGCGAAAAACCTACTATTTATATTGCAGGCGATTCAACCGCTCAAACATATAATGCCGCAAAAACATATCCGCAGACAGGCTGGGGACAGGTAATCGGCGATTATTTTACTGACGATGTTATTATCGAAAACCGCTCAATGGGCGGCAGAAGCCTAAAAAGCTACAATAATGACGGCAGACTGGATAATATTCTGACAAGCATTAAGCCGGGCGATTATTTGTTGATACAATTCGGTCACAATGACGGTTCGAGTAAACCTGAAAGATTTATTTCGGTTGATGATTTCAAAAAATTGATGGCTGATAAATATGTTGCCGAAACTGTAAAAAGAGGTGCAATTCCGATTATAATGTCACCGACTCCGCATTACAGTCCTGACGAAAACGGTAAGTTTGCGCCGACGATTATTGACTATGCCGATGCGGCAAAGGAAGTTGCACAAAATACAAACACATTATTCTTAGACATTCAGCAGAAGATTGCCGACAGATGGAATGAACTTGGTGCTGACAAAGTAAAGAAGTTCTATTTTATAAATGAAAAGGGCGAAAGTGTTGCATATCCTGACGGTACAGACGACCATACTCACTTTAAAGAGGCGGGTGCAAGAGAAGTTGCACAGATTATCGCAACGGCTTTATCGGAAAATGTGGATAAATTAAGTCCGTATGCTTACACGGAGAAAAATGCTATCAAATTTGACGATGTGAAAGGCCATTGGTCGGAGGATTTGGTAAATGAGGCGGTAAATCGCCATATTGTAAACGGTGTTTCAAAAACAGAATTTGAGCCGGAAAGAGAAGTTACAAGAGCTGAATTTGTAAGTTTTATTATGCGTGCAAACGGAATTAACGGCAAAGCATGGAGAAACGGCGAATGTTACAGCGACGTCAAAGAGGACGATTGGTTCAGATTTGATTTGCAGGGTGCTATGGATAAGGGCATTATTCCCGAAGAAATGGTGACCGACAACAAATTTAATCCGAACGAGAATATCACAAGAGAAGAAATGGCTGCAATTTTGGTAAGAGCATACGAGTATGCAAATGCAGACATAAAGCAGGATTTCTCAAATGTGATATTGAAACTAAAAGACAGTGACGATGTTTCCGAATGGGCAAATACCTACATTACAAAAGCGTTTATGTACGGTTTGATGCAGGGCAGTGAAGATACCGACGGCAAAATGGTGATTAAGCCTAAGGACAATGCAACCCGTGCAGAGGCTGCGGCAGTGGTTGTAAGATGCGTTGCAGAGTGATTTTGAAAGGAATGAATAAAATTGAGGTTTAACGATAAACAAAAACGTATTATATGTATTGTTGTTGCGGTAGCGATGATTGTTCCGATGGCTATTGCGGCAGTAACTACCGTTATGGGAATATAATATTGCCTTAAACTAAGCACTCTTTTTTCTGGAATTTGCGTTTTTTAGGGAAAAGAGTGTTTAAATTTTGTTTTAACTAAAAAATATTAATTTAAAAGGTTGACATTTTTGCGTTATAAGGTAAAATATATATAATAGGGGGAATGTGATGTGAGAATTATCTCCGGTTCACGCAGAGGACATAAACTGTTTGAATTTGAAGGAAATGATATAAGACCGACCACGGACAGGGTTAAAGAGTCTATTTTTAATATTATTTCACCGTTTATTGCCGATGCAGATGTGCTGGACTTGTTTTGCGGCAGCGGTGCATTGTCACTTGAAGCGTTAAGCCGTGGGGCAAACAGTGCGGTTTGCGTTGACACGGACAAGCGTTCGATTGATTTGGCGAAAAAGAATACAAGCAGTGTGCGTTTTGACGATATTGTTAATTTTGTCAACACAGACGCTATGTCATATCTTAATGGGACAAAATCACAGTTTGATGTGATATTTTTAGACCCGCCCTATAATAAAGGATTTATAGCACCGATTATCGGAAAGATAGTCGAAAATAATATTTTAAGCGATGACGGAATAATTATGCTCGAAAGCGACAGTACCGATGAACACAGCGAGTTTTCGGGACTTAAAATATATCGTCAGAGAAAATATGGCAGAACATATGTGACAATATATCAAAAATGTGTTTAAAAGTGTTATTTCCTTGTATGTGAAAGGAATGAGTTAAAAAGATGAGGACAGCGGTATATCCAGGGAGTTTCGACCCAATTACCGAAGGTCATTTGGATATTATAAAGCGTGCGGCAAGAATTTATGATAAGGTTATTGTCGGCGTGTTGAACAACAGCACCAAAAATCCTGTATTTACGGTTGACGAGCGTGCCGGAATGATTGAAAAGGTCATAAGCAATATCGAGAATGTTGAGGTAAGCACGTTCAGCGGATTGTTGGTGGATTTTGCCAAGCAAAATAAGGCAACGGTAATTGTTAAGGGATTGCGTACGGTGAGTGATTTTGAGTATGAGTTCCAGATGGCACTTTTGAATAAAGCGTTGAATCCCGAATATGAAACCGTATTTTTAATGACTGATACTAAATTTTCATACATAAGTTCAAGTATGGTTAAAGAGGTTGCAAAGTATAACGGCGAGCTTGAAGGCTTGGTTCCGAAACAGATTATTCCTATTATAAAAAAACGATTTGAATTATTGAGAGAAAATAAAAAACAGTAAAGGGATAGGTGGAAAATATGGACATTATGACAATCATTGATATGTTTGAGGACATTATTGAAAAAGCACCTGTCATGCCTTTGACGGGTAAAATATTGGTCAGCAAAGAGGCACTTTTGGATTATGTGCAGGAGATGCGTCTTTATTATCCCGATGAGCTGAAAGAGGCTAAATGGGTGAAAGAGGAGCGTCAGCGTATTTTATCCGAAGCTGAGGAACGGTCTGAAACCATGCAGAAAAATGCAGAGGAGAAAACGGTTCAGCTTATCAATGAACATGAAATAACCAAACAGGCTTATGAGCAGGCGAACGAGATGGTCAACAAAGCAAAACAGCAGTCGATAGAAATTAAAAATGACTGCGACCAATATGCGGTTGACGTCTTGGGCGATGTGGAACACAGGCTTGAAATGCTGCTTCAAAAAGTAAAAGAGGACAGAAGTTATTATCAAAAATAATATAGAAATTACATTGGGGGTTGTCAAAAAATGGACTGTTCAATGACATGAATTGTGTCGTTGAATTTTGTACAAGCATACTGATAGTATGGTTTGCACATTCTGCACTGTTTTTTTGCACCCCTTTAATGTTGTTTAAGGAGGATTTTTTGTGCTGCAAAAAGGAATGACCGGAAGATATTCGGTGAAAGTTACAGATGAAAATACCGCAAAAGCGATGAAAAGCGGAGAATTGGAAGTTTTTGCGACACCGTGTATGCTTGCTATTATGGAGAAAGCAAGTACAGAGTGTATCAAGGCGGAGCTAAGCTCCGACGAGAGCAGTGTGGGCACTTTGGCGAATATTTCGCATATATCCGCAACACCTGTCGGAATGAATGTAACGGCGACATCTACTTTGGAAGAAGTGGACGGCAGAAGATTGGTATTTTCCGTGGTTGCGGAGGACGAATGTGGTGTAATCGGTAAAGGTGTGCATGAAAGATTTATCATAAATAAGGAAAAATTTATGGGCAAAACAAATGCTAAAAACAACATTAAAACGGGGGAAGATAAATAATGCTTACAGATATTGAAATTGCTCAAAATGCAAAGATGCTGCCGATAGCAAAGATTGCTGAAAAATTGGATATTACAGAGGACGAATTGGAGTTTTACGGGAAATATAAAGCAAAAATATCTCATGATATTTGGAACAGAATTTCCGATAAACAAGACGGTAAATTGATTTTGGTTACCGCAATAAATCCAACTCCTGCGGGTGAGGGAAAGACAACAATATCTGTCGGCTTGGCTCAGTCAATGGCGAGAATCGGCAAAAATGCCGTATTGGCACTTCGTGAACCATCGCTTGGACCTGTATTCGGTATCAAGGGCGGTGCTGCCGGCGGCGGTTATGCACAGGTTGTGCCGATGGAGGATATTAATCTGCATTTTACGGGCGATATGCACGCTATTACTGCGGCAAACAATTTGCTTTGTGCATTGCTTGACAATCATATGCAGCAGGGAAATGCACTTAGAATTGACCAAAGAAGAATACTTTTCAAGAGATGTCTTGACATGAACGACAGAGCGTTGAGAAATGTTGTAATCGGTTTGGGCGGCAAGGTAAACGGTGTGCCTCGTGAGGACGGTTTCCAGATTACGGTTGCGTCGGAAGTGATGGCGATATTGTGCCTTGCAAGCGATTTGGCAGACCTTAAAAAGAGAGTGGGCAATATTTTGGTTGCGTACAGCTTGGACAATGAGCCGATTTATGCCCGTGATTTGGGTGCGGACGGTGCTATGACAGCATTGTTGAAGGACGCATTAAAACCTAATTTGGTGCAGACGCTTGAAAATACTCCGGCTATTATGCACGGAGGTCCTTTTGCAAATATTGCACACGGCTGTAACAGTATTCAGGCTACAAAACTGGCTTTGAAGCTGGGCGATTATGCTATTACGGAAGCGGGATTCGGTTCGGATTTGGGAGCGGAAAAGTTCTTTGATATTAAATGCCGTTTCGGCGGATTAAAACCTAATTGTGTGGTTTTGGTTGCGACAATCCGTGCGCTTAAATATAACGGCGGTGTTGCAAAGGCAGATTTGACAGAGGAAAATACGGACGCTCTTAAAAAGGGTATCGTAAATCTTAAAACACACATTGAAAATATGCAGAAGTTCGGCGTGCCTGTTGTGGTTGCAATCAATCGTTTTCACACAGATACAGATGCGGAAATTGCAGTGATAAAAGAATTCTGCGAAAAGATGGATGTTGAAGTATCTTTGGCTGAAATATTCGCAAAAGGCTCTGAGGGCGGAGTTGATTTGGCGGAGAAAGTCTGTCATACAATCGAAAATAAAAAGTCTGACTTTAAGCCTTTGTATGATGAAAAATTATCGGTTAAAGAAAAATTAGATATTATTGCCAAGGAAATTTATCGTGCCGATGGAGTGGACTATACCACAAAGGCGGAAAAGGCGATTAAAGAAATTGAGGGTTTGGGATTTGAAAAAATACCTGTTTGTGTGGCAAAGACACAGTATTCATTGTCGGACGACCCTAAGAAATTGGGCAAACCTGAGAATTTCAGAATAACGGTTAAGGATATTAAATTGTCAGCCGGTGCGGGATTTATGGTAGTGTACACAGGCGATATTATGACCATGCCGGGATTGCCGAAAAAACCTGCGGCAGAGAATATTGACGTTGACGAAAACGGAGCAATTACAGGATTGTTCTAAGATGGAGGAAAGTATGATATATTCTTCTAATTCGCCCGAGGAAACCGCAAAGATTGCGTCCGAGTTTGCCGGCACGCTGACGGGCGGTGACGTGATTTGTTTAAACGGTGATTTGGGCGTGGGTAAAACAGTATTTGTACAGGCTCTTGCAAAAGCGTTGGGGATTGACGACTATATCAACAGTCCGACGTTTACAATAGTAAATCAGTATGAGGGCAGATTGCCGCTGTACCATTTTGATGTATACCGCATTGCGGACTGTGACGAAATGTATGAAATCGGTTATGATGAATATGTTTACGGCGACGGTGTGAGCGTCATTGAATGGGCGGAAAATATTAAGGAGATTTTGCCCGAAAAAAGATACGAAATTACCATAAAAAAAGATTATGACAAGGGCGAGGATTATCGTTCTATTGAGATAGAAACCAGAGGTGTTTGATTTGAAAATATTGGCGATTGATACATCGTCTGCGGTGGCGTCCGCCGCTATTTTGGAAGATGGAAAGCTGATTGCGGAATACATTCTGAATAATAAAAAGACACATTCGCAAAAAATAATGCCTATGATTGACGAAATAATCAAGGACAGTGATTTGACAATCAATGATATAGACGTATTTGCGGCGGCGTACGGCCCGGGCTCGTTTACGGGACTGAGAATAGGTGTGGCAACGGCTAAGGCATTGGCTCATGCGGTGAACAAGCCACTCGTTGAGGTCAGTACGCTTGAAGGAATAGCATACAATGCGGTGTATTCGGATTTGTTGCTGTGCCCGATTATGGACGCAAGACGAAATCAGGTTTATAATGCGGTGTATAAATCGGAGGGCGATTATCTTTGTGAGGTGACCGCACCGAGAGCGATTGCTTTGGACGACTGCATTGGTGAGCTTTTAGAGCAGAAAGAAAAAGTTTTGTTCATGGGTGACGGAGTAGCGGTTCATCGTGAAAGAATAGTTGAATTGATGGGTGAACAGGCGGTATTTGCGGCTGCACCGTTTTTAAATCAGCGTGCAAGTTCTGTTGCTCAGATTGCATATAATAAAGCACAGAAGGGTGAAACGGTGACATATTTGGAGTTTGCTCCGTTCTATTTGAGAAAGTCACAGGCAGAGAGAGAAAGAGAAGAAAAGTTAAAAAAGGAGAAAGAATTATGTTAGCTATCGGAAGTGACCACGGCGGTTACGATTTAAAGGAACAAATTAAGGAACATTTAAAGGAAAGAAATATTGAATTTAAGGATTTCGGCACAAATTCAACCGCAAGTGTGGATTATCCCGACTATGCGGAAATGGTGTGCAATGCGGTTGTAAGCGGCGAATGTGAAAGAGGGATTTTGGTCTGCGGTACGGGAATTGGTATTTCCATTGCGGCGAACAAAGTTAAAGGTATCAGAGCGGCACTTTGCGGTGACTCGTTCAGTGCGAAAATGGCAAAGCAGCACAACAATGCGAATGTTATTTGCCTTGGCGGCAGAGTGACAGGTTCTGAATTGGCATTCAGTATCGTTGATGCGTGGATAGACAATGAATTTTTGGGCGGCAGACACCAAAACAGAATTGACAAAATTCATGCGTTGGAAAATAAATAATTGAAAATAAGTACACTATAACAGGCAAGCCTTTGTACCGGCTTGCCTGTGTACGTTTGGAAATATTGTTTTATTTGTCGGTATGGTTTGGGTCTGCCATAAGAATATCCAATAAAGATTTGTATACCTTTTCGGGATTGTCCTTGAAATTCTGCATGACTTGTGTGGCAAGTTCACGAGTGCCGGCATAAAATTCCAGTTTCATAAGAGGTCTGCCGGAATCGTATATTGCACAGTCAGCCATAAATTCTTCGGCATTTAAAGGAAGCAGTTCTGCGGTAACACTCTTTTTCTTTTCTTCAAGCCTAAACATCGGTACAATGGCATTGGCTATCGGGTCACGAATGTAAACGGGGATGTCGGAAATGAAAAAGTCGATAGAACGCAAACCCTCCTCGGTAATTTCATACATAGGAATATTGTTTGTGGTTGTAAAATCACGGATATGGTCTATATTTATTAAATGCACCACCGCAAGGCGGTAATTTATAAAATTAATGTTACAGTTACCAAGTACCAAATCTTCAAGCTGACTTTGAGTGATAGGTTTTCCGGCTTTTTGCATAGCAAATAGGATAATTAATTGTATCAGGACAGAATCTTCAATTTCTCTATCATATGCCATACGTTACACCTCCATAAAATATTATCTTACGAACTATTATATCATGTATGGCAGAAAAATGATAGGGGATTTTGAAAAAATATTAAATAAGGAGCGGATATGATGACAGAAGAAGAACGAGTAAGAGAAATGTGGGAGAACGAGGACAGGCTGTACAGCTGTGGATATGAGTACATAGCCGGTGTGGACGAGGCGGGACGTGGTCCGCTGGCGGGTGCGGTGTATGCGGCGGCGGTTATTTTCCCGAAAGATATATACATTCCCGAAATAAACGATTCAAAAAAATTAACAGAGAAAAAGCGTGAGAAACTGTACGATATTATTATCGAAAAGGCGATTGCCTATTCAATATTCAGTGTTGACGAAAAAAAGATTGACGAAATCAATATCTTAAATGCAACATTTATGGCTATGAACGGTGCGGTCGATAATTTACCGCAAAAACCCGACTATGTTTTGATTGACGGAAACCAAATAAAAGGAATGGAAATTCCGCATGAAACAATAGTCAAGGGCGATGCGAAAAGTATCAGCATAGCGGCGGCATCTATTTTAGCAAAGGTGTCGCGTGACAGGGCGATTGTAGAATTGGCAAAACAATATCCCGAATACGGGTTTGAAAAGCACAAAGGCTACGGCACAAAAGCGCACAGAGAGGCTTTGCTGAAATACGGTCCTTGTGAAATCCACAGAAAAACTTTCCTGAAAAAGATTTTGGGGCAGGTGTGATATGGATACTTTAAAGGTTGGTAATATCGGCGAAAATGCGGTATGCGAATATTTATTGAAAAAAGGGTATACGATAACGGACAGGAATTATCATTCAAGATACGGAGAGATAGATATTATAGCGGACATTGATGAATATATTGTATTTGTGGAGGTTAAGACTCGTGCAAACAGACGATTTGCAAATCCGTGCGAGTTTGTGGACAAACGCAAGCAGACAAAAATTATGAAAACGGCAATATGCTATATGCAAAAGAATGAATTGGATAAAGCGGTTCGGTTCGATGTGGCAGAGGTGATTTACAGCAGGAATGAGGTTAGAGAAATCAATTATATAGAAAATGCTTTTTGGCAGGAATAGGAGATGGATATGAAAATTTTTGATACGCATTGCGACACGATAACCTGTATTTATGAACAGGATAAAAATTTATATAAAAATGATTTGCATATTAATGTTATGAATATGAAGAAGTATGATAATTATACTCAGTTTTTTGCGGTATTTTCCGACCCGACTTATCACAGCAACGCAACAGAGCGTGCATTGGAAATAATCGACCGCTTATATGTTGAGATTGAGCAGAACAAGGACGATATTGTACTTTGCAAAACATATGATGATATGAAGTCGGCATGGCGGTATGACAGGATTGCAGCATTTTTGAGTATAGAGGGGGCGGAGAGTATCACAAGTCTTGCAATGCTTAGAGATTTTTACCGCTTGGGTGTGAGATGTATTGCACCGACTTGGAATTGCAGCAATCATATAGCGACGTCTGTTGTGGAAAAAGAGCCTGAATACGGACTTACGGAGTTTGGTGCGAAAATGATAAAAGAGATGGACAGACTCGAAATTTTGACGGACGTATCTCATATAAGCGAGAAGGCTTTTTGGGATATTGTCGAAATATCAAGTATGCCGATTGTCGCATCTCATTCAAATGCGAAAAAATTGTGCGGACACATACGCAATCTGACAGACGAACAGTTTAAGGCAATCGTAAAATCGGGCGGATGCGTCGGTATCAATCTGTATCCTATGTTTTTGACCGACAGCGGCAAGGCGGATATATCGGATATTATACGTCATATCGAGTATTTTTTGGGCTTGGGCGGAGAAAATAATATTGGTATAGGTGCGGACTTTGACGGTGTGGACTGTCTGCCTGACGGTATAAACGGAGCGGACGATTTGGAGAAAATTTTTAATGAACTTGCAAAATTGGGTTACAGCGATGATTTGATTGAGAAAATTTCATGGGGCAATTTTACCAATGTAATAAAGAAAATAGACCGCAAAACAGTATAAGATAATGATAATATGATATTTTTTTGAATTTTTTTGATAAATCACTTGCATTTTTTATAAAAATATTGTATTATATTAAAGAACTTAAAAGCAAAAATGAATTTGAGATATTAAAAGAATTCAAAATTAAATAACTCAATGGAGGGTAATCACATGATATCAAATAAGGCAAAATCAATCAGTCCATCAGCAACACTTGCGATTGATTCTAAATTTAAGGCTATGAAAGCAGAAGGTATTGATGTTGTAGGTTTCGGAGCGGGCGAACCTGACTTTAACACACCTAAACATATCAGAGATGCGGCTATTCAGGCTATTAATGACGGCAAGACTAAATATACACCGGCAGCGGGTATGATGGAGCTTAGAAAAGCGGTTGCAAAGAAGTTTAAAGATGAGAACGGTCTTGATTATGCACCAACTGATATTGTGGTTTCAAACGGTGCTAAGCACTCATTGGTTAATACATTTATGGCTATCTGCAATCCGGGTGACGAGGTTATTATTCCGGCACCGTATTGGGTAAGCTACCCTGAAATGGTTAAAATTGCAGACGGTGTGCCTGTAATTTTGCAGACAAAAGAAGAGGACAATTTTAAGGCTACTGCCGAAGAATATGAAGCTGCCATTACAGACAAGACAAAAGCTATAATTTTGAACAGCCCGAGCAATCCGACAGGTATGGTTTATACAAGAGAAGAATTGCAGGCTATTGCCGATGTTGCGGTAAAGCACAATATTTATGTTGTATCTGACGAAATTTACGAACACTTGATATATGAGGGTGAACACGTTAGCATTGCGTCGTTGAATGATAAAATCAAAGACTTGACAATCATTATAAACGGTGTATCAAAGACATATGCAATGACGGGTTGGAGAATTGGCTTCACTGCGTCAAATTCGGCTATTGCAAAGGTTATGGCTAACTTGCAGTCACACGCTACATCAAATCCTAACTCAATCGCACAAGTGGCTACTATTGCTGCATTGGAGGGCGGTAAGGAAACTGTTGAGGAAATGAAGAAGGCATTTAAGGAAAGACGTGACTACATGGTTGACAGAATTAATTCTATCGACGGTGTTTCATGTACAAAGCCGCAGGGAGCATTCTATGTAATGATGAATATTTCTGCATTGAAGGGCAAGACTTTCTATGGCAGAGAAATTACAACTGCTATGGATTTGTCGGAAATGCTGCTTGAAAAGGCTAAGCTTGCGGTTGTACCTTGCGAAGGTTTCGGTAACGGCAACTATGTAAGATGGTCATATGCTACCAGCATGGAAAATATTAAAGAGGGTCTTGACAGACTTGAAAAGTTCTTGAAAGGCGAATTTTAATCGGAAATTTTAAGAGGTGCAAAAATTGATTTTGCACCTCATTTTTGCAATTCTACAAATAGGGGGACATATATATGAAATTAACTGTAATCGGTGCGGGAAATATGTCAACTGCGTTGGTTGACGGTATTGTGAAAAAAGGCGTTATAAGCGGTAACGATATTTGTGTTACCGACCTTGATGACAATAAATTGAACATTGCACAGAGCAAGGGTATACAAACAAGCAAAAATAATTTGGAGGCTGCAAAAGATGCAGATGTAATTATTATTGCGGTTAAACCGAATGTATATCCTGTTGTTGTGACGGAACTTTCAAATTTGGCAAACAAGGAAAATGTGTTGTTTGTAAGCATTGCTCCGGGTATCACTATTGAGAAAATCAAAGGCTGGCTGGGATTTGATGCAAAGGTTATAAGAACTATGCCGAATACTCCGGCAATGGTCGGCGAGGGTATGACAATTATGTGTTATGAAAATCCTGTTACGGAACAGGAGTATGCAAAAGTGCGTGAGTTGTTTGAGGCAGTCGGTGATGTGGAACTGATGAACGAAAAAATGCTCAATTCGGTTGTTGCATTGACAAGCAGCAGTCCGGCATATGTGTATATGTTCATTGAGGCTATGGCTGATGCGGCGGTCTATGACGGTATTCCACGCAGTACGGCTTATAAATTGGCGGCACAAGCGGTGCTTGGTTCGGCTAAGATGGTTTTGGATACGGGCAAGCATCCGGGTGAATTGAAAGATATGGTTTGCTCGCCGGCGGGAACTACAATCCGTGCGGTGAAGGTATTGGAAGAAGAAGGTATGCGTGCGGCGGTTATAAAGGCAATGAACGCTTGCACCGAAAAGGCAAACAATATGTAAAGATATATTCTTAACAGGCTATAAAAATGTGCAGATTATATGTGCATTTTTATAGCTATTTTTTTGTTCGGAACCGCCTATATTTTGTCATGGGGAGTTTTTTGTATTGAGTGATGAATAATTTGGTGATATAATCTCAGTATCGGAGGTGAGAAAATGCTGTTTTATACGGAGAATGAATTTATTAAGGATAAGTATCATTTTTTTCGGTGTGCGGAATCGTCAAACATATATATGCACGCACATGAATTTTATGAGATTGCATATGTATATGACGGAATTGGGTATCAGTATATGACGGACGGCAGGAAAAATATAGGAAGTGGGTCGATTGTTTTTATGAGTCCGAACACAGAGCACTGCATTGCAGCACATGATAATGACGCTAAAAATATGGTGTGGATATGCAATGGATTGTTTACAAGACAATATTTTGATGATGCGGTGAAAGAGTATCTTAAAACAGAATCGGTAAAGAAAACGGAATTTTACAGTGTGCTTAAAGATAAAAAATCATTTTCGCTATGTTTAAAAGACAATGATTATCAGTCTGTAAAATGTATTTTCCAGATAATGCAGAGCGAATATAACAGAGAAAATTTGTGCGACGAAAAAATAATGACTAATTTGCTGATAAATTTGTTGGTTGAGATTAGTCGGATTTATGATATACAGCTGGGCAAATCAGAGCCGATACACAATGAAAAACAGGAGATAGATATTCTTGCCGATTATATAGACCATCATTTGGAAATGGATTTAACGCTTGAAATTTTGGCGGCACAAGTACATTTTTCGACATACTATTTGTCACGGTATTTTAAAAAATCAACCGGGAAAAACATAACGCAGTACATAAAGGAAAAACGGGTTGAGCGTGCAAAAAAGCTTTTGCAGAGCGGCAATTTATCGGTTGGCGATGTATGTTACTTATGCGGTTTTAAATCGCTGTCGAATTTCAGAAAATATTTTACCGAAACCACAGGAGTATCACCAAATACATATAAAAAACAGAAAGGAATATAATTATGATTACACAGGCAAATTGGATTACGCAAAAGTTTGAAATTAAAGATGAGGCAGTGGAATTTGTTCATGATTTTACGGCAAAAAGGGGGGTTAAGTCCGCTAAAATATCAATTACGGCAATCGGTGTTTATGAGGCACATTTAAACGGAAAAAGAATAGGGAATTTCATATTTGCACCCGGCTGTACGGCATATAATAAAAGATTGCAATATCAGGTCTATGATATTACGGATATTATGGCTGAGAGTAACAATATAGTTGTTGCGGTGGGCAATGGTTGGCACAGGGGGCGTATAAGTGCAAATCGTAAAGATATTAATGCAAAGCCATGTGCGATAATTGCCGATATTGAAATTATTTATACGGACGGTACGAATGAGCATATATACACCGATGAAAGCTGGTCTGCACGAAAAAGCAAGATAATTGCCAATGATTTGTGGGACGGTGAAACTTATGACGCATCGGCGGAAACGGCGGATTTACAAGGTGCTGAAATTGTTGATTTGGATAAGGATATTTTGATTTTACAGGAGGGCGAGATTGTCTGCGAGCATGAAAGGATAGTTCCCAAGCAATTAATTATTACGCCGAAGGGTGAAAAAGTGATTGATTTCGGACAGAATATTACGGGGTATGTGTCATTTTGTGTAAATGCGAAAAAGGGAGATAGAATTAAAATGTCATGTGCCGAGGTGCTTGACAAGGACGGCAACTTTTACAATGCGAATTACAGAAGTGCAAAGGCAGCAATTACATATATTTGCAAGGACGGCAAGCAGGAATATAAACCGCATTTTACATTTTATGGATTTAGGTATATTCGCCTTGATGAGTATGCGGACGAGATTGATTTGAACAATTTTTGTGCGATTGCGGTGTATGCGGACATAAAACGGACGGGATATATCCGCACATCAAATCAAAAACTAAATCAGCTGTTTTCAAATACTTTGTGGTCGCAGAGGGATAACTTTCTTGATATACCGACAGATTGTCCGCAGCGTGACGAGCGTATGGGTTGGACGGGCGATGCACAAGTGTTTGTTAAAACGGCTTGCTATAACTATGATGTGAAGAAATTTTTTGAAAAGTGGCTGGGCGATTTGCGTGCGGAACAAAGAGAGAACGGTTCTGTGCCCGATACAGTTCCGAATTTTTGGAATTTGAAGGGTGCAAGTACGGCATGGGGCGATGTAATAAACATTATTGCGTGGCGGTTATATACAATGTACGGCGACAAAAAAGACCTTGAAGATAATTACGCCATGAAAAAATGGGTTGATTACATGACCAATGACAGTATTGACAAGTATTTATGGACCTGTAACGAAAATGAATGTAAATTGTGGAGCAAACATTACGGTGATTGGCTTGCGTTGGACGCACCGTTGGGAAGCTATCGTGGAAGTACGTCTGATAATTTTATTGCAAGTGCATTTTATGCTTATTCGACACAGCTGCTTATTAAAGCAGGTAACGTACTGGGCAAGGATATGGCGGAATATGAGGATTTGTACGAAAATATTGTAAGTACATTCAAAAAGACTTTTTCAAAGCTTACCACCCAGACCGAGCACGTTTTGGCTTTATATTTTAATCTTACCGATGACAAAGAGAAAGCTGCAAAATCTCTTAATGAGATGATTAAAAATAACGGATATAAATTGCAGACGGGATTTGTGGGAACACCGTATCTGTTATATGCACTGAGTGAAAACGGGTATGCGGATACCGCCTATAAATTGCTGTTGCAGGAGGAATATCCGTCATGGCTGTATGAGGTTAATCACGGAGCGACAACAATATGGGAGCATTGGGACGGAGTAAAAGAGGACGGTACATTTTGGAGCGATGATATGAATTCGTATAACCATTATGCGTATGGTTCAGTGATAGATTGGATATATTCTGTTGCGGGTGGAATAAAACCCGATAATGAATGTGTCGGATTTGAACGAGTGGTGATTGAACCGGTGCCGTCGAAATAAATAGATTGGCTTGAAGCGGAGTATAATTCTATTGGCGGCAAGATTGTGTCAAAGTGGACAAATACAGACGGCGGAACGAAATATGAAATAAAGACACCTGTTGCGGCGAAGATTATAATATCGGGCAAAGAATATAATGTCGGGGCGGGGGAGTATGTATTCTACGGTGAGTGAGATATAAATAATTGAGGACACAATATCTATTGGCAATATGCTGATAGATATTGTGTTGTTTTTTTGCACAAAAAATACGCCTTGCAAAGGCAAGACGTATTTTGAATATATATTATTTTTTAGATTTTCTTGCTGCGGCTTTTCTTGCATTAGAGCTTTCTTTCAATGCTGCCCAGAACGGACTTGCAATAAAGATTGAGCTGTAAGCACCGGCAAGCACACCGATAATCAATGGGAATGCAAATTCCTTAATTGATGCAACACCGATGATGTAAAGCAATACAATAGTAATCAAAGTGGTAATTGTAGTATTGATTGTACGTCCCATACTTTCCCAGATACTATTGTTTACAACTTCACCGATAGATTCTTTCTTGATAGACTTCATATTTTCTCTTATTCTGTCAAATACAACGATTGTGTTATTGATTGAATAACCTACAACGGTAAGCATAGCAGCAATAAATGTTGTATTGATAGGTACATAAGAAATAGAATATACTGCAAGCATTACAAGAATGTTGATTGCAAGAGCAACAACCGCCATAACCGCTGAAAGAATTTCAAAACGGAATGCGATATAAATTAAAATACAAATAATTGCAATTAAAGTATACAAGAAAGTTTTTCTTTGAGTTTCGACACCATAGCTTGCTGATGCACTTCCTACTGACATTGGAGCGTCAGCAGTAAGATTATATTCGTTCTTCAAAGCAGTGAAGATTTCGTTCTTTGTTTCTTCTTCAACAGGAGGAGTCTTGATTATAACCTGAGTGCCTGTGCCTGATTTTTGAACAACCGCTTTAACATTAGCCTTATCTTGAATTACCTTTGCAATATCCTGAACGGAAACATCTTGTTCCATATCTACCTGCATTCTGATACCGCCCATGAATTCAATATCAAAGTTAAATCCGCCTTTAACAGCGAAACATACAATACCAATTACGATAATAAGGGCAGGTATAATAAGAAATTTAATTCTGTTTTTTACAATATCTTTCATTTTTACACCCTCCTCTTACGCACAAAACAACTTACGGTTCTTAATATTAAGATTTACAAGTTGTTTTAACAATAATTTTGTGATTACAATAGCAGTAAACATACTTACAACAACACCGATACCAAGTGTCAATGCAAATCCTGTAACAGTACCTATACCTGACGCATAAAGAACTACGCAGGAAATGATAGTTGTAATATTTGAGTCAAGAATAGCAGAGAAAGCTTTTGAGAAACCGGCCTCAACAGACGCTTTAATAGTCTTGCCAAGCTTCATTTCTTCTTTCATTCTTTCAAAGATAATTACGTTTGCGTCAACAGCCATACCGATTGAAAGCACGATACCGGCAATACCCGAAAGGCTCAGATTAACTCTTGCAAGACCAAGAATTAATGATACGATACCGATATAGATAAGCAATGCAATGTCGGCAATCAAGCCCGGAAGTCTGTAAACAACAATCATGAATACCATAATCAGCAAAACACCGATACCGGCTGCAAGCAAGCTTGTAGGCAATGCGTTTGCACCAAGCTCGGCACCTACTGTATCCTGTGAAATAATGTTTAGGTTAAACGGCAGCTGACCCGATTTGATTTGGTTTGCAAGTTCTTTTGCATTTTCGGTTGTCATATTACCCGAAACCACACAAGTGTTGCTGTTGATTTGCTCTTTAACAGACGGTGACATGATGATTGTATCGTCCATCTTGATTGAAATGTAGTTTTTGCCTTCTGATGCACGGGCAGCGGCAGCAGATGTTGCCTCGGCGAACTTAGAAACGGCTTCATCTGTAAATGTAAGTCTTACATAGTTTTCTGCGTTTCCGCCCTGTGACAATGCGCCGTACTCATACTGTGCGTCTTTAACATCGGTTGCACCGTCCAAAATTACGTTACCGTCAGCGTCAACAAATGTAAGCTTTGCCATTGAACCAAGCAATGATGCGGCTTTGTCTGTATCTGTTTCAGACGGAATTTCAACTGTGATTTTGTCGTTTTCGCTGCGGCTTATTCTTGCTTCTGTATAGCCGGCAGTGTTTAAACGTGTTTTGAAAATAGTTTCAACAACGTTCATTTGGTCATCGGTAGGGTCGCTTGAATCGGCTTGGAATGTTATTACCGAACCTCCTGCAAGGTCGATGCCCTTCTTAATTCCCTTATTCTCATCAAAAATACCATTGTATGTATAACCAAACATATTATAGCCGAAGAAAGCCAAATAGTTAAGTCCCAATGCAATGATTACCATGATTGTAAGAATAAGAATACTCTTTTTCTTCATGTGTATAACCAATCCTTTCATATGTTTTGGACTATTATGCAGACATAAAAATAAAGCCAAGAATTACAATTAACATCATTTGCGAACACATCACAAATATACATATAATGGTAATCACTTATGCTCTGTACAACACTGCATACCAATCCATTATAAAATTGCATAAAATTATTATAACTTCTTGACTTAATTTAGTCAATAGTTTTATGCAAATTTCAACATTTCTATTGTATATAGTCCTGTGAAATAACGTTTAGGTTAAACGGCAGCTGACCTGATTTGATTTGGTTTGCAAGTTCTTGTGCACTTTCGGTTGTCATATTGCCCGAAACAACACAAGTGTTGCTGGTGATTTGTTCCCTAACAGACGGCGACATGATGATTGTATCGTCCATCTTGATTGAAATGTAGTTTTTGCCTTCCGATGCACGGGCAGCGGCGGCAGATGTTGCATCTGCAAACTTAGAAACAGCTTCATCTGTAAATGTAAGTCTTACATAGTTTTCTGCTTTTCCACCCTGTGACAATGCACCGTACTCATACTGTGCGTCTTTAATGTCGTTTTCACCGTCCAAAATTACGTTGCCGTCAGCGTCAACAAATGTAAGCTTTGCCATTGAACCAAGCAATGATGCGACTTTGGCTGTATCTGCTTCGGACGGAATTTCAACTGTGATTTTGTCGTGTGCACTGCGGCTTATTCTTGCTTCTGTATAGCCGGCAGTGTTTAAACGTGTTTTGAAAATAGTTTCAACAACGTTCATTTGGTCATCGGTAGGGTCGCTTGAATCGGCTTGGAATGTTATTACCGAACCTCCTGCAAGGTCGATGCCCTTCTTAATTCCCTTATTCTCATCAAAAATACCATTGTATGTATAACCAAACATATTATAGCCGAAGAAAGCCAAATAGTTAAGTCCCAATGCAATGATTACCATGATTGTAAGAATAAGAATACTCTTTTTCTTCATGTGTATAACCAATCCTTTCATATGTTTTGGACTATTATGCAGACATAAAAATAAAGCCAAGAATTACAATTAACATCATTTGCGAATACATCACAAATATACATATAATAGTAATCACTTATGCTCCATACTGCACTGAATACCAATCCATTATAAAATTGTATAAAATTATTATAACTTCTTGACTTAATTTAGTCAATAGTTTTATGCAAATTTCAACATTTCTATTGTATATATTGTAATTTTGGTATACAATATTATATGATATAGGGATTTGAAGTACGATTGGGGTTGAAAAAATGAATATTAAGAAGTACATATCAAAATTTTCGGCTGCGGACTATATTTTTTTGATACTTGGATTGTTTGCGTTCATATATGCGGTTTACTGTCCTGTGGTATTGGGAATAGCGGACCAGGGCGATTTTGAACGTGTTATGAATCAGGCGGGGCTTATGTTTAAGGAGGGGCATACATATTACGATTATGTCAATCCGCAGTACAAAATGACATTGACCAATCCGTTGTTTTTGTCGGGGATAATTCCGTGCACAAGCTATATTTATCCTATTTTTATTGCAAAAATTCTGTGCCGGATATGTTTTATGAAATATTTTGACACACGGGTTTTGGCGGCGGTAATGTTTTTGCTTTATATTTCGTCATGTTTCATCATTTTCAGAAATATCAGGATTAAAAACGTGATAATTAAATGCTGCATTGCGGTGCTGTTTATTTTTGTGTTTTTTGACGGCACAAGTCTGACCCTGTTTAACAGTATGTACGGGCAGTCGATGATGCTGATTTCGATTGCGATGTTTATTGCCGCATCAATGCTTATTATAAGGAATTGGGACAATATCCGAAAGGGACATATAATATTCCTGTTTGCAGCGTCGGTAATGCTGCTTGGGTCGAAATTACAGTGCTTTGTGTTGTTTCCGTTTGTGACGGCGGCATTTATATATGTTGCAAAACATTGCAGATTTAAAAAATTGATTGTGATTTTTTTATGTGTATTGGTGTGGTACACCGGCGGACATTATCTAATCCACGGTCATGGACTTAACAACGATACGCAGTACAACAGTGTATTTTACGGTATTTTAAAGGACAGCGATAATCCGGCGGCGGATTTGGAGAGTTTGGGTATTGATACCGATATGGCACAAGATGCGGGGAAACACGCATATTTGTCACCCGATGAATACAAATATCCGCCTCGTACGGACATAATGCAGGAGAAATTTTACAGCAAAATGAACAACGGAAAGCTGATAAAGTTTTATCTGACACATTTTGACAGATTGATAAACGCAATGGAAATTACGGCGAAAAAAGCGTTTGATAATTACATTGATTTGGGTACTTTTGAAAAGAGTGCGGGAAAAGAACCGGGAGCAAATGATTACAGATTTGACCTGTACGGAAATATCCGCAATCATTTGCCGAAAACATTGTTTTTTATTATACCGATATATTTAATTTTCTTTGCTTTCGGAATATATGACTACCGAAAAACAAAAAATAAATACGAATTATTATATATGCTGGTATTATTAATGGGATTAATACAGTTCCCGATGCCGTATATCGGAAACGGAAATGCGGATATTACAAAACAGTTATATCTGTTTAATCTGAGCTTTGATTTCGGCGTATTCAGTATAATTGTTGTATTGCTGGAAAAGTTGGATTTGCGGTTAAGAAAAGGAGAAAAAAATGACTAGAAAAGAACGAATTTTGGCTTATATGAACAGTGAAGAATATACACCGCTGACATTCAGCGAATTATGCGTTGTACTTGATGTGCCGAAAGAGGCTGACGCAGAGTTTTTGGAGATACTTACCGAATTGGAGGAGGACGAAAAAATCGCAAATACCAAAAAGGGCAGATATGTGGCACTAAAAAAAGACCCGAACAAGGTAATCGGAAAGATAAGATGCAACGGCAGAGGTTTTTTTGGGTTTGTACTGCCCGAGGAGGAAGGCATGGACGATGTGTTCATAGCCGGAGAAAATTTGGGTACGGCATATGACGGCGACAGGGTTTTGGCACAGATTGACAAAAAAGTTCAGGGCGGTAAATGCGAAGGACATATAATAAAAGTATTGGAGCGTGGAAACACTACCTTGACGGGTGTAGTCGAAAAGGAGAAAAAGAACGATTTTCGCATAAAGTGCGACAATGAACGGATATATTCAAAAATTCGTGTTCAGCCAAGCGATATGATGGACGCAGTTATCGGTGACAGAGTTGTTGTTGAAATAGTAAAATACGATAATGACGGACATATTTTTGGTATAGTAAAGAAAAATTTAGGCGATTCGAGAGCGTTAAAGGGTAATGTTGAGGCTATAATATTCGAGCACAATATTACACAGGAGTTTTCGGAAGATGTATTGACGCAGACGGAGCAAATCCCCGACAAGGTGGACAGTGCCGATATAGAGGGCAGAGTTGATTTGCGTGACAAAATTATATTTACCATTGACGGAGATACCGCAAGAGATTTTGACGATGCGGTGTCGATAGAAAAATTGGAAAACGGAAATTATTATTTGGGTGTGCATATTGCCGATGTAACGCATTATGTGAAAGAGGGCAGTGCGTTGGATAAATCCGCATTTGAACGTGCGACAAGCGTATATCTTGCAGACAGAGTAATACCGATGCTGCCGAAAAAATTGTCTAACGGAATATGCAGTTTAAATCCTCATGTAAACAGACTTACTTTGAGCGTATTTATGGAAATAGACCAAAACGGCGGTATAATCAATAATAAGATGTGCAAGAGCGTTATCCGTTCGGCGGAGAGAATGACATATAATGATGTTACGGATTTGCTTGAAGGCGATAACGAGGAATTAAAGCACAAATATGAATATATCATGCCGGATTTGAAAATGATGGCGGAGCTTGCGAAGATTTTGCGTGCAAAGCGTATGAATAGAGGAAGTATTGATTTTAATTTTGTTGAGTCGGAGATTGAAGTTAATGAGATGGGCGAGCCTGTCGCTATTAAAAAAGAAAAAAGAGAAGTTTCGCATAAATTGATTGAGGAATTTATGCTTGCCGCTAACGAAACCGTTGCGGAATATGCGTTTTGGTCGGATATACCGTTTGTGTATCGTATACACGAAACTCCCGATATGGACAAGATAGACGAATTTAACAGATTTATTATGAATTTCGGCTTGCAGATTAAGGGCAAGGCAGACGAGGAACTGCACCCTAAGGCATTGCAGCAGATTATAGAAAAGGTGCAGGGTACACCGGAGGAATTTATGATTTCCAAGTACTTGCTGCGTTCTTTGATGAAAGCGAAATATTCGCCGAATAATTCGGGGCATTTCGGTTTGGCGGCAAAATATTATACACACTTCACATCGCCGATACGCCGTTATCCCGACCTTGCAATCCATAGAATTTTAAAGGATTTTATTGACGGAAAATTAAATGATGACAAGACAAAAAAATATAAAAAGTTTGCCGATGATACTGCGGTGCAGTCTACCGAAAAGCAGACCGAGGCGGATTA
Organism: uncultured Clostridia bacterium; assembly: GCA_934476075.1. Classification (GTDB taxonomy): domain Bacteria; phylum Bacillota; class Clostridia; order UBA1381; family UBA1381; genus CAKSNH01. The sequence goes on along the minus strand of CAKSNH010000007.1, from coordinate 6,326 downwards.
CTGCGAGCGTGATGTGGAAGATTTGATGAAAGCGGCTTATATGTCGAAATTTATCGGCAGTGATTTTACGGGAGTGGTTTCGTCGGTTACATCATTCGGTATGTTTGTTGAATTGGAAAATTCCGTTGAGGGTCTTATCCGTGTGGAAAATATGGAACAGGATTATTTTGAGTATAACGAGGCTTTAAGACAGCTTGTCGGAAATAAGACAGGCAAGGTGTATAAGGTTGGCGATGAAGTTGATGTGGTGCTAATCAGAACGGATTTATTAAGCCGACAGATTGATTTTATGCTTAAAGAGGACGCAACAAAGAAGAATATTGACAAGGCGAGAAAGAAAAGCGTAAAAAAGAAAGCGGAGAAAGAATCGAATATTAAAAAGCTTGAAAAGAAAAAGGGCAAAAAATCGAATAAATATAATTCAAAAATAAAGAAGAAAAAATAAGGAAGAAAAATATGGACAAATTTGAAATCATAGTGCCGACAATGTTTGGTATGGAATCGTTTACGGCAAAGGAAATACGTCGGCTGGGGTATGAAACCACGGAAGTGATTGACGGAAGAATTACTTTTTTCGGAGATTGGGAGGCAGTCTGTCTTGCTAATTTGTGGATTAGAACAGGCGAACGTGTGCTGATTAAAATTGCGGAGTTTAATGCGGAAACATTTGAGGAACTGTTTGAAAACACAAAGAAAATCGATTGGAGCGACTGGCTTGCAAAAGATGCGGCGTTCCCCGTAAAAGGATATTCGCTTAAATCCAAATTGGCAAGTGAGCGTGACTGTCAGGCGATTATTAAAAAGGCGGTTGCCGTATCTATGTCGAAAAGCTATGGTGTGAATTGGCTGGAAGAAACAGGTCCGAACTATCAGATACAATTTTCTGTTTTGAAAGATAAAGTAACGCTTATGATAGATACAACGGGAGTGCCGCTGCACAAACGTGGTTACAGAAGAAATTCCAATGCCGCACCGCTTAAAGAAACTATTGCGGCGGCGATGGTTATGCTGAGCTATTGGCGGTATGACCGACCTTTGGCGGATACGTTCTGCGGTTCGGGTACGATACCGATTGAGGCGGCTATGATTGCGAGAAATATTGCTCCGGGGCTGAAACGAAGTTTTGCATCGGACGCATTTTATCAGATGCCGAAACAAATGTGGACTGACGCAAGGGAAGAAGCTGTTGAGATGCAGTATCGAGATAAGAAAGTCAGCATTTATGCAAGTGATATTGACAAGGCGGCGGTGGAACTTACGGAGCAGAACGCACGAATTGCGGGAGTCGGCGACTGCGTAAAGGTCGGACAATTTTCGGTGGAAAAGTTCTACACTACTGCGGAATACGGTACGTTTATCTGCAATCCGCCGTACGGTGCGAGAATGGGCGAACTTGACGAGGCGAGAAAAATATACAGAATGATGGGCGAAAAATTCAGAAGTTTTGACACATGGTCAGCGTATATTATTACCTCGGACGAACAGTTTGAAAAAGCGTTCGGAAAACGTGCGGACAAAAAACGCAAGATATATAATGGTATGATGAAATGCAACATATATCAATATTTTGGACCGAAACCGCCGAGAGAACCTAAAAATAATTAGGTTAAATAAAATTTTTGCTTTATTTTTTAATAAAAATATTATATAATGATAATATTGATTATTTATATGGATAAGTTCGGAGGAAAATAATGAGTAAAAAACAGACTAGAACGGAAGCCAGAACAGAGGCTTTTAAATTAATTTTTCAGTTGAGTATGCACAGAGAAAATATAGAAGGACTTTTTGACCATCTGTTGGACGAATCACCGGAATCGCTGCCGAATATTGCATACATAAAAGGTGTCGTAAACGGGGTTATGGTGCATGAAGATGAATTGGAAGAAATTATAAAGAATAATTTGAGCCGAGGCTGGAAATTGGAAAGATTGTCAAAGCCTATTTTGTGCATCTTGAAAATGGCGGTTTATGAAATGAAATATGTTGACGATGTGCCGATGAAGGTTGCGGTGAATGAGGCGGTTGAGCTTGTTAAGGTGTATGATGAACCCGACAAGAAAACTTTCGTAAACGGTGTTTTGGGCGGCGTGTTCAGACAGATTGAAAGCGAAAAAAATAATTAAAGGATTGATGCGTTATCTATATAGGAATAGATACAAGTAATTATACTACTTCGGTTTCGGCGACCGACGGCGAGCGAGTAATAAGCGAAAGAAAAATTCTTGACATAAAAGAGGGCGAGCGTGGTATTCGTCAGAGCGATGCGGTGTTTATACATTTGAAAACATTGCCGGTATTATATGCAAAATTGTCAGAGCAGATTGATATGACAAAGGTGACGGCAGTGGGTGTAAGCACCAGACCCAGAAATGTTGACGGGTCTTATATGCCCGTATTTGTGTGCGGAACGTCATTTGCAAATGTGATAGCCGATACGCTGGGAGTGCCGTGCTATGAATTTAGTCATCAGGACGGGCATATTATGGCGGGAATACACTCATGCGGTCAATACGCATTGCTTGACGAGCCGTTTTTATCGGTTCATTTGTCGGGCGGAACTACTGAAATTTTAAAATGTGAATATAACAATTTCGGATTTGAACAAGAAATAGTCGGTGCGACAAATGATATAAGTGCAGGACAGTTTATTGACCGAATTGGCGTAAGTATGGGATTGAAATTCCCATGCGGTGCGGCTTTGGAGAAAATGGCAGAGCAGTCGGATAACAGATATATACTTCCTACATCGGTCAAGGATACATATATGAGCTTTTCGGGAGTCGAAACGAAAGTGCAGGGACTTATCGGAAAGGAAAATCACAATGATTTGGCACTCGGAGTATTTGCATGTGTGGCAAAATCATTGGTAAAAGCATTAAATAATGCGGTTAAAAACACAGGAATAAAGAAAATACTTGTTGTGGGCGGTGTTGCGTCAAACAGTATTATTCATAAATATTTAAAAGAGAATGTGAAAGCAAAGGTTTACTTTGCATCGAGAGAATTTTCAACCGATAATGCGGTCGGAATAGGTATTCTGACAAGCCTTAAAGCAAAGGGGAACGGATAATGGCAGACGTAAGAATGGCAACGGTATCACAGATTAACGGATACATAAAAAAGATATTGGACAGCAATATTATATTGAACAATGTATGGGTTAAGGGTGAAATATCCAACTGTAAACTTCATTATTCGGGACATATGTATCTTACGCTCAAAGACGAGGGTTCTGTATTAAAAGCGGTTATGTTCAAGAGTGCGAACCGAAACCTTACCTTCAAGCCCGAGGACGGAATGAAAGTCTTGGCAAGGGGCAGAGTGTCGGCATATGAGGCGGGCGGAGTTTATCAGTTATATATTGAAGAAATGACGGTGGACGGCGTCGGGGCATTGTATGTTGCGTATGAACAGCTGAAAAATAAGCTTGCCGCCGAGGGATTGTTTGACGAAAATTTAAAAAAGCCGATACCGCAGTATCCTGAAAAAATCGGGGTAGTGACAGCTACCACCGGAGCGGCAATCAGAGATATTATTAATGTAATAACAAGACGTTTTCCGTATGCGGAGATTATAATATATCCGTCATTGGTTCAAGGACCGACGGCGAGCGGGAATATTGTAGAGGGAATTGAGTATTTTAATAAACATAATTTGGTCGATACGCTTATTGTCGGACGTGGCGGAGGTTCGATAGAGGATTTATGGGCATTTAATGAAGAAAATGTTGCCCGTGCGATTTTTAATTCGAGAATACCGGTTATATCTGCTGTGGGACATGAAACAGATTTTACAATAGCTGATTTTGTTGCGGATATGCGAGCACCGACTCCGTCAGCGGCGGCGGAAATTTCCGTGCCGTCACAAATAGAATTGTCAAGCAGACTGAATATGATAAAAAACAGAATGGCGGAAAGCATTAAAAACAGGATTGACAGGAACAGAACAGTGCTCGACAGAATGAAACTGAAAAATCCGCAGGAGAAAATTGATGATTATTCGATAAAATTGGATAATGAGATTAAACAGTTGGCGAATGTGTTTAAAATTCAGCTTATGGAAAAACGCAAACAGCTCGGAAATGAATGTGCAAAATTGAGTGCGATGAGTCCGCTTGCGGTTATGGCAAGAGGTTATGCGATACCGTTTAATGAACAGGGCGAGGTTATGCGTTCGGCAAAAGACTTTGAAAAGGATAAAAAATTTGATTTGTATGTTGCGGACGGGACAGTAAAATGTATCGTTGCGGAATAGAACGGAGGTACATATGGCTAATAATACATTTGAAAATTCAATGCTTGAACTTGAACAGATAGTAAAAAAACTTGAAAAGGGTGATACTACACTTGATGAGTCGTTATCGCTTTTTGAAAAGGGAGTAAAATTGTCAAAAGAATGTCAGAATATGCTTGACAAAGCGGAAAAGAAAGTGTCTGTTTTGCTGAAAAATGAAAACGGAGAAATTGAAAAACAGGACTTTTTAACACAAGAGGGTTAAATTATGGATTTTAAGAGTATTTTAAATTCTAAAATAGAAAAAGTAAATAATGCATTAAAAAAATATATACCGTGTGACGATAATCCGCAGAAGATTATATATGAGGCAATGTCATACAGTGTATTTGCGGGCGGAAAGCGGTTAAGACCGATTATAATGATGATGGTGTGCGAGTTATTCGGTGCAGATGAAAATGTGTGTATTCCGTTTGCGGCGGCAATGGAGATGATTCACACATATTCACTGATACATGACGATTTGCCGGCAATGGATAATGATGATTTGCGTCGAGGTATGCCTACCAATCATGTAAAATTCGGAGAGGCTAATGCTATTTTGGCGGGTGACGCATTGTTAAATCGTGCGTTTGAAGTGGTTTCGGAATATTCGCAAGCCGGTGTCGGCAATGACAGAGTGCTTAAAGCAATTTCGGTTATGGCAAAATCATCGGGCTGTAACGGTATGATTGGCGGTCAGGTGGTGGATATTGAGTGCGAGGGCAGGAATATTGATATTGACGAGCTGAGATATATTCATTCGCTGAAAACAGGTGCAATTATACGTTCGTCAGCGGTAATCGGTGCGATTTTGGGCGGTGCCGATGATGACAGTATCGGCAAAATCGATGAGTTTGCAAGAAATTTGGGGATAGCGTTTCAAATCCGTGATGATGTATTAGATGTTGTCGGAGATGCGGAAAAATTGGGCAAACCTATTGGAAGTGATGCGGAAAATGATAAAAATACTTATGTGAAATTGTTGGGGATTGAAAAATCGGAGGAGCTTGTTGATGAATATTCGTCAAAGGCAGTAGCGATTTTGGAGAGTTTCGGCGAAAAGGCCGGCACATTGATTATGCTTACGAAATATCTTATAGACAGAAATTCATAGGAGGATAAAAATGCACTATATTTATGATTTTTTTCAAAACTCTATATTGTGGACGGCAATATTATCTTGGTTTGTGGCACAAGTGTTAAAAGTGATATTTGTATTTATATGGGATAGAAAACTTGATTTTAAAAGACTTATAGGCTCAGGCGGTATGCCTAGTTCTCACTCATCTTTTGTGGTTGCATTGGCTTTTTCGGTAGGCTTTGTCGAGGGATTTCAGAGCACGGCATTTGCAATATCATTTGCAATAGCAATGGTAATTATGTATGACGCATCGGGTGTAAGACGTGCGGCGGGTCAGCAGGCAAGATTGTTAAATCGCATGGTTGAAGAATGGGGAAAAGGCGATTTTTCGAGAACGGAAAAGAAATTGAAAGAATTGCTCGGTCATACACCGATAGAAGTATTTGCGGGTGCATTGCTTGGTGTTATGATAGCGGTTATAAGATATTTATGATAGGAAAGGATACCGTTTTGCGGTATCTTTTTTTGTGGGAAGTTATGAGTTGTTGGAATAGCTGATTGCTTATGCTAATACAAATTATGAGTTGTCGAGATAATGTACACAATAAATGCACTATACTCGTATTGCCACCGAACTCACCCTTGCCAACTAAATTTGGTCAACGTCAGTCGCACTATACTTTCATTTATATCTACGTCCGCACTTTTCCTCTAAACTTACCCCTACGGACACGCAAAAAGCGTATATCTATATTCAGTGGGCACAGAGGGTATGCCGTATCTATGCTTTGTTTGTGTATTATGTATACTCACAACTTACTGCAAGCACTACGCTTGGACGGCACAAAATTCACGCTTCTAGGCAATAAGTGAATTTTGCCGACACAAATGGAATACCTATATCCGCAATAGCTTTGCAGCGTGTGGGTCAAGGGTGTCCCTTGCGGACTTTTCCGTTTGCTTTGTG
>CAKSNH010000006.1 GCA_934476075.1 uncultured Clostridia bacterium | reverse complement strand
GCTACTGTGAACTAAATTTATCTTGCGGTGGACTTGACCACAAACTATAAATTAGTGTTCTATCCTAACATAGCTAATATCCAAATATAGTGAAGACTGACGTTGTCGGAATTTAGCGACGGGGACGTTTCACTTCCCCATGAGTGTAGGCATTAACAAATTATAGCGAACCCTTTGGAGTTCGCTTTGTCCACGTCCACTGGTCAAGTAATTTTGACTAGGTCAAAATCGGCTGTGCCGCCGGACATCTTTTCCGGTACGTAGCAAACGGAAAAGTCCGCAAGGGACACCCTTGACCCACACGCTGCAAAGCTATTGCAATATAGTTGTTCCCACTTTGTCGGCAAAATTCACTTATTGCCTAGACGCATGAATTTTGTGCCGTCAGAATATAGTGCTTGCGGTAAGTTGTGAGTATACATAATACACAAACAAAGCATAGATACGGCATACCCTCTGTGCCCACTGAATATAGATATACGCTTTTTGCGTGTCCTATGGGTGAGTTTAGTGGGAAAGTGCGGACGTAGGTATGAATGAAAGTGTAGTGTGACTGACGTTGACCAAGTTTAGTGGGTAAGTGTGGGTTTAGATAGAAATGCGAGTGAGTGGCTGTTTTGTGCATCATCTCAACAACTCATAATTTAAACGAGGAGTGATTAATATAAAAAAGCAGAGTTTTGTTAAAGGTACAATAATATTGGTGGCGGCGAATGCGGTTTCAAAAATATTGGGTGCGGTATTTAAAATACCGATAACCTACATACTTGACGAAGAAGGCATGGCTATTTTCAACAGTGCAATGCAGATTTATGTTATGGTGCTGATGCTTATTATATCGGGACTGCCTGTGGCAATATCCAAGCTGATAGCCGAACAGACCGCATTGAAAAATGAAACAAATGTGCACAAGATAGTGCGTGTGTCCGAAATGATACTGGTCATACTCGGAATTATGGGGAGTCTGATACTGTTTTTCGGGGCGGAGATTTTTGCAAATGTTATGAGGGACACAAAAACTGTGTTCGCCATACAGGCGATAGCTCCGGCTGTATTTTTTGTGGCGATAGGTGTGGTGTACAAAAGCTATTATCAAGGTATACAGAATATGACCCCGACAGCAATATCACAGGTTATTGAGTCGGTTATAAAATTGGCGGCAGGGTACGGGATTGCTGTACTATTGATAGAATATAATGTACAGATAAAATCAGCCGGAGCAATACTCGGAACAACGGTCGGAGAAGTAATTGCTACTTTTATATTGATGCTTTTATACCTTCCCGACAGACACGGACTTAAAAAAAACGGGGACACAAAAACGTCAATGAGCACAATGACGATTGTAAAAAAGATTGTAACTGTCGCAGTACCGCTCACATTCGCATCGGGGATAGGGAGCATACTTTCCGTTATCGACATAAGTATGATACGTTCACGTTTACAGGCTATACAGTTTACCGAGCAGACCGCACAAAGGCTTTTGAGCCAATACGGAGAATATACAAATCTGTTTGACAATGTGGTGAATACGCTGAAAATGAGCGAGGAGGGGGCAAGATGGCTCTACGGTGCATATTCGGGGTATACGCTGACGATATTCTATCTGCCGTCGGGAATAGTCGGAGCACTGGCGGTGAGCATACTTCCCGTTATTGCGGGTGCATATGCGGTCGGGGACATAAAAAAGATTTCATATTATGTCCAGCTTGCAATGCGTATTGCGGTGCTTATTGCATTGCCGTGCTCGGCGGGAATGTTTATGCTGTCCGAGCCGATACTGAATCTATTATTTAAAAATTCGGCGTCCGCACTCATGCTTACGGTAATATCGCCGTGCATTATGACGGTGTGTCTGACAACAATATCAACGTCGGTACTGCAAGCAACGGGACATATAATGATACCGTTTCGCAATATGCTTATCGGCTCTGCATTAAAATTGATTACGATATACTTCCTGATTGCCGAGCCGCAGCTTAATATTTTGGGTGCACCGATAAGCACAAACATAGATTATCTTGCAGTATCGGTATTAAATATTTATGCGATGGGCAGATTATTAAACGTGAGATACAATGTGATTGATGTGATTGTAAAGCCTGTATTCTGCACATTGGTGATGGGCGTTATTATATGGCTTTTATATGTCCCCGTAAGTGCTATGTTAAACAGCGAGATAGGCGGTGTGCTTGTTGTGATGGCGGTGGGAGTGGTATCTTATGCAATGGCACTGTTTATCACAAGGGCGATTGAAATGAGAGAGATTAAAGGATTATTTAAAAGAATATAATTGTATTTTAAAATGAATTATGTTAAAATATTGTGGAACAATAAATTGTGAAATGGGGCTGTACGATGGATAAACAATACACTATTGAGGATTTGCTTGATATAATGGAAAAATTAAGAGGCGAGAACGGCTGTCCGTGGGATAAGGTTCAGACTCACGAGAGCATAAAAAAGAGTTTGATTGAGGAGTCGTATGAGGCGATTGACGCATTGGATTCGGGTGACGACAAGGCTTTTGCAAATGAGCTTGGCGACGTATTATTGCAGGTGGTGTTCCATGCACAGATTGCAAAAGAACGTGGTGCGTTTGATTTTAACGATTGCTTAAATGAGATTTGCACAAAGCTTATCAGCCGTCACACTCATGTTTTCGGCAATGACAAGGCGGCGGACGTTGAGGAGTCGCTTAAAGTGTGGGAGAAAAACAAGAAGAAGGAAAAAGGACTTAACACTTATACGGACGCATTGAAAGATGTACCGCATTATCTGCCGGCATTGATGAGAGCGGAAAAAGTGCAGAAAAAAGCATCGGCGGCAGGATTTGACTGGAAGGATATATCGGGTGCGGCTGAAAAAATTAAAGAGGAAACCGATGAATTGTTGGAAGCCGGCAAAACTCAAAATCAGGAGCATATTGAGGAGGAACTTGGCGACTTGCTTTTCTCGGTCGTAAATACGGCAAGATTTTTAGATGTGACGCCCGAAACGGCACTTACAAAATCAATTAATAAATTTATAAAAAGATTTGAAAAAGTGGAGAATAATGTTGCCGAAATCGGTAAAGATATAAAGGAGATGTCAATCGAAGAATTGGATAAAATTTGGGAAAAGGTAAAATAACAGTGTAAAAATCAAATAGGATTATCATTTTAAGTAATTATATGACAAAAAATGAAATGGAAAATTGAATACTATGCACAAAATAGTAAAAATAATTCAAGAAATACTTGACACTGTGCAATCTTTGTAATACAATTAAAAACTGAAACGGGGAATTTACACCTACGTTATTCGATACCGAGAAAAATACATATTGGTATATGAATTAATTTTTTTAGGAGGATATATAAATGAACAAAACAGAATTAATTGCTGCTGTTGCAGAAACTGCCGAAATCTCAAAGAAAGACGCTGAAAAAGCATTGAACGCTGTTGTATCTACAATCACAAAGGAATTGGAAGAAGGCGGCAAGGTACAGCTTGTAGGCTTTGGTACATTTGAAGTAAGACAAAGAGAAGCAAGACAAGGTAAGAACCCTCGTACAGGCGAAGCAATCGAAATCGCAGCTTGCAAAGTTCCGGCATTCAAAGTTGGTAAGCAGCTTAAAGACGCTGTAAACAAATAATTACGGTTTTATAAGATAATCAGTAGGCAAGACCTGTATTTTGGTTTTGCCTATTTTTTTGATTTATAGGAGAAAATTTATCCGAAAGGAGGGAGAATATGAGAATTGACAAGTATTTGAAGGTTTCGAGAATTATCAAACGCCGTACAATCGCAAACGAAGCGTGCGACCAGGGACGTATTACCGCAAACGGCAAGGTGGTAAAAGCCTCGTATGATGTAAAGGAAAACGATATACTGGAAATTAAGATGGGTGAAAAAGTGCTTAAAATTCAGGTTGTAGCTATTGCGGAGCACGTTTTGAAGAATGACGCAAGTTCACTTTACAAAGTAATAAGCAATTCGTAATCATAACCCCTTTATCCTGTGCATATACATTATGTGTAAGCATTAAGGAAAGGGGTTTTTTATATGCCGCTCGAAGAAAGAAGACCGCAGGTCAAACAGATGATTTCAGTGCCGAGCCACAGTCTGCAAATGGAAAACAGGGAGAAAATGAGTGTGACGGGCGTGGAGGACGTGGCGAGCTTTACTGATGAAACGGTGGTTTTGGTGACCAATATGGGCACGCTCACCGTTAAGGGGAGTGAACTGCATATTAACAAGCTGAACGTTGAAAGCGGAGAATTGGCGATTGAGGGCAATATAGACGTCTGCGAATACAGCAATGCCGATGCAGGCAGAAAAGACGGCGGATTTTTTGCAAAATTATTCAGGTGATGTGTTGGGGTGATGTAAAGTGGGAATTTCGGTTGCAGATGAAGTGTACATTTTTTTTGCCATGGTTGTGCTCGGCGGTATTTTGGGGGTATTGTTCGATGTTTTCAGAGTGATACGAAAAGTGAAAAAAATGAACACTGCATTTGTGGCTGTGAGCGACTTTGTGTTTTTGGTCTGTGCGTTGATTTTGGTAACGGGCGGAATGTTGTATTTTAACAACGGGCAGCTGCGTTGGTTTGAATTTTTCGGACTGTTTTTGGGTGCACTGATATATTTTTTGCTCCTGAGTCACATAATAATATGTGTGTTTGTAAAAATAATAGAGGTATTTACTCAAATTATCAGTTATATTTTAAAAATACTCTTGACACCGCTTATGTTTTTGTATAAAATTTTAATTAGACCGATAATTTTTATTTACTGCGGTTTGAAAAAGGTTTTCGGCGGACTTTTGTGCCGCATAAAACGATTATTTTTTCGGGAAAGGGTGAAGGATACTTTGGCTGATAACAAAAATAAAAAGGCAAAGACAAAAAAGAAACGTCATATTTTGGGTTGGAGTGTATTTATTGTTGTGTGTATCATGTTTGTAAACACTGCCATGCAGCAGCCTAAAATCCTGAAAAATAAAAAAGAAATCGCAAGTCTTAACGAGCAGATTGAATATGAGGACAAAAAGTCGCAGGAAATCGACGCTCTTAAAGCAAAGGTCAACACCGATGAATACATAGAAAAGGTCGCAAGAGAAAAATTGGGACTGATAAAGGAAAACGAAAAGATATTTATTGATGTTGCAAGCCAATAAAAGTCGGTTATTTATATATTTTAAGGAGGATACAAGGCGGTATGTCTGTTGAGGTCGGCACAATTTTAGAAGGAAAAGTTGTTAGTATTATGCCATTTGGAGCATTTGTTTCGTTACCGGAGGGTAAGTCGGGACTGGTTCATATATCCGAGGTTGCATCAAATTATGTCAAGGATATAAACGAGCATCTGAAACAAGGTCAAACAGTTAAAGTTAAAGTTATCAAGATTGACGAAAAGGGTAAGATTAGTCTTTCCATCAAGAAGGCAATAGAAAATAATGCACCAAAGAAAACGGCGGCAAAGACATCGGTTCGTCCGATTGAAATAGACTGGAGCAGAAATAATGATGCGAATTTATCCTTCGAGGACAAGCTGAGCAAATTCAAAACCGACAGTGATGAAAAAATGCAGTCGCTCAGAAGAAGCAACGAATCAAAGCGTTCGGGCGGTTACCGCAGAGGCGGCGGTGCATACTGATGTATATTTTGCTGATATAATAAAAAAAGCTTCTGATAGAAGCACCGCCTGCGGGCGGAGGAATAAGGTAGCGTTTTTGATTTTTCGTCATTGCGTTTACGCAATTTCCTACAAATTAAAAAACATAGCAGGGGAAAATGGGTGTGCCATTTTCCTCTTTTAGCATATATAGGAGGTTATTATGGCTTTTATACAATGTAGTTTTTATTCGCACATTTTGGGTATGGAATGTAATGCGAATGTGATTTTGCCGCTTGGAAGAAAAAATGTGCTGCCCACCGCAAAAAAGACCGATATTCCGGTGCTGTATCTGATACACGGTTTTACGGAGGATTATTCGGTGTGGATACGCAGAACGTCTGTCGAGAGGTATGCGAGCGATAAGAATATTGCGATTGTAATGCCGAATGTGCACAGGAGCTTTTGCATAGACGCAAAATGCGGATTGCAGTATTTCAAGTTCGTAAGCGAAGAATTGCCGTGCATAATGCAGAATATGTTCGGCTTATCGGCAAAGCGTGAGGATAATTTCACAGCGGGACTTTCGATGGGCGGTTACAGTGCACTCAAAATTGCATTAAGCTGTCCAGATAGATTTTGTGCGGCGGCGAGCCTGTCGGGAGCGGTTGACATAAACAGAGTATTTAACGATAAGGACCATATAAACGAAACGAGAGCGTTTTTCGGGGACAAGGTTGAGGACTGCAACGATTTATACTATCTTGCAAGCCACGCAGACCCTATGCCGGCGGTATACCAGGCGTGCGGAACGGACGATTTTATGTATTATGACAATCGGAAGTTCTCCGAGTTTATGAGCGGAATAAACGATAATTATGTGTATACCGAAGAAGAAGGAATAGGTCATACATGGACTTATTGGGATAAGGAAATAAAGAAAGTATTGGAATGGATACAGGGTTTAAACGACAGAGTTTAATGAAAGGAAATGGGAAAGATGACAGTTAGAGAAAATTTTACACTGCTTACTGATTTTTATGAATTTACTATGGCAAACGGATTTTTTGTCGAGGGTTACGGCGACAAGATTGCATATTTTGATATGTTTTTCAGAAAAGTGCCCGATGACGGCGGATTTGCCATAATGGCTGGTGTGGAGCAATTAATCGAATATTTGAAAGGATTGCATTTCTCGGAAGAAGATATTGAGTATTTGAGAAGTAAGAAAATCTTTGACGAGAGATTTTTGGACTATCTGAGAAACTTCAAATTTGAATGTGACGTGTGGGCAATTCCGGAGGGTACACCGATATTTCCGAGCGAGCCTGTTGTGACGGTAAGAGGTCCGGCAGTACAGGCACAGTTTATCGAAACTATGGTACTTTTGACCATCAATTACCAGAGTCTGATTGCCACAAAGGCAAACAGAATTGTGCGTGCCGCTGACGGACGTGGAGTTATGGAGTTCGGGTCAAGACGTGCACAGGGTTATAATGCGGCGGTTTTGGGTGCGAGAGCGGCATATATAGGCGGCTGTGTCGGTACGGCTTGTACAATATCGGACAGAGATTACGGTGTGCCGGCACTCGGTACTATGGCTCACAGCTGGGTACAGCTTTTTGATGATGAATACGAAGCGTTCAAAGCATATGCACAGGTTTATCCCGACAGCTGCACACTGCTGATTGATACCTACAATGTATTAAAATCGGGTCTGCCGAATGCGATAAAGGTATTTGACGAAGTGTTAAAGCCTATGGGCAAGCGTCCTAAGGGAGTAAGAATAGACAGCGGCGATATAACATATTTATCGAAAAAATGCCGTAAAATGCTTGACGAAGCAGGTTATCCCGACTGCGGAATTGTTGCGTCAAATTCACTTGACGAATATATCATAAGAGATACGCTTATCCAAGGGGCAAAGATAGATTCATTCGGTGTGGGCGAAAGACTGATTACGTCTAAGTCAGACCCTATTTTCGGCGGTGTGTATAAATTGGTTGCGGTTGAAAATAAGGACGGAGAGCTTATTCCGAAAATAAAGGTCAGCGAGAATGTGGCAAAAATTACAATACCGGGATTTAAACAGGTGTACAGACTTTATTCGAGCGAAACCAGTGCGGCTATTGCGGACGTAATCACAGAATTTGACGAGGTTATAGACGACAGCAAGCCGTATGAAATTTTCGACCCGGAATATACATGGAAACGCAAGACAATAAACGATTTTTATGCACGTCCGCTGCTTAAACAGATATTCAAAAAAGGCGAGTGCGTATATGAAACACCGAGCCTTGATACGTTGCGTGAGTACTGCAAGATGGAAATAGACGGCTTGTGGGACGAGGTTAAGCGTTTTGAAAATCCGCACAAATATTATGTTGATATGTCGCAGAAAGTGTGGGATACACGGGCAAATCTGCTTAGAGATTACAAATAAATCTTTGTGTTGACAATTCGGCGTTTTTACTATATTATTAATATAGGATTATTATTGCCGTATCAGTCGAAAAATAGGGCAGTATTATAGCATATTATGAAAGGTTGTGATGTTAGGGTTGGAGAATAAGCTAAAACTTTATGGCTTTAACAACCTCACAAAAACACTTAGCTTTAACATCTATGATGTATGCTATGCAAAGAGTGAACGTGAGCAGAAGGATTATGTTGCGTATATTGATGAACAGTATAATTCCGAGCGTTTGACAAACATTTTATGTGATGTAACAGAAATGATAGGAGCGAATGTACTCAATATTGCAAAACAGGACTATGACCCGCAGGGTGCAAGCGTAACATTGCTTGTGGCGGAACAGTCTATGATTGCCGAAAATAAGGCAAACGGAATAGTCACGAAGGAGTCGGTGGTGGCACATTTGGACAAAAGCCATTTGACGGTGCACACCTATCCGGAATATCACCCCGATAATTCTATCGCCACTTTCAGAGTGGATATAGACGTATCGACCTGCGGTAAAATATCACCGCTTAATACGCTTGATTATCTGATAGGAAGCTTCGATTCGGATATTATGACTATTGATTACAGAGTGCGTGGCTTTACACGAGATGTAAACGGCAAGAAGTGTTATATAGACCATAACATCACGTCAATACAAGATTATATAAAAGAAGAAACACTGAAAAAATATGATGCGATAGACGTTAATGTGTACCAGTCGAACATCTTTCACACAAAGATGCTTATTAAGGATATAGAACTTCAAAATTATTTGTTTAACAAGGACGTATATGAATTGCCGCCAAAGGAAAGATTGGCGATAACAAATAATCTGCGCCGTGAGATGATTGAGATTTTCAGCGGAATGAATATATACTAGGGGATTGGGAATGGATAAGGAATTACAGCATAAAGCCCCGATTTATGAGGCATTATTAAAATACAGACATAACAGAATAGTTTCGTTTGACGTACCGGGACATAAACAGGGCAGAGGAACTCCGGAGCTTACGGAGTTTTTGGGCGAACAGGCAATGAGCGTGGACGTAAATTCCATGAAACCGCTTGACAATCTCTGTCACCCTGTCAGCGTTATACATGAGGCGGAGCAGATTGCGGCGGACGCATTCGGTGCGGAAAATGTATTTTTCATGGTGAACGGCACGTCTTCGTCGGTACAAGCCATGGTGATGTATGCGTGCAAGAGAGGCGAGAAGATTATTCTGCCGAGAAACGTGCACAGAAGTGCGATAAATGCAATGATTGTGAGCGGTGCAATACCCGTATATGTAAATCCCGGTGTGGAAAAATCCTTGGGAATACCGCTCGGTATGTCGGTTGAGGACGTAAAACAGGCGATAAAGGAAAATCCCGATGCAAAAGCGGTGCTTGTGAACAATCCGACGTACTACGGTATATGTTCAAATTTGAAAGAAATAGTGAAAATAGCACACGAAGCAGGAATGTTGGTGCTTGCCGATGAGGCTCACGGCACTCATTTCTATTTCGGCGAAAATATGCCGATTAACGCTATGGCAGCCGGAGCGGATATGGCAGCGGTAAGTATGCACAAAACCGGCGGTTCGCTTACGCAAAGCTCATTTTTAATTATGAACAAGAGCATAAATGCCGGATATATGCGTCAGATTGTTAATTTAACGCAGACTACAAGCGGTTCGTATCTGCTGATGTCGTCGCTTGATATTGCAAGAAAAACACTTGCATTGGGCGGCGGAAAGATATTCAATAAGGTGGTTGATTTTGCGGAATATGCAAGAGAAGAAATCAACAAAATCGGCGGTTTTTACGCATTCTCAAAAGAACTTATAAACGGAGATACAATATACGATTTTGACGTGACCAAATTGTCGGTGCACACCCGTGATATGGGACTTGCCGGTGTGGAGGTATATGACATTCTCCGTGACGATTACGATATACAGATTGAATTCGGCGATATAGGCAATATATTGGCGATTATTTCGGTGGGTGACCGTGCGTTGGAGATTGAAAGACTTGTTGCCGCATTGGGGGACATAAAACGTTTGTACACGAAAGACCCTGTCGGTATGCTTGACCATGAATATATAAATCCGATTGTGGAGTGTTCTCCGCAGGAGGCATTTTATTCGGACAAGAAATCGGTTAAAATTGAGGACAGCTGCGGCGAGATTTGTGCGGAATTTGTAATGTGCTATCCGCCGGGAATACCAATACTTGCTCCGGGCGAGAAGATAACAAAGGACGCACTCGATTATATCGCATATGCAAAGAAAAAAGGCTGTTTTATGACGGGTACGGAAGATATGAAGATAGAGCGTATAAATATTGTTACTAAATAGAATGTCTTGAATATGGAAGGAAGTTTCATATGGAATTATGGTATACTGAGGAACATACTAAAAATGTTCGGTTTTCGATAAAGGTGAATAAGCAGTTGTATGCGGGAAAAAGCGATTTTCAGAAAATTGATGTTTTTGAGTCGGAGGAGTTCGGCAGATTTCTGACTTTGGACGGCTATATCATGCTGACCGAGAAAGACGAGTTTATCTACCATGATATGATAGTTCATGTACCGATGGCGACAAATCCCGATATTAAGAATGTGCTTGTTATCGGAGCGGGTGACGGCGGAACGGTCAGAGAACTTACACGGTATGACAGAGTTGAAAATATTGACGTGGTCGAGATTGACGAAAAGGTGGTAGAGGTTTGTAAAGAGCTTATACCGAAAACCGCATCTAAATTTGATGATGAACGTGTGCATATGTTCTATGAGGACGGATTGAGATATGTCCGTGACAAGGAGAATATGTATGACCTGATTATCGTGGATTCGACAGACCCGTTCGGCCCGGGCGAGGGCTTGTTCACCCGTGAATTTTACGGGAACTGCTACAAGGCTTTGACGGATAACGGAATATTGGTAAATCAGCATGAAAGTCCGTTTTACGATAATGACGCAAAGGCTATGCAGAGGGCACACAAGCGTATAAAAGCGGTGTTCCCGATAAGCCGTGTGTATCAGGCACATATACCTACATATCCGTCGGGACACTGGCTTTTCGGATATGCGTCTAAAAAATGCGACCCTGTGAACAATGACAATATCGAAAAATGGAATGAGCTGGGTATTAAGACAAGATACTATAATACGGAGCTTCATAAGGGTGCATTTGCGATACCTAATTATGTAAAGGAATTATTGGAGGATGCGAATGAATAAAAATATTTCAACTTTTTTGGGTTGTGATAATGAATATGACGAGGCAAAAACGGTGATTTTCGGTGCTCCGTTTGACTCTACAACGTCGTTCAGACCGGGGACAAGATTTGCATCGGCAACAATGCGGAACGAGTCGTACGGCTTGGAAACGTACAGTCCGTATCTTGACAGGGATTTGGAGGATATTGCCGTATTTGACGGCGGCGACTTGGAATTGTGCTTCGGTGACGTAAATCTTGCACTGGGGGATATTGAAAAGTTTGCCGATAAAGTATTGTCGGACGGCAAAGTGCCGTGTATGATAGGCGGAGAGCATTTGGTGACATTGGGTGCTTTTCGTGCGGCGGTTAAAAAATATCCCGATATTTGCGTGATACATTTTGACGCACACACCGATTTGCGTGAGGATTATCTCGGAGCAACGCTATCTCATGCGACCGTTATGCGTAGGGTGTGGGATATTGTGGGTGACGGAAGAATTTATCAGTTTGGTATACGCTCGGGCGAACGTTATGAGTTTGAGTGGGCGAAGGACCATGTATTTACAAACAAATTCAATCTTAACGGATTTGATGATATAGTGGAAAAGTTAAAGGGGAAGAAAGTGTATTTCTCGCTTGATTTGGATATATTAGACCCTTCGATTTTTCCGGGGACAGGCACTCCCGAGGCGGGCGGTGTCGGTTTTACAGACCTTATACAGGCAATTTATAAATTAAAGGATTTGGATATTGTGGCGTGTGATATTAATGAATTGTCACCGCAGTATGACCAGAGCGGAGTATCGACCGCTGTTGCGTGTAAGGTTTTGAGAGAATTATTATTAACAATAAACTAATGTAGGAGGATATAATAAAATGAGTAAAAAAGTATTGTTTACATCAGAGTCTGTAACAGAAGGACATCCTGATAAAATTTGTGACCAGATTTCAGACGCTGTTTTGGACGCTATAATAGCACAGGACCCTAAGGCTCGTGTTGCTTGCGAAACTACTTGTACAACAGGTATGATTAATATAATGGGTGAAATTACAACATCTTGCTATGTGGATATTCCGAAGATTGCAAGACAGGTTGTAAAGGAAATCGGTTATGACAGAGCAAAGTATGGCTTTGATTCGGAAACCTGTGCGGTGCTTACATCTATTGACGAGCAGTCGGCAGATATTGCTATGGGTGTTGACAAAGCATTGGAAAATAAGACAGGTGCAAAAGAGGAAGAAGATAATTCGACAGGTGCGGGTGACCAAGGTATGATGTTCGGCTATGCTTGTGATGAAACTCCGGAGCTTATGCCTATGCCTATCTCGCTTGCACATAAGCTTGCAAAAAGACTTACAGAGGTAAGAAAGAACGGCACTTTGCCTTATTTGCGTCCGGACGGCAAAACACAGGTTACTATTGAATATATTGACGGTGTGCCGGCAAGAGTTGACGCAGTTGTTGTATCTTCGCAACATTCGGAAGATGTTTCTTTGGAACAAATCAGAAAGGATATTATCGAAAATGTAATTAAGGTAATCATTCCGGCAAACTTGCTTGATGATGATACTAAGATTTTCGTTAATCCGACAGGCAGATTTGTTGTCGGCGGTCCGCAGGGCGACAGCGGTTTGACAGGAAGAAAAATTATTGTTGACACATACGGCGGATATTCAAGACACGGCGGCGGTGCGTTCTCAGGTAAAGACCCTACAAAGGTTGACAGAAGTGCAGCTTATGCATCACGTTATGTGGCAAAGAATATTGTAGCCGCAGGACTTGCAAAGAAGTGCGAGGTTCAGCTTGCATATGCAATCGGTGTTGCACACCCTGTATCTATTATGATTGACACATTCGGAACAGGTACTGTTGACGAAGAAAAATTGGTTGAGGCAGTGGAAAAGGTATTCGATTTGCGTCCGAACGCTATTATCAGAGATTTGGATTTGAGAAAGCCTATCTATAAAAAGCTTGCCGCATACGGTCACATGGGACGTGAAGATTTGAATGTCACATGGGAAAAGACTGACAGAGTTGACGCATTAAAGGCGGCTTGCAAGTGATAAAGTCAATATTTGCAATAAAAACAGCATTATTGACAATGTAATTTTATAAAAATTGTGTTATACTTTCAAGTGAAAAGAAAGTGTAATTCGTACACGAAAAATCGTATAGTCAAATCTCCCTCTATATGACTATACGATTTTTTTTAATTTGTAGGAAATTGCGTAAACGCAATGACGAAAAATCAAAAATGCTGACTTATTCCTATTTTTTTGCCTTTGGCTTGAATATCAGCGATACTAAAAAGCCGAATATGATAGCAGCGGTTATACCGCCGGCGGTCGCTTTAAGTCCGCCCGTAAAAATGCCGATTATACCGTCCTCGCTGACCGCACGGGCAACACCCTTTGCAAGGCTGTAACCAAATCCCGTAAGAGGAACAGTAGCGCCCACTTTTGCAAATTTAACAATAGGCTCGTATACTCCGATTAGTTGAAGAAATACTCCTGCACAGACAAAGCTGACGAGTATTCTTGCCGGAGTGAGTTTTGTTTTGTCAATCAAAATCTGACCGATTACGCATATAAGTCCGCCGACAACAAAGGCTTTTAAATAGTCCATAAAAATCACTCCTTAATCATTTTCAATAGCTATTGCGTGTGCAATGGACGGTATAGACTCGCCTTGGAGCACAACATCGGGATTTAGCAGTGCACCCGTTGCAACAAGCAATATTTTGTTCAGTTTCTTTTCTTTCAGCCGTTGATAGATATATCCGCAGAATACCGAGCCGCAGCATCCGCATCCGCTGCCACCGGCATGAACGTCCTGTTTGTCGATGTCGAATATAAGCTTGCCGCAGTCATTGTGATTTTTGGCAATGTCAAATCCCGAATTTTTTGCGGTGTCAACAAGTATATTCGAGCCGACAACACCCAAATCTCCCGTCAGGATTAAATCGTAGTATGACGGCGAAAGTCCCGTATCTTCAAAGTGTGTGGTTATGGTTTCAAATGCGGCGGGAGCCATAGCCGCCCCCATATTATTTGCGTCTGTTATGCCCATGTCCACGATTTTGCCCGTCGTCATTTTTGTTATTTTCGGACCGTTTCCGCTGTTTGATAATATGGCAGAACCGCAGCCTGTCACAGTCCATTGTGCCGACGGTGTACGCTGACCGCCGTATTCCAATGGCAGACGGAACTGTTTTTCCGACGCACAAAAGTGGCTTGACGTAAGAGCCATGACATAATCGGCATAGTCGCCGTCGATTATCATTGCACCGATTGACATACTCTCGACCATTGTGGAACAAGCTCCGTACAGTCCCAGAAAAGGAATATCCAAATCACGCAGACCATAGTGCGTGCCGCCGCATTGGTTCAGCAAATCGCCTGCAAGAACATAGTTTATATCGGTATTTTTCAGGTGGGATTTTCTCAGAACCGTTTTTGCGGTTTCGGATTGGAGTTTACTCTCCGCCATTGCCCATGAGCTTTCGCCCCAGTAATCGTCGGTCAGAACGGTGTCAAAATACGGAGCAAGCGGACCTTCTCCCTCTTTAATGCCAACAGTTGATGCGGTTTGTATTATAGCCGGCGGATTTTTAAAGCATATAGTTTGTTTGCCGATTCGTTTAGACATACTTTATCACCTCGTCATAGTAAATTGTTTCTGTTATAAATTCCCGATAATGCTTTTTCGGCAAGAGTGGGAGTATTTTTTTCGTTGTATTTGAGTAATTGATACATCATTTCGGTGGCTTGTGCCTTGGTAACAAGTGCATACGGACGGATAGAATTATCTTCGTAGCCTTGTATAATGCCGTAGGCTATCATATTTTTGAAATGCTGAACCGCCCAATCGGGGATATTGTTTCCGTCAATATATTTAAGAGCTATATCACTTCTTGTTTTTGCTCCCATGGCTTTGTCTAGCATTTTGACAATTTCGGAGCGTGTAATGTTATCGTAAGGATTTAGATATAGTCCGCCGTTTATATTTTTGCCGTCGATTATGCCGAGTTTGTAGGCTGTGTATGCAGGCTTGTTGATATAGTCGGGCAGTGACGGACTGTCAGTGAATACATGAATATCGTCATTGTCAGCAACATCGGTATCAGCTTTTAAAACCGCAAGAATGTAGTTTATAACATCAATTCGGGTTAGTAATACATCGGGTCTGAAATAGTATTTGTCACCGATACGCTCGCCCTTGTAGATATTTTCCTCCACCATCTTGACGGCGGAATAGTTCACCCAGTGATTTATTGTGTCCTGATACACAAAATTAAACGGTGTAACGGCTGATGTCGGCTCGGAAATGTTAATTGTACATGAGGCTATATTTGAGTCGATTTTGTCTGTGGATACTCTGAAAGTGAAACTATCTGTGCCAAGCTGGTCGGTGTGCGGAGTATAGACAAATTCGCCGTTCTGACCGGTTATCTCCACCGTTCCTTTTTGTGGCAGTTCAAAAATTGTGAATGACAGTAATTCACTGCCGGAGTAATTGTAATCAAGCTTTGCCGATTTTGGAGTGTTTCGGGTGATGTTCAGATTAAATGAATTTGCGATAGGAATAGTTGAGGACAGATTTTCTATATATGTTATTTTTGCAGTAGTATTGTTTGAAAGCGAATTCCCGTTTGACGCTTTGAATGAGAAAGTGACCGAGCCGGTGTAGTCGGCGTCTGGGGTGAGCGTCAGAGAGGAAACATCATATATAGGTATGGACTGATTTTTGGTGACAGCACTGTCATTGATACGCAGTGTACCGTGGTCGGCAAGAGATGTGATAACGATACTTTGTATAGCGGTTGTATCGGTATAACAATTTTCAAAATCGTCAATAGTAAAAGTACATACAGAATTTTTCTCCTGTGATTTTTCAAGTTCGACAACGGTAGGTGCGGCTACGGCAGTGCCGAGAGTTATTAAGACTATTGCTAAAACAAGGGTTATAAGTCTTTTAAAAAATATAGTTTTCATTGTGATTGCTCCTTATAGAAAGTTTACAATATTATAATCTGTCATATTTTTTTAGATTATACAATTCAAAAATTTCCAAAAGAAACAAAAAACACATTTCGCACAAAAATGCAAAATGTGTTAAAAAATTATTTAATGCTTTCAATATCGTAAGGCGTAATCTGGTAGACAAAATAGTTAAGCCAATTAGAAAATAATAAATTGGCATGACTGCGCCAGCGTACCAACGGCGGTTGGGTAGGGTCATCATTCGGATAATAATTCTTAGGGATATTAATATCTTTTCCCTTTGCCAAATCACGCATATATTCTTCATGGAGAGTGGTTGCGTCATATTCGGAATGACCTGTGACGAAAATACGTCTTCCGCCTTTTGAAAATACGATATATACACCCGCCTCGTCAGACTCAGCAAGAATTTCAAGTTCGGGCACTTTGTCGATGTCCTCGGAATTAATGGCGGTGTGACGTGAATGAGGAGCGTAAAACTCATTGTCAAAGCCACGCACCAATTTAGCGGTTTTGCGGTTTACATGGTGCTTGAATATGCCGAAACATTTTTTAGGCAGAGAATATTTCGGTATACCGTAGTGATAATATAATCCTGCCTGTGCCGCCCAGCAGATATGCAGGGTAGAGGTGACGTGAGTTTTTGACCACTCCATGATTTCTTTGAGTTCGTCCCAGTAATCGACATCTTCAAAATCAAGATTTTCGACAGGTGCACCCGTGATAATCATACCGTCATATTTGGAATTTTTTATATCCTGAAAACGGGTATAGAATTCAGCCAAATGTTCGTTAGGTGTATTTTTTGATTCGTGGCTGTTCATTTTCACCAAATCAATTTCAAGCTGCAAAGGTGAATTGCTCAGAAGCCGTAAAAGCTGAGTTTCGGTAGTGATTTTTGTAGGCATCAGATTTACGATAGCGATTTTAAGCGGACGTATATCTTGGTGCATAGCTTTTGTTTCGCTTATTACAAATATATTTTCACTGCGTAACTGGTGTGTTGCAGGTAATTTATCGGGTATTCTGATAGGCATGAAAAAACCTCCTGTAAAATTAGTTCAATATAAAGTATAACTCATTAACGGGGAAAAATCAATGTTTACATAAAATTTTGTTGAAATTATGTGTGTTGGTTATTGTTTGATAAGGGATTTGAAAAGCAGTGTTTGGGAAATTGCGATTGAGGAAAAGAAAGAATTTTGCAATAAAGGCTACGGTACTTATGCACTTGATTTATTTATGAATGTGGTTACAAAGTTTACAGGAAACAGATATTACAGAGCGAGAGTAGATGTTGACAACTATCCGTCACAAGCATTAATGAAAAAACTTGGTGCTGTGCCAAACGGCATCAGCGAATATATGTTACATGGTGAGGATTTGAAAAAATTTCAAAAAGAATATTCATATTTGATAAATGACAATATCAGAAATGTGGCAAAGGAATTTGGTGTTCAGGCAGAAAAACTTATAGGTCATGTATTGG
Organism: uncultured Clostridia bacterium; assembly: GCA_934476075.1. Lineage (GTDB taxonomy): Bacteria > Bacillota > Clostridia > UBA1381 > UBA1381 > CAKSNH01. The sequence continues at coordinate 105,667 of CAKSNH010000006.1, read as the reverse complement.
AATATAAATTTGACAGGGGTAATAAGTAAACTACGCACATTTTTTTGTTAAACCCAAAAAAGAGGAATATCCTTTCGGATACCCCTCTTTTTGTTGCCGCCGTATTAGCAGCACTTATCATTGCAACCGCAACCGCCGAATAAACCGCCGCCGTTATCGCAGCAGCAAATCAAAATAACGATGATAATCAAAATCCAAATCCATTGGTCATTGTTACCTCCGCAGCCACATCCGCCAAATAGTCCCATATTCAATTCCTCCTTTTCTATTGATAGTATATATTATGCAAATAAAAAATTTGTGTGATTGATTGACGATATGTTATTCAAATGATAAAATAGTATTATCACAAACAAAGGAGATTTGATATGAAAAAAATTATTGCGGGAATATTATCGGGAATTTTGATATTGGGCGGAATATCCTCATTTGCCGATGAGAATGTAAATGTAAAATTGAATGATGAGTTGCTGGTTTTTGATACACAACCACAGATAATCAATGACAGAACATTAGTGCCTATGCGTAAAATATTTGAGGAAATCGGTGCACAAGTGCAATGGGACGACGGAACGGTAAACGCATCATACAATGATACGGAGATTACTCTTACGGTGGGGGATAAAACAGCGGTTATAAAAAAAGCAGATGATATTCAAAACATAACCCTTGATACCGAACCGATGCTGATTAATGACAGGACACTTGTACCGCTTAGATTTGTCGGTGAAAGCTTGGGTTTAAATGTAGCATGGGACGAAAATGAACAGACAGTATATCTTTGCAAATATGAAAAGCCTGCCGCTATCATAGATGTGAACGGATATGGCAGAATGGTTATTGAACTATATCCGGAATATGCTCCAAAGACGGTAGATAATTTTATAAAACTTGCAAAATCGGGATTTTATAACGGACTTACATATCATCGTGTTATAAAAGATTTTATGATTCAGGGCGGTGACCCAATGGGCACAGGCTTTGGTGGTTCATCGGAAACTATCGAGGGCGAATTTGCCGCAAACGGATTTACACAAAATACGCTTGCACATAAAAGGGGAGTAATTTCAATGGCACGCTCCATGCAGTATAATTCGGCGTCAAGCCAATTCTTTATTATGCACCAAGATAATGCTTATCTTGACGGAGAATATGCCGCATTCGGAAAGGTAAAGTCGGGAATTGGTGTTGTGGATAAGATTGCAAACGTCAAAACCGATGCAAATGACAAACCGCTTGAAAGTGTAGTTATAAGCAGTATCGTAATTGATGAATAAAAAAGCTTCTGATAGAAGCACCGCCTGCGGGCGGAGGACTAAGGTAGCATTTTTGATTTTTCGTCATTGCGTTTTTACGCAATTTCCTACAAATTAAAAAATCAAAAATAATGGGCTGTAAAAAATTTTTACAGCCCATTTATTTTAGCCTAAATTCTTTTCAATTAATTCTGCCAATTCTGTTGCACGTTTTGTGATATAATCAATATCACTGCCTTCAATCATTACACGAACAAGAGGCTCTGTGCCCGACGGACGAATCAAAACTCTGCCCGCACCGTTGAATTCTTTTTCAAGTTCGTTGATAACCTGTGCGATTTCAGGGTTCTCCATGTATGAATTCTTATTTTCATTCTTAACTTTTGCATTTTTCAAAACCTGTGGAAGAACATTTACTATACTTGCCGCCTCGGACGCTTTCATACCTGTCTTTTTCAGAACAGAAAGGAACTGCAATGCACTTACAAGTCCGTCACCGGTTGTGTTGTGGTCAAGGAAAATTATATGTCCCGACTGCTCACCGCCCAGTACATAGCCTTTATCAAGCATTTCTTCAAGCACATATCTGTCGCCGACCTTTGTGCGAGGGATATTAATACCCAATTTTTCACCCGCCATAAATAAGCCAAGATTACTCATAACAGTGGCAACAAGGGTATCCTGTTTCAATGTTCCCTGTGACTTCATGTAATTTGCACAAACAGCCATAATTTGGTCACCGTCAATAATGTTACCCTTTTCATCAACGGCAAGCATACGGTCTGCGTCACCGTCAAATGCAAGACCTACATCAGCACCGATTGACACAACATAGTTCTGCAAGCTTTCCATATGTGTAGAACCGCACTTATCGTTGATATTTGTACCGTTTGGTGTGTTGTGGATTGCTTCAACCTCAGCACCAAGCTTTGACAATGCCTTGAACGATGTTTCGTAGCTTGCACCGTTGGCACAGTCGATTGCCACTTTCAAGCCTTTCAGACGGCAGTCAACAGTTGATACTGCAAAGCTGACATAATCTTCAACAGCATTGTGGTTAGCGGATACATAGCCGATTTTACCGTGTGTAGGCATATCCTCAATAACCTTTTTGCCTGTAATATAATCTTCGATTTCGTTTTCAATATCATCGCTCAGCTTGTAACCTTCGCTGTTAAAAAACTTGATACCGTTGTATTCGCATGGATTGTGCGATGCGGAAATTACGACACCGGCATCAGCTTTATAAAGTCTTGTAAGATATGCAACCGCCGGAGTAGGAATAATTCCAAGCGGAATAACCTTAGCTCCCATAGAGCAAAGTCCCGCTGTAAGAGCGGCTTCGAGCATATCGCCCGATTTCCTTGTATCTTTGCCTATCAAAATTCTCGGACGGTGTGTACATGATTTTGTAAGTACATATCCGCCGCCAAGACCTGTTCTGAATGCAAGGTCAGCTGTAAGTTCTGTGTTTGCCACACCTCTGATACCGTCAGTTCCAAATAATTTTCCCAATGTAATATCCTCCTGTTATTTTTGATTAATCATTTTTTGTACTCGTATATCTGTGCCCAAAAATTCAAGCGGCATAAAATATTCATATATACGAGAAGTAAATCGCTTAGTATATATTTCTGTAAGGTCAGCCACAGAGTGGTTTGAACTTATAATAAACTTTTTACCTTCAAGCAGCCTTGTGTTTAGCAAGTCAAACATAAAAGGAATGGTTGCTTTTGATATATATTCCGCACCCAAATCGTCGATAATAAGCAAATCGCACTGATACGCTTTTTCGATAACTCCGTTATCATGCTTGCGGTTGAACTTGTAGTCCTCGTAAATTGAAAATAATCTGGTTGCGGTAGTGTATACAACTGTTTTACCCTTATCGAGAACCTCTTTTGCGATACAGCTTGAAAGAAATGTTTTACCCAGTCCATTCTCGCCGTAAAAAAGCAGACTTTTCGGATAGGTTTCAATATTATTTGCAAATTCAACTGCAATTCTATATATATCACAAATTCGATTATAAGGTGAAATTCCGTTTTCAAGTGCGGTTTTGCTGTAATAATCGAATGAAAAAGACGAAAAATTCTGGTCTTTGATTATAGCTGAAAGATTGGAATTTGTGTACGCCTCATCAATAAGTTTTTGCTCAAAGCATTTGCAGCGTTTATTATCGGCATAGCCGGTATCTTTGCAAATATCGCAAGTGTAGTGCAAATCCATGTAATCGTTAGAAAATCCCGCATTTGCAAGCAATACATCTTTCTCACTTTTCAGCCTAGCAAAATTTTCACGCATTTTTTTTCTGAGTTCAGCGGCTTGGCTTGGGTTTAGCAATATTGCATTTGCGGTAGTCGAACCGATAATACGAGTTTCGTCATCTATATCTTTTATTCTAGGTATTTTTGTATATACTTCATTAATTCGTTTAAGGCGTTTTTGCTCATTCAAAGAGCGTGTTTCTTCATATTCATGTAATATTCGGCTTATAACCTCGTTATCGAATTTCATAGTTCACTTCATACCTTTCCTATTTTACTACTCTATTTTAACATATTGTATGAGTATTAACAAGTGGTAAATAGATAAATTATGATTTAGTGTTTTGTTCAATTATAAAAAAATAGTCCCTACTAAAAGCAAGGACTATATACATTGTCTATTTGGAAAATCAAACAGCTCTGTCAACCTTTCCTGAACGCAAGCAGCGTGTGCAAACATTTACAGACTTAACAGCACCGTTTACAACAGCTCTAACCTTTCTAACGTTAGGCTTCCAAGCTCTGTTACTTCTTCTATGTGAGTGACTGACTTTAATACCAAATACAACGCCTTTTCCACAAATATCACATTTAGCCATTTATATTACACCTCCCTATATAAATTCAATATCAAAACACATATATTTTATCACAAACAAATCATTTTTGCAAGTATTTTATGTATTTTTTTCGATTTTTTTTGAAATTTTAATATTCAGCCGATATTAATATCCGAATTCACCTGATAATGAATCATCATTTTCAATCCATTCGTCAACATAAATAACTCTGAACTTATTCTCATCATCACGGATAACTACCTTTGACACGCCCGAATTTATAACCAATCTCTTGCACATTGAACAGCAGCTTGTTCCGTCCACCAAATCGCCTGTCTGAGCGTCTACACAGACAAGATAAATTGTAGACCCGATAATATCACGTCTTGCCGCAGAAATAATTGCATTCGCCTCTGCATGAACACTTCTGCACAACTCGTAACGCTCGCCTCTCGGTATATTCATTTCCGCTCTTATACAAGTACCCAATTCATTACAGTTTTTTCTGCCTCTCGGTGCACCCGAATACCCCGTTGATATTATCTCGTCATTATTTACTATAATCGCTCCGAAATTACGTCTTAAACAAGTTCCACGCTCTGCAACAGTCTGTGCTATATCTAAATAGTAATTATACTTATCTCGTCTTTCCATACGTCCTCCAACATTCCAATTATAAAATTTAATCTATACTAATTTTATAATCATATCATTCATTTGTCAACATTGATTTGAAATAATCCAATGTAGAAAATTTTCTATCTAAGTGAAAAGATGTATATTTCTCGGTCAGTTTGGAAAGTTCGTCCAAAACCTTTTCAGACACTCTGAAAGAAAACATCTTTTTTTCTTCCGATGCCAAAATATAACACACCGCATGATATACGTCCTCCGATATTTTTATACAGTCCTTGTGCCTGCCGTGACATTCTTTGCACACCGTACCGCAGTTCAGGTCAAAATACGCTATATCGGGATTTCCGCAGTCGGCACATTTTCCGAGCATAGGCAAAAAACCTATATATGCCATATATCTGAGCTCAAAAACAGATTTTGCCATACGCACATCAAAATTCTTATATGCACACATATACAGCGTATTTAAAAATAACTTCAATATCCTGTTGTCGGGATTTGAATACCCCATTCCCGCAATTATTATATCTGAAATATATGTAAAAAGCGACAATATAACAATATTTTCGCCGGCAGGGAAGAATGCGTCCACCACGCTTATATTATTCACAGACGATATTTCCGAGCTTGTCATAAACAGTTCAAAATCACAGTAGCACAAAAATTGAGCAGCGGCGGCACGTCTGCTGTTCATTCGCCTTACGCCTCTTGCCGCCGCTTTTATTATGCCGTATTCTTCGGTAAATATGGTGAGCATTCTGTCCGCCTCACCATAATTCGTCTGTTTTATTACTATCCCTCTCGTGCTGACATTTCCCATTAGTTACATTCCTTTGTTCCTCAATCGACTTATATAAAAGATACATATCAATAGAACCCGTTTTAGAAAAAGTTTCCCAAGAAATACTTTTAAAATCCACCAAAATCATTCCTTTCCAAAACTAAAAATATAAAGCTAATACTATTATATTTTCAATTTCGGCTGAATGATATACCGATAACTATTATCCTTCATATCCAAAATTTTTAATCATTTGATTGCTGTTTCTCCAATCGGGTTTTACCTTAACCCACAATTCAAGATACACCTTTTTATCAAGCATTTTCTGAATATCCCCTCTCGCCAAAGAACCTATCTTTTTAAGCATTTCGCCGTTTTTGCCGATAATAATTCCCTTATGACTTCCTTTTTCGCAGTAAATCGTAGCATAGATATTCGTTATCTTTTCTTTTTCTTCCATTTTGTCAATTTCAATAGCTATACCGTGCGGAACTTCCTGTTCCAAAAGCCAAAGCATTTTTTCTCTGATAATTTCAGCCGCAACCTGCTTTTCGGGCTGGTCTGTAATCATATCATCATAATAAAATTTCGGTCCCGGCTCGATAAAATCATTTATATCATTAAGTAGAATATCCACGCCGTCATTCGTCAGTGCACTAATCGGTACAATCGAATCAAACTTGTGCAAATTACTGTAATCGGCAATAAGCGGCAGCAATTCTTCTTTTCTTACCTTGTCCACTTTGTTCATAACCAAAATGCAAGGTACTCCCAATTTATCGATATTTTTAGCTATTTCACGTTCCATCGGCTGAATTTTTTGTGTAGCGTCCACCACAAAAAGTACAACGTCCATTTCATTCATAGATTCTTTCGCCACATTTACCATATATTCGCCCAAGCGTGTGCGTGGCTTATGAATACCGGGTGTATCGGTAAAAATAATCTGCGATTCGTCTGTTGTATGAATTGCCAGAATTTTATTTCTTGTCGTTTGAGGCTTATCCGAAATAATCGCAATCTTCTGTCCTATAATTGTGTTAAGCAATGTTGATTTGCCTACGTTCGGCATACCTATAATCGCCGCAAATCCCGATTTGAATGTGTTATTATTTATATCTACTGTCATGTTTATCTCCTCTCAAATTTATCAGTCTTTTCCTCCAAATGCAACAAAAGCAAGCCCCGAAACCAATATTACCGCTCCGACCGCCAAAGCCGGCGGACTTTGCAATATTATATGTATTGTCGCAGTAATTCTGGGAATATCAAAAAACAATATTATCCCTACCAATATAGCGGATACCGCCGCCGTCAAAACCGCTCCTGCCGCTACGTCCTTTGCCGTTTTTGCCGTACTTGAATATTCTTTTGTTGCCGTGTCAACCGCATTTTCTATCGCCGTATTTACGAGTTCACATACCAAAACAAACGTTATCGCCAAAATCAGCATAATCCATTCATCTTTTTTCAACCCGAAATGATATGAAAAAAACATTATTGCTGCGGTAACAAATACATGAAATCTCAAATTCCGCTCATTTTTCAGTGCATGAACAAATCCGCTTATCGCATATTTAAAACTCTCAATAAAATTTCTGTTTTTGTGCATAATTTTATCCTCTGGTAATCCCCAGACCGGTTAATATCTCATCTTGCTTTTTAAACATAATTTCCGCTTCTTCTTCACTGTTCTCATGGTCATAACCCAACAAGTGCAGCATTGAATGTGCCGTCAAAAATCCCACTTCACGCTTTAAGCTGTGTCCGTATTCCTTCGCCTGTTCAGCCGCTCTTTCAAGTGAAATTACAATATCGCCGAGCACAACCGCTCCGCCGTCCATATCAAATTCAGCGTCAATCTCGTTTTCTCCGTCAAATTCAAGCATAGGGAAGGACAATACATCGGTTGCCGAGTCTTTTTCCCTGTGTTCTCTGTTTATTTCCCTTATCTCGTCATTGTCAACTATCGTAACATCAATTTCAGCGTCAAAATTACAGTCCTCATACTCCAACGCACGCTGTGCAACCGCTTTCACACATTCTTCCAATTCCTCAGTAAAATCCAGCTTATCTTGATTGTTCTCGATGTACACTTCTGCTTTCATTCTTATCCTTTTTTTCCTTTCTTGTTTTTTCGTTATCATATTTTTCATATGCTTTTATAATCTTCTGTACCAACGGGTGACGTACAACGTCCTTTTCCGTAAGCACACAAAAAGCTATTCCCTCGATATTTTTAAGCACTCTCTGTGCTATTTTCAGCCCCGATTTTTTGCCGTCGGGCAAATCCACTTGTGTAACGTCACCCGTCACTATCGCCTGTGAGCCGAAACCTATTCTCGTCAAAAACATTTTCATCTGTTCGGGAGTGGTGTTTTGAGCCTCGTCAAGAATGATAAACGCATTGTCAAGCGTGCGTCCACGCATATATGCAAGCGGAGCAACCTCAATCATACCCTTTTCCTGATACTTAACAAACCCCTCCGCTCCGAGCATTTCATACATACCGTCATACAGCGGTCTTAGATACGGGTCTACTTTGTTCTGCAAATCACCGGGCAAAAATCCAAGTTTTTCGCCCGCTTCAACCGCCGGTCTTGTCAAAATAATACGGTTTACTTCTCTGTTTCTCAAAGCCGTAACCGCTCTTGCAACCGCAAGATATGTCTTACCCGTACCGGCAGGACCTATCCCGAAAACTATCGTATTCTCTTTCATCGACTCCACATACTGTTTTTGTCCGAGAGTTTTCGTTTTTATCGGATTTCCTCTTGAATTTATCGCAATGCAGTCATCGCCAAGCATCTTTAAATCAAATCCGCCGTTCTCCTGTACCATCGTTATTGCGTACATTATCTTCTGCTCGTCAATGTTTTCGTTTTTGTCAACAAGCTGTATCAGTATGTTAAGCACTTCGCTCGCCTTATCGACATTATCGTCGTCACCCGACAATACTATTACGCCGTCACGGCTTGTAATTCCAACCGAAAATGCTTTTTCCATCAATTTGACATTCGCATCAAAGCTGCCGAATAATGATGAAATATCAAACCCTTCCGCTAATTCAATATGTCTTTGCAACACTTATTCCTCCTGTGTCTGTATTATCTTTTCTGTGCCTATTTTTTCAACAAATTCCATAGTTACCGTAACTTCTATCGTTTCGTTGTCTGTCTGTTTGTATGTACATTTATTTTCAACCAATTTTGCACCGGCAATCAATTCTTGTGCAATCTGTTCTTCAAGGTCATTTTTTGCATACTCCACCGCCGACTCTATCGGTATCGCCTCATGACTTACCGTCACTTCACTGTAATGCGTACCGTAAATACCTATCCCCAAATAATTGCCGCCTATTTTAAATTCATTTTCGCTTTCCGTCTTGTCATAGTTTTCATACGGCACATCTTCTTTAAAATACAGTTTAAATTTCTTTGAAAAAAGGTTGATTGTATACTTGTGTTTCCGATTGCCCGTCGGAGTACGAATTTCGTTATAGAGCTTGTATTGTTTTGTCTTTTCATGCCAGGTGGACGCCTCGACAGTCCCCAGTGCATGAACATATCTGACATTTGCACTGTCATTGTTAAGTATAGTACCGGAAATCACAACTTCGCCCGCCAAAACCGCATCGCCTGATTCAAAAGATGTTGTGCCCTCTTTAACGGTAACTTTTTTTATCAATCCGTCACGCATTGCCACCACATCGCACGGCATATTTTTATCCACAATCATAGGCGGAAGTATCTTTTCCCTTATTTCGATTGTAGCCTTTGAACCCTCGATATATACCCATGCCCACGCAATATCATTAACACGATTTAATATAATATCACGAATTTTTTGTATATCTTTAAGCTGACTTTTTCGTGCACCCTCATACACTCCTGCCTCTTTTGCCGCCTGAATAATAGTTTCTTTGGGTATATTTTCTGCACATTTGACATCTATTATCCAAACAAACTGTGACATAACAAACATAAATATCAAAATAACCGCCGTTCCGGCAAACAGAACATATCTTTTTCGATATTTGTATAATAAAATAGGTAATCCACATTTTTTTATAATGTGCAAGGTGGTGTAAGTTTTTCTTGCCACCGGACGGATTTGTCTGAATCCGCTGATTTTCATGCAGACCACCGCCCTGTTTTTTTCAGGACGTTTTATCTGCCAGACTTTTATTCCTCTGCGTATGCAGATATTAATAAACCGCTCTATATAAAATCCCTTTAAAGATATTATAACATATCCGCCAAAAAAATCTAGTATTTTTCGTAAAAACATTTCAACAAATCTCCCTATTTTATTTGCTTAAAGAAATTCCACACTGCAAAAACTGCCGTCTATTGTTATATCCTCCTCGCCGATACCCTTTATGTCCAGATTTTCACCGCAGATTTTCAGAGCCTTTTCACCGATATTTAGCCTTATTACCGTATCGCTGTACTCGATAATGCCCTTGTAGTTGTCAATATATATTTCCTTGTTTCCGAGCATGATAATCTGCGGTAAATTAATAAATGTATCTTTCGGCAGTTCCAGCATATCCGATATATTTTCTTTCCATCTTTTCATCACTGCATATCCTTTCTGAATATATCTCGATTTCTTTATAAAATTTATGCAATATTTATCAAAATCATGTCATATATATTTACTGAAATAAATCGAATGGAGCTAATCAGAATGAAAAAAGGACTTATGTATGGAACATTTATAATTATGACGATATTAATTCTTATAAACGCACAATTGTCTATGGAATATGTCAAAAAGGGACTTGTTTTGTGCTATGAGATAATAATTCCTTCGCTGTTTCCGTTTTTCGTATGTTCAAGCCTGCTTATATATTCGGGTTTCGCACAATTTCTGTCACGGGTATTTACTCCCGTAATGCTGCCGTTGTTCCGCATAAACGGAAGCGGTTCGACCGCATTTGTACTCGGTATCATCAGCGGTTATCCTTTGGGAGCAATCACCGCCTGTTCACTTTATGAAAACCGCTATTTATCCAAAACGGAAACCGAGCGTCTGCTCGGATTTTGCAATAATTCAGGACCGCTGTTCATATTGGGAGCGGTCGGAATATCATTGTACCAAAGTCCGCTGATAGGCTGGACGCTTTACATATCACATATTCTCGCCGCATTTACCGTAGGAATACTTTTCAGGTTTTACAATAAAAACGAGTTTATCGCTCCCGAATACAAGTTATCGCAGCCCGATTATAAGCTGAACGAAATATTTTCAATTTCACTTCAAAATTCGGTGTCAAATATATTAAACGTATGCGGTACTGTCATTTTTTTCAGCGTTGCGGCGAATATTCTTATAAGCTTTATATCTGTGCAGACATGGTATTCGCCCGTTCTTATCGGTCTTGTAGAGTTTACCACCGGTACTGTCGGAATATCAAATGCAAATCTGCCGATTGCCGCAAAACTGATTTTGTCGTCATTTATTGTAGGCTTTGCGGGACTAAGCGTGCATTTTCAGGTCATGGGTATTATCGCAAAGCATGATTTGTCAATGAAACCGTACATACTCGGCAAACTTATGCACGCTGTATTTGCGTCACTCTATATGTTTGCGGCAATGCAATTTATTCCTATTAATACTGCCGTATTCAATCCTGCTCAGCCGTTGCCGAATATAAACGGTTCATTCGCCGTCAGCTCACTCTATGTATGCTCAACAGTGTTATGTGTTACGGCGATAAGTATATTATTTGGTGTATGGCTGATGTTTGTAAAGTCTAAAAAGACAGAGGACTTGTAAAAATCCTCTGTTTTTTTAATTTTTCGTCATTGCGTTTTACACAGCTTTCTGCAAATTAAAAAATATTATTAAAAACAGTAAAAATATTTTGCATTTTATGAGTATCTATGTTATTATATATATTGAGATTTTATGCAATGTATATTATAGAATGTGATTGTTTTGCTATACCACAAAGGAGTGTATCTGTTGGAAAAAATTATAATAAAGGGCGGAAAAAAATTAGAGGGAGAAGTTGTCATAAGCGGTGCGAAAAATGCGGCTGTGGCTATTATTCCGGCTTGTTTACTTATAAAAGATAAATGCAGACTTGAAAATTTACCGCAAGTAAGTGATGTAAAACTTTATTTGAATATACTAAAAAGCTTGAATGCTGATGTTGAATATATAGATGAAAATACTGTTGAAATAGATTGTACAAATGTTAATTCATACACACCGCCGAGAGAAATGGTGCGGAAAATGCGTGGCTCGTCATATCTGATAGGAGCACTGCTCGGCAGATTTTGTAATGCTGTTGTTGCGTCGCCGGGCGGCTGCGATTTCGGAACAAGACCGCTTGACCAGCACATAAAAGGTTTTGAAAGCATTAATGCAAAGGTTACAATGGAGTATGACACCATTAAAGCAAGTGCCGATAAGCTGATTGGCGGAAATGTGTATTTTGACGTTATATCTGTCGGTGCGACAATGAATATAATTTTGAGTGCGGTTATGGCTGAGGGTGTGACGGTTATTGAAAATGCCGCAAAAGAGCCGCATATAGTTGATTTGGCGAATTTCCTTAATGCAATGGGTGCAAATGTCAGAGGTGCGGGCACGGATACCATAAAAATCAAGGGTGTGCCGGAGCTGCACGGCGGTACTTATTCAATTATCCCCGACCAGATTGAGGCAGGCACATTTATGATTGCGGCGGCGGCTACAAGAGGTGATGTTACATTGAAAAATGTTATCCCACGTCACTTAGAGCCTATCACCGCCAAGCTGATTGAAACGGGTGCTAAGGTAGAGGAATTTGATGACAGCCTTAGAGTATATGTTCCCGAAAATGTGGAGTTTAAGAAGATGAATTTCATTGCATTGCCGTATCCGGGATACCCGACAGATATGCAGCCGCAGCTTGTGACATTCCTGAGCACAGTGCCGGGAACAAGCATGGCTCGTGAGGGTGTTTGGGACGACAGATTCAGATATGTTTCGGAACTTGCAAGAATGGGTGCGAATATACGAGTTGAAGGCAAGCTTGCAATTATTGACGGGGTTGAACGTCTGATGGGCACAATGGTAAGAGCGGTGGATTTGCGTGGCGGTGCGGCGATGATTATTGCCGGTCTTATGGCTGAGGGCACAACCGAGATTACCGATATTTATCATATTGACAGAGGCTATGAACAGCTTGAAAAGAAATTTGTACAGCTTGGTGCTCAGATAAGCAGAGTGTCGGTTGTTACGGATATGGAGTAATTTTATGGTGAAATTTGCGTCTTTAATAAGCAGTTCTTCGGGAAATTCCACATTTGTGTCCGACGGAAATACCAATTTATTGGTTGACTGCGGAGCAAGCGGAAAATGTATTGAGGGACTTTTGAAAAACATAGATATTAATATTGCTGATATTGATGCGGTACTTATTACACATGAACATATTGACCATATCAAAGGAGCGGGTGTGGTTTCACGAAAGTACAATATTCCGATTTATGCAACCGAGAAAACTCACATGGCAATGGAAATAGGCAAAATCAAAGAGGAAAATATTCGTGTTATCGAAAAAGACAAAGCTTTTGAGATAGGCAAAGTGGGTATTACAGCGTTTTCTATTCCGCATGATGCCGCCGACCCTGTCGGATATACGTTTAATATCGGCAATGAAAAAGCGGCAGTGGCAACGGACATAGGGCAGATGAACGAGTATATAGAAAATTATCTGAGGGGCAGCAAAGAAGTTTTGCTTGAATCAAATCATGATGTGCAGATGCTTGAATTCGGTTCGTATCCGTATCAGCTGAAACAGAGAATATTGGGTTCAAAAGGACATTTGTCGAATGATAATGCCGGCAAAACCGCATTGAAATTGGTTCAGAGCGGTACGGAAAAAATCCTTTTGGGACATTTGAGCAAGGAAAACAATACACCCGATATAGCTTATCGGACAGTGGGCAATATGCTTGGAAATATCGGGGTGAAATTGGGAATAGATATGTTTTTAAACGTTGCAAAGCGTTCGGAGGTAACCGTATTTTGAATATAGATATTATTACAGTGGGAAAATTGAAGGAAAAATATCTTAAAGAGGCGATTGCCGAATACAGCAAACGCTTGTCACGGTTTGTGAATTTGAATATTATAGAATTGGCAGACGAAAAAATACAGGAAAATCCTTCGGAAAAGGAAAAGGAGCAGGTGAAAGAAACCGAGGGCAAAGCGATAATCGCAAAGCTTAAACAGGACAGTTATGTGATTAGTCTTTGCGTTGAGGGCAAACAGATTTCATCGGAAAAATTATCGGAGAAACTTGAAGATATTATGATGACGAACAGTACAATTACGTTTATAATAGGCGGTTCGCTGGGATTGGCGGACAGCGTTAAGGCTAAGTCGGATTTTAGGCTTAGTTTTTCTGAAATGACTTTTCCGCATCAGCTGATGCGTGTAATTTTGCTGGAACAAATTTATCGAAGCTTTAAAATCATGCGAAACGAGAGTTATCATAAATAAATATATACTAAAATAGTTAAGCAAAGCAGCTTGTTGTTTTTTATAAATAATTATGGGAAACGGCAGGCTGCTTTTTTATCAAACAGCATAAAAAGAAAGGAAGTATGAGAATGACGAAAATCAGAAACAAAATCAGTGAAACGATGGCAGAATTTAGCGGAAAGAACTTTTTTATCCTTACTTTGGCGGGACTTATAAATGCGTTCGGAGCAACGGTGTTTATTGCTCCCGTGAAATTATATGACAGCGGAATATCGGGTACATCAATGTTATTATCACAGCTTACACCCGAATATTTATCTTTATCATTTTTTCTTATTGTCCTGAACATACCGCTTTTTGCATACGGCTTGAAAAAGCAAGGCTCGGTATTTACGGTCTATTCAATTTACACGGTTATAATATATGCATTGGGAGCATGGCTGATAACCGATGTTTTACCGATTGATGTGAGCATGGCGTCACCGCTTGCCGGAACGGATTTATTGCTTTGTGCATTGTTCGGCGGCGTTATATCGGGTGTGGGCAGCGGTCTTACGATACGCTACGGCGGTGCGATTGACGGTGTGGACGTAATGGCGGTGATTTTTGCGAAAAGATTGGGTATTACGGTGGGTACGTTTGCTATGATATACAATGTAATTTTGTATGTTATATCGGGCATAGCAATGCAGAATTGGATTTTACCGCTTTACTCGATTGTTACATATGCGGCGGCACTTAAAACCATTGACTTTATAGTTGAGGGCTTTGACAGGGCAAAAGCCGCACTTATCATAACGAACAAGGCGGACGCTATAAGCGAGAAAATATCCGAAACGTTCGGAAACGGCGTAACTCTGATTGATGCACAGGGGTATTATTCGTCGCAGGAGAAAACAGTTATATATTTTGTAGTGAACAGATTTCAGATTTCACGCTTGAAAAGCATTGTGTATAAATATGACAAGAGTGCATTTATATCAATTATAGAAGTAGCGGACGTTTACGGAAAAGAATATAAATAAATTCATAAAAAATGGTCGGTATGAGGTATCTGTATTTGCAGATACCTTTTTTGCTGTTAAAAAATTGTTGCTATGCACATAAAAATTTAAATTATGAAACCAATTTTGCTGTTTTAAGGTCTAATTTTGTGGAAATATTGATTTTAAAAATTTACTGTGGTTAAATTATAATATAAATCACTGTTTTATAACAGTTAAAAATTATCATCGGTGAAAAAATATTTTATTTTTACAGCCGAAAGGAAGGGGTTATTATGAAAGTAAAGACGAGTGCGAGAATTGTATCAATTATTTCAAGCATACTGACAATAGTATTTGTATGCGGTAAATGGTTTGAGTTTAAATGGTTTTACAGTTCAGGCGGAAGTAAGTATACTATTTTTGACATTTCTGATTTTTTTGAATTTTTATCTGACTGGGCAAACTCGGATTATGAGATTTTAGCAGGATTTTTCAGTGTGTGTGCAGCAGCGGTAATAATAATTTCAATTATATTTATTATACTGATGTTGCTGGGAAAACCTGCCGGAAAGGCACACAGGGTGATTGCGTTTATAGCGTCGGCGGTAGTATTTGGCGGTTTTCTGATTTTGCTGGCGGTCATAGATGATGAGGTGAAAAGATATACAAGCCGTGGATTAAGCAGTATAAGCAATTTTAGAATAGAACCGTATTTGATGATTGTAACCACAATTATCACCTGTATTTTTTCGGGCAAGAAAATTGATGTTGATTCGGCGGCAGATGTGACGATATGTGAAAAATGTTCGGCGAGATTGCCTGAAAATGCGAGGTTTTGTACTTCCTGCGGAGCGGAGGTCGTAAAAAACGTTCAGAATGATTTTGTTATATATTGCTCTGAATGCGGAACAGCGATTGATATGAATTCTTCATTTTGCGGCTCGTGCAGCTGTGCGGTAAATACAAATGTAAGTGCGGCTCCGGATACAAAGGCATATAAATATGCGTGGCTGATGGTATGGCTGATATTGCCGGTAATTTTTATATTACGTTTGATGTTACAAATACAAGCCGTGAGATTTATTTGGCATAAATATACATGCAGTTATATTCCGAATGATATAAAATTTGGTTTAATTGCATTGGGTATGCTGGGAGTGGCGGTATATCTGAAAAGAAAGAGCGGAATTTCAAGCATACAAAAGAATGTAAAGTTTATAATAATGTGTATACTTGCATTTTTGCTTAGTATAATTCTCGGCATAGTGAGTTGGTAAAAAGGTAAAATGGAAAATCAGAACTATTGAATTGATTGGGGCTACTGTAAAATATAAGAGGCAAGTATGAATATGTAAGGAGAGTAATTATGGAGCTTATTATATTTCTTATGTATGCAGCTGTGATAATCGGTGATGTCCTTTTTATAGGTGTATGCGGACCGTTTTGGGTAATAAGTCTGATTTATGAGGGAATTATCGAAAGGGAAATAAGTATGATAATATGGGGAATAATTGTAGGTATTCTTTCCATACCGTTTGTAGGATTTGCGGTTGCAGTGGCAATCGATATATATCATTTTGTATTTTGAAGATTAGCAAGGTATATTAAATATTTTGGGAGGTATTGTTATGAAGAAAAGAATTTTCTTTTATTTGATTGTTTTTATTTGTCTTTTCAGCGGAGTAAGCGTGCACGCAATGACACGTGACCAGGCTGTTAATTGGGCGAAAACACAAGCGAATAACGGCACGGCATATGATGTTGACGGGATATATGGTTATCAATGTTCCGATTTTGGAACGGCATATATCAACTATATAATTACAGGCAATCCTTATAGCAAAACATATACTACATATATGGGATATAAGTATTTTAATCTTTCATATCCGGATGGTTGGCAAAAAATTGCAAACACACCTGATTTTGTGCCTGAACCGGGAGATATTTTGTGCTTTGGTGCAAATTCGAGCAATTCGGCAGGTCATGTAGCGATAGCTATTGAGGGGTGTACAGTATCATCTATGAAATCAGTAGGTCAAAACGGTAACGCAAACGGTGGAAATGGAACACCTGCACGTTATGACACTTTGCCTTACTATGGCGGTTGGGGTGATTTTCAAGGGGTGATAAGACCAAAATGGGATAATGGTTCATCAGGTGAAAATTTGGGTAATGAATTTTACGGTGTAATTTTTAATAAAGCAAGCTGGAAACCGCTTGAAGTATGTGACGATAATTATGTGAGACTTGGTACGGAAAACGGGACAGCCAGACACGTTTGGAAATTTACACGCCAGTCGGACGGAAGTTATAAAATAGTTTCGGCACAAAATGGTAAAACGTTAGACGCATATAATGGCGATGCGGCAAATTATACAAAGATATTAACTTACAGCGATAACGGAGGAAATAATCAACGATGGTTTCTTTTTGCTCAAAGCGGAGGATATGTAATAAAACCTAAACACGCAGATACTGTACTGGATTTAGAAGGAAATAACAAGAATAATGGTGCATCATTTATTTTATATAGTCGTCATAATGGCGAATCACAGATTTTTTCGGTATATAAAAGCGATGATGTACAGCTGAAAGCCCCGACATTAAGCGTTTCGGCAGGTGCGTCAAATTCCGCAACAAAATTTACATGGAATAATGTTTACGGCGAAAAAAGATTTGACGTAAAAATATGGAAAGGTACTGTCTGGGTAGGTGACGCATATTATGTGGAATGGGGGACAAACAGCGGTTTTAGCAAGGTTCTGCCGGTGGGTCATTATGAGGCATATGTAGAAGCTGCAAATGAAGTACAAAGTTTTGGAAGCAATGTAGTGAAATTTGACATAAAAGACCCGACATATACCGTCACATTTAATGTACAGGGCGGAAAAACTCCGACGGCAAGCAAAACCGTTACATATAATTCAACATACGGCACATTGCCGACACCTACAAATCCGGGTTACACCTTTAATGGCTGGTATACTGCGACAAGCGGCGGAACGAAAATAACAAGCGATACCAAAGTAACACTTACATCAAATCAGACTTTGTATGCACGCTGGACGCAGAACAAACCGACGGTAACGTTAAAGTCGGATAAAACAAAGCTTGTTTTGGGTGATAGTATTACATTTACATTTTCGCAGACCGGAGCGGCGGAAGAATGGCTGTGTATTGAAAAGGATGGGAGTAGGGTAGAAACGTTTAATGTTCTGGGAAAAACGAGTTATACATACACCCCGAAAACAAGCGGTACTTTTACTGCCTTTCATTCCGCAAAGAATTCGGGAGGATATATTGAAACCGAAAGAATTACATATACGGTATCAAATCCGACGAATACACAGCCGTTTGTTTCGGTAATTTCAAAGGCAGACAACAAAATCAGCGT
Organism: uncultured Clostridia bacterium; assembly: GCA_934476075.1. Lineage (GTDB taxonomy): Bacteria > Bacillota > Clostridia > UBA1381 > UBA1381 > CAKSNH01. The sequence goes on along the minus strand of CAKSNH010000006.1, from coordinate 87,297 downwards.
GTCGGTAACACGAAAAACTGATGTATCATATCCGATTGTGATAGTGGCGGCACAATATGACAGCAGTAATCAGCTTGTCGGAATAAAGCTTGAAAATGTTGATGACAGCAATTCAAAGTCAGAATATAATATTTTGTCGCCGATAGCCGGCGGAGCGAAAAAAGTAAAGGCTTTTGTATGGAATAAAAACACGCATAAACCGCTTGCAGAAGTTAAGGAAAGTGTAATTAAATAAAGATGGAGGAATTTTGTTATGAGTAAAAAATTATTAAGTATAGTCACAGTTTTTATGCTGCTTTTGGGGGTAATGGGAATATCGGCATGTGCAGATGATGCAGATTATTATGAGAGGGAATATCCCGGATACGGTGAATATGCGATGGCAATGTTTGAGGCGGCTGACTCAGGATATACAAAATTTTGCAACGGAGAAACAATTAGCGTTGAGAATATTGATTCGGATTGTGCGATTGAAATGGTAACACAAATGTGTAATTATTATTCGGCAGGAGATGACGGACAGGGCAATATAACGGCATACAAAGAAAATATAAATGCTGCTTTGATGTATAGATACGGTATATCGCTTGAACAGCTTATGTCTGTTGCAAACCAAGGATATGAAATTATATTTATCAGAGGAGATTATGTTTTTTGCCCTATGTTGGCGCGTGGACTTACATATCCTGATGCGGCAATGGTTATAGACGGATTAACGGATATTGCCGAAAATACAAAATATGCAGTATGGCATTTAGAAGATGAATATACAGGTGAGGTATACGGAAGATATTATTCTGTAATGCAAAGTAATAATGTAAATGGAAAAAACATTGTAAAATATCTTTATTTATCGCTGAATGCACCGTCGGAGAGTTTTATACAGTCGTTTGCACATAAAGATGAAATTTCGGTAATGATAAACGGGGAAAAAATTATATTTGACCAGCCTCCGCAGCTTATAAATGATAGAACAATGGTTCCGCTGCGTGCAATATTTGAAAAACTGGGGGCTGTTGTTGAATGGAATGAAGAAACAAATACAGTTACGGGGAAAAATGAAGATATAGTGTTTACTTTAACAATCGGTGAAAATTGTGCTTACAAAAACGGTATAAAAATATATCTTGACAGTGCGGCGATAATTGTAAACAATCGTACGCTTGTTCCTGTCAGAGCGGTATCGGAAGCATTCGGCTGCAATGTGGAATGGGACGGTGATACGCAAACTGTATATATTGCGGAAAAGGGGGGAATGGATGAAGCTAAAATTTTGGATTATGCAGCTGTTGACTTTGATATGGACGGCGAAAAGGAAAAAGTATATTTTGTCGGCGAAAAATCATGGCAGGAAGATGGATACGGAAAGATTTATCAGTGTGATGTGTATTTTAATAATACACTTATGCTGAGCAATGTTAATATTCTTGCCGATACTGTGAAAACAGTAAATTACAGCGATTGTAGGCATTTATATTTTCAGACATATGCAGCAGTGCAAAGTCCCACATATGTTGCGGGAATGAAAAACGGTATGCTGTATTTCTATTTTTACGGAAATATTCAAGGTGAATTTGATACAAACAATATATTTAAAGGTGAAATAGCGAAAAACTCGGAAGAAATGGGACGTTATTTTGAAAATGCGGAATATGAATGGAACGGAACAGATTATGAGAAAAATCCGTAAGAATTAAATAATATTTGCGGTGTTTCTCGCTAAAAACAAGGATTTTCAGATTTGAAAATCCTTGTTTTTTTGTACTTTTTAAGCCGGTAAATATGGTGTATTTTTGTTTAATAAAAAATGTTATTTATTGATGACTATAATATATTATTTTTCTACAATATACAAATTGACGTTGTTATATACGACATAACATGTTATAATAACCTCACGAGATAAAACGAAATCAGAGATTTCTGTATCTCGGAGAACATTTTATCATAATACTTCGGTGACATTCAGCCACCTGCGTTGTTATGGTATAATATTTATAAAATTTTTTATAAAATATTCAAAAAAAGAGGTGTAATTTATGCTTGCTAAATTTGAGATTATTCTTGATTGTGAAGAAAATTTTGCAAATTGGAATATGGGTTCGTTGTTTCATGGTGTATTAATGGAATTGCTGCCGTCAGATTATGCCGGAAAGTTGCATGAAAATCAGTTAAAACCGTTTTCACAGCACATTGAACCATGCGATAAAGGAATAAAGTGGAGTTTACATTGTCTTAATGATGAATGTATGAAATATATTGGTGATGCACTTATGAGTGACATTGATAAAATAGAATTGAAAAACAAGGAAAAGGAACTTAATATTATTTCACGTTCCATGAAAAGCATAACATATAAAAATCTTATAGATGATACATACTTCGGAGAAACATCAAATTTTATAAATATATATTTTAATACTCCGACTTCTTTTAAAGTTGACGGCAGATATATTATTTATCCTGACATGGAGTTAATATATAAAAATCTTGTTCACAAATTTGATGCTTTTTCAAATAAATTCAGTATTTATGATGAATATATGATTGAAAGTCTTATTGAAAATTCAATGATAACGTCATATAAACTTCAAAGTGTAAATTACAGTATGGAATCTATAAAAATACCGTCATATATAGGAAGGATAACTGTGAGGATAAATAATTCCGCTCAGATTGCCAATATTGCAAAGCTGCTTTTTTCGTTTGGCGAGTATTCGGGAATAGGTATAAAAACAGCATTGGGTATGGGAGCGGTAAGGATAGAGGAGGTAAAACGAATTGGAAAAAGATAAGTTAAGAGTTATTATCGGAGGACTGCTGCATGATATTGGTAAGCCGGCTCAAAGAGGAAACAAAACTATAAATCATAGCGATGCAGGATATGATTTTTTAAAGAAAGAGGTAAAAATTACAGACAGCAAAATTTTGGAACAAGTAAAATTTCATCATGCCGGTTTTCTAAAAAAAGCATCGGTTGCGGATAATTCGTTGGCGTATATAACATATATTGCGGATAATATTGCCGCCGGTGCGGACAGAAAGAAGAATGACGGTGAACTAAATGGATTTAATATTAATAAAGCACTTGAACCTGTTTTTAATATTCTCAATGGAAATAATCAGAATTATAGGTATAAGCCATTAACAATGGACGATAAAACGGGAATTAATTATCCGACTAATTCGTCTGTTGAATTTTCAAGTGAGGTTTATCATAAAATATGCGGCGATATAGCCGATTGTCTGTTAGGAATAGATGAAAATGACCCGCTATATATAAATTCGCTGCTTGAAATTATGGAGGCGGATTGTTCTTTTATACCGTCATCTACAAATCAAGGTGAAGTGGCAGACATTTCATTATATGACCATTCAAAAATAACAGCTGCCGTCGGTTCGTGTATTTTTGACTATCTCAAAGAAAATGGAATTAATGATTACAAATCGGAACTATATCGTAATGCAAATGATTTTTATAATAAAAAAGCATTTTTAATGTATTCATTTGATGTTTCGGGAATACAGGATTTTATATACACAATTATGTCTAAGGGAACATTGAAAATGCTGCGTTCACGTTCGTTTTATATTGAAATTCTGTGCGAGCATTTTATTGACACATTGCTTGAACGTTTGGAACTTTCACGGGCAAATCTAATTTATTCGGGCGGCGGACACGGATATATAATTCTTGCAAATACCGATAAATCAAAGAAAATTATAAGTGAGATAACTAGTGAAGTAAATCAATGGTTTATGGAAAATTTCAAGACGGCATTGTATATTGCGTCTGCATATACAGAGTGTAGTGCAAATGACCTTATGAATAAAAAAGATGGCAGTTATGAAAATATATTTGCACAAATATTTGAAAAATTATCTGAAAAGAAGAATAATCGTTATTCTTGTAAAGATATTATGAATATGAATTATAATTCGTATCAGGACGGAGAGCGTGAATGCAGAATATGCAAGCGTGCAGACATGGATATAGAAAACGATATATGCGGAATGTGTCAGAAATTAATAGATATGTCTGATGATATTTTAGAAAAGGATTTCTTTGTTATAATGAAAAATGACAAGGGATTACCGCTTCCGTTTGGAAAATCACTCGTAAGTGCAGAATATGAAGGACTAAAATCAAAGCTGATGAAAAGCGACGAATATGTGAGAAGTTATAGCAAAAATAAGCAGTACACGGGTAAAAGTATAGCAACAAAATTATGGATAGGCGATTATTATACCGAAAAGGAGTTTGAAAAATTATCTGAAAAATCAGAAGGAATAAAACGTATTGGAGTAATACGGGCAGACGTAGATAATCTGGGAAAAGCGTTTGTGTGTGGATTTGATAAGAAATATGTTTCACTTTCGAGAACGGCAACGTTTTCGAGAAATTTGTCACTATTCTTTAAAAAGCATATAAACACGCTGTTTCGTGAAAATAATTATCAAGCGTTAATTGTATATTCGGGAGGTGATGATATATTTTTGGTAAGTGCATGGAGTGATACTGTAAGGGCAGCAATAACATTAAAAGATGCTCTTGAAAAATTTACGCAGGGAACATTGACAATTTCAGCGGGTATAGGAATATATACTCCTAAATATCCTATTGCTTCAATGGCATACGAGAGCGGAGCACTTGAAGAAAAATCAAAGCTGCTTGGCAGAAACAGAGTTACTCTATTTAGTCCCGATAACTCGGCTGATGAACAGTATACCTATACATGGGACGAGCTTAAAGAAAATATTATAGGCGAGAAGAAAAAATGCCTTGATGAGTATTTTAGCTATAATGATGAGCATGGTAAAAATATGATTTATAATTTGCTTAATTATCTGAGAAATATAAGCGATAAAATAAATATAGCACGTTATGCTTATATGCTTGCAAAAACAGAGCCTGATAAGGATGCCGATGAATTGACCAAAATGCGTTATCGGAAATTTGCAAAGCAGATGTATGACTGGGCATTGAATAAGAAAGACAGATTACAGTTAATTACGGCAATTTATTTATATGTGTATGAAACAAGAGAAGAATGTGAGGAGAGGTAATTATGGGATATGTTGAAAAAGCAGAGAAAGTAATTAAAGAAAGGTATTTTGACCAAAATGGCAGACCAATAACAAGCAACATGATAACAACATCAAAAATCAGAAAACTGTTATCGGGAATGTCGGATATATACAACGATGTTATAAGGGTTACCGGCGAAGAGCTGCCGGAGGAAATTATTGAGCGTATACAATATTTAAAGATACAGTTTGTTTATGAATACGGCAGAGATAAAAATAACGGTCCTGTGAGAGGGTTTATGGATAAGTCGGAAATAATAAGATACATAGACAAAATAGGAAAAAGTAAATCAAATTTTATAAAAGTTGAAAGATATATGGAAGCACTTGTGGCATATCACAGATTTTACGGCGGAAAGGATGAATAAAAATGATAAGCAAAATTGAAATAACGGCGGTTTTAGAAATATTAACAGGTATGCATATTGGAGGTACAAATGAATTTGCGGCAATAGGTGCTATCGATTCACCGGTAGTGCGTGATGCTATAACGCATATGCCTATGATTCCCGGTTCAACTTTAAAAGGAAAAATGCGTACGCTTTTATCAAGACAATACAGTGACAAGTATTTGCCGGTAAAAGTTGAGAATGACCCAGAAATAGTAAAACGCTTGTTTGGAGATTCAAAAACGAAAGAATACAGAATTTCAAGATTACAATTTGCGGACAGTGTGCTGGGCAATTTAGATGAAATAAAATCAAAGGGTGCAGTGCGTGCGACTGAGGTTAAATTTGAAAATACGATAAATCGTATTACGGCAGAGGCAAATCCAAGACAGATTGAGCGTGTAATACCTGGGTGTAAATTTAATATTTCAATTATATATAATATAACTTCTGAAAACCAAATTAATAATGTTCAGCTTACAGAAGATTTTGAGGCAATAAAAAATGGATTTAAACTTTTAGAGTATGATTACATAGGCGGACACGGTACAAGAGGTTACGGAAAGGTTAGATTTGAAAATATAGATGTAAAACCGGTATTTGGAAAGATAAGTGATGAGCTGCTTGAAAAATGCAAAGCTGCATTGGCGGAGGAATAATTAATGAAATATGTAATGTATAAGCTGACCTTTCCAAATGGAATACATATAGGAAACGGAAAATTGTCATCATCGGATATTACTGTACATTCAGATACACTATTCTCTGCCATGTGCATTGAAACACTTAATATTGGCGGAGAAAAAATGCTTTCTGACTTTGTAAATATGACGAAAAATAATAAGCTTGTAATATCTGATGCTTTGCCGTATATTTTAGATACGATATATATTCCCAAACCGATGTGTCGGATTAGAGGCGAAGAACAAGATGCAGTATTGAAAAAAGAGTTGAAAAAATTAGAATATTTACCGATAGACAAATTACTGGAATATACGCAGGGTAACATAAATCCTGAGGAGATTAACAAAGAATTTTCAAAGCTTGGTTCACGGGGATTATACCAAAAGGTATTATTGAAATATGATGAGAACAACGAACTATATTCGGTTGGAATATATAAGTTTAATCAAAATTGTGGGTTATATGCAATAGTTGGCTGTGAAGATGAATTTGTTGAAAATATGGCAGAAACAATAATGCAGTCGTTGCAATATTCCGGTGTGGGCGGAAAAAGAAGTGCAGGTTACGGCAGATTTAAATATGAAAAGTGCGAAGTGCCATTTTTGAATATGTTAAAATGTGACAGTGACAGATATATGACCATATCGACCTGTATGGCAGCTGATGATGAACTGGAAAGTGTACTTGACGGAGCGGCGTATAAGCTGATTAAACGGAGCGGATTTGTACAGTCGCAGACGTACTCGGATACACCGATGAAAAAACGTGATTTTTATATGTTTTCAAAGGGAGCGACATTTCAAAAGAGATTTTTCGGAGATATTTTTGATGTATCTATCAAGGGAAATCATCCTGTATATAAATATGCAAAGCCGATGCTTATTGGAGTTGGAGGTGCAAAATGAAATCATATTTAAAACACTATAAGATAAAACTTAAAACTCTTGCACCGGTATTTGTGGGTTCGGGCAAGGAAATTAACAAGAATGAATACATATTTGACAGCGACAAAATATATGTTTCAGACGAGAGAAAATTGATGAATATAATCATAAAGAAAAATTTGACGGCACAATTTATTGAAAGTATGAATATGAAATCTTTTAATTTGAAAATGTGGCTTGACGAGAACGGTATCACAGATTATAAATCATTGTCGGCATATACGCTTTTAGGTGTGGAAAATATTGATGATAAACACAGCCTTAAAGGAATACAAGCGTGTATAAAAAATGCCTATAATGAACCGTATATACCCGGCAGCAGTTTAAAGGGAGCATTAAGAACGGTGATACTGTGGAATATAGTTTATGATAATATTGATAAGCTTGAAGATATTAAGCATGAGCTTATGGCGAATGTTAGAATGAAATCGGGAAAAGAAATTAAGAAAATTTGTGCAGCGGCAAATACAAGATTAGAAAAAAGGTTTTTCAATAAAAAGATTGATGAAGTCGATATGAGTATAATGCGTGGGTTGATTGTTGGTGACAGTAAGCCTGTTTCGCTTGATGACATAGTGTTGTGCGAGAAGATTGATATTAGTGCGGACGGAACGAAAAAGAAACCTAATATATTGCGTGAATGTATTAGACCGAATACAGAGATAGAGTTTGACCTTACAATAGACAGCGGTATATTCAATTATGATGCGACGGACATTGACGATATGCTGAAAAATTATGCGGCAGATTATTTTGATATTATCACAAGTATGTTCCCGAATGGTAATGACGATGAAAATGCAATGTTTATCGGCGGCGGCAGCGGATATTTTTCAAAAACCGTTGCATATAGTCTTTTTGATAAAGATGATGCGGTAGATTTTGTGAAGAATTATTTGGCAAAAACAACTCCGAGAGAACATATGCACATTAAGGATAGAGAAATTTCTCCGCATATGCAAAAATGTACACGCTGTGGCGGAAAAATATATGAAATGGGCAAGTGCAGGATAGAAATAGAAGAAATATGTGTTGAAAAATAATGAAATAGAAGGTATAATGGAGGTGGAGCATGAGTTATATATATATTAATGAACAGGGAAGCGAGATTTCTGTTGACGGAGGGTATTGCGTTATCGATACTCCTGATAAAGCACATAAAAAAATACCGATAGAAACAATAGAGTATGTTTCGTTATTTGGAAATATCCACATAACAACACCTGCAATTCAGATGTTTATGCAAAATAAGATACCGGTAACTTTATATTCAAACAGGGGTGCATATTTTGGCAGAATTATGTCAAATGAAAATGTTAGTATAGCACGTCAGCGAAAACAGTTTAAGTTAAGCGGTGATACTGAATTTAGTTTGAATTTGTCAAAAAAAATTATCAGAGCAAAGATACACAATCAAATGGTTGTGCTTAACAGATATTGTCCTAAAAATGATATAGAGCAGAATGTAAAAAAGTGCTGTAATCAAATGAGATATATTCTTAAAGATATAGATAAATGTAAAAATATTGCTCAGCTGATGGGCTGCGAGGGAGTAGCGGCAAAGAATTATTTTAATGGACTTGCAAAATGTGTTGTGTCGGACTTTACGTTTTCGGGGAGAAGCCGCAGACCTCCCCAAGATGAGTTTAATGCAATGCTTAGTCTGGGATATTCAATTCTTATGAATGAGGTTTATGGTGCGGCGGAGGGGAAAGGATTAAATGTGTATGCCGGATTTTTGCATCAAGACAGAGAAAATCACCCAACGCTTGCAAGCGATTTGATGGAAGAATGGCGCAGCGTTATAGTAGATTCTGTTGTGATGAGCCTTGTGAATGGTCATGAAGTACAAAAAAGCGGATTTGTAAAAGAAAAAAACGGAGTATTTCTTGATAATGAAACATTTAAAATATTTATAAGAAAATATGAAACCAAACTACGCACGGAAATGTCATATTTTGAAAACAATGGCGGAAGAATGAGTTTTAGACGTGCACTTTGGCAGCAAACAGCAATGCTTGCAAAGGCGATTGATTGTGAAGATTATACTATATATAAGCCTATACAAATAAGGTAAAAAATAGAATTTTTGAGCCGATAAGCCTTAAAGCAAGGATTTGTGCGATTTTGAGGATTTGAGAGGGGGTGATAAGTTGTGAATTTTAATAAAAATATTTTTCAGCCGAAAAATGGCTTTCAAAACGGCATTATGCGTGGGTCGTAGAGGCTAGGATTAAAACTAATTAAATCCCCATAGGGGACGGAAACTTTAATTGTATCACAAGTTAGGGAATTTGTCAAATTAAAACTAATTAAATCCCCATAGGGGACGGAAACCAAACTCGATTTTGATTAAATCAAGTATAGCTTTGAATTAAAACTAATTAAATCCCCATAGGGGACGGAAACCTAATTTTTTAATTTTGTTTAGTGCCCTAAATTTTTATTAAAACTAATTAAATCCCCATAGGGGACGGAAACGCTTCAATTCTATATTAAGTTTTCAAAGTTCATGGAATTAAAACTAATTAAATCCCCATAGGGGACGGAAACTCAATACTTTTTTAAAAAAATATTGAACTTTTTCAAAACTCGATTAAAACTAATTAAATCCCCATAGGGGACGGAAACTTCAAAGTACAAGAACATTACAGCTACTCTGACTAATTAAAACTAATTAAATCCCCATAGGGGACGGAAACCCATTTTCATTACTTCCTTTCTTAACTTTATTTTTTTGATATTAAAACTAATTAAATCCCCATAGGGGACGGAAACTCAAAGTACATGGACTGCAATAATTACTCTGACTAGTATTAAAACTAATTAAATCCCCATAGGGGACGGAAACTGCAACGGAAGTTGTAATAACAATCATCTAGTAAATCATTAAAACTAATTAAATCCCCATAGGGGACGGAAACTTTGTTTAGTGAACTAAACTTTGTCTTACATTCTTATATTAAAACTAATTAAATCCCCATAGGGGACGGAAACTATCTCATTATCCTTGTCACTTTCCCAACGTGCTATTAAAACTAATTAAATCTCCATAGGGGACAGGATAATTCGGTGGGGTGTTAGAAATGAATGATAATGGTTATGTATTTGAAACAAACGAGCAAACAAGTGAAAGAAGATATTTTGTTGTAATTTGTTATGATATTTATGACAACAAGAGGAGAAGTAAATTTGTGAAATTCCTTGAACATTATGCATTGCGTGTTCAGAGGTCTGTGTTTGAGGGTGAGTTGAGCAAAAGTAAATACAAAGCTCTTGTTTCGGAAATTGGTAAGCATATAAATAAAGAGGATAATGTGCGAGTGTATCGTATAAGCGGCAACGGAGATGTAAAAGTTTGGGGAAATGTCGATACAGTTAAAATTGATGATATAATTATTATATAAGGAACGGAAAAAAGAATATAATTATCACAAGAATAAATTGTATACAAGGTTCATATATTGTACAAAACGGAGGTGTGCAATGTATGAAGGATTACATTGAAAAGCGTGCGATAGAGTTGGCACATTACATAATCGAAAACAAATCGACAGTGAGAGATACAGCAAAAAAGTTTAATATAAGTAAAAGTACGGTACATAAAGATGTGACGGAAAGATTGCAGAAAATTAATCGTGAGCTTGCTGACGAGGCAAAAGTTGTTCTTGATGAAAACAAGGCGGAACGGCATATACGAGGGGGGATGGCTACAAAACTAAAATACAGTAAATAATGAAAAATCGGTTTAATTCGTATTATGTGGATTAAGCCGATTTTTTTTGCAAAAGTGTAATTTAAAATATTTTGCACAAATTTTACCACATAATTTTGTATAAAAATTCATGATGAAATTTGAAAATTTCATTGACATTTCATAAAAGTATATTTATAATGATTAACTAGTTAAGTGTTTTTGGAGGTAAATATGCCGACTGAGTATACAAACAGCGTAGAAAAAATAATGAGAGTGGATTGGCTGAGAAAAAACGCAATTCAAAAGACGCCGACCGATATTGAGATATGCTGGGGACAGATACCGATATTGGTCTATATAGAAAAACATGAAAACTGTACATTGTCAGAAATTGCATCAGCATTAAAACTAACCCCCGCAGCGGTCACAAAGGCGGTTAAACGAATGGAAAACAACAATTTTGTCATTAAAACCGTAAACAGTGAGAATATGCGGAGCAAAAGTCTTAAAATTTCGGAAAAGGGCAAAACAGCATTAAGGCTGGGTACGGAAGTGTTTGATTTTGTGGACGGTCTTATGTTCGACAATTTTTCGGAGGACGAAATAAATGTATTTAACGGTTTGGTGGATAAAATTATAGATAACTTATTGAAACAGGAAAAATTAAAAGAGTTCCGGAGTAAGTGTCTGCCATGGAAATTTAAAGAAGATGAATAAACTATATAATACTGTGATGAAAGAGGGAGAATTTATGCGTAAAAAGAAAATTTTGTCGGCTGTTTTGGCAGCGGCTTTGGCAGTGGGCAATGTGGGGAGCATCATATTAAATCCTTACGAAGTATCTGCAAAAGCAGAAACTGCACGACAAACAGAAAAATTAAACCGTGGTCTGGCAGTGCAAAAGACAAATAACGGAATATATTTAAGCTGGCGTCTGCATGATTATGAAGATAATATATTCGGAAGTGCAGATAAAAATGTTTCGTTTAACATTTACAAAAACGGCAAATTGCTTGCAACCGAGGATAAGACTACAAACTACACCGACCCATCGGGAAAAATCAGCGACAAATATCAGGTTGCACCCGTTACAGACGGCACAGAGGGTGAAATCTGCGATAAGGTGACTGCATTTTCGAGCGGGAGCAATTATTTTGACATACCTATGGACGTACCCGCAAGCGTGACATTGGCGGACGGAAAAATATACAGTTATTCGGTCGGCGATACATCATGCGGTGACCTTGACGGTGACGGCGAGTATGAATTGGTGGTAAAATGGGACTGCAATGCACAGGACAACTCAAACAGCGGATATACGGGCAATGTGCTTTTGGACGCATACAAGATGGACGGCACAAAGCTATGGCGTATAGATTTGGGACAGAACATTCGTGCCGGTGCACATTATACACAGTTTTTGGTATACGATTTTGACCAAGACGGCAAAGCGGAGGTAACCTGCAAAACCGCACCGGGTTCAAAGGACGGCAAAGGAAACTATGTATCGGCGGCAAGCAGTGACAGCACAATCAAGTCGGTAGACAACACAAAAAGCTATGTCAATGACGGCGGATATATTATCACAGGCGAGGAATATTTTACAATATTCGGCGGTGAGGACGGAGATGCGTTAGATACCATAAATTATCCGGTACAGAGAGTATCGGCAAATATATGGGGTGACAGTTACGGAAACCGCTGCGACAGATTTTTGGCTGATGTTGCATATCTTGACGGTGAGAAACCGTATGCGGTATATTGGAGAGGTTATTATTTCGGACAGTCCGGAATGGGGCAGAGAACAGGTATATGCGGTATAAGCTTTGACGGCGAAAAGCTGAGCACGGACTACATATTTGACACCCTGAGCGGACAGAACGGATACACAAGCGGAAATGAAAATTACGTCGGTCAGGGTAACCATAATATGACGGTGGCTGATGTGGATAATGACGGAAAGGACGAATTTATAAGCGGTTCGCTGTGCATGGAGGTTAATGATGACAATAAATTGATGCCGAAATGGTGTTCGTGGCGTGAGCACGGTGACGCACTTCATATAGGTGATTATGACCCTACACATGACGGATATGAATATTTCAGTGTGCATGAGGACGGTGCAACGGACGGAAGTGTTGTGTCGCACAACAAGACATTGGACTTCGGTATGACTGTATATGACGCCGCAACGGGCGAGGAGATGTTCCATGTCGGCAACAGCAAGGACACAGGCAGAGGTATTATGGCAAATGTCGGTGCCGGCGGATTTTATCAGTTCTGGGGTGCGGGGACATATAAAGCAACGGGAAACGGAAATTTTGAAAGTACAAAAATAAGCGGTGCAAGCTCAAACTTCCGTATTTTCTGGGACGGTGATTTGTATGAGGAGCTTTTGGACGGTACGGGTATTACATCGTATAACGGTTCGGGAATGTCGAGCATATTTGCGGCGGCAGGCTGTACCAAAATAAACGGTTCAAAATCAAATCCGGCATTGCAGGCGGACTTGTTCGGCGACTGGCGTGAGGAGGTTGTATATCCGCTGTCGGACAACAGTGCACTCAGAGTATTTACAACGGATATTGAAACGGATTATAAAATTAAATCGCTTATGTACGACAGCGTGTACAGAAGCGGTGTTGCAGCGGAGCAGACTGCATATAATCAGCCGCCGCATATCGGTTTCTATTTGGCGGAGGAAGTGTTCTACGGCGGTATAGAATCGGTAGAATTGGAAAGTGCACCGACCAAAACAACATATTATGTAGGCGAAAAACTGGATTTGACAGGACTTAAACTAAAAGCAACATTCAGTGACGGGACACAAAAATATGTAGAGCCGTATTCGGTTACGGGTTTTGATAATACAACAAAGGGGACACAAAAAATTACGGTTAGCTATATGAATTTGAGTGAAACTTTTGATATTACAATGTATGGAATGAAGTCATTGTCCGTTGCAAATAAGCCAAGCAAAACAGAGTATAATGTGGGCGAAAGCATAGATTTGACAGGTCTTAAAGTAAATGTGGTTTATGAGGACGATACAACAAGTGAAATCACGGATTATGAAGTAAGCGAGTTTAATTCGTATGCGACAGGGACACAAAAACTAAATATCAGTTATTTGGGTATGAGTGACACTCTTACGGTGAATGTTAAAACAAATTTTATTGCTGATGAAAACGGAATTATAACAGGATATACAAATGGGGACATAAAAACTGTAATACTGCCTAAATCAATAAACGGTATTGTGGTAAAAGGTTTCGGAGATAATGCACTTGCAAATGCCAATATTGAAAATCTGTATATTTATGCCGACGAATTGACATTCGGTGAAAATGTATTCGGAAAGAATATAATACTGCATTGTTACAGCGGTTCAAACGTGGTTGAATATGCCGATAAAAATAATGTGGCATATGAATTTATAGACAGTCAGGCGATTGAGAAAACAACAAGCTTTGACGAGCCGTTTTACTCGGATTATACGGGAAAGAGTATCGTCACACAGGCGAGTGCGTCAAGCGTTGAAGATACATATTTGAAATACAGCTCTGTAAAGGCGGGCGGCCCGTTTTCAAGTGCCGGCAGCAATTACGGATTTTTCGTTGAAAATGCGGATAACAACAATTATTTGAAGATAAGTGCCGGCGAGGCAGGCCCGAACAATTCATATGCACTGACCGCTTTGTGTGCGTCGTTTACAAGCCCGTCGGATTTTACAAGCGTGTCAAAGTCAGTATTCACAATGAAGATTAACTTTACATCAGAGGGCAGCGGAACGGCGAATATGCTTGTGAACAATGCCAATGGTACGGTTGATACTGTTACGCAGTCGGGCATGGGACTAAGCAAAGATACATGGTACATATACGAATTGGCATATCAGGACGGTGTGTACACAAGAACAATCTATAATGCTGACGGCACAGTATTTGCACAGCCGACAGAATTATCGGCAGACGCAAGTACGCAAGGTATTACATCGCTAAGTTTTTATCAGACATTTACAAGTATGGACAGTTCGATAAGAGCGTATATTTTGGCTGACGATATAAAGGTTACGGAAACAAACCTGAGTACGGTTGTGTTTAATGTAACGGACGAAAACGGCAAAGCGTTGGAAGGCGTTAAAATTGAAATGGACGGCAGTACCATATACACAGACTCCACAGGTATTGCAAAGATAAAAGCGGAGAGCGGACGTTACAATGCAAATGTCAGCTGTAAAGGCTATGACGCTCAGAATGTTGGTGTGTCGGCAAGAAGTGAAACCGAAAATATTAACGTTGTAATGAAGAAAGAAAAAGTTGATGTAACGGGACTTGAATTAGATAAATCGGAGATAAGTGTATTCAGCGGTGAATATGCTGCATTGAATAAACAGGTATTGCCGAAAAATGCAGACCAATCAGTTGTGTGGACATCGGCAGACGAAAGTGTTGCAAGTGTTAATGAAAAAGGTATAATAACCGCAAAATCGGTCGGCGAAACTACGGTTAAGGCGGCAAAGGGCGATTTTTATGCGGAATGTAAAGTTAAAGTAATAGCAAAAGACTATGAACAAGTGCCGGCAAGAATTGAGATAATCGGAACGAGTGAAATTTCGTCAAATAATTGGACGGATATTGAAATTCCGAGCCAGACAGCGGTTGTGTATGACCAAAACGGCGTAGAAATGAAAAAATGTGATGTTAAGTGGTCAACGGAAACAAGCGGTGCGGTGCTTACAGATGTAAACGGAGTTGCTAAACTGAGCGTATCGTCCGGATTTGTCGGAAACGTTAAATTGACCGCACAATATAATGATATATCCGCAGCAAAAAATATTGCGGTAAATGCGGTTGATGACGGTGCGACAGTATATGCGAGTGATGATTTCAGCAGCACGAATGTTAATTTGACACAAGGCACAAAAGACCAAAGCACAACAGTAGGGAATATTACCTACGGTGTCGGTTCGAGGGGAAACGGCGGTGACGGAAGAACGGGTATCTATACGGAAAACGGATATTTGCTTGCAAGAGCGGGACGTTTCTCAACCGGAACAAACAGAAACGCATATTTTACAATAGACAATGCACCGACGATGTCGGGCGACAAGTATTATATTTTCTCGGTGGATATGTGTTTTGACGAAAGCAAGGATAATTTCACAATTACATTGAGTGACGGAACAGTGCCTGTCGCATCATTTACTCAGGCTGACAAAAATATGACGCAGGGCAAATGGTATAACTACAAGATTGAGTATAACAACGGAGTTTATACAGAATATATTACTGACAAGACAACAGGCGAGGCATCTAAAACAGTGCTTACCACAAGTGCCGCAAAGATTGCAAAAATGGGATTTGTGTGCGACGGTTTGTCGGACGGTGAGTTTGCAGCGGTAAAGCTTGATAATTTGAAATTGAGCATGATAGACAAGACAAGCACATTTGCATATATCAGTGTTACAGATGGTGACGGAAATGCGGTCAAGGGTGCGGATGTTGCAAGTACGCTTGGCAGTGCGGTGACAGGTGAGAACGGTGTTGCGAAAGTACCGTGCTATTACGGCGGAAATACATTCAGCGTTGCATACGGTTCGCTGAGCGTTGTGAAGGTTACCGAAAATATTGATGAAGAAAATAAAATGGTTGACGTGAAGGTTGTAAAACCGACTGCGGAAATACTGAACAAAACAGATGAAAAGGTTGTTGTAGCAGTTGAACGTGATAATGACGAATGTGAAACGGTAAGACAGCTTGTAGTATATTTTGACGAGGACGGAAAACTTCTTAAAGTCAAAATAGCGGATACCGTATTAAACGGCGGCAACAGTGTAATTGATGTGGAACTTCCGTTAAATACAGACGGAGCAAATTCTGTAAAGACTATGCTTTGGAGCGGTGAAAACAGTATACTGCCGCTGATAGATGTAATATAATAAATTAAGTTTTCCCTTTATTTAATATATATGTGAAAATACCGCTTGCGGATTTATTCCGCAGGCGGTATTTTAATGTGTACTTATTAAATCTTTATATCTATTTTCTTTGCTATTGTGTGGTTGTCTTTCGCTGCATTGCCAGACGAATTATAGGCAGTAACACTTTTTTCGGAAACATCGTCCTGCTGTGCATCGGCAGATAATTCGGCTGCCGTATCTTCGTCTTGGTCGGAATTTGTGCCGAACGGTTTGCCGAAATTGTTTGACGCAAATGTTGCCTCGGCATTGCCTTTGCCGTACATTTTTAAAACATCGTTCCAGTAATCTTTCTTTTTCAAAAGCTCGGTAAGAGTATTTTCCGCCTCTTTTGCTTTATCCTTTTTGGAATGTTTTTTTCTTTTGGCTGCTTCTGCCTCGTCAAGCGGTTTGTCCTGATATTCTTTTGACGCCATATATGAATGTATAGCGTCGGAAAGCTGATTTACACGAGCCATGGTTTCGTATGGGTCGGCATTTTTCGGGTCAATGTTTTTCAGTGCGGATATGCTGTGCATCATAACCTGTGTTTTTGTTTTGGACGCTTTCATGGCTTTTTCAAGCTGTTCACGCTCCATCATAATACGTCTTACCTTTTCGGCAAGTTCGGGAGCTTTCTGCGTAAGAAAATTCAATTCGTCCATTGACAGTTTCTTGCCCGAATAGAATTTGGTCATAATCTGATTCAT
Organism: uncultured Clostridia bacterium; assembly: GCA_934476075.1. Classification (GTDB taxonomy): domain Bacteria; phylum Bacillota; class Clostridia; order UBA1381; family UBA1381; genus CAKSNH01. Next base: position 69,826 of record CAKSNH010000006.1, on the reverse strand, counting down.
TTTTGTGTTGTCGCTCGAACGCTCGATACCCGTATCAAATATCATTGCGGAAACAGATTCTTCCACACTCTTTTTATTCTCCGCCGCCTTTGTGCTATTTTCGGTATCCTGCTCGGCGGTCTGCATAGGTATTATGTCCTTTAAATTATTCAGCATCTGCATACTTGCTTTTTGTATATTCATAATATAACCCCCATTACATCTAAATATATAAAAATTCCTGTTATATAATATATCGTAAAGTTTAATTAAAACATTATAAATCATGCAAAAATACAGCAGGTTAAAGCGTAATTTTCAGCATTTTGTACATACCATACAATATAAGAAGTATATTTAGTTAAAAATTTATCATAAAAATCTGATTTAGTTCTTGAAAAAAGTGTGATTTTAATATAAAATAATTATGTTGGATTTGAAAATAATAAATTAAGAGGTGTAAATAATGTTAAACAAGAAAAGCGTAGAAGATATTGAAGTAAAAGGCAAAAGAGTCTTGGTAAGATGTGACTTTAACGTACCGCTTGACGAAAACGGAAACATCACAGATGAAAACCGTATTGTCGGTGCATTGCCTACAATCGAATACTTAATCAAAAACGGTGCTAAGGTTATCCTTTGCTCACACATGGGCAAACCTAAGGGTGAACCTGTACCAAGTCTTTCATTGGCTCCTGTTGCAAAGAGATTGTCGGAAAAATTGGGCAAGGACGTAGTTTTTGCGGCTGACAATGAAGTAGTGGGCGAAAATGCAAAGAAAGCTATTGCAGAAATGAAAGACGGTGACGTTGTAGTTCTTGAAAACACACGTTACAGAAAAGAAGAAACAAAGAACGAAGACAGTTTCAGCAAAGACCTTGCGTCAATCGCTGACGTATTTGTTAATGACGCATTCGGTACAGCTCACAGAGCACACTGCTCAAATGTCGGCGTAACAAAGTTCATCGACACAGCTGTTTGCGGTTACTTAATTCAAAAAGAAATCGAATTTTTGGGAAATGCGGTAAATAATCCTGTAAGACCATTGGTTGCTATTTTGGGCGGTTCAAAGGTTTCTTCAAAGATTTCGGTTATCGAAAACCTATTGAAGAAAGTGGACAAGCTAATCATCGGCGGCGGTATGGCATACACATTCATGGCTGCACAAGGTAAGACAACAGGTACATCTTTGTTGGAGGCTGATTATGTTGATTATGCTAAGAAGATGATTGACGAAGCCGGCGATAAGTTGGTATTGCCAGTTGATACAGTAGTTGCTAAGGAATTTAAGAATGACGCTGAATCACAGGTTGTAGAAGGCGATATTCCGGAAGGCTGGATGGGTCTTGACATCGGTCCTAAGTCGGTTGAATTGTTCAAGTGTGTATTGGCTGACGCTAAGACAGTTGTTTGGAACGGACCTATGGGCGTATTTGAAATGCCTAACTTCGCTAAGGGTACAAACACAATCGCACAGGAATTGGCTAACCTTGACGCTACAACAATCATCGGCGGCGGTGACAGTGTTGCTGCTGTAAACCAAGCCGGTTTGGGCGATAAGATGAGCCACATCTCAACAGGCGGCGGTGCGTCTATGGAATTCTTGGAGGGTAAGGACCTTCCGGGTATCGTTGCTCTTAACGACAAGTAAGATTAAAATATTATGACGTATGAAATAAGCAGAGAGTAATGTGCAGTCTGCTTATTTCGGACGTTTGAAATTTATGCCGGTTTATGACGGCGGAATGGAGTTTATAAAATGGGTAAATATATTATTGCTGGTAACTGGAAAATGAACAAGCTTCCATCAGAAACAGAAGCTTATGTTAAGGAAGTTGCGGAAAAGGTTAAAGACGCAGCTTGCGAAGTTGTAGTTTGCACACCGTATGTATGCTTGGAGGCAGCTTTAAGAGGTGCAAAGGGTACAAACGTAAAAGTCGGTGCTGAAAACTTACACTTTGAAGATAAGGGTGCATTCACAGGCGAAGTAAGTGCTGATATGCTTTTGGATATGGGCGTACAATATGTTATCATCGGTCACAGCGAAAGAAGACAATACTTTGCTGAAACTGACGAAACAGTAAACAAGAAAACAATCAAGGCTCTTGAAAAAGGCTTATTGCCAATTATCTGCGTGGGCGAAAAGCTTGAAGACAGAGAAGCAGGCATTACAACAGAATTGGTTTCAATGCAGGTTAAATTGGCTCTTGCAAATGTAAGTGCTGAGGACGCTAAGAAGGTTGTTATCGCTTACGAACCAATCTGGGCTATCGGTACAGGCAAGACTGCAACAGCAGAACAAGCCGACGAAGTTTGCGGTGCTATCAGAAATGTACTTAAAACAATCTATAATGAAGAAGTTGCAAACGCTGTTACAGTTCAGTACGGCGGCAGCATGAACGCTAAGAATGCAGCTGAATTGCTTGCAATGAAGGATATTGACGGCGGTCTTATCGGCGGTGCAAGCCTTAAATCAGACGATTTTGCAGTAATCGTTGCAGCAGCTAAGTAATTTAGATATATTTTATTAATTCCCAAGTGTGTCTGCACTTGGGAATTGTAGTAAATGCAATTTAATTTTTTGGAGGTAACTATGGCTAAGAAACCTATCGCATTAATTATTCTTGACGGTTTTGGTCTTAACGATAAAGTTGAGGGAAATGCAATCAAAGCTGCCAAAACACCTAATATTGATAAATATTTTGCTGAAAATCCGAATACTATTGTGTATGCAAGCGGTATGAGCGTTGGTTTGCCTGACGGTCAGATGGGTAATTCGGAAGTGGGACACACAAATATCGGTGCGGGCAGAGTTGTATATCAGGAGCTTACAAGAATTACAAAGTCAATTAATGACGGCGATTTTTATGATAATGAAACCTTGAACAAGGCAGTGGAAAACTGCAAGACAAATGACAGTGCAATGCACTTTATAGGTCTTTTGTCAAACGGCGGTGTGCACAGTCATATCGACCACCTAATCGGACTTGTAAATTTGGCTAAGAAAAAAGGTCTTGATAAGGTTTATGTACATTGTATCATGGACGGACGTGACGTTTCGCCTACATCGGGTGTTGAATTTGTTGAACAGCTGCAAGACGAGCTTAATAAAATCGGCACAGGCAAGATTGCCACAGTAATGGGCAGATACTATGCAATGGACAGAGATACAAACTGGGACAGAGTGCAAAAGGCTTACAATGCAATGGTAAACGGCGAAGGTGTTAAGACAGAAAATCCTGTTGAAATGATTAAGAAATCATATGAAACAAAGGACGCTAACGGCAGTCTTTTGACAGACGAATTTATTATCCCTGCCGTTGTTACGGAGAATGACGCTCCTGTTGCAACAATCAAGGAGAACGATTCTGTTGTATGCTTTAACTTCCGTCCGGACAGAGCGAGAGAAATCACAAGAACAATCGTTGACCCCGACTTTAAAGGTTTTGACCGCAAGTTCTTCAAGACATTCTATGTGTGTATGACACAATATGACGCATCTATGCCGAATGTTGAAGTTGCATTCAAACCACAGAAATTGGTCAACACATTTGGTGAATATATCAGCAAGAAAGGCTTGAAACAGCTTAGAATTGCCGAAACGGAAAAATATGCTCATGTAACATTCTTCTTCAACGGCGGTGTTGAGGCGGTTTACGAAGGCGAGGACAGAAAGCTTATTGCATCGCCAAAGGTTGCAACTTATGATATGCAGCCGGAAATGAGTGCATATCTTGTTGCGGATGCTTGCGTTGATTTGATTAACGAGGATAAGTATGACGCTATCGTGCTTAACTTTGCAAACTGCGACATGGTTGGTCACACAGGTGTGTTTGATGCGGCTGTTAAAGCGGTTGAGGCTGTTGACGAGTGCCTTGGTAAGGTTGTTGACGCATTGCAGAGCAAAGACGCATACATTCTTATCACAGCGGACCACGGTAATGCAGATGTTATGATTGACCCTGAAAACGGCGGAGTGTTTACCGCTCACACAACAAATCCTGTACCTTTGATTGTTATGGGTGCGGGCGATGTTAAGCTGAACAAGGGTAAGCTTGCAGACCTTGCTCCTACAATGCTTGATTTGATGGGACTTGATAAGCCGGAAGAAATGACGGGCGAAAGTCTGATTGTTAAATAATCGGGAATTATTGATATATAAAATGCACTGTACGGTAATGTACAGTGCATTTTTGTGTGAAAGAAAAAACACTCCATTCATGAATGGAGTGTTTTAGTTAATTATAAGTAATCAATATATCTATGTAATCCGAAATTGCATCAGATACAACCGATTTTGAATAATCAATTTTGTTTTTATCAAGTTCATTCATAAATCGGGCTGAATTTTCAGCTGAAAATCTGTAATAATTCTCATATTGCGTACCGCTGCATTTTTCTATTATATCATTTACCGTATCAATATATTTTTCGGATATGTTGATATGATATATAGTGTTTTGTGTCCCCGTAATTTTAGTTGCACCCATGCCTGAATTCCTTTGAGTATAAACAGGCTCTTGCTCGGTAACGGAAAATGCAGTAATACCATACTCATCATCAGAAGATTGCGTTGAGTTGGCTGTCGGAGTGTTTTCCTTGTCATGAGCAGCAGGTTTTGGTGTGTTTATAATAACAGGCGATAATGTAGGTGTAACCGTTGTTTCGGGTACGGCAACGGACTTAGTATCAGAAGGTGTCTGTTTGTATTCATATGTGGTGTCAGTATTTGCCGTAACAGGTGCATTATCGGTATTTGTCACAACAGGTGTGCCGGTTGGTACGGAATTATTTACGGAAATATTTGCCTGCGATTTAATTTGTGTATTTTGGGCATCGGCGGTACTGTCGGCAGATGTATTATCGCTTGCAGACGTATCGTCCTGTACCGCATTGTCCGGAACGGGTGTTGTTATTACAACCGAACTGTTGCCCGAATTGTCAGGCGACAGATATGACATCAGCTGAGGTGCGGATTTGACTATCGCAACGCACAGCAGACAAGCGGCAATCGCAGAATAAGTACGGTAGTTGAAAAATCTTTTGTATCTGTTTTTCTTTATCTGAATATCCTCATCATCTATACGTTTGTTTAGATTTGACAGAAAATCGTCCGGTACTGGAATTTCAGGCATTGTATGTAATATTTCTGTGATTTTTTGCATATCTTCAAGCTCTTTTGCACATTCACTGCATTTATTTGCATGAGTTTCCATAGCATTTTCAATATCTTCCGGCAAAACGCCGTCAATGTAATCGTCAATGTGTTCTTTAAACTCGTTACAATCCATATTCTATGCCCTCCTTTCAGTGTGTTTACTTATTAGACGAAGTTATTTATAAAAAGTTCCCGCTTTTTAATAATTCTTTTTTCAATGCTGACCGTGCACGGCTTAGCCGTGATTTTACCGTGCCTATCGGAATTTTTAGTATCTCGGATATTTTATCGTAGGCAAATCCTTCAATGTCGTACAATGTGAGCACAACACTGTATTCCTCTTTTAATTTTGAAATAGCCTCACGCACCTCTTTCTGCGTTTCGGATATATGCACCAATTCATCGGGAGTATGCGACTCGTCCTTTATATCAAATTCGTGCTCGTCATCGTCCATGTGAGCGTTGATACTGACGGTTTTGTGTTTGCTCTTTTTTCGTATTATATCGGTGCAGACGTTTACGGTTATTCGGTATATCCATGTGGACAGAGAGGATTGTTCCTTAAATTTATCAATATATCGGTACACCTTGATAAAAACCTCCTGAGCAGCGTCAGCCGCATCATCGGCATCGGTCAGCATACCGTATGCAATATTTATCACTTTGTGCTGATACATTTCCACAAGCTCATTAAAAGCCTGTCTGTCGCCGTCCTTGCAGCGGACTACCAAATCGGTTTCATTATTCATCGTATACCCTCCTTTATGATAAATTTTATTTTACATAATAAATATCAGAATTTTGAAATTCTGTTCATATAAATATCGTAATATGCTTTTACGTCGTCCATACAGTCGCCGCTGAATTTGTCAAGAAATGCTTTTGCAATCTCAAATGCAACCGCTGATTCAACAACCACCGAACAAGCCGGAACAGCACACACGTCAGAACGTTCAACAGTGGCTTTTTGAACCGATTTATCCGACAGTTCAACGGTTGAAAGCGGATTGTAAAGCGTAGGAATCGGTTTCATAGCCGCACGGACAACGATAGGCTCGCCGTTTGACATACCGCCTTCGATACCGCCCGCATTATTGGTATGACGATTAAATCCGTTGTTATAGAAAATTTCGTCATGCACATTTGAACCGCAGGTATCCGCACAGCCGAAGCCAAGACCGAACTCAACGCCCTTGATAGCTTGTACGCTCATAACCGAAAATGCAATATTTGCGTCAAGCTTACGGTCATAATGAACATAACTTCCAAGACCGGCAGGAAGTCCTGTGACGATAGTTTCAACAACTCCGCCGCATGATTCTCCGCTTGCCTTGATATTGTCTATATATTCCATTGCTTTCTTTTCTGCGGTGCTGTCCGCAAATCCGACAGGCGAATTTTTTACCTTGTCAAAAAATCCGTCCTCGTGCCAATCGGCGGTATCCTTGACTTCGCCGATACTTACAACATGAGAAAGAAAACCGATGTTAAACGGCGTCAAAACCTGTCTGATCAATGCACCTACTGCAACACGAGCGGCGGTTTCTCTGGCACTTGCACGCTCCAAAACATTTCTCAAATCGGTGTGGTTATATTTCATTCCGCCCGTCAAATCGGCATGACCCGGACGGGGACACGAAACAGCCCTCTCTCCGTTAGACGTTTCCGTACCCATGATTTGTTCCCAATTTGCCCAATCTTTATTGTTTATTTTTATGGCGATAGGACTTCCGAGCGTATATCCGCCACGAACACCCGACAAAATTTCGGCGGTGTCCTTTTCTATCTGCATACGTCCGCCTCTGCCGTAGCCTTGCTGACGGCGAGCCAACGCTTCGTTTATTTTATCTAAATCAATTTTAACTCCCGACGGCATACCCTCAATAATTGCGGTAAGGCATTTTCCGTGAGTTTCTCCCGAAGTAAAGTATCTAAGCATATTAAACCTCTTTCTTTTATAAATATTAATACCCTATGTATTGTACCATTTTATCGGCGGTTTTTCAAGTCGATTAAGGGGATATACTATAAAAAAGTATACAAACAGAATATTTTGTGATAGAATACAAATGTAAAATTATATGCAAAACGGTCGAAAGGGGTTTTGCACAGAGATAATTTGGAGGTTATTATGGCATTAGATGCTTTGGCGATACGTTCTTTGGTTAAAGAATTATCCGATAAATTGGTGGGCGGAAGAATAGATAAAGTTCATCAGCCCGAACGTGACGAGATAGTAATACACGTTCGTACATTTGACGGTGCGTTTAAATTGGTTTTGAGTGCGAGTGCGGCACATCCGAGAGTACATTTTACAGATGCGGCAAAGAAAAACCCGATAACCGCACCGATGTTTTGTATGCTTATGCGAAAACACGTCGGCAGCGGAAAGATAGTTTCGGTGGAACAGGTGGGTTTTGAACGAATTATAAGAATAAATGTGGAATCATATGACGAATTGGGCGATTTGTCAGAAAAACATATTATTGTCGAGATTATGGGACGTCACAGCAACATTATTCTGACAACACAGGATATGAAGATAGTGGACAGTCTGAAACACGTCGATTTTACGGTAAGCTCCGTAAGACAGGTTCTGCCGGGAATGGAATATATCGCTCCGCCGCCGCAGGATAAAATACCGCTTATTTCCGATGAAAAGCTGAATGTTGATTTTTCAAAAGAGGGTCAGAGGGCGGATAAGGCGATTTTGGAAACGATAGGCGGTATAAGTCCGCTTACGGCAAGGGAAATAGTGTATGCCGCTGTCGGGGACACAAATTTTGTGTGCGGCGAATTGTCGGGGACACAAAAACAGAGTATATTGGACGAGCTGAATATTTTTGCGGAGAATGTAAAAGAGAACAAGTTCAAGCCGTGTATCATAACGGATATAGGTTCTCAGAAGGTTATAGATTTCAGTGCGGTTGATATAAAACAGTACACAAATCATGCAAAGGTGGAATATTTTGATACCATAAATGAAGTGCTTGATAAATTCTACTCCACCCGTGACAGTGCGGAACGCATGAAACAAAAAAGTGCGGATTTGGTCAAGCTGTTAAACAATAATCTGGAACGCTGTGCAAAGAAACTGGATTTGCAGAGAAATACGTTAAAGGACGCAGAAAGCAAGGAAAAATACAAGATTGCGGGGGACTTGCTTACGGCAAATTTGTACAGAATAGAGCAGGGGACAGATAAAGTCGAAGTTGAAAATTATTACGAGCCGGACTGTCCGAAAATGACGATAAGTATTTCGCCTATGCTTAATCCGTCACAGAATGCACAAAGGTACTATAAAAAATACAACAAGGCAAAAACGGCGGAAACCGAGATGAAAATTCAGATAAAAAATACATTGGCTGATATTGAATATTTGGAAAGTACGCTTACGGCGGTGCAGTCTGCCGAGGAGGAGGCGGATATAAACGCAATCAGAGCGGAACTGGCGGAACAGGGGTATCTGAACAAGCGTACGCAAAAGAAAAAGGCGAAAAATCAAGCCGTGTCAAAGCCGATGCACTTTATCAGCAGTGACGGATTTGACATATATGTCGGCAAGAACAATACACAAAACGATTATCTTACGTTGAAATTCGCAAATTCGGGAGATATTTGGTTTCATACGAAAAATATTCACGGCAGTCATGTTATAATCAAGCTTGGCATCGATAAAGATGTTCCGAAAACTACGCTTATGGAGGCGGCTGTTTTGGCGGGATATTACAGTAAGGGACGTGAATCGTCGCAAGTGCCGGTTGATTATACGGCAGTGAAAAATGTAAAAAAGCCTAACGGAGCAAAACCGGGCATGGTTATTTATGATTTCTACAATACAGTTTATGTGACACCGAAAGAACAGAATCTGCAAAAAGTAAAGTAGGTGATTTTATGTATATGTATAATACGGTGCAGTGGATATTGTTCTTTTACATCTACTGCTTTTTCGGGTGGTGCTTTGAGTCTGCGTATATGTCGATATGCGAAAGAAGATTGGTAAACCGTGGGTTTATGAAAGGCCCGTTTCTGCCGATATACGGTTCGGGTGCGATACTTTTATTGTTTGTGACAATGCCGTTTCGGGATAATTATGTGCTTATGTATATTTCGGGAGCGGTATCGGCAACAATACTCGAATATTTTACGGGTGTGGCTATGGTGAAAATATTTAAAATGCGGTACTGGGATTACAGCATGAAAAAGTTTAATTTTCAGGGACATATATGTTTAAGTTCCACTCTTGCGTGGGGAGCGATGACGATTTTGCTCGTGAAGGTGATACACAGTCCGATAGAATATTTGGTGCTGAATATTCAAAGTGAGGTTGAAACGATTATCACGTTTGTGATTACGGTTGTCGGGGTAGCTGATTTTGCAACATCGTTTAAGACGGCGTTTGATATGCGTGATTTGCTTGTGCAGATTGAAAAGTACAAGGATAAAATGTTGGAGGAAGTGCACAATTTACAGGAGCAGATAGGTGTGGTGATAGAAAATGCGAGTGCGGAATATAAGGAAAAGCAGGGCAGAAGAAAAGAGCAGGTTATTGAATTTTTGCAGAAGATTCCCGAAAACAACGAAAAGGTTGCAAGAACAATAGAGGCTATGAGTGAGTTTTTGGAGAATGTCGAGCAAAATGAAAATATACAAAGTCTGAAAGAAAAATTGTCCGGTCTGAAAAAATATAAGCAAAATGTCGATAACAATCTGAAAATGAACACCACAAAGGACAGACTGAGATTGCTTAAACGAAATCCTACAAAACGCACGAACAAGATATTGGAGATAATGGAAAAGTTTAAATCAAAAGATGATAAAAAAGAATAATATTAAAAAAGCTTCTTAATAGAAACTCCGCCTGCGGGCATAGGAATAATGCAGCATTTTTGATTTTTCGTTATTGCATTTTACGCAATTTCCTGAAAAATTAAAAAATAATAAAAAAATTTAAAAAAATGCTTGCAGTTTTTATAAATATATATTATAATAATCTAGGCGTAGTTGTGAAAATGACTGCGTGAATTGGATATGGATTAAATGGCGATGATAACCGAGTCCTGTGCGATTGCAAACTGTGAACCTTGTCAGATGGGGAACCAAGCAGCAATAAGCAGACCTTGCAATGTGTTGCGGATAAACTCGGTTTGAGCCTATTTTTTGTTTATTGGGGAAATATTTATTTCCGTTAATAATATATAACGTGAAATATTTTAGATTTGTTTTGCGTTTTGTGATTGACGCCGAAAGGCGTTTTTTCGTATTTGTCGGTTGTAATTTTAAGGAGAGTGTGAGAGGTTTGGCATATCAGGCGATTTATAGAAAATGGCGTCCGCTTGTTTTTGAGGATATTGTCGGTCAGACACATATAACACGAACTTTGAAAAATCAGATTTTGACAGGTAAGATTGCTCATGCGTATTTGTTCTGCGGTACGAGAGGTACAGGTAAAACCACCGCCGCAAAGGTATTTTCAAGAGCGGTCAACTGTTTAAACAATACAACGGGCAGTCCGTGTAACGAATGTGCTGTGTGCAGGGGAATTTTGGACGGCAGCATTTTGGAGGTTTCGGAGCTTGACGCCGCCTCCAATAACAGTGTCGAGGATATTCGTGCAATTCAGGACGAATTGGCATATTCGGCTACACAGTCAAAATATCGTGTGTATATCATAGACGAGGTTCATATGCTGTCAATCAGTGCGTTTAACGCATTGCTTAAAACTTTGGAAGAACCTCCCGAACACGTTATTTTTATTCTGGCAACGACAGAAGTGCACAAATTGCCGCAGACTATATTGTCGAGATGTCAGAGATTTGATTTCAGACGTATAAAACCGAGCGACATAGTTTTGAGAATGAGAGAGATTGCGTCGGGGGACGGTTTGCAGATTACGGACGGAGCATATTTAATGCTTGCACGTCTGGCGGACGGTTCTATGCGTGACGGGCTGAGTATTCTTGAACGGTGCATATCGGCTTGCGGAAACAGTCTGAATGAGGACGATATTATATCGGTACTCGGAATTGCGGCATCGGATTTGATTTTCAGAATAGCCGGCGGTGTTATCGACGGCAACACAAAAGAAGTGCTGTCGGTGATAAATGAACTTATGGCGGACGGACGTGATATTAATAATTTTGCGGACAATGTAATTGCACATTTTCGTGATTTGCTCATATGCAAGGTGAGCGACAATCCGAAAGATGTACTCGATTACAGTGATGATGATATAGTAAAATTAAAGTCGCAGAGTAACAAGGCGTCATTTGAAAAAATAACCTATGCGACAAATCTTTTGTCAAAGGCAAGAGGTGACGCAAAGTGGGTGAAAAATCCGAGGGTTATTTACGAACTGGCTTTTGTTAAGCTGACAAGACCGGAGCTTGATAATTCCAACGAGGCACTGCTTGCAAGAGTGAGTGAAATGGAAGAAAAAATCAAGAACGGGATTGAAGTAAAAACCGTAAGCGTTGAAAAGCCGAAAGTCGAAAAGAAACCGAGGGTGAAAAAAGAAAAGCCGTCGGAGCGTATTTTCAAGCCGATTGACCTGAGTGTTATGACAGCGGAAAATCCTATTGCCGTGACCGCTAAAAAGTGGGACAAGATAGTGCAGGGGATATTGAAAAGAGCACCGCATTTTATGCTTTTGAAGAACAAAGATGTTACCATTGACGGAGAGGGCATAATAATTCTTTTTGAGAAAAACGAGTTAGTATCCAAAGCGATTTTGGACAAGAGTCTCGATTCGCTCGAAGATATGGTAAGCAGTGCGGCGGGTGTTGATGTCCGTGTGAAAACGGCGGTCAGAGATGATATTGAAGATTATATAATTGATTTTTGGAATTTGCCGAGCGGCGGCAATAATGAACAGACAAAACCTGACAAGACGGAAACGGTACAGATTTCGGAGAGTAAGCAGTCACAGGCAGACGTTGTTGAAAAAGAAGATATAAAGCAGGAAAACAGTTTTGCCGACCCGATTGACGAGCTGATTGAAACTTATCCCGAAATTGTGGAAGTTACCGATGACAGTGAGTTTATCAATTACAGTGCCGACAGCGAGGTTTATGAACAAAAGTCGATTGATGATAATGATGATGACGATGAAAGGGAAGAATTCCTTGAGGAATCAGAAATAAAACAAGAAAATAAAGAAAACGAAGACTAATTAAAATTAATTTATTTTGGAGGTTTTTTAAGATGGGTAAGTATAAGGGTTTTGCAGGTGCAGGTATGAATGCAAACAGAAATGTAAATAACGTAATTCGTCAGGCTCAAAAGATGCAGGAGGAAATGGAAAGAGTTCAGGAAGAAATGGAAGACAAGACCGTTGAAGCCACAGCAGGCGGCGGTATGGTTACTGTTGTTGCAAACGGTAAGAAGGAACTTGTTTCAATCAAAATCAATCCTGATGTAGTTGACAAGGACGATGTTGAAACTCTTGAAGATTTGGTTATGGTAGCGGTTAATGACGCTATCCACAAAGCCGATGATATGATGACAGAAGGTATGAGTGCTGTTACAGGCGGCTTGAAAATTCCGGGATTATTCTAATTTGAGATACGACAGAGGAGAGGACAGATATGCACGCTGCACCGATTGAGCGACTGATTGAGAAATTTGAACAAATGCCGGGTATCGGTCGGAAAAGTGCGGAACGTATGGCGTTTTATGTGCTTGACAGAATGTCGCCCGAAAAGGCGAAAGACATGGCGAACGCTATAATGGAGGCGAAAACAAAAATTGTTTTTTGCAAAACGTGTCAGAATTTGACCGACGTCAATCCTTGTCCGATATGCTCCTCGGCAAAGCGTGACAAATCCACGATATGCGTTGTGGAAAGTCCGAAAGATGTATCGGCTATTGAAAAGACGAACGAATATCATGGGCTTTACCATGTTCTGCACGGTGCACTGTCGCCGATGGACGGGGTAGGGCCTGATGATATTAAGATAAAGGAACTTATGCTGAGGCTTGCCGACCAAACGGTTAAGGAAGTCATTATGGCGACAAATCCGACGGTGAGCGGTACTGCCACGGCAGTGTATATATCAAAACTGTTGCAGCCGATGGGGATTAAGGTGACAAGAATTGCACACGGAATACCTGTGGGCGGCGACCTTGAATATGCCGATGAGATTACATTGGTTAAGGCACTCGAAGGCAGACAGATTATGTAAAAAACTAAGTTTTTTTCGTTAAAAATTTATTTATATTGACTTTTTTGCCGTGTGCACATATAATGAATACATAGAGCAAAGGCAAAAATAAACAAACATATACGGAGGTAGAAAATGAGTACAAGATATGAATCAGCAAAACAAATATATGCTTCATACGGAATTGATACAGATGCTGTAATCGCAAAGCTAAAAGATGTACCGGTATCTTTGCATTGCTGGCAGGGTGATGACGTTAAGGGTTTTGACCAAGACGGTCCTTTGACAGGCGGTATCCAGACAACAGGTAACTATCCGGGTAAGGCAAGAACACCGGAAGAACTATTGGCAGATATGGACAAGGCTATGTCACTTTGCCCTGGTATGAAGAAAATTAATGTTCACGCTTGCTATGCTATTTTTGAAGACGGCGAATATGCTGACCGTGATAAATTAGAGCCAAAGCACTTTAAGAAATGGGTTGAATTTGCAAAGGCAAGAAACGTTGGTATCGACTTTAACCCAACATTCTTTTCAAGCCCTAAGGTTAAAGACGGCTTGACACTTTCAAGCCCTGATAAGGCTACAAGAGATTTCTGGATTGAGCATGGTAAGGCTTGTATTCGTATTTCTCAATATTTCGCTGAGGAAACAGGCGTTCCTTGCGTAATGAACATCTGGACAGGTGACGGTTACAAAGACGTTCCTGCCGACAGAATGGGTCCTCGTATGAGATATAAAGATTCTATCGAAAAGATTTTGGCCGAACCGTTTGATAAATCGAAGGTTAAGCCTTGCGTAGAATCAAAAGTATTCGGTATCGGTGTGGAATCATTCACAGCCGGTTCATCAGAATTTACTTTGACATTTGCGGCAACACATGACGGTTGTCTTCCATTGATGGATAACGGACACTATCACCCGACAGAGTTGGTATCTGATAAGATTTCAACATTGTTGTGCTACTTCCCTGAAATCGCTTTGCATATCACAAGAGGCGTTCGTTGGGATAGTGACCACGTTCTTTTGTTTGATGATGAAACAAGAGAAATGGCAAAAGAAATTGTACGCTGCGATGCTTTGAAGCGTGTATACATGGCATTGGACTTCTTTGATGCAAGTATCAACAGAATTTCAGCATGGGTAGTAGGTTTCAGAAGCTGGCAGAAGGCTCTTTTGTTTGCTTTGTGTGAACCATCGGCAAAGCTTAAAGAATTGCAGGATACAAACCAGCTTACAGAGCTTATGATGATGCAGGAAGAAATCAAGACATTGCCGTTCGGTGATATTTGGGCTGAATACTGCGAACAATGCGGTGTTAAGGCTGATAAAGAATGGTTTGAAGAAATCAAGAAATATGAAGCTGACGTACTAAGCAAGAGAAACTAATTGCATATATAAATAGGGTAGGCAAGGTGATTGTCTGCCCTATTGTTATGTTATCCGCAAAATGTGAAAAAAATAACAATGGACTTTTTGCAATATATTTTTTAAAAAAGCAGTAAAAAATATATGTAAATCGTCAAAAAATGTGTAATAGTATTTTGGCTATTGTAAAATAACCAAAATAGTTGTATAATTATTTATATATGGCACTTGCGATAGCATTTTGCTGCGTTTTTCGTCTGTCTGTTGGATTTAGCTATAAATTATGCAGACAGGTGTGAAACGTCTAAAATTATGATAATTTATTTTGGAGGTTGAAACATGAGTGTATTTACAGAAAAGTTAAAAGCAAGAGCAAAAGAAAATATTAAAACTATTGCTTTGGCTGAGGGTGAGGACATCAGAACTCTTAAAGCAACTGAAATCGTTGTAAAAGAAGGCTATGCAAAGGTTATTTTGGTGGGCGACCCTGAAAAGATACAAGCAACTTGTAAAGCAGAAGGTATTAACATCGGCGACACTCCTATCGTTAATCCTGAAACAAGCGATAAGTTGCAAGAATATGCAGATAAATTCTATGAATTGAGAAAGAACAAGGGTATGACTCCTGAAAAGGCATTGGAAACAATGAAAGACCCTTCATATTATACAGTTATGATGGTTAAGCAAGACGACGCTGACGGTATGGTATCGGGTGCTTGTCACTCATCTGCCGACACAATCAGACCATCACTTCAAATCCTAAAAACAGCTCCCGGAACAAAGTTGGTTTCTGCATTCTTCCTAATATGCGTGCCTGACTGTGAATATGGTCAAGACGGTACATTCGTATTCGGTGACTGCGGTCTTAATATGAATCCTAATGCAGATGAACTTTCGGAAATTGCTATTTCATCAGCTAAGTCATTCAAACAGCTTGTAAACGAAGAACCAAAGGTTGCTATGCTTTCATTCTCAACATACGGTTCTGCAAAGCATGAACTTGTTGATAAGATGCAGGAGGCTACCAAGCTGACTAAGGAAAAAGCACCTGAACTTGACGTAGACGGCGAATTGCAGTTTGACGCTGCTATCGTTCCGTCAGTAGCTGCATCAAAAGCACCGCAATCTCCTGTTGCCGGAAAAGCAAATACACTTATTTTCCCTGACCTAAATGCGGGAAACATCGGTTATAAGATTGCTCAAAGACTTGGTAAAGCAGAAGCTTTCGGCCCTATTCTTCAAGGTATCGCAAAGCCTGTAAATGACTTATCTCGTGGCTGCGTAGCAGAGGATATTGCAGGTGTTGTTGCAATTACAGCAATACAAGCCGCTGCTCAAAACTAATTACATAAATTGTTATTTTGAAAGGAATATATAAGTATGAAAATTTTGGTTATAAATGCCGGAAGTTCATCTTTGAAATATCAATTAATTGATATGGATAACATGAAAGTTATGGCTAAGGGTTTGTGTGAAAGAATCGGTATCGACGGTTCAAATCTTCAACACAAAAATCTTATTGCTGACAAGCAAGTTAAAATTGAAAAGCCTATGAAAGACCATGCCGACGCTATCCAAATGGTTATCGACGCATTGGTTGACGCTGACTATGGTGTAATCGCATCTATGGACGAAATCGGTGCGGTTGGTCACAGAGTCGTACACGGCGGTGAATATTTCAGTGATTCTGTTGTTATTGACGCAAGCGTTAAGAAGGCTCTTGAAATGTGTACACCTCTTGCACCTTTGCACAATCCGCCGAACATCATCGGTATCGAGGCTTGTGAAAAGATTATGCCTAACATCAAACAAGTAGGTGTATTTGATACTGCATTCCATCAAACAATGCCTGCCGAAGCATATATGTATGCTTTGCCATATGAATACTATGACAAGTACAAAATCAGAAAATACGGTTTCCATGGAACAAGCCACAAATTTGTTTCACAGGAAGTTGCAAAGGCTTTGGGCAAGCCTATCGAAGATTTGAAGATTATTACCTGCCACTTGGGTAACGGTTCATCTGTTACAGCTGTTAAGAACGGTAAATCTGTTGATACATCAATGGGTTTTACTCCGCTTGACGGTGTTGTTATGGGTACAAGAACAGGTACTATGGACCCTGCTGTTGTAACATATTTAATGGACGAAGAAAAGCTAAGCACACAGGAAGTAAACAACATCATGAACAAAAAGTCAGGTGTGTTCGGTGTGTCGGGAGTAAGCAGCGATTTCAGAGATTTGAGTGCTGCTGCCGAACAGGGCAACAAGAGAGCTGAATTGGCTTTGAATATGTTCTCATACGGTGTTAAGAAGCTTATCGGCAGCTATGCCGCTGCAATGGGCGGAGTAGACGCTATCGTATTCACAGCAGGTGTCGGTGAAAATGACGCCGGTACTCGTGCTGCTGCTGTTGCCGGTCTTGAATTCATGGGAATTAAGATTGATGAAGCAAAGAACAACACAAGAGGTACAGTTGACATCAGTGCAGACGATGCGACTGTTAAAACTTTGGTGATTCCTACAAATGAAGAATTGATGATTGCTATCGATACAAAGAGATTGGTTGAGGCGTAATTATTGATTATAGCAGTGCGGATTTGATGTAAAAGTCAAGTCCGCACTTTTTTGCTAAAATTTTTGAAAAAAGTATTGACTATTCGGGTGTAATATGGTATTATAATTAAGTGCTCAGGCGAGCAATGCCGAAGTGGCGGAACTGGCAGACGCCCAGGACTTAAAATCCTGTGGGAAGCGATTCCCGTACCGGTTCGACCCCGGTCTTCGGCACCAGATAATACCGATTATTGATTTAGTCGGTATTATTTTTTTGCGTAAAAATAACAGGTAAGCCTTTAATATCGGCTTGCCTGTTATCAAATACTCGTTTGGTGAAACTGATTTGCTATACAAAATCAGCTTGCAGATGTCGGATATATCCCCTGTATACTAAACTTAAACGTATAATCAGTATTTGAATACAGCGTAAACTGCTGATGTGCAAGAGTGCCCCATGTGGTATCTCCGCCGACGCCCGTTTGGTGATAGTTTATATACAAAACTGATTTGTCGGGTTTGGGAAGTTTGTAGGCATGGTCGGCATTTATAATCTCGTCATTATCCCATTCCTTTGCGTTAAATTCCATATACGGCATACCGCATATGCGAAGTCCGACACCGCTTGCGTTTGTAATTTCGGCAAAACGCACATCGGTTTTGTTGCCACATTCCTGCGGTGTCAGATAAGGCACAAACTGTTCCTTTACAGTACCGCTGTACAGACCGATTTTCTCACCGCTCTTTCTGTCCCACATACTTTCGCCCGGACCTCTGCCATACCATTTCATATTGCAAAATTCATTCTCCATAACAATTTTACTGCCGAATGTAGGCAGTTCGGGCATATTCGGCAATGGGAATACCTGTTCTGTAATGCTGATTTTGCCGTCGGCATTTATGGTATATGTCATAGTGCAAAGACTGTGCGAATAGTGTCCCACGCACCAGTCATCGTGCAAATCGTTAAGGCTGAATGAGGCTTTTATAATAATTTGGTTTGCATCGGTATGAATTTGTGCAAGCTCATTAAGCTCACGGCGGTGACTGTTCTGCACCCATACACGGCAGCGTAACGGCATTCCGTTTGCAATGTCATTATCTACCCATGCACGGTAGAAATTAGGTGTAACGGGACGTTTCAAAAGTTCAGTGCCGTTGTACACATATGAATGGAGCAGACCGGAGTTTTGTCCGAATTCGGCTTTGAAATTTTCACCCGTCACAATTATTGATTTTTTGTTTTTGATTAATTCCAGCTTGCCGCACGGGATTGCCTCATCTTGCGGCTTTGTCGGAAGTACAAACTGACCGAATGCGACTTCGTGACCTTTATCTGCCCACAATGAAGAGTGTTTTGTGGCAAGCGACAGATTAAGCACATATTCACCGTCGGAAACTGTTGGGTAGGTGAACGGTATAACAAGCATTTTTTCGGTATTCGGAGCAATGTCAAGTGCAATATTTCCGCTTTCGACAAGTTCGCCTGTTTTGTACACTGACCATGTAAAGTCAAAATCCGACAGATTGGTAAACAGGAACTTATTTTTTATGAATACGCTTTTGCCTCTGATATTTCCCTCACGAAAATCTGCATTTTGATATACAGCTTTCACTTCGTCAAGCTTGGGCGTTGGTGTGCCGTCGGCAAAAAGCAGACCGTTGCCACTGAAATTACCGCTGTGTACCTTTTCGCCGAAGTCACCGCCGTATGCAAGATACTCAATGCCGTCGGCAGTTTTTGTGCGTATAGCCTGGTCAATCCAATCCCATACAAATCCGCCTTGGAGTATCGGGTATTTGTCGAAAAGATTGGTATATTCAAAAATATTACCGCATGAATTGCCCATTGCATGGGAATATTCGCAAAGGATAAACGGCTTTTTGTCGTGATTGTCAGAAAGTGCATATTCCTCGATACCGTTCGGCGAGGTATACATATGGCTGGTCATGTCGGTGCAGTCGGTGTATTCGGGGGTGTGCACCGTATTTTCATAATGCACAAGCCGAGTATCGTCCACACTGTGGAAATAATCGTGCATAAGAAGAAAGTTTTCACCGCCCCAGCTTTCATTGCCGAGCGACCATATGACGATTGACGGGTGGTTTTTGTCACGCTCAAACATGGACTTGCATCTGTCAAGTACATTGTCACGCCAAATCTCCTGTGACCCCGGTATTTCGTAGGCAGGACCTTTTTGTCCGCCGTGACAGCCGTGTGTTTCAAGATTATTTTCGTCAATTACATATAAGCCGTATTCGTCGCACAAATTGTACCATTTCGGATTGTTAGGATAGTGGCTTGTGCGAACCGCATTTATGTTGTTTAATTTCATAAGCTTGATGTGCTGCACCATATCGTCATAATCTATTGCACGTCCTTTATCGCAAGAAAATTCGTGTCGGTTTACACCTTTGAACACGATACGCTGACCGTTTATGCACATCAGACCGCCGATAAGTTCAAACCGTCTGAAACCGATTCGGCAGCTTAAATATTCTACTGCATTTCCGTTTTCGTCTTTCAGGCAAAGTACAAGCGTGTACAGGTTGGGATATTCCGCACTCCACTTTTTCACAGACGGAATGGTTACGGAATTATTGTCCGAAAGTGTAAATCGGCTTACCATATTTTCGTTATCGTACAGCATAGCAGATACGGAAAAATTATTGACAGGGTTATTGTCATAGTCGGTTATATCGGCGGATACGGTAAGTATACCGTTATTGTATTCGGCGTCCAATGTGGCGATTGCTTTAAAGTTAAAAATGTGCGTTTTCGGAGTTGAGTATATATAAACATCACGGAAGATTCCGGATAATCGCCAGAAATCCTGGTCTTCGAGCCAGCTGCCGCTGCACCAGCGGTATACTTGTACGGCAAGGATATTTTCGCCGTCTTGAAGATACGGAGTGATGTCAAATTCGCTTGCATTGAAGGTGTCCTCGCCGTATCCGACCAAGTCGCCGTTTATCCAAACGTAAAAAGCGGACTCCACACCTTGAAAACTGATGTATACGGGACTGTCCTTCCATTCGTCGGGCACAGTGAATACAGTTTTGTATGAGCCGACAGGGTTGTAATTTGTCGGTGCAAACGGCGGGTCAATTTTATCGTCTGCCGTCCACGGATAAACGGTGTTGGTGTACTGCGGATAATCATATCCCTGAAACTGCCAGTGTGACGGGACTTTTATTTTTGCCCAAGAAGATGTGCCATAGTCGGGTTTGTAAAAATCCTTGTTTGTTTTTTCGGGATTTTCAGCAAATTCAAAATCCCACATTCCGTTAAGACATTTGTAATGCTTCGATTGCTCATGCTGCAAATTAAGTGCCTCGTCCAATGTGTCAAACGGCATTTGATATGAGTGTGCGTCAAGGCGGTTAAGCTGAAAAATATCGGGATTGTTGTTCCATTCGGGATAACCGTTTTCGGGCGGTGAATATATAAATTTTGGTTTCATAAAATCGTCCTTCCATTTTAAATTTACTATAATTTTAGGCTATGCGGATTTGTTTTACAATAGAAAATAGTGCAGATTTTGTTTAAAAAGCAGATAATATATGTGGGGTTAATTAATATCTTCGTTAATATTATAACGGTTGTTGACTATTTGTGCAAAAATATGTATAATAAACGTATATTAATTTAAGAGGTGAGGGAATCTAATGGATTGTATTTTATTGGCGGCAGGGTATGCAACAAGATTGTATCCTTTGACGGAAAATATGCCGAAGGCTCTGTTGAAGTTGGGCAACAAAACTATTTTGGACATGATTATGGAAAAAATAGAGGAAGTTAAAGACGTAAAGAATGTTTATATTGTAACGAATCATAAATTCTATAAAAATTTTGCGGATTGGGCTGACGAGTATAAGGGTCAGAAAAAAATATCTGTATTGAACGATTTTACAACAAATAACGATAATCGTCTGGGTGCTATCGGAGATATGCAGTACACTATCGAGAAAAAGGGTATTGATGACGAAATTTTGGTAATGGCGAGCGATAATATATTTGATTTTTCGCTTTGTGATTTTGTTAAGATTTATCGTGAAAAAGATGCGGACATGATATGTGCGAACAGGATTGAGGATAAAGAGGACCTGCACTCTATGGGAGTTGCGGAGATTGATGATGACAACAAGGTTGTCGGATTTGAAGAAAAGCCTGCCGAACCTAAATCCGACTGGGGTGTTTCGCCGTTTTATTTGTATAAAAAAGATACAATGAAAATGATTAAGCAATACCTTGACGAAGGAAATAACAAGGACGCTCCGGGCAATTTTGTGCCGTGGCTGATTGAGCATAAGCCTGTATATGCGTTCTGTACGGACGGTATGCGTTTGGACATCGGTACGCCAAAGAGCTATTATGAAGCACAGGAAATGTTTAAATAAGTATATTGCCCCTCCGATTGGAGGGGCATTTTAATTTGCAGGAAATTGCGTAACACGCAATGACGAAAAATCAAAAATGCTGCCTTACTCTTACATCATTGTGCAAGCAGTTTTTTAATTTGTAGGAAATTGCGTAAAAACGCAATGACGAAAAATCAAAAATGCTACCTTAGTCCTCCGCCCGCAGGCGGTGCTTTTATTCAAAAGCTTTTTTATAAAGACAATCTATCCCGAACGCACCGAGCGGAGCGGTGATTATAATTGCAAGCACCGCAACGGTTAAAACAATTTTACCGCAGGCAAGTCCCATGGAAAGCGGAATTGAGCCGATTGCGGCTTGTACGGTTGCCTTGGCGATATATGAAACCATACAGAATAATCGTTCTTTGAGATTGAGTTTTGTACCGATAAGGCATACCCATACGCCGACAACACGCATTAGCAATGCGATAAATATAACCGCCAATGCGGATAATCCTGCCGAAACGGCATATTTTAAATCTACGGTTGCACCTACCAATACAAACAGGCATATTTCGGCGGCAACCCACAGTTTGGTAAACTTTGCCGATAAGCGTTTTGCGAGTATATCATATTTGTTGTAAATCATGGCACACATACTCATAATCGCAAGCAGTCCCGAAAACGGAAAAATGCCTTTTAAACAGTTTTCAGCCGCAACCAGCAGGAAAGACAGGCTTAGCATGATAATTACTTTTACAGAATCACGCATATGGAATTGCCTGAAAAATTTAATCAGCAAATATCCGAACAGCAGACCGGCAAATATACCCGTGATAATGGATATTGGAATATTTACAAAATTGGACGCATGGATTTCACCGCCGTTTGCCAGTGCGACAAATGAAGTGAACACCACTATTACAAAAACATCATCGACAGACGCTCCCGCCATTATCAGCTGTGGAATACCTTGTTTTGTGCCATAGCCCTCGTCAATCAGTTTAATCATTCTCGGCACGATTACCGCCGGCGAAACCGCTCCGAGCACACTTCCCATAACGACCGCCTCTATGTACGATATACCGAGCAATTTCGGTGCAATTAATGTAACGGCAAGTATTTCAAATGCCGCCGGAACAAAGCACATCAGGATTGCTGGTCTGCCGACTTTTTTGAGTGCGTTTATGTCGAGCGACAATCCGGCACGGGTCAGAATTATAATCAGTGCCAGCTGACGCAAATCCGCCGATATTCCCAAAAGAGAATTGTCGAGTAAATTCAGCATATACGGTCCGAGAATAATTCCTGTCAGCAGCATACCGATAAGCGACGGTAAGTGTAATTTTTTGAAAATAAATCCGAGCATTAATCCCAATAGGAATATTAATGCCATGCTTGTAAGCATATAAAACATCTCCTTTTTTACGCAGAAAAAGCTGACAATTTCTGCGTACACAAAATAATCGCAGAAGTCATCAGCTTTAATAAGCGGTTTGAGCAATATCACTCGGGGAGAACCTCATTCCCCTATATAATCGGCATACAGCCGTTTTTTTAATAGTATAGATACATTTTAGCATGATTTTATATGAAAATCAATAGACGGATGTCATTTTGTATAAATTACGGCTTTAAAATAAAACACAATTTACAAAAATATAATTTAGTTAAATAAAATATTGATTTATTGAAATTAGTGTTGTATAATGAAAATATAAATTTTTTAGCACAGAAAGGAAAATGTAAATGGCTAAGGTTGTAATTAATGCGGACAGAAAAAAGGGTAAAGTAAGTAAAAATATATATGGTCATTTTGCAGAGCATTTGGGCAGATGTATCTATGAAGGATTGTATGTGGGCGAGGAATCGGACATAGAAAACGTGAACGGTATGCGTACTGATGTGGTAAATGCGTTAAAAGAAATGGGTTTGCCATTGCTGCGCTGGCCGGGCGGCTGCTTTGCGGACGATTATCATTGGAGAGATGGTATCGGCGAAAAATCAAAAAGACCGTACATGGTAAATACAAACTGGGGCGGTGTGGTTGAAAACAACCATTTCGGTACACACGAATTTTTTGAACTTTGCGAGCAGCTTGGTGCAGAACCGTATATCTGCGGTAATGTCGGCAGCGGTACGGTACAGGAAATGCGTGACTGGGTTGAATATATGACATTCGACGGTAAATCGCCTTTGGCGGACGAAAGAAAGAGAAACGGCAGAGAAAAGCCATGGAAACTTAAATATTTCGGTATCGGCAATGAAAACTGGGGCTGCGGCGGTAATATGCGTCCTGAGTATTATGCTGACGAGTACAGAAGGTATAATACATTTGTGAGAAACTTCGGCGACAACAAAATATTCAGAATTGCGGGCGGTCCTGACGGATATAACTTTAACTGGACAGATGTATTGATGCGTGAGGCAGGTCACTGCATGGACGGCTTGTCACTTCATTACTACACAAGACCGGGTACATGGGAGCACAAGGGCGATTCTGTCAATTATACCGAAAAAGAATGGTATGATACAATGAAAGCCGCTTTGGTTATGAAGGAATTGGTATACAGACATTCAAGTATAATGAACAGATACGACCCTGAAAAGAAAGTCGGCTTGATTGTTGACGAATGGGGTACATGGTACGATGTAATGCCGGGTACAAATCCGGGATTTTTGTATCAGCAGAACACTATCCGTGATGCGGTATCGGCGGTACTGACATTGCACACATTCCATGAAAACTGCGACAGAGTGGTTATGGCGAATCTTGCACAGCTGGTAAATGTACTTCAAGCACCTATCCTGACAGAGGGCGAAAAGATGGTTAAAACTCCTACATATTACTTGTTGAAGATGATGAAAGAACATCAGGACAGTGATTTGTTAGATGTTGATGTAAGAGGTTCTGAGATTGAATTTGAAGATATTAAGATACCTAAGGTGAGTGTATCGGCAACGTTAAAAGATGACAAGATTACTGTTTCAATGTGCAATACAGATGTTTCTTCCGATGAGGAAATAGAAATTGAAGTGCGTGACGCTGACGTGAAAAATGTATCCGCACAAATTCTTGCGGCATCGGATATGCACGATTACAATACTGTTGATACACCGAATACTGTTGTTGCAAAGGATATGACGGTTACTGCACAGGACAATAAGCTAAGCGTGAAAGTGCCGGCAATGAGCGTTGTGGTTTTGACAATCGGCAAATAATATGGAACAGAAAAAGACAAAATGCAAAAGGTGCGGACTTAAAACGGTTCTTCCGCAGGAGGAAATAGATAAGATGGTTTCACAGGTTACGAATATGCGTGGCGTGAAATTGGTGGAGGAGAAAGTGTATAATGAGCGGTTTGCGATTTGTACGGAGTGCGAAAAGTTTGAGTATGGTTCTACCTGTACATTGTGCGGCTGTGTAATGCAGGTTCGTGCGAGATTGGCAGACGGCAGATGTCCGTATCCTAAAAATAAAAAATGGTAAAATAATTATCAAATAAACAGGCAAGCCTATTTGAAAATAGACTTGCCTGCATTTTTTAGTTGCTGTTTGTGTTTGCATCGCCGGCGGTAGTATCAGCCGGAGCAGTAGGGGAAGGAGCGGATTTGTCTATTTCACCCGCACTGATATTGTCGGGGTCAATATTCATGTCTTTCATACGCGCCTCCATTTCTTTGATTTTTTTCTTAAACTTATTTTTTGTATATTTTTCTTTAAATTCCTCCCATTTAAGCTGTGCAACATTATATTTTTCACCGGTTAAATATGAGAAAATGCTGTCGCTGTCATATGTAAAGTTCTTATTTTCTGTGTATTCTTCGCCGTCTTGCATATACAATCTTTTAATATTTACCGTATATGTTCCGCCCTTGGTTATATCTTTGCTGTGATTATACCAAAGTTCGCCTTCATATGCAAAAGTCTCACCGCTTCGTACAGTTCCATTCGTATTAATGCTGCCACTGTCAACAATTTTACCGTCGGTATTTAAAATTTCAATATAAGCAGATATGTATACGGATTTATATTTTGTATCATTATTTATAAATTTGCCTGATACTTGGGTTTGATACCCATCATAAGTTGCGGAAAACTCTGAAACACCTATCGGAGTTGACGATTCGGATAGATTTGCGGTTGGCAGTTCTTCCACTGTGGTTTCTTCCTTTTCAGGCTCTGGGGTAGGTGTTGCCTCAGTTGTTGTTTGTTCGGAGTTTTCGGCGGATAAATCTTTGTTTGAGTTTCCGCAGCCTGTAAGAGCGGTTAAAGTCAAAGCAAGGACGATAGATAATGTTAAAAATTTTTTCATGGTTATACCTTCTTTCGTATTTAATGATTTCTATATATAGAAAATGTTTGATATTAGAATTATACATTAAGGATTACATAGTTTGGTATGCTGTCAGCATACATTTTAATTTTTTATTTTTGTAATTCGGACATACATTTGTCCTGATGTTGTGGTATAATAACCTCACGAGATAAAACGAAATCAGAGATTTCTGTATCTCGGAGAACATTTTATCATAATACTTCGGCGACATTCAGCCGCCTGCGTTGTTATGGTATAATTAATAAAAAAAGCTAATATGGCATTTTTGATTTTTTGTCATTGCGTTTTTACACAATTTGCTGCAAATTAAAAAATTTATTTTAGATATATTATGAAGAAGGGAGCGGATAATCATGAGCATTACGGGAAATAAGAAAAACCGTATGTTAGAGATATTTTTCAGAGCGATGCGAGGCGAAAATATCTCGGTTAAAAAATTGGCTGAGGAATATGGGGTATCATCAAAGAGTATTTCTCGTGATATTGGCGAGATTAAGAATTTTTTATGTGAAAACAGAGAATTGGTGGGCAATACCGAATTGAAATATTCATCGGCAAGCAAAGCATATTATTTGGAGTTTGACAATTTTCTGTTAAGTAAGGAATTGTTTGCACTGATAAAAATGATGATAGGCTGTCGTGCGTTTAACAAAATGGAAACATTGGAGATTATATCGAAACTGAAACATTTTACAAGCTGCAAAGACAGAACTATGGTCGATAAGGCAATTCAAAAAGAGATGTATCATTACAATGAGGTAGGGCATGACTGCAAAAGCGTGATAGATAATCTATGGAAGATAGCACATTGTATACATGATAAAACGGAAATATCGGTGACATATTATAAGATGTCGAGAGAATTGGTAGACAGACGCCTAAAACCCACCGCAATTATATTCTCGGACTACTATTTTTATTTGATTGCCTATCATGCAGATGACGAAACATACAAACCGCTGTACTATCGTGCAGACAGAATTATAAATATTGTTGAGCACAGACAAAAATTCGTGCTTGATAAAAAACATGATTTTGACGAGGGAGATTTAAGAAACAAGATACAGTTTATGCAGCCGGGTGAGTATCGGAAGATAAAATTTGAATTCAGCGGACCATCGGTACAGGCGATTTTAGACAGGATACCTACCGCAAAAATTGTTGAAAAATGCGGTAAGAAAAATATTATTGAGGCTGAAACATACGGTGCGGGGATTAATATGTATTTGCTTTCACAGGGGAGCTGGGTTAAAGCTATATCTCCGCCGGAATTTGTGGAGGAGATGAAAAATGAAATTGAGAAATTACACAATTTATATAATGAATAATAAAATAAGGAACGGTAATGCGTTCCTTATTTTGTTGATTTATAGAAAATTGCGTAAAAACGCACAGAAGCTTTTTTAATTTGTAGGAAATTGCGTAAAACGCAATGACGAAAAATCAAAAATGCTACCTTAGTCCTCCGCCCACAGGCGGTGCTTCTATCAGAAGCTTTTTTATTTAAAATCTCTCTGACGTGCCGCCTCATACATAAGTACCGCCGCCGCAACGGATACATTAAGAGATTCCGCATTGCCTAAAATCGGTATCTTGACACATTCGTCACTCATGTTCAAAATTTCGGCGGATACTCCGTTTGCCTCGTTGCCGACTACCAAAACAACAGGCTTGGTCATGTCACATTCAATATGCGTGATTGAATTGTCAATCAATGCTCCGCTGACGATTTTAAAGCCACTGTTTTGTATGTTTTTCAAAGTATCGTAAGTGACTTTTTCGTATATGCTGATGTGAAAAAATGAACCCATGGTCGCACGGATTGACTTCGGACTGTAAATATCCACACTGCCTTCGGAAAGCAGTACACCGCCCGCATTTATCGCATCGGCGGTACGGATTATAGTACCGAGATTGCCGGGGTCGTTTAATTTATCGCAGTAGATATATACTTTGCTTTTGTCAATGTTTAATTCGGAACAGTTTTTCATGTTTAAAACCGCCATAATCCCCTGCGGACTGTCGGTGTCGCACAGAGCATTAAACATAGCCGGAGGGATTTTGTATATATCTGTTTCGGGCGGATAATCAAAATTTTCCGTATCGTAAAATTGTTCCGATACAACAATTTTGTCGATTTCCCAATCGGAATTAACCGCATCATGCACTGACTTAATTCCCTCTACGGTGAATTGTCCGTTTTTCTGACGTGCTTTTTTCTGCATTAATGATTTAATGTATTTGTATGTTGAATTAGATGTACTTGTAATTTCGTAAATCATAATTTTGTATCCTTATTTTAATGATTGCAGGAAGTGAATATCCTCGTTATTGCCCAATGTAACCAATATGTCAGACGTATTGAATTTGTATTCCGCATCGGGAATGATAATTTGGTCGTCACGTTCCACTGCGATTACGTTGATTTTATATTTTCCGCGAATATCGAGTTCTTTAAGTGTTTTTGACATCCATTTGCTAGGACATTCGATTTCCGCAATACTATATTTGTCGGATAACTCGATATAATCAAGGAATTTGCTTGATGTGATTTGATGTGCAATTTTCTTGCCCATTTCATGCTCCGGCATGACAATCATATCAGCACCGATTTTTTCGAGTATTTTTTTATGAGTATTGTCAATAGCCCGTGCAATTATATATTTTGCGTTCAGGTCTTTTAATGTCACGGTTGCGAGAATACTCGCCGTCATATTTTCGCTGAGTGCAACCACAACAGTGTCATAATTTGATACACCGAATGCTTTTAAGGCATTTTCGTCGGAACAATCTCCGATAAAAGCATGAGTAACATTGTCGGCAATATCTTGGATAATATCCTCGTCCTCGTCCACGATGGCAACCTCATTGCCGAGATGAACCAATGTTTCGGCAAGACTTCTGCCAAAACGTCCCGCCCCCAAAATCATAAAACTTTTCTTTGCCATTTATATTATTCCTTTCACATGAATTGTATTAAAACATAATCGATTCTTTCGGATATGAAATTTTACTTTCATAATTGTGCTGTTTTTTTGCAATCGCAAATATTGCGGTAAGCACGCCCACTCTGCCCAAATACATCAGCAGTATAACGGTAAATTTCGATACAGCCGACAGATTTGGAGTTACATTCATAGTAAGTCCGACAGTGCCGAATGCGGACGTCACCTCAAACAGGCTTTTGGTCAAAGGCAGATTATCAAACAGGCATAAAAGCGTTGTGCCGGAAACAATAATTATAAATGCCATTATAACTATTGTAACCGCACGGAGCACTTGCCTTTGTGCGATATGTCTTTCCCAAATCTGCACTTGCGATGAACCTCGTATAACCGAGCGTGCGGTGATGAAAAACAGTCCTACCGTGGTTGTCTTTACACCGCCTGCCGTAGAACCCGGCGAACCGCCTATAAACATAAGAAACAATGTAAGCATTAAAGACGGATTTGTAAGAGAGTTAATGTCAATGGTGTTGCTCCCTGCGGTTCTCGTGGTTACCGACTGGAAAAACGACGCAAGTATTTTTTCGTATAAACTCATATTTCCCATTGTGTCGGGATTTGCATATTCAAATATGAAATACAATATTGCACCGCCGGCAAGCAGAATTGCCGTAATAAACAAAACCAATTTTGAATGAAGTCTAAGACGGCGTTTTTCACGGAAGAAATGCCATAAATCCTCCCAGACAAAAAAGCCCAGACCGCCGATTACAATAAGTGCACATACTGTAAGATTAACAAGCGTATCTCCCGAATATGATGTAAGCGATGAATATGGGGATTTTTCTCCCATTAAATCAATTCCCGCATTGCAGAATGATGAAACTGAATGGAACACCGACTTAAAAAGTCCGTTTGCAAATCCGAATTCGGGGATAAACCGTATGGATAGCAGCAATGCTCCGAGCGATTCAAAAAACACGGTGCATATTATTACCTTTTTCATCATGCGGACAACTCCGGCTATGGAGTCAAGGCTTATTGACTCACTCAAAATCAGCCGCTGCCTAAGTCCGATTTTTTTGTTTAACGCAATAGAAAACAATAACGCTATGGACATAAATCCCATACCGCCTATCTGAATTAACAATAATATTATACACTGCCCGAATACCGACCAGTGCAAATAGGTGTCCGCTACAACCAGACCCGTTACACAGGTTGCGGTCGTGGCGGTAAAAAGTGCGTCTATCGGCGGTGTCCAAGTACCCGATTTTGACGAAACCGGCAAGGACAAAAGCAGAGCACCGGCAAGGATTATTGCAATAAATCCGACTGCGATAATCTGCGTGCCCGATAAAGCAAATTTTGTTTTGAAAAAATTTTCTTTGTCGCTGCGTTTAACTAACATTTAATATTTCTTCCCTTTTAATATATTTTGAATTACACAATTATTACCTTAAATATTATATACTCAATGGGAGGTGTTAGCAATAGTATTTTCAAAAAAATTTGCAATATGTCTTGCAGCGTAAATATTGACTTGTTATCAATAATGGTATAAAATTATCTAATGTACACTAATTTACGGAGGAATTAATATGAAAACACAGGAAAATAATCTTGCTTCGGCAAGCATACCTAAACTGTTGCTGTCATTGGCATTGCCTGCGGTGACGGCACAAATTGTTAATTTATTGTATAATATGGTTGACCGAATGTATATCGGTCACATTGAAAATATCGGAGCGACGGCACTTACGGGACTTGGAGTTGCCACGCCGATAATTATAATAGTTTCGGCATTTTCGTCCCTGATAGGCATGGGCGGAGCACCGAGAGCGGCAATCATGATGGGGAAGAAGGAGAATGAGGCAGCCGAAGAAATTTTGGGTAACTGCGTGACGGCATTGTTTATTATCTCGCTGATACTGACAGCGGTATTTATTGCGTTTGCAAAACCGTTGCTTATGATGTTCGGAGCGAGCGAAACCACTTTGCCGTATGCACAAAGCTATTTGTCGGTTTATGCGTGCGGTACGATATTCGTTCAGTTTGCACTGGGTCTTAATATGTTCATCACCACACAGGGATTTGCCAAAACAAGTATGCTTACGGTTATAATCGGTGCGTGTCTGAATATTATATTAGACCCGATATTTATTTTCGGATTTGGAATGGGAGTGCGTGGAGCGGCACTTGCAACGATAATTTCACAGGCGGTATCTGCTGTTTGGGTTGTGAGCTTTTTATGCGGAAAGAAAACAAATTTAAAGATAAGAAAAAAATATCTAAGACCGAAACTTGGTGTAATACTTCCGGTGCTTGCACTTGGAGTATCTCCTTTTATAATGCAGTCTACCGAAAGTCTGTTGTCGGTGTGCTTTAATACATCTCTTTTAAAATACGGTTCTGACGTGACGGTCGGAGCAATGACTGTCATAAGCAGTACGGCACAGATAGCTATGCTGCCGCTTGTGGGAATGTCGCAGGGGGCACAGCCGATAATAAGCTATAATTTCGGTGCGAAGAATATTGACAGAGTGAAACAGACATTCAAATTATTGTTTATTATATCTGTTGCATTTTCAACGGTATTTTGGCTGTTTATACAATTAGCACCGCAGGTATTTGTGAAGATATTTACAAATGACACAGAACTTGTTAAAACAACGGTATGGGCAATACGGATTTATGCGGCGGTATTGTGTCTGCAAGGTATACAAATTGCGTGTCAGCAGACCTTTGTCGCATTGGGAAATGCAAAGTATTCGCTGTTTCTGGCACTTTTGAGAAAAATCATTCTGCTTATTCCGCTTATCTATATTCTGCCGGCGATGATTGCCGATAAACTGTTTGCGGTGTTTTTGGCAGAACCCGTTGCGGATTTTATGGCGGTGTCGATTACGGCGATAGTGTTCTTTACGCAGTTTTATAAATTGTGCAAAACTATTAAGGATAATAATTAAAAAATCACTGTATTTTAAATTGAAAAACAGGAAAATAAATATTATAATATTTTATATAAAATCTATTTGGGAGATATAAAAATGGATAATTTATTTAAAGCTAAGTTTGATTTCGGCAGTGCACCGTGTGCCGAGGGTTACACAAAGGTATCCGAAAATGCGGTTTATGATGCAAAAACGGGATACGGATTTGTGTTCGATACAGACGAAAACGGAAATAATATGATAAATATAAAATCTGCCGACAGGGGCGGTGACAGTCTGAAAAGAGATTTTTGCTTTGCCGACAGAAACGATGTTCCGCTTAGATTTGACGTTGATGTTCCGCACAACAGCACATACAATGTAAAATTACTGATAGGCGATTATGCCAAGGACACAAAAGTAACTGTCCAGAGCGAGGCAAGAAGATTTATAATAAACAATAAATCCGTTAAAAAGGGCGAATTTATCGAGGCTGAATTTACGGTTAATGTGTGCGACAGAAAGTTCAGAGATGAGGATTATGTAACCGATAATACGCTTAATATTGCGGTGATAGGTGACAATGCGTGCTTGAATTCGCTTAGCATTGAGGAAGTGGCAGATGCGGTAACAATCTATATTGCGGGCGATTCTACCGTAACCGACCAATCCGCAAATTATCCGTATAATCCGAAAAGCACATACTGCGGCTGGGGACAGATGCTAGGTCAGTTTTTGAAAAAGGGTGTATGCGTATCAAACCATGCACAGTCGGGTTCGACCACACAGGCATTTATGGAAAACAACTGGACGGTTGTGAAGGAGCGTATTAAAAAAGGCGACTTTTTGTTTATACAGTTCGGACATAACGACCAAAAGGAAGAAAGTCTCGGAGCGTATACGGGATATGCGGACAATTTGAGATACTATATCGATTATGTTCGTTCGATAGGTGCAAATCCGGTTGTGTGCACACCGATTAACCGTATTATATTTGAGGAGGACGGCAGTTTGAGAGATTTGCTCGGCGAATACGGTTCGGCTGTACGCTCGGTATGCAAAGAGAAAAATGTACCGTGCATTGATTTGCTGAAAAAAACAACGGAATATTTTGAGGCGACGGGAGATGTTGACTCATGGGGATATTTCTGGGGTGACGGGACTAATCGTGATTATACGCACACCAACGATATTGGCGGAAATCTTATCGCAAAATTTGTTGCACAGGGGATAGTCGATAACCAAATCGAGCCTATCTGCAATTTTATTAAGGCGGACGAAATAAAGGTTGATATGCCGAAGAAAAAGAAAGCTGTAAAGAAGCATGACGATAACAGCAAGGAACTGTCGGCGGTGAAAAATATCGGACTTGTGAATTTGCCGAAATTCAAAGATATTGCAGGTCTTGAAAATGAAGATAAAATCAGAGAGTTATCGGCAAAAGGCATTTTGGACAGTGCCGATGACGGAATATTCGGTGCGGACAGAGAATTTACGGTTAAGTCGGCGGTTTACTGGGCGGTCAGAGCGGCAGGCGTGAAAGCGGAAGATACGTCTGCATTTGCAATGGACAAGAAATGGATTGGCGAAATATCCGAAAATACACCTGTTACTCGTGAGAGATTGGCGGTGCTTTTGATACATTCATATAATTATCGTGCGCCCGACAGAGCCATTGTCGGAAATATCGACCAATACAGTGACAGAGATTTGATTGATGCGGATATATTGGATTTTGTCCGTGCGGCGAATGAGCTTGGTGTACTCCGAGGTGTCAGCGAAAATGAATATGCACCTAAAAAGACCATGACAAGAGGTCAGGCGATAGATATATTCTACAAATTAATAAAAACAAATTAAGGGAGTGTTTTAGATGAACGTATATGACGCAATAATGCAAAGACGTACAATAAGAAAATTTACACAGGAGAAGATTGGCAAGGACAACTTGATAAAGCTTGTGGATTGTGCAAGAATGGCGGCTTACGGTGCAAATTTGCAGCCGTTGAAGTTTGCGGTTGTAGATGATGAAAAGGATTTGAATGAGATATTCCCGTTCATCAAATGGGCAGGATATTTGCAGGACGGTGCACCGAAAGAAAATGAGCGTCCGACCGCATATATCGCCGTTTTGGGTGATAAGAGCCTGAAAGCTGCCGATACATATGAAGTAGAAGCTGGAGCGGCTGTTACCACAATCATGCTTGCTGCGGAAGAAATGGGATTGGCGTCTTGCTGGCTCGGAGCAATCAAGCGTGATGAGATTAAATCGGCATTGAACTTGGCGGATAATCTGAGAGTTGTGTATCTGCTTGCACTCGGCTATCCGGCACAAAAGAGTGAGAGCGTCGAAATGAAGGACGGAAATATTAAGTATTATCTTGACGGCGACAAATTGAAAGTGCCGAAAAGAGCGTTGGACGAAGTATTGGTAAAAATTAAATAACAGATAAATGAAAACAGACAGGAATTGTATGATTTTTGTCTGTTTTTTTAACAAACAAAACGTATATTTTGGTTTACATACACAAAATGCTATGCTACAATGACAGAAAAATAACAATATTTTCGGAGGAGAATAGGATAATGCAATATACATTTGATATGTCAACGTCACGCAGTATGATTAAAAATCATATGAATTTGGGCGGAAAAAATCAATTCGGTGAAAGTATAAATATCAATTCATTATATCTTACAAAAAACGGTAAACCATGGATTCCGATTATGGGAGAACTGCATTTTTCGAGGATAAAACGTGAAAACTGGGAAACTGAAATAATGAAGGTCAAAGCGGGCGGAGTTACCGCTATTGCCACATATATTTTCTGGATTTATCATGAGGAAAAAGAGGGTGTGTTTGATTTTTCGGGCGATAACGATATACACGAATTTTTACGCTTGTGTAAAAAGCATGATATGAGGGTAGCACTGAGAATAGGCCCGTGGGCACACGGCGAGGCGCGAAACGGCGGTTTTCCCGATTGGCTGCTGAAAAAGGATTTTAAGCTTCGTGATAATAATGATGAATATTTGAAATTGGTGCGGATTTTCTATACAAAAATTTATGAGCAGGTGAAAGATTTCCTTTTCGACAATGACGGAACGATTCCTGTAATTCAGCTTGAAAATGAGCTTGTAAACCGTGAGGACCATTTGCTTAAACTGAAAGAAATAGCAAAAGAAGTGGGACTTGTTGCACCGATATATACGGTTACGGGCTGGAACAGCATATACGGTGCGGAAATACCTACATATGAGGTTATGCCTGTTTTCGGCGGTTATCCCGAAGCACCGTGGACTGCACATACAAATAAACTGACACCGAGTTCAAATTACTTTTTTATAAATGAAAGAAACGATTCTGCTATCGGAACGGATTTGATAAGCAAGGCTGATGACAATGCAAACGTGAAGAAAATGGATTATAATCTGTATCCTTTTGCAACGTGTGAATTGGGGGGCGGAATATGCGTGACATACCATAGACGTCCGGATATTAAGGGCGATGATGTCGGAGCATTGGCATTGGTTAAATTGGGCTGCGGAAATAATTTGCCGGGATATTATATGTACCACGGCGGAACAAATCAGATAGGCGAATTGTCGACTTTTAACGAAAGCAAAGCGACAGGCTATCCGAACGATTATCCGATTTTGTCATATGATTTCCAAGCACCGATAGGCGAATACGGGCTTATACGTCCGCAGTACAATGAATTTAAAATTCAGCATTTGTTCCTGAATGATTTTATGGAATATTTTGCACCGATGGACGCATATATGCCGAGTACACCGATAACAAGTTTGGACGATACCGATAGTTTGCGTTATGCAATGCGAATGAAACATAACAGCGGTTTTGTGTTTGTGAATAATTATCAGCGTATTACGGATATGGGCGATAAAAAAGATGTGCAGTTCAGCATACCTATGACAAACGGAACAAATTTTGTGTTCCCCGAAAAGCCCGTTAATATTGAGAATGGAAAATATTTTATGCTGCCGTTTAATCTTGACATGAACGGCACTTTGCTCAAATATGCTGCGGCACAGCTTTTGTGCAGAAAGGACAATACATATTTCTTCTTTGCCATTGACGGAATAGATACGGAATATGTGTTTGAAAATGAAACCAAAACCGTTAAAGCGGGATTTGACAGCGGATTTGATATAGGTGGCATACATATTGTGACATTGACAAGGGAACAAGCGTTGATGACATATAAATTTGACGGTGAAGTGTATGTCGGAAACGGAAATATGTATTTTGACGGCAATAAAATTACTGTATACAAGCTTGATGATACCGATGTGTCATATTGGCACTATGAAAACAGGGAATTTGTGAAAACGGAATGTATCGCCGAAAAGGTTAATTCGAGCGTAACATTTGTACAGGACGATAATTTGAGTGTTGATGAAAAATATTTCTATGAACTGAAATTGGGCGGTGCTCAAAATATTAAAAAGTGGAAGTTGGATTTGTCTGATTTGGCAAAGACGGAGTTTAAACAGTATTTGTCTGTTGATTATGTGGGTGATGTTGCTCAGATTTATGCCGACGGAAAATTGGTTGCAGATGAATACTATTACGGTCAGCCATGGATTATAGATGCGGATATTGTAAAAAATGCAGGCGAGGTCGTATTGGTTATTTCACAGCTTGATAAGCAAGATGTATATTTTGAAACAGAAAAAACAAATGGGTGTGATATTTTTGATGTTACGGTAAAAGCAGAATATAAAAATTAAGAAAATATTTTAAAATATTATGTAAAAGTTTTAAAAAAAATGTTTCAAATCGCAAAAATTGTTGCATATATTAATTGTAGTGTGTTATAATGAAATTGACATAGTAAATATATTGAGGAGTGATTTAAGTTGTACGATAACGAATTGTTAAATAAGTTGTTTTCATGGGGGGCTGACATTCAAACGTCATTGGAGAGATTTATGGATGATGAGGAATTGTATTTGGGGTTTATAAAGAAATTTCCCGAAACATCTCAAATGGATAAGCTTACTCAATTAATTATAGATAAAGACTATGAAAATGCTGTTTTGGAGGCTCATACATTAAAGGGTGTTACCGGCAATCTTGGATTGGTGCCGCTGTATGAGGGTCTTAGTGAAATAATCAACGATATGCGTGCCGGAAATTATGGTATAATCGAGAATAAGTATAAAGCGATACGAGATAATTACAATGCAGTTTGTATCATAATTTCAAATTACAGATAACTCTGTGAGGGACTGAAAGTTATAAAGGAGTTCAGAGATGGGTAATGATATAGAAATAGAAACAAAAAGCAAACTGCTTATAGTAGATGATTCTGAAATAGACAGAGCGATAATCGGCAGAATTTTTAAAGATGATTTCGAGGTTGTGTCGGCAAAGAACGGGTATGAGGCGATAAGCTATCTGCTTGATAATACCGATGACATAGCAGTTATAATTCTTGATATTTTCATGCCTCTTATGAATGGTATTGAAACTTTGAAAAAGATAAAGCAGATAAAAGGTCTTGAACTTACACCTGTTATACTTATGACTGCTGAGGCAATTCCGGACAG
This sequence comes from uncultured Clostridia bacterium, assembly GCA_934476075.1. Classification (GTDB taxonomy): domain Bacteria; phylum Bacillota; class Clostridia; order UBA1381; family UBA1381; genus CAKSNH01. The sequence continues at coordinate 32,446 of CAKSNH010000006.1, read as the reverse complement.
CCTTAAATCGGGATATGACCATGGTATGGCTGATTTTATCGTTAAACCGATTGACAGATATGCTGTGTATAAACGTGTCCTTAACATTGCCGAATTGTATGCACATAAGACATTCGCACGTTCGGCAAAGAATATGGAACGTCCGGAAAGAAAAATTGAAACTCATTTCAACATGAGCAAGATTGACGAATATAATGCAAAGACACTAAAATCGATTGTCAGTATGTATAAAACCCGTGGAATTGAAACGGAAAATCATCTGAAACGTGTTGAATTATTTGTTGAAACTATTTTGCAGACCATGATGAATATAGGGTATAAAACCGATTTTGATGCGTTTAAGCTGACCGAAGAAACCGCTAAGATAATAGCAAAGGCAACGGTATACCACGATATAGGATTGCTGTCACTTCCCGATGCTATCATAAAGCGGAATATTGATGAATTAAGTCCGAACGATGTGGGAGTGTTCCAGACACACCCTAAATACGGTACGGCAATGCTTAAATTCAATGATAATCCGGAAATTTCAGATTACATAAAAATATGCAGCAACATAGCGTCATATCACCATGAACGTATTGACGGATTGGGTTATCCTTACGGAAAATCGGCTGACGAGATACCTGTTGAGGCACAGGTTGCGGGTTTGGCTATTGCACTTGATGAGTTATTGTGCAAGCATTGCAGAGCCGAGGACGTTAATTATTACGAGAGCAGTGTTGATGATTTGTCAAACGGTGTGAGCGGTAAATTTGACAGTGTTTTATTAAATTGTATAAAGAATATCGGTGCGAATGTAACGGAAATATTGCGTTTGTATCCTGAACCGTTTATACATATAAAAGAATAATTTATGATTTTGAGCGTATTTTGCGGAGAATTGTTCTGCAAGATACGCTTTTTTATTTGTAGGAAATTGTGCAAAACGCAATGACGAAAAATCAAAAATGCTGCCTTAATCCTCCGCTCACAGGCGGTGTTTCTATCAGAAGCTTTTTTATGTAAAATTGCAGCCGTATAAAATACAGCTTTTAATTTTACCGATTTTGTGGTATAGTATAGCTTGTACGGAAATTATATTTTTAATATAATGCCGATAACAGATTGGAGGGATAAATTATGCAGTTGATAACAGGACTTTTAATACCGTTTGCGGGAACAACTTTGGGAGCTGCAATGGTATTTTTGCTTAAAGACGGAATAGGAGCAAAATTGCAGAAATTGCTGCTCGGCTTTGCAGCCGGCGTGATGATTGCAGCGTCGGTGTGGTCGCTTCTGATACCGTCGATAAATATGGCTCAAAACCAAAATGTGATTGCGTGGGTACCGGCAAGCGTGGGATTTCTGCTTGGAATATTGTTTTTGCTGCTTGTTGATGTGGTTACACCGCATCTTCATGTTGTTTCGGGCAATAAAGAGGGGATAGGAGTGAAAATATCCAAGACGGCAATGCTGATGCTTGCGGTGACAATCCATAATATACCTGAGGGTATGGCGGTCGGCGTGGTATTCGCCGGAATGCTTTCGCAGAATACCGGAATAACGCTTGCCGGTGCATTTGCACTGTCGATAGGTATCGCAATACAAAATTTTCCCGAAGGTGCGATAATATCCATGCCTATGGCAAGCGAAAAAGGCAAGGGCAGAGCATTTTTATACGGAGTATTTTCGGGGATAGTAGAGCCGATAGCGGCGGTGATAACAATTTTGCTTGCGAATATTATTGAACCTGTACTGCCGTATTTGCTGTCATTTGCCGCAGGGGCGATGATATATGTGGTGGTTGAGGAATTAATACCGGAGGGACAGTCGGGAGAACATTCAAATATAGGAACAATAGGCACAGCCGTTGGATTTGTGCTAATGATGATATTGGACGTGGCACTGGGATAGCGAAAAACTTTATTTTCAAAAACATTATTTACCGCCCTTTTGCATATTGATAATATATATTGATATAAAAGGGGTATTAATATGATTGTTATATTGAAACGGTCGTCATCGGTATTGATTGCGTTAATATTTGTGATAGTCGGACTGATTGGCGGTGCGGCGGTGAGATATATTCCGTATTCACAGGTTGTGAAACCGACGGGAATGGGGAAGATAAAAATTATTGTTGATGCGGGTCACGGCAGTCCCGATGGCGGTGCGGTGGGCGTCAGCGGTACGGAGGAAAAGGACATCAATCTTGCCATTGCACTGAAATTGCAAGAGATATTGGAGGCAAAGGGCGTGAATGTGATTATGACACGCAAAGACGACAATTCTCTTTATGATACCGACGCTGTTACAATCCGTGAGAAAAAGCGGTCGGATATGAATAATCGGCTTAACATAATGAAAAACAGCGATGCGGATTTGTTCGTGAGTATACATATGAATTCGTTCCCCGATTCCACGGCAAAGGGACTGCACCTGTTTTATTCAAAATCACATTCGGATATAAAAGAATTGGCGGAGAGTATACAGCAGAGAATGAGCGATATTACGGGTGCGAAAATGCACGTTGTAAAAACGGCGGACAGCAGACTGTTTTTGATGAAAAATCCGCCGCTGCCGTCAATATTGATAGAGTGCGGTTTCATATCAAATGCGGACGAAGAACGAAAACTGAAAAATGAGGAGTATCAGTCTAAGCTGGCGTGGGCTATTGCAGACGCTCTTGATGAATATTATAACTGATAATTAAAAACCCCATCGGATTATAAATCTGTCACTTTATAATCCGACGGGGTTTAATTTTTAGGGTAAATACGCACGTTTATAATTAAGCCTGTGCGGCTTTTTTAGCTGCCTTTTTTGCTTTTCTTTCAGCTTTTTTAGCTTTGTGCTTTTCAAGCATTCCGTCCGCAATATAGTATATTGTAGGAATGAATACCAAAGTCAATACAGTACCGACTGCCAGACCGCCAAGCAATACAACCGCAAGCGGACGCATCATTTCAGAACCGTCAGAGGTTGACAATACCATAGGCAGGAAGCCAAGGATTGATGTGATGGTTGTCATAAGCACCGGACGTAAACGAGTTTTACCGGCATTTACGATAAGCTCTGTTTTGTCGGTGAATGTACCTTCTGCTTTTGATACGTTGATGAAGTCCAAAAGTACGATAGCGTTATTAACAATCATACCGCTCAGCATCAGCATACCGATAACCGAAATAACGTTAAGCGGATTGCCGTCGATAACCAATGAAAGAACAACACCGATAAGGGCAAGCGGTACTGAGAACAATACCAGCAATGGTTCAACATATGAACCGAATTGTGCCGCCATTATCATGTACATCAGGATAATACCCAAAACGATAGCCATAGCCAAGTCAACCATAGCGTCCATCATAGATTCGTATGTACCGCCTGTTTCGTAGGTACAGCCGTCCGGAGCCGGAACCTGTGCAAATTTCTCGTTAAATTCATTTGTTACAGTACCGATATCGACGCCGTATAATTTACAAGTTACGTCAACTATACGCTGCTGGTCTTGTCTTTGGATTGTTGTGTAACCCTGTTCAATCTTCAAAGACGCAACATCGGCAAGTGTAATCCATTGTCCCGTACCCGATTTAATTTTCAAATTCTTCAAGTTTTCGTATGTTTCTGTCTGATTTTCAGGAAGCATTACACGAATATCGTATTCTTTACCTGCATCGGCAAATTCAGATGCAACCTGACCCGAAATAGATGTCTTGATAAGCGATGCGGCTGCCGAAGTGGTCAGACCGTATCTTGCTGCTTTTTCTCTGTCGACATAAATTCTTGCTTCGGGTTTTGTTTCGCTAAGCGAAGTTGTTACTTCACGAGTACCGTTGATACCTTTCAGAATGTCAACGGCTGAATCGGCATAGCTTTCCAATGCGTCAAAATCGTCGCCGTAGATAGTGAATGTAGCGTCGCCGGAGCTTGACATACCTGTTGAACTTGATGCGGAAAGTGAGAAGTCAGCACCTGTGATGTGGCTCAAATCCTGTCTTACAAGTTCCAAAACATCGTTTGTTGAAAGTTTGCCTCTCTTATCCTTGTCAACCAAAGTAACTGTGATTGAAGCGGAATTTGAAGCACCGCTGCTGAATGTACCGCCGCTGCCGACTGTACAGAACACACTTTGTACATATTCATTTTTTGTGATAATATCTTCCGCCTGTTTTGCAATTTCATCGGTTGTGTCAAGGGTACTTCCGGCAGGTGTTTCGATAGAAACGGTAAACGAACCTTCATCACTTGACGGCATCATTTCCATACCGATTAGCCCCAATGCAACAATACTCAGCACGAAACAGCCAAGCACGATGCTGATAATGGTTTTTCTGTGGCTAAGAGCAAAACGAAGAAGTTTTTCATAGCCTTTGTATACAAGCTTTAAGAACTTGTCAAAAGGAACGATAAATATATCTTTTACTTTGTTGTGAGTTTCAAGCTCATCAATTCTTGAACTTAACATAGGCACAAGAAGGAATGTAACAATCAAAGAAGATATTTGTGAGAAAATGATAGCGAACGAAAGCTGATTAAACATTTCAGCCATCATATTCTTTACGAATATCAAAGGTACATACACGATACAGGTTGTCAGCACAGACGCAATAACCGCACCCACAACCTCGGCAGAACCTTTGATACCGGCAGTTGTTGCTTTTTCGTATAATTCCGAACGTCTGCGGTAGATATTTTCAAGTACAACGACCGAGTTATCCACAAGCATACCTACGCCGAGTGCCAGACCGCCGAGCGATACAACGTTCAGCGACATTCCCGAAAAGTACATACCGATGAATGTAGTAAAGATTGATACCGGCATTGAAATACCGATTACCAATGCTGAACGGAAACTTCCCAAGAAAAGGAACAATATTATAATAGCCAATATCGCACCGATAACGGCACTGCTTGCAACGGAACTGATAGAGTTTTCAATATAGCTTGCCTGTTCCATGGTCATTTCATAATCGACATTCGGATTGGCTGCTTTTAAGTTGTCAAGTACCTTTGTAACATTTTTTACAACGTCAACAGTATTAGCACCCGATTGCTTTTGAATACTGATAGACAGTGATTCAGAGCCGTTCAGACGAGCATATGTACTGTCTTCGGTAGTACCGTCAACGACCTTTGCAACGTCACGCAGGAACACTATCTCGCCTGTGGTTGTTGTAATAGGAACATTTTCAATATCTTTCAAACTTGAAAATTTACCGACAGTACGGATTGACAAATCCTTGCCCATACCCGATACGCTGCCGCCCGGCACATCGTTATTTTCGGTTGAAATAGCCGATACAAGCTGAGAAATACTGATGTTGTAACCAAACATCTTATTTGTGTCCATAACAACTTGTATTTCACGCTCGTTACCGCCCGATACGTTTACCGAACCGACACCGTCGATAGATTCAAGTGTTTTTGATAAATCGTCATCAACATATTTTTTTGTTTTTGTCAAATCCTGACCCTTGATAGAGAAACTGAACATTGCGACCGGCATGGAGTTCATATCCAATTTCATGATGGTAGGGTTGTCGCAGTCATCGGGAAGCATCATCTTGTACATATCTATTTTGTCACGCAAATCCTGTGCGGCAACGTCAATATCGGTGCCCGCATTAAATTCCACGATAACCAAAGATGTACCTTCGCTCGAACGTGACTGAATACTTTTAACACCGCTTACCGAACTTACGGCATTTTCCATAGGTTTAGTAACCAAAGTTTCGATTTCTGACGGTGCAACACCGTTATAGCTTGTGTATACGATAGCATACGGCATTGTTATGTCGGGCATCATTTCGGTGTCAAGCATGGTCATGGAATAAAGACCAAGCAAAACGGCAACGCATACCGCCATTATAACGGCAACGGGTTTCTTTATAGATAATTCATATAACTTCATATTCGTCTACCTCCGCATTATTGTGCATTGGTAACAGTAACTTGTTTATTGTCATCTGTTATAAATTCTTTACCTGTAACAATTACAGATTCGCCCTCGCTTACACCGGCAAGGATTTCCGTATAAGTACCGTCAGAATCGCCGACCTCAACAGATTTCTTTTCGGCAGTACCGTTGTTGTTTACATAAACATAGTTGTCTGCACCGTCTGTTGTGATTGATTCGGCAGGAACGGAAAGTACCTGTTCATTCAAAGTGATAAGCTTGACATCGGCAAACATACCGCCCTTTAAAGCACCGTCATTGTTAGGCACGCTTATTTTTACTGTGAACAAGCCTGTCTGTGCGTCCTTTGTAGGGCTTACTTCAACAACAGCACCTTCAATTTCGCTGATATTTGCGGACGGAACGGAAACAGTGGCTTTCATACCTTGTGATATTGTAGGAATAACGGATTCGGTAACGCTGATTGAAACGTCAACCGTATTCATATTAACCAGACCGATAGCCGGCGAGCCTTGTGCGGCATTTTGTCCCTTTTCGACAGAACGTGATGTAACATAACCCGAAATAGGAGCGGTTACTTTTGTATTGTTTAGATTATTTGACGCAATGTCAAGAGCCGCTTTTGCACTTTGTACGCTTGCATGAGCGGTGTTTTCACTCTGTGGATTTAGTACATTTACAGTAAGGTCACGAGTTTCTTTGGCATTTTTTAAAGCTGTTTCGGCAGTTTTCACTGCATTTTCGGCAGCGTCCAAAGATGCTCTCGCATTCACTTTTGTCGATTTCAGATTTTCCTCCGCATTAACCATTGCGGTTTTTGCAGCTTCAATTTGAGTTTGATTTGAGCTTTCCGCACTTGTGACAGAGGCCTGTGCATTTTCATATGCGGTTTTTGCCGAGTCCAAATCTACTTGTGAAATAGCTCCGACTTCAAACAATGACTGCATACGGTCATAATTATCTTTTGCGGTCTGCAAAGCATTTCTTGCGGCGATAAGATTTACGTCATTATTGTATAAATCCAAAGCACGGTTGTAGCTTGCAACAGTATCGTCATATGCTTGCTGAGCAAGAATAACGGCTGAATTGTTTTCGTATAATTTTTGCTCTCTGTCAAGGGTGGTAAGTGCCGAATCGTAGCTGACCTGTGCATTTGTCACCGCTTGATTTACCTGATTTTCCGATTGCTTCGCACTTCCGCCCGTAACGCTCGAATATCCGGCAACGGCACTGTTATAGCTTGCCAATGCTTGATTATATGCCAGTTTCAAATCGGTATCATCTATTGTAAACAATACATCTCCGGCATTTACATATGAGCCGACTTCAACATTAACGGCTGTAACCTTACCCGATGTTTTAGGCGATACCGAAACTTCGGTTGCCGGAACAATTTCACCCGTGTAAGATACACCGCTTGAAATTTCATGCATTGCGGCAGTATCTACCGTTACATTGACAGCAGTCTGCGTATTTTCTGCGGTTGTGTCCTCGGCTTTTTTGCCGCAGGCTGATAGAGATAATATCAATGTGCAGGATAATATGATACTTATAATTTTTCTTTTCATATACTTTCCTCCTAAATTTATGTATAAATTAAAAATGTAAACAAATTAGTTTGTAGAGTCATATAGTGAACGATATGCACGTTCTGCAAGAATTACACCCAGTCTTGCATCGACAAGATTATTTTCGGTAGTGGTTTTTGCGTTTGCCGCATTGATGTATTCATTGCTTGTTGCCATATTCATGTCAAATTTTGCACTTACGGCTGAAAGCTGAGATGCGGCTTGCTTTGAAGAAAGTTCGCAAAGTTCCAAGCCTTCGTATGCCGAGCAAAGTGCGTTGTATGTAGGGCGTACCGACAATACGATTTGGTCTATCGAATTTTGATAGCTGATTATGTTTTTATCGTATGACGCTTTCTGTACTCTGTAACTGTATGTATTTGACGGATACCATTTTGAATATGTGTCCATCATTTCGTTTGCAAGAGCGATATTGTCATTGATGGTCATGATTGACGTATTGTTCTGCTTAACAAGACTTACAGCCTCGGCAAGTGAAACATTTTTTGTATCGTCGCTAAGGTCAAGAGTTCCGTTAAGTTTTAATTCGCTGCCCGACGGATAACCTATGGCATATTTTAGGTTTTCCATTGTTGTTTCATTTGTACGGTCTGTTGCCGCAAGTGAATTTTTTGCACTTAATACCGCAATTTCAAAACTTGTAATATCATTTGCGGAAATAAGACCTTTTTGATATTTCAGCTTTGCCTGTTCAAGATTGGTTTCGGCTTGTTCAAGGGCAGTTTTTGCAATCTCAGCTTTTTTCAAGCCCGAAAGATATGTATAGAAATAATTATATACGTTGCTGCGTACGGTGTATTTTGTGTTGTCAAGCGTACGTTTTGCATTGTTTAAGCCTAACTGCACTTCCGAACGTCTGTAACCGCTTTTTATAAGATACATTTCATCGCTCATTGCGGTTTTTGTGGACATATCACGCATTGCGTGTGACGCCTGTGCAAGTAATTCGTTGTAATAGTTTACAGAGGCTTGGTCGGCAAGTACCGCCGAAGAATGTTCCATAGCATATTCTATTGCGTTGTCAATGGTCATTGTCGCTGACGTATTTTCAGCAGCCTGTTCTGTTTGAACGGTTGTATCGGCAGTGGTTAAAGTATCGGCAAAAGATACGACCGGTGAGATTGACAATACTGCAATCAATAAATATAAAGTAAGTTTTTTCATATAAATCCCTTCCTTTGAAATTTTTTATTTGTAAGAAATTGCGTAAAACGCAATGACGAAAAATCAAAAATGCTGTAAAATCATCGGTAGATTAAATGCTATTTATTAAATCTACCTTCTTGTATCATTGATTCGATAATTCCGTACATTTTTTGTGATAAACGTATCAGTTCTTTTAAATCATCTTCACCAAGCTGATTCAGAAGATAGCTTACGATATTTTTTGTTTGTTCTTTAATAGAGTTAATTTTTTCGCTGCCTGTGTCTGTCAGACTAAAACAGTAAACACGCTTATCCTGCTCGTCAATATCACGGCGAACCCAACCCTTGCGTTCAAGTGTATTAATTGCCTGTGATACTGCCGGTTTGCTTATCATAAGCAAGTCGCTCAAAGATGATGTTGTAGCCTTCTTATTATCGTTTATTAATGTATAAATGGCTTCGAGGGTACTGAGTTCGCCTCTTGGGACATCAAATTGGAACTTTGAGTAGAAAAATACTTTTCTCATATCCTCCATAGAGCGGAGATATTCGGTTATAAGTAAACTATCCATAATTTCCCCCAAAAAATTTGTTTATAAAATATAGATATAGTTTATAAATAGTTTATAAACTATATCATTAACTAACTTAACTACATCATATTTTACAACTATACCGTCTAAATGTCAATGATGTACAAACAAATATAAATAACAAAAATGTACATATGTCAATGTGGATAATTGTGATAATTGCACAAAAAAATGTGACTGCTAAAAGACAAAAAAGTCAAATAACAGTCACATTGCTTTGAAAATAAACGTTTTAACAAATACAATCACAGATGATTTCTTTCATCTGAATAGGAGAAACTGAATTTCTTGTGAAACAATCAACCATGGAATTTACAAAATCTTCGTTGCTTGAAATGTCCTCACAAACATATTCGACACCGGCGGTTTTATCACTGTACATAATTCCGTATGTGGTAATCAAGCCGGCATCATCAATTTCTCTGAGTGATTTAATTGTTTTGTAATTTGAAAAGTCCCCATCGCTATACATATATTACAACTCCCTATAAATAATTTATACCTATATTATATAAGAGTTGTGATTTAAAAACAATACCACTAAGGTTTACGCACAATGCAAGTTTTTACAATAAATGTAATTTATTTGGTATATTCCGAAATAAGTTCAATACGAGAACCTACATTAAGCTTTTGATACGCATTGTAAAGATGCTTTTTTACGGTGCCTTCTCTTAAACCTAATTTATGTGCAATGTATTTATTTGTACAGCCGTCGATAACAAGTTCGAGCAGCTGCTTTTCGCGTGATGTCAAATTGATTATATCTGACAAATGCTTTTTTAATAATTTTGACATAATAATCAAGAATTTGTGTTCACCCAAAAATTCCGATATGGGTATAATACGTACAGTATATGTGGTAAGTTTGTCGGAATTATCTTCTGACGGAAGTTTTATCGAATACTTGTTTTCACTGCCTTTTGCAAGAGTTTCTTTTATCATTTGAGCCGATGTATCAGGGTTGTATGTTTTAAGATACAAATGATAAAGTTTTTCAAATACATCATTTTTAGTATTTATTTTAAGTTCATCATCGCTTAATGTGCATGAGGCAATACCACTTAGTGACAGATTGCACAAATGCGTATACTTAGACAGCATATCATTAGCTTGATGGTGATATATGTACTCATCGGTAATATCATTTGTACAACAGTATACCATGATTTTGTCGCCGAGAAAAACGGGCAGCATAGAAACGTGCCAATGCTTGTATGTATTGTCTATATCATAATCATTGTGATATTCGATAACCTGTAATTTTGCAAGACATTCATCAGCTTTCTGCGGAATTAGAAGTCCCTGTTTCGGTGACAGAATTTCGGTTATAGGCTTTTTTAGAATATCATTTTTTGTTTTGCGAATGATTTTTGGAAATATATCATTACACGTTTCGCAAATCCATGTACCGTCATTGGTGCGATTGAGCAGAACATATCCGTGTGATGCTTCACCCGAAAAATATGTGCTGGTTTTCAAATGTATGTAATGTTGAACTTCTTCGACTGATTTAAGAGTACGGTTGTAACCGATGATATAAGGAACATCTTTTACAATAAAAGGTATAATAGTGACGTTGATATATGATAAAACACCGTTTACCGTACCGCTTCGTACATAATTTATCGGTATTTGAGTTTGACTGCATTTAAGCATTTGCTGTTTAAAATGGTCGGTACGAATATAAGTTGAATTTAACTCATCTAAGGTTAAATTTATGCAGTCGGGATATTTGATACCTGCAAGTTCCGCATTCAGTTTGTTTGAATAAATTAAACGGAATACAAAATTATCTTCAACTCGGTAAACAAATACACCGTAATCATTTTTATCAAAAATACTGTCTATACTGTTAATATAAGTTGAAATGTCCATAATGAGCCCCCAAAAAATCCTGTGTCTATTTCCTTACTATACCATATATCATGGCAAAAAAACCTATTACAGATAAAATAATTCCCTTAGGAACAGTGATAATCCCTGCTATTAGCATAATTATACCAAAAGCAAAAATGAACATTGAAATTATGTTAATAGGTGAGCCGTCTTTGTCGGCGGATTTGTCCGACTGCGAAGCACCGCCGTTTGATGTTGAATTTTCATTTGGAATATTAATATGTCCTACGGCAATTTTATCATTATAATTAATGTTATTGTCCGAGGATATTTCAACAGTGTCATAAATCGGAATATTATCAATTTTGCTTTGACGTGGTTTTTCGGAAAAATCACGGGTAAGAGAATTTTTATCCGATGTTTTTGTTTGAACATTTTTAGCAGTGTCAATGGACTGGATATTTATATCCGTTTTGCTTTTCGGCGGATTTACTTTTTTGCTTACACTTACATTGAATAAATCGTTTAAAATAGGCAGAATGTTCATAAATATCTCCTCCTTTTTGTATTGCTCTTACCTATATTATATCACTTTTTAGCATAAAATTACAATAGTAAAAATGAAAAAAGTATAAAAAAAATACTGTCGAATTAGTAAAAAAAACAATCCGACAGTACAATAATTTGGTATTATAAGGTAACAACGCTAAAACTATTTAAAATTGAACTTATTAAAATAATCAGCAAAAATATCGGAGCAATATATTTTATAACAACATTGAAAAGTTTTTCACGTCTGAATTTAGAAGAAAGTTTAATCTCGTCTGTTATTATATTTATATCAAGTACATATGCTGTCAGAATACAGGTTACCAATGCACAAAGCGGCATAAATATCGAGCTTGTAAGGAAGTCGATAAAGTCCATAATATTAAATCCCGCCAAAGATATATTGCTCCATATACCGTTACCCAAAGATGAAGGAATACCAAGTATAATACAAGCAGCCGTAAGAATAATCACTGCATTTTTTCGGCTTAATTTAAATTGGTCGGTAATGGTTGCAACGGAAACCTCCATAATCGAAATCAGTGACGTAAGTGCGGCAAATGCAACCAGAAGGAAGAACAAAGTTCCGATAATACCGCCGCCGTACATACTCTCGAATATTTTCGGCAATGTTACAAACATAAGTCCCGCACCTTGATTCAGTGCGGTTTCTTCACCGTTGTTGAATGAGAATACAGCACAAATAATCATCATTCCGGCTAGAACTGCGATACCTGTGTCGAAAATTTCAATCATGCCGACACTGTGTTCTATATCACTTTTTTTATCAAGGTATGAACCGTATGTTATCATAACACCCATGGCGAGCGACATTGAATAGAACATCTGTCCTATCGCCGCAATGACGCCTTGAAAAGAAAAATGTGCAAAGTTTGGAATTAAAAAGTATTTAATCCCTGCGAACGCATTAGGCAATGTCATGCAGTATATGGATATGCCAACCGTCAATATTACCAATAGAGGCATGATAATTTTGTTCACTTTTTCCAAACCGTCTTTTATTTCATTTACCAATATAAAGGCGGTAATCAAAACAAAAACAACTTGCCATATAATAGGCTGAAACGGTTTTGATATAAAGTCGTTAAAATAATTGCTGTTTGACATAACAGTGTGGTGACCTATTAAATAAGAGAAGAAATATTTGAGCACCCAACCGCTTATTACACCGTAGAATGTACATATAAGAAAGGCACTCAAAGCCTCTATTATGCCGACAAATCTGAATTGTTTTTTTAATTTGGTAAAAGCTCCGATAGGACTCATACCGGTTTTTCTGCCGATAGCAATTTCGGTAAGCATAATTGTCGCACCGAAAGTTAAAACAAGAATAATGTAAATAAACAAAAACATACCTCCGCCGTATTTGGCGGCAAGGTAAGGAAATCTCCAAATATTACCCAATCCAACGGCAGACCCAGCCGCAGACATAATAAATCCGATTTTGCTTGAAAATTGACTTCGTTTCATAAGTTACCCCAATCCTTTTAAATATTTTTTTTAGTATAATCAGTTTTTTGATATATTATGTACAAGCCAATATTATACAATAAATAAGTCGATTTGTAAACTGTAAAAATAACTATTTTTTTATTGATAAGAAATAAAAATTATGTTAGTATAATGGTAATAAATATGTAAAAATAATAACATTAAAAATAAGGAGCGGTGAAAAATGGGATTTCGTGAAGATTTTAAATGGGGAGCGGCAACGGCGTCATTCCAGGTAGAGGGCGGATATGAAGAACGAGGCGAAAATATATGGGATATGTTTTGCCGAAAAGAAGGTGCGGTAGCATTCGGTCATGACGGAAAAATTGCGTGTGACCACTATCACAGATACAAAGAGGACGTTGCGATAATGAAGAAAATCGGCTTGAAAGCGTACAGATTTTCTATATCGTGGAGCAGAATTTTCCCGAACGGATTGGGTGAGGTAAACCAAAAAGGCGTTGATTTTTACAATAATCTGATTGATGAACTTATCGCAAACGGCATAGAACCGTATATTACACTGTTTCACTGGGATTATCCGCTTGCACTTTACCATAAAGGCGGCTGGCTGAATCCCGACAGCCCGAAGTGGTTTGCGGAGTACACAAAAAAGGTTGTGGAATTATTCTCGGACAGAGTGTCGCATTGGTTTACATTGAATGAAACGTTGTGCTTTATATCGGTGGGACACGCAAACGGTGAACACGCTCCGGGAGTGAAATTGTCGGAAGAAGATGTGATGATTATGGCACATCATGCACTTTTGTCGCACGGACTTGCGGTACGCACAATCAGAAAATACGCAAAGAAAAAGCCTGTAATAGGCTATGCGCCTGTGGGCGAGGTTAAAATACCGAAAACAAATTCGCCTGAGGATATAAAGGCGGCATATGATGAAATGTTTAGGGTGTACAATCCGCATTATTGGGGCAACATGATTTGGATTGACCCGTTATTTTCCGGGAAATATGATGATGAAATATTGGAAGTATTCAAAAAGAATAATATCAAAATAACCGACGAGGAAATGAAGATAATATCAGAGCCGATTGATTTTCTCGGAATGAATATATATTTGGGCGGCAGAATATCCGCAAGCGGAGCGGTGCAGCCGAAAGTTGGTTTTGACCAAACCGCAATAGGCTGGGAAATGACTCCTGAGGCATTATACTGGGGACCTAAATTTTATTATGAAAGATACAAATTGCCGGTATACATTACGGAAAATGGTATGGCGAACACTGATGTGGTCAGCGAGGACGGCAATGTGCATGACCCGCAGAGAATAGAATTTTTGAGAAGATATATAAAGGAATTAAAGCGTGCGGCTGATGACGGAGTGGATATAAGAGGATATTTCCAATGGTCGCTTATGGATAATTTTGAATGGGCAGAGGGGTATCAGAAAAGATTTGGTATAGTATATGTCGATTATCCGACGCAAAAGCGTATTATAAAGGATTCGGCATATTGGTATAAGGATTTAATCGAGAAAAACGGTGAAAATTTATAAACAGGCTTATTCGATATTGAAAAAGCGGGGAATTTGTGATAAAATTAATATATTAGTGCTATACAGAGAGAGGAGTATTATATGAATACACTTGAAAAAGCAAAAAAGATAGCAGAAATTCTTGACAGCAAAAAGGCGAAGGATATAGAAATTCTTGAAATAGGGGAGCTTACATCTCTTGCCGATTATTTTGTGCTGTGTTCATGTACATCAAATGTGCAGCTTAGAGCGTGTGCCGACGAGGTTGAGGAGAAAATGCGTGAACTTGACTTTACGCCTATCCATATTGACGGTTACCGTTCGGGTACATGGATTGCACTTGATTATGCGGATATTATTGTGCATATATTTCTTGAAGAAACCAGAGATTTTTATAATGTGGAACGTCTTTGGTCAGATGCAAAAGAAATCAATTTGCAATAAAATATGTAAATAAATCTTTAATATAGAAAGGAACATTATTAATAATGGATAAGTATGATTTTGCCAAGATAGAAAAGAAATGGCAGGATAAATGGGAAGAAGCAAAATGTTTTGAGGCGAGCAACAACAGCGATAAACCGAAATTTTACGGTCTTATCGAGTTTCCGTATCCTTCGGGAGCGGGTCTTCATGTAGGTCACCCAAGAGGATATACCGCACTTGATATTATCGCAAGAAAACGAAGAATGGAAGGATATAATGTATTGTATCCGATAGGATTTGACGCATTCGGCTTGCCGACGGAAAATTTTGCGATTAAAAATAAAATTCACCCTAAAATCGTTACAAAGAATAATATTGCAAACTTCACACGTCAGTTAAAAAGTTTGGGATTTTCTTTTGACTGGTCAAGACAGGTAAATACAACCGACCCTAATTATTATAAATGGACACAATGGATTTTCTTGAAATTGTTTGAAAATGGTCTTGCATACAAACAGGAAATGCCTATAAACTGGTGTACTGGCTGTAAGGTTGGTTTGTCAAACGAGGAAGTTGTAAACGGTGTTTGTGAGAGATGCGGCAGTGAGGTTGTTCAAAGAAGAAAGAGCCAATGGATGCTTAAAATCACAGACTATGCCGAAAAGCTTATCAAGGATTTGGACGAAACAGCTTATATCGAAAAGGTTAAAACTCAGCAAAAGAACTGGATTGGACGTTCAGAAGGTGCGGAAGTTAAGTTTAAATTGACTTCGGGTGACGAGCTTGTTGTATATACAACCCGTGCAGACACATTATTCGGTGCTACATATGTAGTTATGTCACCGGAACATAGTTTGGTGCAAAAATTAAAAGACCAAATCAAAAACTGGGATAAGGTTGAGGAATATATTGTTCAGGCAAGTAAAAAGTCTGAATTTGAAAGAACAGAGCTTGCAAAGGATAAGACAGGCGTACAATTAGAGGGCGTAAATGCGATAAATCCCGTAAACGGCAAGGAAGTACCTGTATGGCTGTCCGACTATGTATTGGTAACATACGGTACAGGTGCGATTATGGCAGTGCCTGCACATGACAGCCGTGACTGGGAATTTGCAAAGAAATTCAATCTGCCGATTATTGAAGTTGTATCGGGCGGAGAAAATGTTCAGGAGGCTGCATATACTGATGTATATGAGGGCAATATGGTCAATTCCGATTTCCTAAACGGACTGCCTGTTAAAGAGGCAATTCCGACAATGATTGATTATTTGGAGAAAAAAGGTCTTGGCAAGAGAAAAGTTAATTATAAATTGCGTGACTGGGTATTCTCACGTCAAAGATATTGGGGAGAACCTATTCCTCTTGTACATTGTGAAAAATGCGGCTGGGTTGCAATCCCTGAAAGCGAATTGCCGTTGGAATTGCCTGAAATCGAAAGCTTTGAACCGGGCGAAAACGGTGAATCACCGCTTGCAAAAGCATATGATTGGATTAACACAACTTGTCCGCGCTGCGGAGGCCCTGCTCAGCGTGAAACCGATACAATGCCGCAATGGGCGGGTTCATCATGGTATTTCCTAAGATATATGGACCCTCATAATAACGAGGCACTGGCATCTAAGGAAGCGTTGGAATATTGGTCGCCTGTTGACTGGTATAACGGCGGTATGGAGCATACCACACTTCACTTGCTGTATTCAAGATTTTGGCACAAGTTCTTGTATGACATTGGCGTAGTTCCTACAAAAGAACCGTACTATAAGAGAACTTCACACGGTATGATTTTGGGCGAGAACAATGAAAAGATGTCTAAGTCAAGAGGTAACGTAATCAATCCTGACGATGTTGTAAACGAGTTCGGTGCGGACGCATTCAGAACGTATGAAATGTTTATCGGTGCATTCGACCAGTCTACTCCATGGTCACAGCAAGGTTTGAAAGGCTGCTTTAAGTTCCTGGAAAGAATATGGAACTTGCAGGACGTGGTTACCGATGAAGAAGGTTATTCAAAAGAGCTTGAAAGCAATATGCACAAGACAATCAAAAAAGTCGGCGATGATTACGAACGTATGAAATATAACACAGGTATCGCAGCAATGATGAGCCTTGTTAATGATTTCTATAAAGCCGGAAGTGTTACAAAGGGCGAATTTAAGACGCTTATCACACTGCTGAACCCTGTTGCTCCTCATATGACGGAAGAATTGTGGGAAAGATTTGGCGGAGAAGGCTTGCTTGCAAATGCTAAATGGCCTGAATATGATGAGGCAAAGACTGTTGATAATGAAATTGAAATTGTTGTTCAAATCAATGGCAAGATTAGAGATAAGATGATGGTTGCTGCCGGAATTGATAAGGCAGAACTTGAAAAAACAGCTATGGATTCGGCAAAGATTAAAGAGCTTATCGCAGGAAAGACAATAGTTAAGATTATTGCAGTACCGGGCAAGCTGGTTAATGTAGTTGTAAAGTAAATAATAAGGGGACTGTCATAAAATGCACAGCCCCTTTGTTATATATTAAAGGAGAGAGATTATGAAAAAGAAATTTTTTGCGTGTGCGGTATTGATTTGTTTGGTATTGCAGACGATTTTTCCGATAGCAATATCGGCTGATACGGATATACGCATGGTAACTGTATCGGGTGCGGAGAGTATGTATTATCAGCCGACAGTTAAATTGCAGAGCAGTGATGCGGATTATGAAGGTGCATATGAGGTTTTGCGTGAGGGATTGAAAAACAGAGAAAAAGAAATAAATATATCTGAGTATAATATACCGTTAGATGATGTCAAAAGCTTTTATATCGGTGCGGTGTGTAAAAGTCCGGAGCTAAGTTATGTCAGAACATCTTATTCATATACATATTCATACGCAAAAGGTTGTATAAGCACAATACTGCCGGACTATATAGATGATATAACTCCGGAAATGTCGGCACAAGCGGAAAAATTGGTTGACAATATAATAGCAGCACACATTACCGACACAATGACAGATATAGAAAAGGCATTGGTTTTGCATGATTATCTTGTTCATAGTGCGGTGTATGACAGTGAGGCGGCAAACTCAATGGATTATGAAAGTTATGCAAAATCATATACGGCTTACGGTGTTTTGATGAATAAAACAGGTGTGTGTCAATCATACGCATTGGCATATGGGTGGCTTTTGAATAAATGCGGTATTGATTGGGAATATGTAACGAGCAATAGTATGCATCATGCGTGGAACGGTGTCAAGATAGATGGTGAATGGTATCACGTTGATGTCACATGGGATGACCCTGTAAACTCTACGCCATGGTGCAGACATAAATATTTTATGATTACCGATGAGCAGATTAGGAAAATTGAAGAACCGACAGTAACCGCAGAACCAACGGAAACGGGAGAACCGACAGCAACCACAGAACCAACGGAAACGGGAGAACCGACAGTAACCACAGAACCGACAGCAACCACAGAATCGGCAGAAATGCTTGAAACTGCGGTTGAAGGTCCGCACGACCACTATAATTGGGTGAGCAGTGCTGAATATACGGGCAGTAAGTACAGTCAGGGCGACTGGGTGTTCAGAAACACAAGCGGTGATGATTATATTGTAAAATATAACAGCGAGGACGGAAAGTATTATTATAATATAAAGAAGTATATATCAGAAGATGAAATGGAATATGGGGTAAGCTATTTCCAAGAAAAAGACGGGAGAATTTATTATAAGACATTTGTAAAATCTGATTTTGCTGGTACAACTGTTGAAAATTCAAGTGAGGACGAATATAATGCGGTAGTTTATCCGTTTGCAGGCTTTGAAAATGAGGATATGGGCATAAAAGATACTTCAAAAGTTACAAAAACCGATGAAAAGCTGAACGTGAGCGTGGATTTGAGCGGATTGGATTTGTATGTCGGTCAAACTATACGGATATATGCGGCATTATACGATGATACAGATGTGATGTATGGCGTAGCTGTACAGGAAATTGTGGCTGAAAGCGGAAAGAATACGTTTAAATTGTCGATGGATAACACTGAAAATATAAGCAATCCGAAAGTAAATATATTTGTCTGGGACAAAAATGAAAAGCCATTGTGTGATAATGTGATGATAGATACATTTGAATAATGTGTGAATATTATACAGTTTATCGGCAAAGCATATAATTATTTTAGGGTAATATGTTAAAATGATATGTTTTTTTAATAAAAATTCATTTTTATGCTTGACAAATAGAAAGTTAATTGTTAATATATATACATAATCTATTTAATGAAATTGAAGGAGAAAAAGCAATGTTTAAGAAAACATCTATGACAGCTAAATATTACTTTTACTATTACTTTAGCAACTTTTGCTTGAGTCTTTTTGCTGTTCATAGATTGCCAAACAAAGCTTAATCTTGTAAGTCATAAAGCCGGTAACCTTTGAGAGCAAAGGTTATCGGCTTTTTTGTTTTTGTAGATTCAGTAAGTTGAAATATTAAATTCTGAAAGGTACCGCAGAGTTTAATTATACAATTTACAGTATATTTATTAATTTTTAAAGGAGTTTATAACAATGATTATCATATTGAAACCAAACGTAGAAGAAGCACAGGCAAAGGACATTCTAAATCAATTACAGGACATGGGTTGTTCATACCATTTCAGCAAGGGAACACAATCATCTGTAATCGGTGTAATCGGTGATACATCAAAAATTGACGAGGACGTATTTATCACAAATGAATTGGTTGAAGGTGTCAAGAGAGTATCGGAACCGTATAAATTGGCAAACAGAAAATTCCACCCGACAGACTCGGTAATCAAGGTAGGGGACAGAAAAATTTCAAGCGAGAACTTCACAGTAATTGCAGGTCCGTGCTCGGTTGAAAGTGAAGAACAAATTATCGAAGTTGCACAAGCTGTTAAAAAGAGCGGAGCTACATTCCTTCGTGGCGGTGCATTCAAACCTCGTACATCGCCATACGCATTCCAAGGCTTGCACGCAGAAGGTTTGGAATTATTGCTAAAAGCTAAAAAAGCAACAGGACTTCCTATTGTTACTGAAATTATGAATCAAAGTCATTTGGATTTGTTCGCCGATGTTGACGTAATTCAAGTCGGTGCAAGAAATATGCAGAATTTTGAATTGTTAAAAGAATTGGGTCGCTGCAAAAAGCCTATTTTGCTGAAACGTGGTCTTGCAAATACAATAGAAGAATGGCTTATGAGTGCAGAATATATAATGGCAGGCGGTAACGAGAATGTTATTTTCTGTGAACGTGGTATTCGTACATTTGAAACAAAGACAAGAAATACATTGGATTTGTCGGCAATTCCCGTATTGAAAAAATTATCACATCTTCCTGTTATTGTTGACCCAAGCCATGCAACAGGTATTCCGTCGCTTGTTGAACCATTGTCAAAGGCTGCGGTTGCGGTTGGTGCGGACGGTGTTATGATTGAAGTGCATAACAATCCAAAGGCTGCACTTTGCGACGGTGCACAATCGCTTACACCGGCACAATTCGACCATGTAATGACAAAGGTGAAAGCATTGGCTGAATTTGAAGGCAGAGAAATCTAATTATATATTATGAAAGGGACTGTACAGTGATGTGCAGTCTTTTTTGCTGTTATTATTGCTTATGCTTGACTTTATTTATTTTCTGTGTTAGCATTAACATAGAGGTGAATTATGAAAATAACGAAAATATTTATCATTATAATAAGTGTTGTACTTATTGCAAGTATTTTTGCATGGTATAAGCTGAATAATATTAAAATAGATAATAAGACAGCGGTTATAACCCAAAATGGGGAAGTAGTACAAACTATTGATTTAGGTGCTGTGACAGAGCCGTATGAATTTGATGTAAAGACCGAGAAAGGCAGTAATACGGTTTTGGTGGAGCATGACAGAATATGCGTGAAAAATGCAACTTGTCCCGACCAAGTCTGTGTAAAGCAAGGCTATATTTCCGATAGTGCCGTGCCGATAGTTTGCTTGCCGAACAAATTGGTGATTAAAATAACATCGGCAAATTCGGAGATAGACACAGTAACCAAATGACAACAAAAAAACTTACCACAATGGCTCTGCTTACTGCATTTGCTCTTATTATATTCATAATTGAACTTCAAATTCCACCGCTTGTACCCGTTGCAGGGGTAAAGCTGGGGCTTGCAAATATTATCACTCTTTTTGCGATATTTGTACTTAATCGAAAAGAAACGCTATGCATATTGCTTGTGCGAATTATACTCGGCAGCGTTTTGTCGGGAAGAATGGTTGCGATGATGTACAGTTTGTGCGGAGGATTGTTGTGCTTTGCGGCTATTTCTGTATTGAAAATATTTATTCGTGATGAAAAACATATGTGGATTTATGGTGTAATCGGAGCAATATTTCATAATATCGGTCAGATAATTGCGGCACTGATTATTACAAAAACTATATATATTGTAAGCTATTTGCCGATATTGATTATTTCGGGAATTATTACAGGCATATTTACAGGCTTTGCCACACAATTCTTATTAAAACAGTTTAAAAAGATACAAAATAAATAGATGGGTTGCTGTATTTTAACGGCAACCCATTTTAGCTATCTTCTTTTATATTTTTTCTTTGAACCCATGTTTATCCCGACACTTCCGCCGAACATTCCCGCTGCCGTATAACTAATCAGTAAGGTAACCGTTTTTACATTAAATGATACGCCGCCGTTCAGTATCGCCGAGCCGACCAACACAAGCAAAATATACATTGCCGCAACTATCGCACCGTGAGTAAATCCGGATTTTTCAGCATTTACAGCCGCTGCAATACCGCCGATTATCAGTGAAATTACGCTTATAACAAATACGGCTTTTGATGTTATATTGTCACTGACGTCTGTAAAATAGAGTATAGCCGCAAAAATCAAAAGCATTACGGCGGTTATGATGACGGATAACAAAAATGATTTTAACAGCCGCATAATATCAAATCCGACATTTTCGTCAAAACTATTCATAAAAAACATCCTTTCATGCAAAAAAAATAAAGACACCTATTGCAAATATATGCAACAGATGTCTGTTTATTCTTGCTAAATTATGCTTCTGCTTTTTTCTCGACTTTTGCGATGGCACTTCTTTCCATTCTCACATAAGACTGCTCAGCCGTGTTGCCGATACTGCCTGTTTCCAGAACTACATAGTCATCTTTTACTTTTACAATTTTACCCACAATACCGCCGATTGTAGTAACCTTATCGCCGACTTTCAAAGCGGCAACCATAGCTTTGGTTTCTTTTTCTCTTTTTCTCTGCGGTCTTATCATCATAAAATACAAAAGCAAAATGATAACACCAAAGGCTATAAATTGAGTAATCATAGCTTGTGTACCCATTGAAGAATTTGTACCTGCGGTTTCGGCGGCATTTTCTGCATATGCAACGATTTCAAACATATTAAATTTCTCCTTTAAAAATTATTCACAAAATTGCGTATGAATATATTATACATTGCAGTATATAATTTTGCAAGCACTTTTTAATTTTTCATCACTGCGTTTTTACGCAGCTTCCTGCAAATTAAAAAATATCGAAAAAATAAAAAAAGTGCTTGACATTCGATAGATTATGTGGTAAGATAATATGCGTAGTCAAGATTTGGTATGCGCTCATAGCTCAGTTGGATAGAGTGTTTGGCTACGAACCAAAAGGTCGCAGGTTCGAGCCCTGCTGGGCGTACCAAGCGAATAGCTTAGAAATAGGCTGTTCGCTTTTTTTTATTTTATTAAAAAATGTGTAAATAGTAGAGGAAATGTTCAAAAAACAGACATTGATAGTCTGTTTTTTTTATTGTTATTATGGTTAATTTGATATATAATTATTCATATAACAATGCTTTTTTAGTAAAAGTTTATAAAAGTTAAGAAAGAGGGAGTATAAATGGATAAGAAAAAGAAGATTTTAGCGGCTATTATTGCTGCTACAATGTTGACTTCATCTGTTTCAAGTATGGCATTTGCTGTGGCAGATACAAATCCGGCAAGTGCATATACAAACGGTAACGTTGCATTGATGGATGATGAAAATAGCACTGTATATTATACAGATGATTTCTCATCATACACATCAACAGGCATCAGCGTACAAGGCACAGCAGGTCAAACTGCAACATTAGGTAATTTGGACCTTGCTCTTGGTGCAAGGGGCAGCGGCGGTGACACAACAAGTGTAATTTCTATCGGACAAGACGGTGACAACAATTACTTGAAATTTGTTTCAGGTAAATATGCATCATCAGAACGTGGTGCAAGTTTTACATTTAATTCTGCTTGTAACATTCCTGCATATGCAAGCATTGAGGACGGAAAAGTACTTCAAATGAGTTTTAAAGCGTATTTTAAAGATGCGGCTGCTACTATGCAGATTTTTGGCTTGACAAGTGATGACAAAACAGGGAATGGTGATGTTGTAAATGACCCTTATTTGTCAGTGGGAAATAATGCTCAAATTCCAACCGCACAATGGGTAGATGTTAATATTGAAGTTGACAATACCGGTGCTGCAAATATGGTAATGACAGATACAGACGGCAACTTACTGTCTGCCAAGAGTTTTAAAGCCAGCGGAACTGCTTTGGGTAAAGTAGCGTTCTATGGTGCTGCAAGTGAAGTTTATATGGATAATTTGGCAGTTAAACAAACTGCAAAGACAACATCTGCATTAACACTTAACATTAAGGATGACAAAAACGCTGACTTGACAGGAACTACTGTTACTGTTGATAAATGCAAGCAAGTTGTAACAGGCAGTCAATTAGTATTGAATGTTCCTAATAAGACTTACAGCATTACAGCTACAAAAGATGCGTATAAAGATGCAGCAGATACTGTTGAAGTAACAGCTGATACAGAAAAGACAATTACAATGTCAGCTAATGTTTATACTCCGATACCTACAAAAATTACTGTTGCAGGCGGACAGAAAGCTATAACAGCTCCTATCAACAATGAAAGTGTTGCAAGCGTAGCTTTTACAGCAACTTCTGTTGACCAGGAAAACATTGCTGTAACAGATGCAACATATAAATGGTCTATCGCAGGTGCTGACGGTCAGGCTGATGAGAATGTATCTATTTCAGATGCAGGTGTGATTACAGTTAAGAAAGGCTTTGAGGCTGCTGAAAATCATGTTGAAGAATTTACTGTAACGGCTACTGCAACAAATGCAAACGGTTCGGGTACAGGCACTGCAACAGTTAAAATTTCAGATTATTTGTTCTATGAACCCGGTGTTGATGAAGCAAGCTACGGTGGTGAAGTAAGTACAGTATTTGACGGAACAAAAGCTATAGTAATTCCAATTACGAAAACAACAAAGACAATGACGATGCCTGAAGAAATTAAGTTTGAAAAAGGTACAGCAAAAAGTTTGTCATTCAATCTATCATTTACAGAAAAAGGTTATTATACATTTGCAAGAACATTTGCACTAAAAGACAGCAGCGGAAATAATCTATTGGGCGATATTTATGTCGGCGGTCCTGCTGCAACAACAGGAATGTCAATAGGTACAGGTGCAACTGTTGGAGATGCAATGAATTGGGATAGCGGAAAGTGCTGGGGTTTGTTTGATGCCAATGTATGGGTTCCTGTAACAATCGACTTTATCACATATTCAAACGGTACAACAAAGGCAACAATTCAAGTAGGCGATAATGATGCGGTTGAAGTTGATGTTGCTGATGGTGTTACAGGTTTGGCAAAGATTGATTTTACAGCAGGTGCTGTTATGAACGGCAGATATGTCGGATTTAAAGATTTCGTTGTTCAAGATGCAGATGCAAGTGCGACAGATATTTCAGGTATTGAAAATATTGCAAAGATTAGCGGTCAGGATACAGAAGCTGAATATACTGTAACATCAACACTTATGGAAGACGGAGAAAAGTTCAACTGGACAGTTGCTCCTGAAAATGTAAGCGGTAGCACTAAATTTGAAGGTCTTACAGATGTAACAACAGCAACAGTTATCGTAGCAAGCTATGACAGCAACGGTGCGTTGGCTGACATTGATGTTAAGAAAGACCAAGCTGTTACAGACGGAAGTATTACAGTTGACGGTAATGCAGGACAAAAGGTAATGATTTGGAAAGACCTTGAAAGTGCAAAACCATTGACAGCTGTACAAACTATCGAAGGTGCGACTACTGATACAGGTGTAACAATTACTGCAAATGAAGATGATGCTACAAAGGCTACTTTGAAGGTTGCGTCAACAGCATTGACAGGTAAATATATTCTTACCGCAACAAGTGCTATTGACAGTTCAAAGACTGCTAAATTTACAGTTAATATCGAAGACGCAAAAGTTGCATCAGCAGTATTGAGTGGCGAAGAAAATGTTCAATATAAAGAAAACGGTACAGTTACATATACTGTTTCAGATATTAAAGACCAATTTGGCAATGATGTAACTAAGTATTTTGCACCTACATGGTCATCATCAAATGAAGATGTATTGGCTATGGATGCAGAAAATCCGGGTACATTTACTGTAAAGAGCAAAGGCACAACTACTATCAAAGCTGTTGTAGACGGCAAGGAATATACAATGGACGTTACTGTTGCTGATTATGTAATTACAAAGACAGGTATTACAGAAGATAGCACAGAAGTTGACCTTGCGGTTTTGGCAGAAAATGCAAATACAAGCGGTTACCTTGTTACAACTGCAAAAGACGGTGTATTGGTAGAACAAACGACTGTTGAAAAACCGGCAGAAGGTACAACGATTACAGTTAATACAACAGGTGCTGACTCGCTTGAAGTTTCACCAATTCTAACATTTAATGATGTTGGTAATATTCCTGACGGAAGCGGTTTGAAAGTTGCTATTCCTAATGGTTCATATGACTTTACAATTACAAAAGCATCAACAACAAGAGCAGACGTATTTGTAAATGGTGTTATGATTGCAAATAACGTTGACCAAAGCGACGACGGTAAGGGTAGCCGTGAAATTAAGACAGGCGGTACTTATACTGCGGAAGAAATTGCAGTTAAGGGCGGTAAAGCCGTTGTTACAATGTATGACAAAGTATCAGATATGCAGACTGTTGTAGTTAAGAAAAATCCTTCAAATGTAAACAGAAAGACAAGAGTTTATGTTTTGGGTGACTCTTTGGTAACAAATTATTATGGTGACCCAACAAGCGTTAATGAAGAAACAGGTGTTCCGAACCCTGGTAATGCTCGTACAGGTTGGGGTCAAGTATTGAAGAATTATCTAGGTTCTGATATGAACCTTTCAAACTTGGCTGAAAGCGGTAACTATGCAGCAGGTTTGTATGGTAACGGTGCAGATTCAAGTGCATTCGGCGGTGTAATTAACAATGCACAAAAGGGTGACTACTTAATTCTTGAATGTGGTTACAATGACAGAAATTACAGCACAACAGCAGGTATGACAGAAGCTGTTAATGCTATGGTTGATGCTTGCCGTGCAAAGGGTATTACTCCTATTTTGGTAACTCCTAACGCATCAAAGCACGACTATAAAGCTGATGTTATGTATGCAAGTACATTGAGAGATTGTGCTACTGCAAAAGATGTAATGATTGTAGATTTGTCAGCTAACAGCTATAAGTTCTTCAGTGAAAAATATGGTACAGATGAAACTGCAAATACTGTTGTAGGCAGAAACTATCAAGTATGGACAAATGCAGAAACAGTTGATACACTTCACTCATCATATGTAGGTGCAATGAAGTTTGCTGAAATTGTTGCACAAGGTATTGCTGATTTACAAGCAGCAGGTACAACTACTGAATCAGGTGAAAATGCAAACGGTATTACAATCAATAAAGAATTTAAGTTCAGTTTTGTTGATACATTGGATAATACAATAGAAATGCAAGTAAAGGATAGTTCGGCTTCGGATTCTGAGGAAGTTTCTCCTTCTCCAACAGCTAATCCTGGTGAATAATTATTGATATAATTACAAATAAGGCTCCCATCTATATAGATGGGAGCTTTTTTGTGTGCAAAAACAAAAAATAAAAAAGCTTCTAATAGAAGTACCGCCTGCGGGCGGAGGACTAAGTAGGCATTTTTGATTTTTCGTCATTGCGTTTTTACGCAATTTCCTACAAATTAAAAAAAGTGCAACGTTTTGTAAAGTTCATCTGTTTTATAATTGAGGACCTCAAAAGTAACTTAGAAATGAACAAGATATTAAAGGAGAATTCGTTATGAAAAAGATGATTAGTACAATTTTGGTTTGCGGACTTTTGGCAGCTATGGCTGCATCGGCAGCATATGCAGAAAATGAGCCAATGGTTATAGCACCTGCACCGGCTGCATCAAGTTATTCGGTGATGATTGGAACAGATAAATTTGATTTGGGCTGCAAAGAGGCTTATTTGTCAGGTGAACAAATTATGCTACCTGTTCGTGCGATTGCGGAAAAACTTGGCTTTACTGTTACATGGGACGAAGAACATCAAGGAATTAAGATTGACAACGGCGAAGTAAATACGATAATATATATTGGTGACGACAATTACTATATGTCATCATCATTTGCAATCGGTATGTCAGCTCCGACACTGCTTGGTGCAGCACCTGTATTGAAAGACGATACAACATATGTTCCGGCAAAATTATTTGATATTTTGCTTGGACAGGACACAGTTTCGGTAAATGATAACGTTATTACATTCAATTTGGGCGACAAAAAAGCTGATGAGGACGGCGTTCAAATCCCTAATCCGTTTGTTGAATATGAAACAGTGGAAGATGCAAAGAAAGTGCTTGCATTCAATCCTAAATATCCGACAAGCGTACCGAATGAATACAAAACAGAAGATATTTCTGTAATGAACAATTCAATGCTGCAAATTATTTACAAAGACATGAAAGGCACTCAGATTACATACAGAATGGAGCAAGGTTTTGAGGATATAAGCGGTGACTACAATGTTTACAGCAACGTTAAAGATATAAAAATAGGCGATTTGACGGTAAAAGTAAGATTGGGTGATGAATCATCAAGTGCAGTTTGGACAAACAATGGTTACAGTTATTCAATTTTTGTTGACAAGGGTAATGCCGAAAAAGAAATTACAGATATGATAGCAAGTGTAAAGTAATATAAAGTATTAATCAGGAGCAGTATATGGGGGTGTTTGCTTGGAGATTACAAAGGAATATATCGGCAGTTTGGTGGATAAGTACGGAAATATGATTTTAAGGATTGCATATACATATCTGAAAAACAAAGCAGATGCCGAAGATACTGTTCAAGATGTGTTTTTGCAGATAATTGACAAAAATCCGATATTCAATGACGAAACCCACGAAAAATCATGGATAGTCCGGACAACAATTAATATGTGCAAAAACAAGTTAAACTTATTTTGGAACAGGAATAAGTGTTCCATTGATGATATTACGGAATTTGCGAACTATGACAAATACAGTACGGATTCAAACGTGTTAAAGGCTGTATTGTCATTGCCCGACAAATACAGATTGGTCGTTTATATGTATTATTATGAAGGGTATTCCACTCCCGAAATTTCAAAGATAATTGAGAAGAGCGATACTACAATACGGTCATTATTACATAGGGCGAGAAACAAATTAAAATCTATTTTAAAGGAGGAGTATGATTTTGAGTAAAAAGTATAAAGACGCAATGGATAAGATTGTTGTTTCGGACGAATTGAAAGAGAGAATATTATCTGCTGCGGAACAAAAAATATCTGAAAAAAATTTGAAATCAAAGTCAAAGCACTCCCGAATGTTTTATATAAGATATGCCGCAGGCTGTGCCGCTTGTCTTGTGTTTTGCATTACTGCCGTATTTACGGTAAAACAATATATGTGGACGGATATAACCAATCCGTCAGGAAATTCATCATTGCCGACATCTGCACCGACTGTACAAACAAATATCCCCCAAATCCCACAAAGCAGTTCGGACGAAAATATCGGCAGAGAAAATAATCCTCCTATTGAAAATAAAGAAAAAAATGATGCAAATACCGCTGCGGAAAGTAATGAAAACAAACAAAATTCCTCCGATAAAAAACAAGAAAGCAAGCATGATACAGCAGAAGAAGTTATAAGTACCGGATTACCGCAGGAAAGTATTGCAATTCCCGAAACAGAGCCGCCGAAAGCAGATGGTGAAAGCTCCGTTCCGCCTGTCACTGCCGAAACGGAAATACCGGCAGACATTCCGGCTTTGGGCGGGGTGAATGATGGCGAAAATACGGAAAATGATATGGTGATGTCGGGAATTTATACAAATGATACGGGCAGTATAGAGAATATTATAAAAGAAGTAGGGTATGTGTTTAAAATTCCAACGTATATGCCTGAACAATATAAGTTTGATGAGGCGTCGCTGATATGCGGAAGGCTTGTACAGATTGTGTACGCAAATGAAGAAAACAGTGTGATTTACCGCACGGAACATACGGACGAAGATGTAAGCGGTGATTACAATATATATGATGATATTGAAAGAATTAAAATAAATGAAAATGAAGTTACGATTAAGGGTAATGACGGAAAATATCATTGTGCGGTCTGGAATGATGAGAGTGCATATTCGGTTTACAGCAGCGGCGGAATAGACAAAGACGATATGGTGAAAATTATTGAGAGTGTAACATCATACAGCGAAAATTAAACTAAACACACCTTTCGGAGTACATATCAGTATGCCGTTGGGTGTGCTTTTTTGTTGTATTTTTGTACACATTAACAATGATTATTGTCGGCTGCATTGTATATCCCTAACAAAAAAACTGTAAATGTGCAAATTAATCACAAAAAATATTGTATTGAAAACAATTTGCTGATATAATAATAAGATAGGTGCTAAGAATTATACAGAAAAATAGATGGACGAAATTTAATCGGAGGTTAGAAACTTTATGGTAGAACGCAAAAACATAAGAAATATAGCGATTATTGCCCACGTTGACCATGGTAAAACTACTTTGGTAGACGCAATGCTAAGACAAAGCGGTACTTTTCGTGAAAATGAACAGGTTGAAGAACGTGTAATGGACTCTAACGATTTGGAACGTGAACGTGGTATCACTATTTTGGCGAAGAATACATCGTTATATTACAACGGTGTTAAGATTAATATTATAGATACTCCGGGACACGCTGACTTCGGCGGTGAGGTTGAACGTGGATTGGAAATGGCTGACGGCGTGTTGCTTTTGGTAGACGCTTTTGAAGGTTGTATGCCGCAGACTCGTTTCGTATTGTCAAAGGCTCTTGCTCTTAACCTAAAACCTGTTATTGTTGTAAATAAGGTTGACAGACCGAATGCAAGACCGTATGAAGTTGTTGACGAAGTATTGGATTTGTTTATTGATTTGGGTGCAACGGAAGAACAGCTTGATACTCCGGTTATATATGCGTCGGGACGTGACGGCTGGGCAACTGCCGAATATAATCCGGAACAGCCGAACAAGGATTTGACAGAATTGTTCAAGCTTATAGTTGATTATATTCCGTGTCCGGACTGTGAGGACGATGCTCCGTTCCAAATGCTTGTATCAAATATTGACTATGATGATTATACAGGACGTATTGCGGTAGGTAAGATTGAACGAGGCAAGGTTAAAACAGGTATGGGTCTTGCAGTGTGCCGTGCCGACGGTAAGGTTACAAGAGCAAAAGTTACAAAGCTATATACATTTGAAGGACTTGCAAAAGGTGTTACGGAAGAATGCGGAGCGGGTGACGTTGTTGCTATTTCGGGTATTCCTGATGTAAACATCGGTGAAACATTGTGTGCTCCGGAGTGTCCGGAAGCGTTGCCGTTTGTTAAGATTGACGAACCTGTATTGTCTATGACATTCAGCGTAAATGACAGTCCGTTTGCAGGTAAGGACGGTAAGTTTGTAACTTCTCGTCATTTGCGTGACAGACTTATGCGTGAGCTTGATTCAAATATCAGTTTGAGAGTAGAAGAAACAGACAGTGCCGATTCATTTATCGTTTCGGGACGTGGCGAATTGCATTTGTCGGTATTGATTGAAAATATGCGCCGTGAGGGATATGAGTTCCAGGTATCAAATCCTGTTGTTATCTACAAGGAAATTGACGGGGTTAAGTGTGAACCTATCGAAAGACTGACAGTAGATGTTCCAGATGAATACACAGGTACTATCATGGACGGTGTTATTCAAAGAAAAGGTGAAATGCTTAACATGGCACCTACTGCACAAAATTACACACGTTTGGAATTTGATATACCGTCCCGTGGTCTTATCGGTTACAGAAATGAAATGCTTACAGCTACAAAGGGTACAGGTATCATAAACAGTATTTTGGACAGATATGAACCATATAAGGGTGAAATTCAAAACAGAACCCGTGGTACATTGATTGCATGGGAAACAGGCGAATCTATCACATACGGTCTGTACAATGCACAGGACAGAGGCGTATTGTTTATCGGTCCGGGTGTGAAAGTATATGAAGGTATGATTGTCGGTGAAAATGCAAGACTTGAAGACGTTGTTGTAAATGTATGTAAGAGGAAACACGTTACAAATACACGTTCGTCAAGTTCTGACGAAGCGTTAAGACTTGTACCGCCAAGACAAATGAGTCTTGAACAATGTTTGGAATTTATTTCTGATGATGAATTGTTGGAAGTTACACCAAACAATTTGCGTATGCGTAAGAGAATTTTGGCTACTGACCTTCGTGCAAAGGCAAAAAATAAGAAATAATTTTGGATGATATTAAGGCAGTTCCGCAATGCGGAACTGCTTTTTTGTGCGGTAAATTATGATTTGTCGGGGATTGGATTTAAAATTCAGCGTTCTGTCCGAATGTAGCTAATATCAAAATGTAGTGCTACTGACGTTGTCGGAATTTAGTGACGGGGACGTTTCACTTCCCCATAGCCATAGACATTGTCAATATAACTCGAACCCTTTGGAGTTCGCTTTGCCTCAGCAGCAGCAAAGCAAACGGAAAGTGCCGCTTTTTGGCACGCAAAGAGCTAAGATGAAAATAGCTTTCCATTAGGTCGGTAAAATTTGCTCCATTGCCTAGACCCGCAAATTTTATGCTGTCAAAATTAAGATGATAAATTATATTTAGGTATTATTCTAAACTAGCTTATCCGCTTGCTTTTGGTACAGCATACCCTCCAAACCCACGAAGAATAGTTTCGCTCCTTGCGTGCCTCCTAGCCGAAAGTTTAGTGGGTAAGGGTGGGTTTAAATAGAAATGAGAGTGAGTGACTATTTTGCACCACAAATTGCACTACACTTTCATTCATATCTACGCTTGCACTTTCCCACTAAACTCACCCACAGGACACGCAAAAAGCGTATATCTATATTCAGTGGGCACAGAGGGTATGCCG
>CAKSNH010000005.1 GCA_934476075.1 uncultured Clostridia bacterium | reverse complement strand
TATATCTTGCGGTGGACTTGACCACAAACTATAAATTAGTGTTCTATCCTAACATAGCTAAAATCAAAGTGTAGTGCGACTGACGTTGCCCCCATTTAGCGACGGGGACGTTTCACTTCCCCATAATTATAGACATTATCAAATTATAGCGAACCCTTTGGAGTTCGCTTTGTCCACGTCCACTGGTCAAGTAATTTTGACTAAGTCAAAATCGGCTGTGCCGCCGGACATCTTTTCCGGTACGTAGCGAACGGAAAAGTCCGCAAGGGACACCCTTGACCCACACGCTGCAAAGCTATTACTATATAGTTGTTCCCACGGTGTCGGCAAAATTCACTAGTATCGGAAAGATGTCCGACGCTCGCAAGAGCGGTTTTGCGTAGCAAAACTACTGATTAGTTGCCCAGGGGCGTGAATTTTGTGCCGTCCGAGCGTAGTGCTTACGGTAAGTTTGGTTGAACATAATACACAAACAAAGCATAGATACGGCATACCCTCTGTGCCCACTGAATGTAGATATACGCTTTTTGCGTGTCCTGTGGGTGAGTTTAGTGGGAAAGTGCAGACGTAGATATAAATGAAAGTGCAGTACGACTGACGTTGACCAAGTTTAGTTGGCAAGGGTGAGTTCAGTGGCAATGCGAGTATAGTGCATTTATTGTACACATCACTCAACAACTCATAATTTATCCCTCCCACTGTCATTATTGTCCATTTTATGAATATAAATATATCAATAAAATAATTGGGAGTGATAACAAATGACATGGCACAATCTTAATTCAAGTCAAATTGAAAATCAATTAAATTCCGACCTCACTCACGGACTAACCTCCGCAGATGCAAAAAATCGCTTAAAACAAAACGGTAAAAATCAGCTCAAAGAGAAAAAAAGTACATCAATCATAATTCGCTTTTTTCAGCAGTTCAATGATTTCATGATTATCATTCTGCTTATCGCCGCCGCAATATCATTCGCTATATCCTTTCTCCAAGGCGAAACGGATTTTGTAGACCCGATAATCATTCTTATTATTGTTGTGCTGAATGCACTTTTCGGAGTTATTCAGGAAAGCCGTGCCGAAAAATCCCTTGACGCACTCAAAAAGATTTCCGCTCCGCACGCAAATGTAATCCGTGACGGCAAAATTATAACCGTTTCGGCGGAAGATGTTGTTGTAGGCGATATTCTCTCCTTTAAAACCGGCGACCTAATCCCTGCCGACGCACGGCTTATCACCGCCGAAAATCTGCAAACGGACGAATCATCGCTTACCGGCGAATCAAATCCAGTGCAGAAAAATGCAGGTATAACTCTCCCCGACAATACTCCGCTTGCCGAAAGAACAAATATGGTTCTTTCGTCCACTTCGGTCGTATCAGGACACGGTACTGCAATAACCGTCAAAACCGGCATGGACACCGAGGTCGGCTGTATAGCCGATATGATTTTATCCGCACAGTCCGAACAAACTCCCTTGCAGCAGCGTCTTGCAGATGTGGGAAAAGTTTTGGGTATATCGGCACTTGTTATATGTGCGGTGGTTTTCGTGCTCGGTCTGTACCGCTCCATTCCGCCGTTTGATATGTTCATGACCTCGGTCAGCCTTGCCGTCGCCGCAATTCCCGAAGGACTGCCCGCAATAGTCACAATCATGCTTGCAATCGGCGTACAGCGTATGGTACAGAAAAATGCTATTGTCCGTCATCTGCCATCAGTGGAAACACTTGGCAGTGCATCTGTAATATGTTCCGACAAAACAGGCACTCTCACACAAAATAAAATGAAGGTCACAAAAATCGAGAGTCGGGACGAAATACTTACCATAACTTTGGCGGCACTTTGCAGCAACTCGCAAATTACCGACAGTGACATAATCGGTACACCCACCGAAAATGCAATTATAGCCTCTGCAAAATCATTAAATATAAATAAATCCGCCATCGACAAAAAATATCCCCGTATATCCGAAATACCGTTTGACTCAACCCGAAAAATGATGTCTACGGTGCACCGTTACCAATCCGCAAAACGCATGATAACAAAGGGTGCAGCGGATATACTCCTTCCCCTGTGCACGCACTATTATGACGGTACGAAACGTATACCGATGACCCCGTCAAAGCGTGACGAAATACTTTCGCAGAATGAGCATATGGCTCAAAATGCTCTGCGTGTAATATCGGTTGCATATCGTGATTTATCTCCAAACGAAAAATCGGACGAAAACAACCTCACATTTGTCGGACTTATCGGCATGATTGACCCACCCCGTCCCGAAGTTGCCAAGGCTGTTGCAACTTGTAAAAAAGCCGGTATACGTCCCGTTATGATTACCGGTGACCACATACTTACCGCCACCGCAATAGCCAAGCAGATAGGCATTATGACCGCAGATTCAAAAGCTATGACAGGCTCGGAGCTTGACTCTCTAAGCCAAAACCGGCTTGAACGCATAATAAAGGACTATTCTGTTTTTGCCCGTGTTACGCCCGAACATAAGGTGCGTATTGTAAAAGCATGGAAAGCAAACGGTGAAATAGTCGCAATGACGGGGGACGGTGTGAATGACGCTCCCGCACTTAAAACCGCCGACATTGGCTGTGCGATGGGCATGAACGGTACAGAAGTGGCAAAAAGTGCCGCCGATATGATTCTCACTGATGATAATTTTGCAACAATAGTCGAGGCGGTACGTCAGGGACGAGGGATATATGCAAATATAAAAAAGGCAATACAATTTTTACTGTCGAGCAACATCGGCGAAATACTCACTATATTTATGGGTATCATGTTCGGCTGGTCCTCTCCGCTTGTGGCAATACAATTATTATGGGTAAACCTCGTCACCGACTCACTCCCTGCCATAGCACTCGGACTTGACCCCGTCGACAAATACGCAATGCAGTCACCTCCGCAAAACGCAAAAAAGAATATGTTTGCGAACGGTTTCGGTCTGACAATCGTCCTTGAAGGCTGTATGATTGGTGCACTGGCACTTTTGGCATTTTCAATAGGGCACAACATATTCGATACCACCATCGAACCTGTCATCGGCCGCAGTATGGCTTTCTCGGTGCTCAGCCTGTCACAGCTTGTACACGCTTTTAATATGCGGAGTGAACATTCGGTATTTTCCGTCGGTATTTTCAAAAACCACTATTTAGTCGGTGCTTTGATTATCGGCACAATTCTTCAAACGTCTGTAATAACCTTTGCACCGCTTGCAAAAATATTCAAAGTAACTCCGCTAACCCCCGAACAATGGGGATTTGTAATCTTCCTTTCGATACTGCCTTTGGCACTTGTCGAACTACAAAAGAGATTTAACGAGAAATAAAGAGGTAGCATTTTTGATTTTTCGTTATTGCGTTCTACGCAATTTACTACAAATTAGAAAAATCAAAAAAACGGGTTCAAAATGCACGATTTTGAACCCGTTTTTTTATCTTATAAAATTCATCTTAATATCGGTAGTTGTATTCGGCAATTCTATACCGTTTTTTCTGCCCATGTCAAAACATTTTATCATCCATGCCATATTCTTTGCCAAGTTTCGCATAGTCTGCATACCCTCGGCGTCCTCCTTAACCTCACCCGGATTTCTTCCGTACGCTATATTCCAATACGTTGAACCGGCAACAGGCATATCGGTTATTCCGAAATACTTGTTAAGGCAGTCATAAGATGCGGAACTTCCGCCCCTTCTCGCCACTGTAACAGCCGCTCCCGGTTTAAACTTAAATGCTTTTCCTCCGGCATAGAACACTCTGTCCAAAAATGCAAGTATTCTTCCGCTCGGATGTGCATAATACACAGGCGTACCGAATACAAATCCGTCAGCCTCTTTCGCTTTTGCGATAAATTCATTAACCGAATCATCATCAAACACACAGCCCTTTTCACTGCATTGGTTACAGCCGATGCAATCTCTTATCGGTTTTGCTCCAAGCTGAAAAATCTCGTAGTCAATTCCCTCTTTTTCAAGCTGTATTCCTACCTCTTTAAGTGCATTGTATGTATTTCCGTCGGATTTCGGACTTCCGTTTAACATTAAAACTTTCATTTTAATTCACTCCTTATACTGTAATCCCCTTAGTGATAATTATAACCCCTACCCATTCAAAAATCAATATCCCCTAGTTTATAAGCTCCTCATTCCCGATATAGCTTATATTCATATCCTTGTCGCAGAATATCGCCGAATAGCCGAAACTGTTCAGCAAATCCCCGCTTTTATCTTTGCCCAAAATAAAGCAAGCCGTTGACAATCCGTCCGCAATCACGGATTTTTCGCCTATAATCGTCACACTT
This sequence comes from uncultured Clostridia bacterium, assembly GCA_934476075.1. Taxonomy (GTDB): domain Bacteria; phylum Bacillota; class Clostridia; order UBA1381; family UBA1381; genus CAKSNH01. The sequence continues at coordinate 126,311 of CAKSNH010000005.1, read as the reverse complement.
CTGTATCCGCTGTCCGCCGGATAGCCTGTTTTCGGGTCTAATATATGATGATACCTTTTACCGTCCTCAATAAAATACCTCTCATAATCGCCCGATGTAACCACGCATTTATTATTAATATTCAATTTGCCGAGCAATTCATTTTCATTATCGGGATTTTGTATCCCCACAACCCAATCCGAGCCGTTCGCCTTGCCGCCCAAAGCAATCGTATTTCCGCCCAAGTTCAAAATTGCCGAATTTACGCCGTTTTCACGCAAAACCTCGGTCACTTTATCCCCTATATACCCCTTTGCAATCGCACCGAGTGCAATAGCCTGATTTGCATTTTTCAAGCGTATACTGTCTGTGCTCTCGTCAATCAGAACATCGTTGTAATTTATCAGCGTTTTTCCCTTTTCAATATCCTCATTTGACGGAACTTTCGGATTTTCACTTTTTATATCCCACAAATCAATCAGCGGTGCGACCGTTATATCCAATGCCCCGTCCGACATCTGTGCTATCCGTACAGCAATTTTCACCACTTCCATCGTTTCTTTATTCACGCTTACCCACTCGCCGTCGCCCGCATGGGAATTTATCCTCGATATATCACTTTCACTATCTGTATAGCTCAGCATTTTTTCCAACTTATGCACTTTATCCTCGCACTTTTGCAATATTTCATCACTTTGCCTGCTCTTTTCGATTTTCAAGTTGATAAACGTATCCAACGCAAAAAAATCAATCGAACTGTATTCATCATTTTTCTGTCGTGCATGATAAAAAATCACTGCGGCGGTCACCAATACAACCGCCGTACATACTGCAATTATCTTTTTTGTCATATGTACACCTGCCTTATTGTAATTCGTCCAAAGAGCGGAACTCATAGCCTTGATTTTTCGCCTCGGTTATAATCCGCTCCAAAGCCTCTGTATTATCCTTTGACACCGCATGGAGCAGAATAATTTCGCCGTCATGGAAATAAGGCACAACCTGTTCATAAGCATAATCTGCACCACGCTGTTTGTCGGGGTCCCAATCCATATATGCAAAGCTCCAAAATATCGTCTTATACCCCAAATCATTCGCAACCGCAAGCACTCTCTCGCTGTACTCACCTTCGGGCGGACGCATATAATTCATATGTATTCCGTATATTTCATAGCATTGCTTATCCAGTGAATTGAGTTCCTCTGCCATTTTACCGCAGTTTTTCAATTTCGGCAAATTCGGATGATTAACCGTATGATTTCCGACAATATGCCCTTCGTCAATCATTCTTCTTACCAAATCCTGTTCCTTGTTTAAATACGGTCCCGTTACGAAAAATGCCGCCTTTACACCGCACTTTTTCAATGTATCCAAAATAGTGCTTGTATATCCGTTTTCATACCCCTCGTCAAACGTCAGATACAACGCTTTCGGTCTTGTTTCGTCCATGTAATATGTATTGTATTTTCTGAACATTTCTTTTGTCGAGTTATAAATATCCGGCTCACAGCCTTTTATTTTCTTAAATCCCCACCCCGTTCCTTTGTTGTCAAGACTTTCGTAATTCTCCGTCGGAGCTAATGTCGGCTGTGCGGTCGGTTCGGGTGTAACTTCGGGCGTAACTTCGGGTGTAGGCTCAGATGTACTTTGTATCTGTTCTGTCTGCATTTTTTCCGACGGCGAAACAATGCCTTCATTATCATACTTTCCGCACCCCGACACAGTCAGCATTAAAGTAAATACTGCCAATAGTAAAATATAGTTTTTCATAAATACCATCCTTTCAAAATATAAATTAATATATGTTAATATTATAGCATATTTTCTCTATAATAGCACATATTTTTTACTTTTTTATATTGCTATTCACACCAAAAAAGTGTATAATAAAATTTAGATTGTTTAATGGAGATGATAATATGTTACAATACAATAACTTTAATAATTACAGACAAAAAAATAAAAGACGGAAAATTATTCCGGCAATAATTATTGTGGTCGTCATTGCGGTTGTCATAGCTTTGATTGTAAAATCGCATTCTGCAAAACAAGCATCTGTGGAGGTCACCGAAACCCCTTCACCTACCGTACAGACCGCAGCCGACCTTACAACTCCGACCGCTGTTCCGACAGATGCCGAGGCAGCTCCCGAAGTGACTCCGACCGCAGCACCCGATGCAGACCTATTAAAATCGGTACGCAAAAGCGACGGTGTAAAAACCGCATATCTTACATTTGACGACGGTCCTACAAAGAGTATTACTCCGCAGGTTCTGGATATATTACGCAGATATAACGTCAAAGCAACATTTTTTGAGGTAGGCTCGCTTATCGAAAGCAATCCCGACATGGCACGCAGAGTATACGAAGAAGGTCACCTTTTGGCGAATCACTCATATGCACACAACTACAAAGATTTATATGCCACACCGGAAGCCTTTATGGCTGAAATAGAAAAAACGTATGCACTTATTCAGCAAATCACCTGTGACGAAAATTATTTTAAACTATTCCGTTTTCCGGGCGGCAGTTACAATGCCGGTACATGGGGAGCAAAAAAACAGGAATACAAGACACTTTTGCGTGACAATGGGTTCTACTACTGTGACTGGAACGCACTAAACGGCGATGCTGAAGGCGGCAAGAAAACCGCCGACCAGCTTGTGCAAGGTGTAATCACATCTTCAAAGGATAAAGAAGATGTTGTTATACTTATGCATGATGCCGCTACCAAGCAAACCACTGTTGACGCACTCCCACGAGTTATAGAATATCTGATGTCACAGGGTTATGAGTTCCGACGTTTAGACCAATAACCTATTATTTACCTGTATTTTTTGATTTTTTTCAAATAAAATTGAAAAAAATCAAAAAAACTCTTGCAATTTTTATATTATCATGGTAAAATATTTAAGTATTATGATTTTAAATTGTTGGAGGTGAAGATTATGCCTAATATTAAGTCTGCAAAGAAAAGAGTTAAAGTTATCGAAAAGAAGACTCTTATCAACAAAATGCACAAGACAGCATTAAAGACAAGCATTAAGAAGTTTGAAGATGCAATCGCAAGCGGTGATAAAGCCGTTGCTACTCCTGCATTCAACGAAGCTGTTAAAAAGCTTGACCAAAGCGTTTCAAACGGTATTCTTCATAAGAATAATGCTGCCAGAAAGAAATCTCAATTAGCTCTTAAATTAGCTAAGTTAGGTTAATTTGCTTTATGTAAAGTCAGAATACTCCGAATTATCGGAGTATTTTTTTATGCAAAAAAACAATGCACAGCCGATATAATCGCAATATCGGCTGTGCATTTTAATTTAGTATCAGAATTACAGTTCGTCATCATCGGCATATTTCAGTTTGAATATTTTTACCGAATAGCTTGGCATATTAATAAGGAATATACCGTTATCACTCTTATACTCATTTTCCTCATCATCAACCAATGAACTGACAAAAAATCTTGCCAAATCCAAACGTGCCACTTCTTCATTCTCCGCCGTGCTCGCAAGCACAATACGTCTTTCCATCTTCTCCGTACGCATATACGCATACATTCTTTCAACCTTGTATATACATTCCAATTCGCCGGTACGATATATCAAATTATCGTTTCGGATTTTAATATATTTTTTGTACAAGTCCATTATTTCCTTGTCTTCTTTTCCCCACGGATATGTCGAACGGCAGAACGGGTCACCATAGCCCTGCATACCCGCCTCGTCACCGTAGAATATACACGGCACACCTGGAAGCGTCATAAGCATGGCAATAACCACACGCAATCTTGCTTTTGCTTTTTTAAGTGCGTGTCTTTCCAATTTAAAGCTTGCCTGAAAATCCTTGCTCACAGAATGACTGTCCGGAACATTACCCAAAACTGTCAGCACACGTTCAATATCATGTGATGACATGAAGTTAAGCAGCGAATAAAATGCCGGTTTCGGATAATTTTCTTTAAGACTCATCAAACGATTGTCAAAAAGCTCCGCATCAATTCTGCCCAACGCAAAGTCGATAAGCATATTTCTAAGCGGATAATTCATAACAGAGTCCAATTCCTTGCCCAAGAAATATTCACGCTGTTCGCCGTAGCTGACTTTATTTGATGCGTCCTCCCAAACTTCGCCGATAATTACGGCATCTTCTTTTTGCTTTTTAACCTCTTGATTTAGTTCCTTAACGAAAAAGTCGGGTAATTCGTCTACAACGTCCAAACGCCAGCCGCTCGCACCAAGTTTCAGCCAACGCTTAACAACCGAATTATCATCATGAAGGATATAATCTCTGAATGATTTTGACGTTTCCTCAACCTGTGGCAAGGTTGTCATTCCCCACCATGATTCATATACATCGGGATAGTGCATAAATCTAAACCATGAATAATAGTTTGAATTCTTCGACTGATACGCTCCCAAACTGTTATAATGACCGTACTTATTAAAATATTTACTGTCACTGCCCGTATGATTGAACACACCGTCCAATATTATTCTTATACCCAATTTTTCAGCCTCGGCACATAGCTTGACAAAATCGTCCTCTGTACCGAACATCGGGTCGATTTGCTTATAATCACCCGTATCATATTTGTGATTTGACGATGCCTTGAATATCGGATTTAAATATATCGCACCGATACCCAAATCGGCAAGATACGGCAATTTTTCTCTTACACCGTTTAATGTTCCGCCGAAAAAGTCGTTTGCAAGATATTCACCGCCGAACTGCTCCGCCTTATAATACGGAACATCTCCCCATTTACGTTTTATTATATCTTTTCTGTCTGTTTCGATTTTGCCTGTCGGATTATAAAATCTGTCGACAAAAATTTGGTACGCAACCGAATTTTTAAACCATTCGGGAGTTTTGTAGTCCTTGCCGTAAACGGTAATCTGGAACGAAAAATCAGGCACATGATTATACATATCACCCAAACCGCCCAGATTCATATAGTTATTACCGTAATACACAACATTGCCGTCAAAACATTCCACTTTGAAATAGTACCATATAATTCCCACTTCATCGCCCACGTCCACAACAGCCTCATATACACTACATTCGCACAAATACTCGATATAGTACATATCTATCTCTTTTGTATCGTCCTTTTTCATCACTACCAATTTAACGCTTTTAGGTATACCTATCTCTGCGGCGGCTAGTCTTAATTTCACTTCCGTACCTGTCTTAACCGCTCCAAACGGCTCACGATACATCGAATTTCTAGAATTATGTTCTAATTTCATAATATTACCTCATTTCATTTATATCTGTCAAATAAATTATAACCAATATTATATTTATGAAAACAGATATGAATTTGGGATAAAATTTTAACCTGTAAAAAGGCTGTCAAATTATTGACAGCCCCTTTGCAATCTTAAATACTGTTATATTCTTTTCAATTTCCAAATCTTTTCGTTATATTCGTTAATAGTTCTGTCACTTGAGAAGAAACCTGCACAAGCAGTATTCATAATAGTCTTTTCCAACCACAATTCCTTGTTGTTGTAGTCACGATTAATCTTTTCCTGTGTCTTAGCATATTCGTCAAAGTCACGGATAACCATGTAAGTATCAGGATAACCGTAATCACCGAACAGCAATGTATTGTACAAATCCTTGAATAGGTTCGGATTTGTTGAATCCAATTCACCGTTGATAAGCTGGCTCAATACCTGACGGATTGAATGGTCAGTGTTATAGATATGCATTACCTCATCACTGCCGTTGTGGCAAGCCTTAGCCGCAACTTCATCAGCTTTCAGACCGAAGATATATATATAATCCTCGCCCACTTGTTCAAGCATTTCCACATTTGCACCGTCCAATGTACCGATAGTAGCAGCACCGTTAAGCATGAACTTCATGTTACCTGTACCAGATGCTTCCTTACCTGCTGTTGAGATTTGTTCAGATACATCAGCCGCAACAACCAATTTTTCAGCAATAGATACACCGTAGTTTTCGATAAATACTACTTTAATCTTGCCGCCGATTCTTTCGTCATTGTTAATCTTGTCGGCAACTGTATTGATAAGCTTGATAATATTCTTTGCTCTTGCATAACCCGGAGCAGCTTTTGCGGCAAAGAAATATGTTGTCGGCGTAAATGTCATATCAGGATTTTCAACAAGCATATTGTATTTTGCCAAAACGTGAAGAATATTCAATAATTGACGTTTGTACTCGTGCAAACGCTTACACTGCATATCATAGATAGAGTTAGGGTCAATATCGATACCGTTGTGATCTTTAACATATTTAGCAAGTGCAACCTTATTGTCATATTTAATCTTAGCAAACTTTTGCTGGAAATCTTTATCCTTAGCATACGGAATAAGCTTCTTCAATTCGTTTGCATCTTTCAGCCACTTCTTGCCGATAGTCTTTGTAATCAAATCGGTAAGAGCAGGGTTTGCATTCATAATCCATCTTCTGAATGTGATACCGTTTGTAATAGCGTGGAATCTGTCCGGATTAATCTTATAATAATCCTTGAATATATCCTCTGTCAAAATCTTTGTATGAAGCTGAGATACACCGTTTACCGCAAAGCAGGTAGCCAGACAAATATTAGCCATGCTGATTCTGCCGTTTGCCATGATTGCCATGTATTCCAATTTCTTAGGGTCATTCGGATATACTTCGTCCAATTTAATCATCAGACGTCTGTTCATTTCCTCAATGATTAGATAAATTCTCGGCAATACTCTCTGCATCATGTCATTAGGCCATGTTTCAAGTGCTTCGCTCAATACAGTATGGTTAGTGTATGCAAATACCTTTGTAACAATATCCCATGCTGCGTCCCAGCCAAGACCCTTATCGTCCATCAAAATACGCATCAATTCAGGAATAGCCAATGTAGGGTGAGTATCGTTGATATGCATTACAACTTTTTCCGGCAAACGTTTCCAGTCAGAACCGTATCTTGCCTCAAAGTCCTTCAAAATCCATTGAACTGTTGCAGATACCAAGAAATATTGCTGTTTCAATCTCAATTCCTTACCTTGTACATGAGTATCATCAGGGTAAAGTACCTTTGAAATAACCTCAGCAAGCTGTCTTTCCTCAACCGCACGGATATAATTACCGCTGTTGAATGCCTGCATATCCATATATTCAGGTGATTTAGCACTCCATAGACGCAATTTGTTGACAATCTTTGAGTCATATCCGCAAAGCGGTACATCATAAGGAACAGCCAAAATAGTATGTGAATGTTCATAACGGGCAATCATTCTGTCGCCGTCCATATCAAAATGCACATTACCTCCGAATTTAACTTCAACAGTTTCTTCCATACGAGGTACTTCCCATACGTTAGTACCGTTATCAAGCCATGGGTCCGGCATTTCTACTTGATAGCCGTCAATAATTTTTTGTTTGAACAATCCGTATTCATATCTGATTGTAGAACCGTATGAAGGCAAATCCAAAGTTGTCAATGAATCCAAGAAACAAGCAGCCAATCTGCCCAAACCGCCGTTACCAAGTGCAGCGTCGTTTTCTTCCTCAACAATTTCGCACATATCGGCACCCAAAGATTTAAGCACCTTTTGATATTCTTCTGTCTGCATTAGATTAAGAATGTTTGTTGCCAAAGAACGACCCATCAAAAATTCAAATGATAGATAATAAAGCTTTTTAGAACCTTGATTTTTAACAACCTTGTGTGACACTGCCCAGCGTTCCATTATACTGTCACGAACTTTCAATGCACAAGCATTATACACCATGTTAGGTGTGGCATCTTCCAAAGTCTTACCGAAATAACGGTTCAACTTGCCTATAATATCTTCTTGCAGTCTTTTTTCTTTTTCATTTAATTTTATGTCAGTTTTTTTCATAAAATTTATATGTCCCCTTCCTAGTATTTTTAAAAGCAATATATCGCCATTATATATAAACAGTTTTCACTGATTATTTTCATTTTTTTGTACGCACGACAATCAGAGGCAGAAATCTTTGCCTCTGATTGCGAGCATATATCACTTCTTTGCCGTACTCTTTGTTGACTTTCTGCCCTTTGCAGGCTCAGTCTTTTTTGTGTCCCCATCATTGGTTTTGCTTTCTGTTTTTGTGTCCCCTTTGACACTTGCATCTGCTTTTGCTGTTTCTTTCTTTACAGCTGTTTCGGTTGGTTTAACCTCTGCTTTTGTTTCAGCTGTTTTTTCATTTTTAGCGGCAACTTTTGTTTCAGCTTTCACTTCTGTTTTAGCGGCAGCTTTTGTTTCAGTTTTCACTTCTGTTTTATCAGCTGTCGGCAGTGCAACTTTCTCTGTCACTGTATCCGCCGCTTTCTTTGTTGTTTCAGCCTTTTTTTCTTCTGTTTGCTTTGCAGCATCAACCTTTTCTTCTGCTTTTTCCGTCTCTTTTACAGGTGCGGTCGCAACAGTCTGTTCAGTTTCTGCTGTTTTCTTTTTTCTTCCGCCTTTCTTTTTCTCGGCAGGTTTAACAGCAGCCTCAACCTCAGGCTTTACTTCTTCTTTTTGAACTTCCGCTTTTTTTGTTGTCTTTTTTGCGGCTGTTTTCTTTGTTGTTGTCTTTGAAGCTGATTTTGTTGACTTTCTTGTTGTAGATTTAGTTTTTTTTTCTACATTATTGTTATCGTCATTTTTTTGTTCTTCTTGAATACCTGTAATATCACGATACATCTGCATATATTTTTGTGCCGATACTTTCCATGAAAAATCAGTACTCATACCATTCTTGATAATACCGTTCCAAGCATCTGTATTAGTATATATACTATGTGCATATCTTATGACATGAAGCATATCATTTGCAGAATATTGACTGAATGAGAAACCTGTTCCCTCACCGTCATATTCGTTATATGGAACAACTGTATCCTTCAAACCGCCTGTTTCACGCACGATAGGCACAGTGCCGTATCTCAAACTGATTAGCTGGCTAAGTCCGCACGGTTCAAATCTCGACGGCATCAAAAATGCGTCACAACCCGCATAAATCTTATGTGCAAGCTGATTTGAGAAATAAATATTAGCCGAAATCTTATCAGGGTATTTCCATGCAAAATGGCGGAACATATTTTCAAAATGCTCCTCACCCGTTCCCAATACAACCACTTGTATATCGTCCTGACAAATCTGCTCCAAGGCCTGTGCCAAAATGTCAAATCCCTTTTGGTCGGTCAATCTTGATACAATACCAATCATAAACTTGTTCGGGTCTTGCGGAAGATTTAGTTCCTCCTGCAATCGCTGCTTATCAATTTTCTTTTTGGTAAATACAGTTCTCTTATTATATTTTTCGTATATATCATTATCTGTTTCCGGATTGTATTCATCATAAGAAATACCGTTCACAATACCTGTAATCTGATGACTTCTCGCACTCAATAATCCGTTTAATCCCTCACCGTACTCAGGTGTGGTAATCTCATGTGCATAGCTTTCGCTTACAGTGCTTATTCTGTCGGCATATACAAGACCGCCTTTTAACAGGTTTGCGTCCTTGTAATATTCAAGCTTGTCCGATGTGAAATAGTAGTCGCTGATACCCATTACATCTTTGATACCCTTGAAATCCCATCTTCCCTGGAATTTCAAATTGTGGATAGTCATAACCGTTTTAATTCCGCGGTAGAACGGATTATCCTGGAATACGTCAAGAAAAACAGGGATAGGACCTGTCTGCCAATCGTTACAGTTAATAACGTCCGGACGAAAATCAATGGTAGGCAAAATAGACAATGCTGCTTTTGAAAAGAAAATAAATTTTTCTACATCTTCATGTATGTAGCTGTACGGATTATTTCCGCCGAAATAGAATTTATTATCTATAAAATAAAATTTAGTTCCGTTATGTACAAGTTCAAATACTCCGCAGTATTGTTTTCTCCATGCCATATCAATATAAATATGGTTGACATATGTCATTTTATCTTTGTATTCCTGCGGTATACCATTATAAAGCGGCATAATTACACGAGCATCTGCACCGATTTTATTCAATTCACCCGGCAAAGTTCCCGCTACATCTCCCAAACCGCCTGTTTTCATAAAAGGCGTAGCCTCTGATGTGGCAAATAGTATCTTCATATCATATTCAACCCTTTCTCGTAAAAAAACTATGTAAATGATGGCTCGAAAGCCACCATTTACATACATTATATCAGATAATTGTTCCTTTTGCAATCGCTAATGGATAAACATCTTGACCCAATAATTTTCTGCCCTTTGTAATATGCACTTCCTTGTCGAAAACAACGTGGTCTAAGAATACGTCATTGTCAATCACAGAGCCTTGCATAATTATTGAATTTTTAACTATTGCACCTTTTGCAATCTTAACGCCTCTTGAAAGCACACAATTTTCAACTGTGCCTTCAATCACACAGCCGTCGGAGATAAAGCAGTTTTCAACCACTGCACTGTCACCGTAGCGTGTAGGCGATTGGTCTTTGCTTTTTGTATTTATCGGATTTTCCGGGTTGAACATTTCCGTACGCATATCATCGTTTAGGAACATCATATTATTTTTGTAATACGAACGAAGCGAATCAATCTTATCGGTATAACCCTTATATTCATATCCGTATACTCTCAAACCGAATAACTTCTTAATTATAGCGTCCTTGATAAAATCATGCTCACCCCTTGCATTACATTCATCGATAATGCTAAGCAATAATTCACGTTCCAAAACATAGACTTCCATTGACGCCAAAGCCGACTTCGGATAATAAGGTTTAACTTCTATATCGGTAACACGTTTTTCCTTGTCCATTTCAAACAAAGTAAATCTTGACAATTCTATTTCTTCCGCTCCCGACATATCCTTATAAACCGCTGTAATATCAGCCTGACTTTTAATATGCTCGTCAATTACTTTTTCGTAATCCAAATTATATATAAAGTTGCCCAATGACAATACCACATATGTCTGAGAACTTCTTCTTATATATTCCGATACACCCATTATCAAATCAATGTCGCCGTGTGCCGAACCGTACATAATTGTTCCGATATTCGGAGGCAATATGCTAAGTCCGTTATTTTTTCTGTCCAAATCCCACGGCTTACCCGATTTAACATGGTCCATCAAAGATGAATAATTTGATTCGGTGATAATACCGATTTTTTCAATTCCGGCATTCGCCATATTTGAAATAACAAAATCTATAATTCTGAATCTTCCCGCAACAGGCAGTGCCGATACAGCTCTTATATCGGTCACAGGCGGAATTTTGTCATTACTGGTTAAAATAAGTCCCATTGTATCTATCATAATTCTTAACTCCTAACACTTAAAAAGTTTAATTATGCCTTCATTGCAACTGTCTTTGCACCCTCTGCGGCAAACACATCATCTTCATTAAGCATATCTTTATCAACCATCGAACCTTTGGCTATCACCATATCACTGCCGATTATAACGTTGTTTCCGATAAGTGACAGTCCGCCAGTGCACATTTTAGATGCGTGCGGATTATCCTCAATCTCCTCTGTACCGATTTTAACATTGTCACGCACAACGCTGTCCGAACCGATAATTGTATTTTCAATAATAACATTCTTTCCGATAACCGCATTAGGCATTACAACAGAATTTTTGATAACACTGCCCTCGCCTACCTTAACACCGCCGAATATTACAGAATGTTCAATCGTACCGTAAATACTGCAACCTTCTGTTACCGTACTGTTTCTAATAACCGCACCCTTTGCCACAAACTGAGGGAAACGAACAGGATTTTTTGAATAAATGCTCCATGAATTATCGTTCAAATCAAATTTAGGAGGTGTATCAATCAAATCCATATTTGCTTCAAGCAAGCTCTGTACAGTACCGACATCTTTCCAGTATCCTTCAAAACGATATGTGTGCATTTTCTCGCCCAATGAAAGCATTTGAGGAATTATGTTCTTGCCGAAGTCATTTGATGATTTCGGATTGTTTTCATCAACGATAAGATATTTTTTCAAAACGTCCCAGTTGAATATGTAAATACCCATTGACGCAAGATTACTCTTTGGTTCTTTCGGTTTTTCTTCAAATTCAACAACATCGCATTTGTCGTCAATATTCATGATACCAAATCTGCTTGCTTCCTCCCACGGTACAGGCATAACCGCAATAGTTGCCGCAGCACCGGACTCAATATGTTCTTTAAGCATTTTGCCGTAGTGCATTTTGTAGATATGGTCGCCCGACAAAATCAATACATATTTAGGATTGAACTGTTCAACAAAAGGTATATTCTGATAAATTGCATTTGCAGTACCCTTATACCATTCGCCCGACTCTGCTTTTTGGTATGGCGGCAGCACATATACACCGCCGTTATTTCTGTCTAAATCCCATGCCGTTCCGCTGCCGATATATGTATTAAGTTCAAGCGGCTGATATTGCGTCAATACACCCACAGTATCAATTCCCGAATGAACACAGTTACTCAGCGGGAAATCAATTATACGATACTTTCCGCCGAAAGGAACAGCCGGTTTTGCTATATTCTTGGTCAACGCACCCAGTCTGCTGCCCTGACCTCCTGCCAATATCATTGCTACACACTCTTTAGTCATCATCTTTCATCACTCCATACACTCTCAACTATATTATTTACTCTGTTTTACGGCAGCACCCGCACTGATTGCTTTTTCCTTAGCCTTTTTCGGTTTCGGAGCTGCTTTTTTCTTTTTCAAATATACAACCGACAGCGGCGGCACTTTTATTGCTATTGAATAATGCCTTCCGTCGGCTGCCTTTTTGGTTGCTTTGTATGATTTTTTAACCACTCTTGTCGAACCACCGTATTTTTGTGCGTCACTGTTTAACACCACTTCATATTCTCCGCTTGACGGCACACCCAAAATATATTTTGAACGTTCAATCGGAGTAAAATTCATTACACATATGACGTAGTCATTATGATTGCTGCTGCGTCTTATATATGATAAAATCGAATTTTCCGCATCATTTTCGTTAATCCATTCAAAACCTTTCCAATCCTTTTCAATCTGCCAGAACGATTTATTTTCCAGATAGAAATGATTTAAGTCTTTTACGAACTGATTGAATTTTCTGTGCTTTTCATATTCAAACAAACTCCAATCAAGTCCCTCATAATAACGCCATTCCAAAAACTGTGCAAATTCTCCGCCCATAAACATTAATTTTTTGCCCGGAACAGACATATAATAGCCAAGCAACGCTTTAAATGAACTGAACTTTTCGTCATAATCGCCATACATCTTATCTATCAGCGACTTTTTACCATGCACCACTTCATCATGTGACAGCGGCAGAATGTAATTTTCCGAAAACGCATAGCACATTAGGAATGTCAATAGATTGTGGTTTGGTTTTCTGAAGAACGGGTCCATAGACATATACTTTAACGTATCGTTCATCCAGCCCATATTCCACTTATAATTAAATCCCAAACCGCCCTCATGTGCCGGTGCGGTAACCAAGCTCCATGCGGTTGATTCTTCCGCTATCATCAATATGTTCGGGAATTGGGAGAACATTATTTTATTAAGTGCTCTCAAAAATTCCACCGCTTCAAGATTTTCGTTTCCGCCGTATCTGTTTGCAATCCATTCACCGGAACGTCTGCCGTAATCACGGTACAGCATTGACGAAACCGCATCAACTCTAAGTCCGTCAATATGATATTCCTCAGCCCAGAAATATGCCGAGCTTGTCAAAAATGATATTACCTCTGTCTTTGTATAGTCGAATACAAGCGTTCCCCACTCTTTGTGTTCGCCTATTCTCGGGTCTGCATATTCATATGTAACACCGCCGTCGAATTTCGCCAAGCCGTGTGCGTCACGAGGAAAATGTGCCGGAACCCAATCCATAATCACACCAATCCCGTTTGTATGGAATTTATCCACAAAGTATTTGAAATCTTCCGGTGTACCATATCTGCTTGTAACCGCAAAGAAACCTGTAACCTGATAGCCCCATGAACCGTCAAACGGATATTCCGTAATAGGCATCAGTTCAACATGAGTATATCCCATATCTTTCAAATACGGCACTAATTGGTCTGCAAGTTCTCTGTATGTCAAAAAGCTTCCGTCATCATGTGTTTTCCATGACCCCACATGAATTTCGTATATATTCATCGGAGCATCGTAAGGAACGGTTTTTTCACGATTTGAAAGCCATTTTTTATCTTTCCATTTGTATGTATCGATTCTGTGAGTTATCGACGCCGTTTCGGGACGAAGTTCATTGCAGAAAGCATATGGGTCAGTTTTCAAAACAGTTTGTCCGTTCATGCCCTCTATCGCATATTTGTATAACATTCCCTCATCAATATTTTCATAAAATCCATACCATACTCCCGTCGTTCCGATTTTTTCAAGAACATCGCTATCTGAGTTCCAGCCGTTAAAATCTCCGACAAGACTTACTTTTTTTGCATTCGGTGCCCATACAGCAAACCGCCAGCCTTTTACCTTTTTACCGTTATGCACGGTTTCCACATAATGTGAACCAAGCATATTATAGCTTTGAAAATTAGTTCCCTCATTAAAAAGATATAATTGGAAATCTGTTATTCCATGGTAATTTCTTTCCGCATTTTCTTTTTTCGCAATTTTCCCAACCATTTTTCCCTCCTGTATTTATCAACTATTATGTGCATATCGTAACCAACCCCTCTTTTACAGTTACCAATAATTATAGCACACTAAATCAAAATTAATATAAGCATTTTGAAAGAACCATGTAAAATTATTTATATGCAAGAAATTATATATAAATTACTGTTTTGCCATATATAATTTTACCTGTATTTTCTTTCAGTACGCTTATATATTTTTCTATACATTTATTATATCATACTTTTATCAAAAATGCACTATATTTTTTTAATTTTTTTTAAAAAAATTGTGCACAATAACGTTTTTATTCATTTCATAAAATTTGTATACTTTTTTAGCACTTTTTCATGTATAATTTGATTTTTTCATTATAATTTGTTATAATATATAAGTGCAAACGCATAAGAAATACATATAGAAGGTGTAATAAAATGGAACTGTACATTTTGAATAATATAGAGTCGGATAACGTTGTCAAATCGCTTATGAGCGGTCAGCCGTACAAAGCGATGAACGATGTAATTCGTTTTGCCGAAACAAGCGGTGTAACCGATAATTCGGTTAAAGAATATGTCATATCGCTTATAGCCAACGATGAAAATATTGTTTCGTCATTGGCGGGTGCGGGCAAGAAAATAGGAGACGATTTGAAAACTGCCCTTACGCATGACATATCCGTAATCTTCGGCGACCTTATAACATTGTGCACCGAAAGCTATAAACCGTCGGGAAATCCTATCGGTTTTTATGAGGACTACAAAGACTCGATTAAAATGCTTACCGAAACCGACGACATTAACGCTTTCACCGATTTGCTTATCGAGCATTATCATAAATTCGGCACGGGCGTACTTGCAAAATACATCGCTTACAAGTATGAGGACGGACTAATCGGTATAGAAAATACCGACGGTATCACATTCTCCGCACTTGTCGGACTTGAATATCAAAAGGAAATATTAATCGGAAACACGCTTGATTTTGTCGAGGGTAAAATGGCGAATAACGTATTGCTTTTCGGCGACAGAGGTACGGGTAAATCTTCATCGGTAAAGGCACTTTTGAATATGTTCTACGAAGAAGGTTTGAGAGTTGTCGAAATGCCTAAGAAACATCTCTGTGCACTTCCGTCACTCGTAAATTATCTTTCGGACAAACCTCACAAATACATCATTTTCCTTGATGATTTGTCATTTGAAACAAGCGACCCCGATTATAAGGCACTTAAAGTTGCAATGGACGGTCAGCTTGAAGCAAGACCGAAAAACGTACTTATCTATGCAACCTCAAACCGCCGTCACCTTATCAAGGAAACATGGGCAGATAGAGAAGGCGGCGAAGTACATAAAAACGATAATATGCAGGAAACCCTGTCATTGTCGGAGCGTTTCGGTATCAGTCTTGTGTTCTCCGCCCCTACGCAAAAGGAATACCTGAATATCGTATCCGAACTGCTGAAAGCCAAAAATATTGCCATGAATGCGGAAATCGAAAGAAAAGCTATCGTATGGCAAATGAATTACAGCGGACGTTCGGGACGCTGTGCATCACAGTTTGTTGCATCTTATTTGGCAAAAAAATCAGAAAAATCGGAACAAAATAAATAATTTAACGTCTAAAACAGTATAAGGAGATGATAAAATGAAAAAGAAATTTATTACGCTTTTGCTTGCAGGCTCAATGCTTTTATCCGCAAACGCATTTGCCGCACAGGAAACAGCAAATACCTCCGGCAACACACTATTGATTTTGTCGGGTTATGATAAAGATAACAAATTAATCGGTATAAGAACATACAATTCCGCCGACGATAATTCAAACATCACCGCAGATGATGCAGTTATTGAAAATGCCCAAAAATATGTTTTGGTGAAACTTGATAAATCAACAAATACATTCGAGATTATCCCCGATGTAACTCCGGATATTATCGTGCCGAAACCTACTTCTGAGCCGACAGCAGAGCCTACCGTTGCTCCGTCCGCAGAACCGACAACAGAACCAACCACAGCTCCGTCCGCAGAACCGACAGCACCTGCATATCCGAGTGCATACCCTACTCAAAAAGATGCGGTAAATGCACTTGCATTGGTTACAAAAGTATACAAATCGCTTGACGAGAACGAAGAAACCATAACAAAAGTCGATTGTTACTATCAGGGACGTGAACGCACATTGTTCATCGAGGACGATGTAAAATTGACAAACGGCGATGACGTGACCACATTAAAAGAGGGCGACATGATACATTTTGTGGTAAGTTTAAGCGGCAAAATAAAAACCGTATCGCTGGATTTTCGTCCAAGCTCAAAGGATATTATGTCACAAAATCCAAATATAAGCTCATTCCAAACCTTGCTCGGCAATGCAAACGGAGCAGATTATCCGTCGGCACTGAATGACAAATCGGGTTATTATCTGGGCATAATCACCGACAAGCGTAACTCGTCATTCACATTATATGATATAGACGGTTTGGCAAAACACAGTGCAGACCTTTCGTATTCCAAAGACACCATTGTCTACACCTGTGATTTAACCAAGAAAACCGATATTTCATTGGCTAATTCAAGCGGTATACAAAAATCGTCGATTGTAAAATCATCATATGACGATGATGATAACATCACATGGAACTCAGACAGCACATATGTATACGCCGTTGCAAATGTTATAGATGATGAAGTTGCGGAAATGATTGTATATACATACGATAACTAAATCTAAAACACATATTTTGATACCCACATCAAAATATGTGTTTTTTCTTCCTATTTATATTGTAAACCATTTTATATTTAATCGGTTGACAATTTATTGTTTTTGTGTTACTATCCTAAATAGCAATCAGAAAAAGAGGTAATAAATCATGAATGTAAATGAATTGAAAACAAAGGTACTTGACGGATATACGGTGACAAAATCCGATGCCATGGAATTGTATAATGCACCGCTTGACGAACTCTGTTCCGCCGCCGATGAAATCCGCAGACATTTTTGCGGAAACAAATTTGATATATGCACCATTATCAACGGCAAAAGCGGAAAATGTTCAGAAAACTGCAAATACTGTGCACAATCTGCATTTTACCATACAAATGTTGAAGAATACTCGCTGTTATCCACCGAAGAAATTGTAAAACAGGCAAAATACAATGATGAACGTGGGGTATTGAGATATTCCATAGTAACATCGGGCAAAAAGCTTTCAGACGATGAAGTGGATAAAATGTGTGACGTAGTGCGTACTATCCGCAAGGAAACAGATATTGATGTATGTGCGTCATTCGGTCTGCTTAATGAGGAACAATTCGCAAAGCTGAAATCTGCCGGCGTATCGAGAGTACATAACAATATTGAAACATCACGCAATAATTTCCCGAATGTCTGTACCACGCATACCTTTAATGATAAAATCGCAACCATAAAAGCCGCACAAAAAGCAGGACTTAACGTGTGCAGCGGCGGTATCATGGGTCTTGGCGAAACTGTCGAGGATAGAATTGATATGGCATTAACTCTGCGTGAGCTTGGTATACAATCCGTTCCAATCAATATGCTAAACGCTGTAAAAGGTACGCCGTATGAAAATAATCCAAGACTTACAAATGACGATATGTGCCGAATTGCGGCGGTGTATCGTTTCATTTTGCCGACTGCGTCTATCCGGCTTGCGGGTGGCCGTGGACTTTTACCCGACAAAGGCGAAAAATGTTTCCAATCGGGAGCAAATGCGGCTATTTCGGGCGATATGCTTACCACATCGGGTATTAGCATAGAAACCGATATGCAGTTGCTTGATAAATTGAATTACAAAGCTGAATTATAAATAAAAAAGCTTCTGATAGAAGCACCGCCTGCGGGCGGAGGATTAAGGTAGCATTTTTGATTTTCCGTCATTGCGTTTTACGCAATTTCCTACAAATTAAAAAAACTGCTGCGGCAAACTCGCCGCAGCAG
Organism: uncultured Clostridia bacterium; assembly: GCA_934476075.1. Lineage (GTDB taxonomy): Bacteria > Bacillota > Clostridia > UBA1381 > UBA1381 > CAKSNH01. The sequence goes on along the minus strand of CAKSNH010000005.1, from coordinate 107,772 downwards.
TTTTTTCTTACTTAACTTTATATTCTCCGCAGATTGGTTTTACATTTTTTAAATCTTTCCAAGCAAATAATTTGCATGAATAGTTCTCGGTCAGATTTTCAGCCTTTACATTGCTGAATTCAGCTGTATTTTCATCTGTCACTGTCTTATATTTAATCTGAGTCAAAATTCCGTCCTCATCATATACCGCAAACAGAATATATGCATCTCCGCTGTTATTTGCGATATTCGCTGTCAGACTGCCTGACAAAATACCGTTTGCGAAATTCAAGCCGTTTTGTGCAACCTTTATTTCCACCTTGATATTCTCAACAGTAACCTCAAATGTCGCATTTTGACCTCCATATGCCACTGTAACCGTTTGAGTTCCTATTGTATTTGTGTCAAAACCGCTTGTGGTGTAGCCTGTTACCGCCTCACTTGAATTGTCATCATATGACGCTGTAACTACCATACCCGTCAAATCAAGACTTTCGCCTTTTTTATATACAGTCTTTGTCGGCTTTGTTGTAATGCTTATTCCTGTAAGCGTTTTTTCCACCGTAACATCAAACGTTGCAGTTTTACCGCCGTATGTTACCGTTATGGTCTGCTTGCCCGATTTATTTGCATTATATCCGCTTGTGGTATAGTCTGTTACCGCTACGTTTGTTCCGTCAGTATACTCTGCCGTAACCACCATACCTGTCAAATCAAGGCTTTCACCCTTTTTATATGTAACCTTTGTCGGCTTTGTCGTAACGCTTATTCCCTTTATACCTATTACAGTAACATCAAACGTTGCCGTTTGTCCGCTGTATTTTACGGTTACAGTCTGCTTTCCGACTGTATTTGCATCATATCCGCTTGTCAGATACTCACTTACAGTACCTGTTGTAGTATCACTGTACACAGCTGTTACAACCATACCCGCCAAATCAAGACTTTCGCCCAATTTATATGTAAGCTTTGTCGGTTTTGTTGTAATGCTTATTCCCGACAATTCCTTGCCTAACGCATACACCTGCAAATTATCTATATTTACAACTGTTGCTCCGCCGTAGAATGCAATTTTTTCAATACTGTCACCGCACGCAGTAAATGTTTGCGTATCCAGCACCTCACCGGCTGAATTTGTGACTGTCAATACAACGTTCTTGTCACTGCTTATGCTAAGCGAAATATTAAACCACTCGCCTGTCGGCAATTTTTTATTATTTGCAACCGACAAATACGGGTCACTTACCACCTGACCACCCTTTGATGTTTCAGAACTTGTAACGCCCATAACCTGCAATGTAGATGATGCATCCTTATAATAAGCATCAAAACTCATAACCAAAGTTTTGCCCTCCGGAATATCCGCAAATGCAGGTATACCGCAGCTTGCATCAAATGCAATGCCTCCGCCTCTCGATGATGTTGCATTTTTTCCCGATACAATGCTTAAATACTTATTATCAGTATCTTCCACCAGATTAAATCCGCTTGTACCATCACCGCCGCTTGTTCTTGCACCTACTGTCAAATCCAAATTGCCCAAATCCTGCGACTGCTCTTTTTCACCCTGTTTACCAATGGTTATTGACGCACTTGTGTAGCTTTCAAAATCATCGCTGAAATAAACAGTCTTTACATTTGCATTTACCATAATATCGAATGTAGCCGTATATCCGTTGTATGAAACAGTAATAGTCTGTTTGCCAACAGTATCACCGTCAAATCCGCTTACGGTATAACCGCCGACCGCTCTTGTCTTGCCCGAAGTATATGTTGCATTTACAACAAGACCCGTCAAATCAAGCTCTGTACTGCCCTTTTCGTATTCTGTCTTTGTCGGTTCGCTCGCTATGCTTATACCGTTTACAACATCATTTGTATATACAGACATATTTGATATATCTATCTGTGAAGGGGAACCGTAAAATGCAATATTCCCGACAGCGTCACCCTTTGCGGTAAACGTCCGTGTATCAAGCACATTTCCTCCCTTGCCTGTTATGGTCAATGTAACATTTTTAGACTTTGTTATATCCAATTTAACGTTTATCCACTCGCCCGTAGGTATATTTGAATTGTTCAGTACCGATAAATACGGGTCACGGAAAGGATTTGACGAATTTGCTTTTTCACTGCCGGTACTTGTGACGCCCCGTATCTCCATTGTAGATGAACTATCCTGATAACGTGCGTCAAAGTCGATTGTCAAAATTTCATCATTGCCCAAATCCGCAAATGCCGGCAAATTGCATTGGTCAAAATTGAAATATGCACCTCTGCCTACTGTTGCATATCTACCCGAAACACAACTTAGCACATTTCCAAATGTATCATTTGAAATTGCAAAACCACTCGTATAATCGCCCTTTGCACCTATGCCAAGGTTAAGACTTCCCAAAGCTTGCGATTTTGCCTCTGTACCTTGTCTGCCCATGGTTATTGACGAACTGCTGTAAGATGAGAAATTGTCCGAATAGAAATTCGCTCCGTCCACAACATTAACATCAAAGCTAAATGTATATCCATGGCTTGTAACGGTAACAGTCTTTTTGCCCGCTGTCGAACTGTCAAATCCGCTCACTTCGTATTCTTCAAGTTCCGCACTAAGACCTGTGTCAAAAGTCCCCGTCAAGGTCATACCACGCAAATCAAGCGATTGTCCCTTGATATACGTTTTTCTTATCGGTGCGGTCAAAGAAACATTAGTAATATTTCCGTACACCGTGTCATTGCTTAAATACATACTTATATTCGGCGGCTGATTGTATGATGCCTGTTCCGATGCGACACTGTTTCTGTACATTCTGTCGCTCATAAGTGTTTTAATTTTGTACTTTGTTTCTATATTGGTGGTGTACACTCTAAGTCCGTCATTTGTTGAAAGCGGATACACAACTTCCTCACGCCAGTCGCCGAACAAATCCGCCTGCAATGCCGGATTTGCCTTAGAACCGTTTACGCTTGAACAATCGCTTGCCGTAAACAATCTGCTCATTCCCGAACCGTTCCAGCCGTCAATTTTAATTCCGTCCAGAAGCTCGTCATACAAATCGCCGTCCCAGAAAATACGGAAATTCACGCTTGGCTTTCCCCATTCCGCATCTTCAAAATCAGTTCCGCCCATAGCCACTCTCGGTGCATTACCCGAACTCCAAAATTGATAATATCCGCCCGCACCGATATTTGCCATCATTCCTCGTCCCGTATCCTCTGATGCACCTTCGTGGAACAATTCCTCGCCTGTCTTTGCATTATACACCGACATACCATAATCAAGCACAGTACCGTATTCATTCGGTTCAGAACGGCTGTCCTCGTGCACAACAAAATATTCCATACCATCTGTTGTAGGGTCATAATTACCTAAATGATACGCATCGCCATGCTCCTTAAATTTACACCACTTCGGCATCAATTTATCGGCATCATTCACTTCCAAGCATAGTGTAGCACTCATTACTTCATCTTTTCCGTCATCATCGACATCGGCAGACGCCATATTATGGTTACCCTGTCCTACATATATTTCATTTCCCGAAGTAAATCCGTTTACACCTTTATATGTACCGTTATCATAGCTTACAGAACTATTCTTATAAGATGAATTTTCCGTATCATATGTATCGAATACATATTTCGGATTCAGTCTTTCGCCGTCAAAGCTGATACCGCACACACCTACACGCTGCATACCGTTTCTGCCGAAATAATAACCTCTCCAATACACCGCATACGGCTTTTCGCCGTCAAGCCATGCAACGTCTGCTATAAATCTGTCGCAGCGGTTTCCGTAAGTATCTCCCCATACTGCCGCATCAACACGCTGAACGGGATAATAGATTGTATCAACCGCCGCACCTGTTTCGCCGTTAAATACAGTAAAATATTCGTCACCGTCAAGTACATATCCGCCCTTATTCACATATTCGGCGGTATTGTCCGCATTTTTAATTGCGTTGTTTGTGCTCACTGCCGTTACATAATCTCCGTTTGCGTCCTTTGAACCCGGTGCGGTTTTACAGGTCATTTCTGCTTTGCCGTCTTGGTCAAAGTCATACACTAAAAATTGTGTGTAATGTGCTCCGCCACGGATATTCTTTCCCAAATCAATTCGCCATAGCTTTGTGCCGTCCATCTTGTATGCGTCCAAAAGCACGTTACCCGTATAACCGCTTTGTGAGTTGTCATGTGCATTGCAGTCCCATTTTACCACCAATTCATACTCGCCGTCACCGTCAAGGTCGCCGCATGACGAATCGCCTATGGTGTAGCTGTATGTGTTGCCGTCCGCCAAAGTGATGTCGGCGGGTTTTTCTACGGGAATATCGAAGTAATTGCTTCCGCTTGCAAATGCGGAAACCTCATCACACTTGTCCCCTTCTGTTCCGTCAATCACAGGTGCTACCTGATATACATCTGACGATGTGCCTGTTTGGTCAACATAGTTTGTGGTGTCTTTTTCATTTGCAAGAAACGTGCCGTTCTTGTAAATGTTAAATTCCACATTTTTTGCCGCACTGCCGAACACAGCGTCCTCGCTCGCCTGCAATCTCCATGTGAGATATACGCCTTTATCATCTCCAAATGATTGTACCACCAATCCACGTCCAAGACTTTCAATTCCTGCTGATGACATTAATTCTACATCATCATTTGCTGCCGCCATAGTGCCTGCACCCGAAAGCAGCATACTTAATGCCAAAAACGTTGAAATAATTTTTTTCATAATCTCACCTCTTTATACTATTATAATACAAAATTACTCTTTTGTCACCGCAACACTCTTATTTTTCCACATAAAAGTCGAATTTTTTAACAAAATTATTACAAACCCTGTTTGATATGTAAAATTTATGTCACATTATATCCATAAAAAAATCACTTATTTTATACCTATTACATTGTTCACAGTTTTTTTGTTTTTGAATATCTTATAACAGAGAGGAGGAATAAAATTGGCTATTAAAATTTTTGTTGACCAAGGACATAATCCCGGCGGTATAAACGGCGGTGCGGAAGGGAACGGTCTGCGTGAAGATGAAGTAAATTATCTTGTCGGGACATATCTTGTCAATATTTTAAATAATGACCCTCGTTTCAGTGCAAAAGCGTCAAGAGCATATCCCGAAGAAATTTTAGGAACTAATGTAGCGACAAGCCTTGCACGGCGGGTTCAGCTCGCCAACGAATGGGGTGCAAACTATTTTATAAGCATACACTGCAACGCAAGCGTCAATCCGAGTTATAACGGCACGGAGGCTTATGTATATCAAACGAATACCCAGCCTTATTATCTGGGTGAAGATATTGTAAATGCCATATCAAGACGTTTGGGTACGAAAAACAACGGTGTACTGGTGAATACGTCATTGTATGTGCTCCGCAGAACAAATATGCCCGCTGTATTGGTGGAGCTTGCGTATATTACAAATGCTGCCGACGCACAAAAACTGCGTGACGAACCATATCAGTTTGCATATGCAATATATGAAGGTCTTTTAAAATATTTCGGACTTACCGCTATGCAGTAAATAAAGTAACATTTTTAATTTTCCGTTATTGCGTTTTACTCAATTTCCTACAAATTAAAAGCAAAATGACAGTGCCGATTAATCAACACTGTCATTTTTTTTAGGGTCTATTTATCAAAATAGCAATATTAATATTCAACACTTATCTGATAAATGTTGATACCGCTGCCCTGCGAATACAAATATATTGTACCGCCATTGCCGGTATAGCTGTAACTGTTTTCTGTAAGTGATGAAGTTTCGCTCATTGTACCCAGCACACTGCTGCCGTCCGAAACTGCCAATGTTCTTGTTGATGAACCTGATGACTTGCCTATAACCTTAATTGTGCAAGGACCTGTCACGTCAAATTTCACTGAGCGATAATTTGTGTTTCCGCCGCCGCCAAGTGCAAGCATTGTACTGTAAGTTGTACCGTTTAAAGTATAACCGCCCGATGTAGATACATTCACTGTCTTTGAGCTTGTTGCGTTTATTGTCAAATCATCGGCAGTTACCGTTGATGATAATGTACCAAGATTTACAAATGATGAATCCGCCATGTTCCAAGTTTTGTTTGTACCTGTTACAGCAGTGCTGTTATCTGTACTTCCGCCTGTACTGTCGCTTGAAGATGATGATGAACCATAGCCTGTAATTGAAATATTGTCAAGCCATGTTCCACCGTAATATTTACCTGATGCCATATAGATATATTCAAGACTGCTTGCTGAATTTACAAAGCTTAGTGTACCCGAATAAATTGTAGCACCTGTCGATACTCTTGTCAAAGTAACGTCTATTGTCTGAGCGTCAAAATCCGGTTTTGCGGTTAAGTGAATCCAGCCTGTTGTATCTCTGTTTACCGCATTGAATGTCACACCAGACGATGTGTATGCAGCACCCGAACTTTCGCCGTTTGAAGTTCCGTTTGATACATTTGCGGCAGATGTAATATCTGTGCCGTTAATTGCAATGTTGCTCCAATAGCCGTTTCCGCTTGCCTTTGCACTGATTGTCAAAATCTGTGATGAATTTGACAGATAGTTCAGTTTATTTGCAGAGCCGAGAAGTGAAATTGCAGAGCCTTTGCCCGACATACAAGCGTCCATCTTAAAGTCAAGGTCTACTGTAATATCTTTATAATTTGAACCGCCGATTTGTGACGATTGTGTACCTGTGTCACCGCCCGAACGTGAACCTACACCGTAAACAGTACCGCTCATGGCATTTGTTGTTGACGGGTCTGATGTCAAAAATTCGTTTGCAGAATAACCTGATGTAATCAGAGAGAATTTGTTTGAAGAACTTTCAAAATCCTCTGACCAGAACTCTTGAAGTACGCCGTCTGTTTCGTAAAGCTTGATTGCGTCAAGCATAAGTGCACCCCATGTAGTTCCTACATTTACTTTAACCGCACAGATTTCGTCCTCGTCTGTCCATGTTGTATTTGTTGTGCTTTTTGTGCCGTCCGCATAAGTTGCTACTATTGTCGCAGTCTTGTTATCGTGGTCCAAGGCACATTCAACGTGAGTCCATGACTGAGCGTCCGCACCGCTTGTGAATGTGTGAACCGTTTCACCGTTAATTGTAAAGTCAAGTGCCGTTACATATGAGTTTGACACTGTCGGGATAAATCCGAATGTAATATCCGAATCTGTACCGTCGCCAAGATAAATGTAACTGTTTGCATTGCCTCTTGCGGTGTAACCGTTGTTTGAATATGTTTCAGGTACTGCAAAATCAAAGCTGAATACACCTGTTGATGAAATACCCTCAATATCATTTTTCGCTGTGAATGTTGATGTTTTGCCGTTTGCGGCGAATAATAAGAATTTACCGTCATTGTTTTCCACTGCATCTGTGCATTTCCATAATGCTGAATAATTCTTGCTTGCAGCAGTCATATATCCGTATGTATAGCCTGAGAATGACCATACGTCCGAACCTTCTTTACCGCTTACGCCGGAGCCGCCGATAATATTTCTTTGAGCGGTGTAATAGTCGCCGTCCTCATCAATCAAATATTTAGAATTTCTTGTCTTTACACCAGATTTTACAGGAGTTGCAGTTGCTGACGGAGCAGAACCGCTGTATGTAACTGTCTTGATGTTCGGCTGTACTGCTCTTTCATCATACTTGTCATAGCTGTCGCTTACATAAAAACCGATGTGAGGCGGTTGTTTATAGTATTGATTTTGCCATGCAACAGCTTCTCTGTACATCGAATCATGCATTAGTGTGTACAATTTATTTGTTGTCAAAATATTTGTTGTGTAAACTCTCATTGCCTGTTCATCGGCAGTAGGAACAACAAATTCTTCTCTCCAATCACCGAAAATATCGGCCTGAACAATTGGAGTAGCTTTTGTACCGTTGATAGTTCTTGTTTCATCGCTTACGAATATAGATTCGATAGCACCTGTTGATGAATTGTAGTCAAAAATATTAGGTGTATAAGTTTTTGCCGGATTTGTAGCGTCCCAAAGTTCATCATATAAATCGCCGTCCCAGAAAATACGGAAATTATATGTGCTAGGCTGTACCGTACTTTGAGTGAAACTGCTGTTTCCGTTGCATTGATAGAAATCCGAACCCCAAACCTGATAATATCCGCCTGTACCCAAATTAGCCATTACACCACGGCCTGTATCGCCGTCATCACCGATGTGAAGTTTTTGTGTACCGTCTTTTGCATCATAAACTGTCATACCGTAGTCAAGTACAGTACCGTCATATGCAGTACCGGCTTCTTCCTGAACGGTGAAATATTCAAGACTGTTATTTGTAGGGTCATAATTGCCCAAATGAAGAGCGTCGCCGTGACCTCTGTATGAGCACCATAGTGCCTTGCTTATTGTATGGTCGATACACAAACCGCCCGATAGAATTTCATCATATCCGTCACCGTCAACGTCACCTACTGTAAGGTTGTGGTTACCCTGACCGATATATTGCTCATTGCCGCTTGTGTAACCCGTCTGACCTGACCATGTATCAAATTGATTGCCCAAAACAAGTCTGTTTGATGAGTTCACGCTGATACCTGCCAAGGCTGTACGTCCGGCACCGTAACCCGATTTGCCGAAATAAATACCTCTCCACAAAACAATGTTAGGATTTACGCCGTCAAGATATGCAACGGCTGACATACATTTTTCAGCTCTGTGACCGTAATTATCTCCCCAGATTTTGTTAAGGTCATTAGCCGAATTTGTTCCACGAGGAATAGGATAATTGATTGTATCCAAAGCCTCACCGTTTCTGCCGTCAAATAATGTATAATATTCCGGACCTGTTAATATGTAACCGTTGGAATCGTGATAATCTGCTGTGTTGTCGGCACTCTTGATAGAAGAATTCTGACTTACCGCCGTAACATACTGACCTGTACCGTCCTTTGTTCCGGGAGCTGTTTTACACGCAATTTCAGCCACACCATCGTTGTTAAAATCGTAAACCAAGAATGAGAATTCAGTCATCGCACGCATATTCTGTCCCATATCTATACGCCAAAGCACTGTACCGTCCAATTTGTATGCTTCCATGTACATATGGTTGAAACCTGCCGCACCTGCGTGCTGACGATTTGCCTCACGTTTTACAACCAATTCATACTCGCCGTCACCGTCAAGGTCGCCGACACTGCCGTCCCTTACTTCATACTCGTATGCAGTACCGTCCGGAGCAATATAATCGTCAAGCGGAGCAAGCGGAATATCGATAAAATTATCGCCGCTCGCAAAAGCCTTTACGCCTGTACATTTAGAACCCGAAGTAGGAGCAACGCTGTAAGTATCCGATACTGTTCCCGATGTATCAAGATAATTTGTGCTGTCACTTACAGTTGCAATTACCGAATTGTTTTTGTACACATAAAAACTTGTGCTGTATGCTTCCGTACCAAGCAAACGCCAGCTAAGATAAATTCCCGAATCTGTTTTCATTGCCACAAGACCTCTGTCAAGGGCTTCCATATAACGTGTGTTTGATGCTGCCGATGCAGTATCGGATAGATTAGGTGTGACAATTCCCACTGTCAAAGACATACTTGCCGCCAATACGGCAGCCATAGCTTTTTTTAACATAAAGTTTTATTCCCTCCCTAAAATAAATAACTACATATATATTGTTATCTTATCTACCCTTACCACTCATACTACCACTTGTGCAATGTATACAAAAACATCTCCCACTCCTCTCTTTATGCTGTCAATTTCACAAAATAACTGCCTATATTATATCATTATTTATTTCTACTTACCATATATGTTTTGCAACAAAAAAATATATTTTTTTATGCAGAATATACAAAAAAGCGTACTTTAACCACTATACTTTTGTGCATTTGTAAAAGATTTATATTATATTATTTAGCATAACAAAAAAATACAAATATTTAAATTTTAATATTTATAAAACATTTATATTAATAACTATATACTGTTTTTCTATAAATATACATTTTAATTATAAATATTATTATAAATTATGATTTATCAAGGTATTTGGTATGTTAAGCGTTCTGTCCAAATATGGATAGCATCAAAATGTAGTGCAGACTGACGTTGTCGAAGTTTAGCGGTGGGAACGTTTCATGTTCCCATAGGTATAGACATTATCAAATTATAGCGAACCTAGTATCGGAAAGACGTCCGACGCTCGCAAGAGCGGTTTTGCCGCAGCAAAACTACTGACCATGGAGTTCGCTTTGTCCACGTCCACAAAGAGGACGGAAAAGTCCGCAAGGGACACCCTTGACCCACACGCTGCAAAGCTATTGCGGATATAGTTGTTCCCACTTTGTCGGCAAAATTCACTTATTGCCTAGGGGCGTGAATTTTGTGCCGTCCAAGTATAGTACTTGCACTATGTTTATAGTGTGCATAGAGCACAAACAAAGCATAGATACGGCATACCCTCTGTGCCCACTAAATGTGGATATACGCTTTTTGCGTGTCCTGTGGGTAAGTTTAGTGGGAAAGTGCAAGCGTAGATATGAATGAAAGTGTAGTGCAATTTGTGGTGCAAAATAGTCACTCACTCGCATTTCTATCTAAACCCACCCTTACCCACTAAACTTTCGGCTAGGAGGCACGCAAGGAGCGAAACTATTTTTCGTGGGTTTGGAGGGTATGCTGTACCAAAGTTTAGCGGATAATCTAACTTAGGGTAATTTCACAATCTAGCTTGTTTACTACTCTTTGACAGCATAAAATTTGCGGGTCTAGGCAATGGAGCAAATTTTACCGACCTAATGGAAAGCTATTGTCATCTTAGCTTTTTGCGTGCCAAAAAACGGTCTTTTCCGTCCTCTTTGTGGACGTGGACAAAGAGGACTCCAAAGGGTTCGAGTTACTTTGACAATGTCTACACCTATGGGAACATGAAACGTTCCCACCGCTAAATTCCGACAACGTCAGTATGCACTATTCTTTGATTTTAGCTACACTTGAACAGAACGCTAAATATATCAATTAACTCAACAACTCAAAATTTGTCTATTTTCCCTCTTGCAAAAAGAAAAATGTTATGTTATAATAACCTCACGAAACAGGACGAAATCAGAGATTTCTATGTTTCGGAGAACATTGAAATATAATACTGCGGCGACGAACACCGCCTTGTTGTTATATTATAATAACCTCACGAAACAGAACGAAATCAGAGATTTCTATGTTTCGGAGAACATTGAAACATAATACTCCGGCGACATTCAGCCGCCTTTGTTGTTATGTTATAATAACACCTGTTGAAAAATTGTATAGACAGTTCGCAATCCATCCTGTCGATAAATAAAACTAGGAATTTTAACAGTCAAGACTTTGACTGTTATTAGTTTGCGAGCCTTTTCTTTTTCAGGCTCGTTTTTTTGTGTTTATATGCAAAAAAACGTCCGCCTATTATATCTGTACATGATAAATATTTTAGGAGGATTTACAATGAAATCAAACAAAAAAGAAGCAGTCGTACTGCTTAGCGGAGGAATTGACAGCACCACCTGTCTTGCATTTGCCGTGGCGGAATACGGTGCGGAAAATGTGCTGGCGTTATCGGTTTATTACGGACAAAAACACGATAAGGAAATCGAATGTGCAAAAAAAGTGGCAAAACATTACAACGTACAAATTATAATACAGGATTTGTCGAAAATTTTTGAAAACAGCGACTGTACTTTACTTCAAAATCGTGGTGCGATAAAACACGAAAGCTATGCAAAACAGCTTGAAGAACTTGGCGGCGAAGGTACGGTTGAAACTTATGTACCGTTTAGAAACGGTCTTATGCTTTCATATGCGGCTGCGGTGGCTATCAGCTTTAATGCAAAATTCATCTATTACGGTGCACACAGTGACGATGCAGCAGGACGTGCATATCCCGATTGTACACCTGAGTTTAACAATGCCATAAATACCGCTATATATGAGGGTTCGGGCAGAGTGCTTGAAGTTAAAGCACCGCTTTTGAATTTGAATAAGGCGGGCGTTGTGAAAATGGGATTGGAACTGAAAGCACCTTATGAGCTTACATGGAGTTGCTATGAAGGACAGGACAAGCCATGCGGCGAATGCGGAACCTGCATTGACCGTATTAAGGCATTTGAGGCAAACGGTGTCAAAGACCCGATATTATAAGGAGGTACGAATATGAACGAATTACTTTTTATTTTTGGTGTATTATTTTTCTTGGGCGGTACGGTATGTATATATAAATTCTTTGGTAAAATAGGATTGTACGGCTGGACGGTTTTCGGGGTAATTCTTGCAAATATACAAGTCTGCAAAACAATAGATTTGTTTGGTTTATCAACAACTGCCGGAAATGTGCTTTATGCAAGTACGTTTTTGGTGACGGATATTTTATCCGAAAAGTACGGCAAAAAATCGGCTCAGACGGCGGTCAGCTTAGGATTGTTCACCACGGTTATCTGGGTTATAGGTACTCAGCTTACATTGTTGTTTACACCTAATGCAAACGACTATATAAATCCGTCATTACAGGTGGTATTCGGCATGGTGCCGAGAATAGCAATATCAAGTATCGTTGTTTACGCAATTTCGCAGTTTTTGGACGTGCATCTGTACCATTTCTGGTGGAAGAAAACAGGCGAAAATTCAAAATATCTTTGGCTTAGAAACAACGGTTCAACACTGATAAGCCAGCTTGTGGATACTGTTTTGTTTACAACTTTCGCATTTATAGGCACATATCCATGGAGCGTATTTTTCAGCATTATGATTACAACATATGTGTTCAAAGCGATTGTGGCACTTTTGGACACACCGTTTATATATCTCGTGACAAAAATTACACCTATGAAAATGAGTGAGGAGGAATAAAATATGTCGGGAAGAAATAAAGAAGAATTAGACGGAATTACGCTATTGGGAAATCAAGGCACAAAATATCCGACAGATTATGCACCGGAGGTTTTGGAAACGTTTGTGAACAAGCACAAGGGCAACGATTATTTCGTAAAGTTTAATTGTCCCGAATTTACAAGCCTTTGTCCGCTTACCGGTCAGCCCGATTTTGCGTCAATATATATCAGCTATATCCCGAATGAAATTATGGTTGAAAGCAAGTCATTGAAATTGTATCTGTTCAGTTTCCGCAATCACGGCGATTTCCATGAGGACTGCGTAAATATAATTATGAAAGATTTGATTAAATTGATGAACCCAAAATATATCGAGGTTTGGGGCAGATTTACTCCGAGAGGCGGTATTTCGATAGACCCGTACTGCAATTACGGTATGCCGGGCACAAAATGGGAGGAGATGGCGTTTAATCGTTTGATAAACCACGACATGAATCCCGAAAATATAAACAACAGATAATTAAAAAAACGTTTCCGCAAATTACGGAAACGTTTTTTTTGAGTTTATTTAAGCGTTCAGATATACTGTAACCAAAGTAGTGATAAGGAACAAAACAGAAATAACAGCTGTCATCTTAGACAAAAGTGCTTTCTTTGTTCTGCCGGTGTTCTTGCTGAAAAACGAATCCGACTCAGTTCCTGTTGTACCCATAATACCTCTCATGCCGGGGTCTTTTCCTTCTTGCAACAATACAATGACAATAAGCAAAACAGTTACAATCAAATGAAGTACCAAAAATAGAGTATTCATACATTAACCTCCTATTACAAAAGAATATATATGGAATTAAATTACAAACGATAAAATTCCAAATTAACTATTATAGTTTATCATAAATATGTAGGTTTTGCAAGAACTAATTTAATAAAAATGGTGTGAAAAACTAAAAAAAATTAAAAAAATTATTGTAATAAGCGGTCGGATAGTATATAATGTTAGTTATATAGTGAAATTTTACGGGGTAAATTGCCCCACGCAGAACTAGGGAGGAAAATATTTAATGGAGAATAACGAAAAGAAATTGTCAGAGCTTTTGCAAATCAGACGTGACAAGCTTAAAGAATTACAGGATGCAGACCGTAATCCGTTTGAAATTACTAAATTTGATTGCCAAAATAAGGCTCAGGATATAAAAGACAACTACGCCGAATATGAAGATAAACACGTTACTGTTGCCGGCAGACTTATGTCAAAAAGAAGAATGGGTAAGGTTGGTTTCGGTAACCTTGCCGATATCAGTGGCAATATTCAGATTTTTGTAAAAAAAGATATTCTTGGCGAGGAAGAATACGAATATTTCAAAAAGTTAGATATAGGTGATATTTTGGGTGCTGAGGGTGTTGTATTCACAACTCAGACAGGTGAAATATCAATCAGAGTTGAAAAGCTTACTTTGCTTTCTAAATCATTATTGCCGCTGCCGGAGAAATTCCACGGCTTGACAGACCCAGACCTTAGATACCGTCAGAGATATGTTGACCTTATCATGAACGCAGACGTTAAGAACACATTTGTTATGAGAAGTAAAATTATCCGTGCAATTCGTGAATATCTTGACAATAACGATTTCCTTGAAGTGGAAACACCTATTCTAAATACCATTCCGGGCGGTGCTGCCGCAAGACCGTTCATCACTCATCACAATACTCTTGATATGGATATGTATCTTCGTATTGCGACAGAGCTTCACTTAAAGAGATTGATTGTCGGCGGTATGGAAAAGGTTTATGAAATGGGCAGACAATTCCGTAACGAAGGTATGGACATTAAGCATAATCCGGAATTTACGTCTATTGAAATTTATCAGGCATATGCTGATTACAACGATATGATGGATTTGACGGAAAATCTGTTCAGATATTGTGCGGAAAAGGTTTGCGGTACAACTAAGGTGACATACCAAGGTACTGAAATTGACCTTTCACACTTTGAAAGACTTACAATGATTGAGTCTGTAAAGAAATATGCAAATGTTGACTTTAACGAAATCAAGACAGACGAAGAGGCACAGGCTATTGCTAAGGAAAAAGGTCTTGAAGTTGAACCGGCAAAGGCAACCAGAGGTGATATTATTGCATTGTTCTTTGATGAATTTGTTGAAGAAAACCTTGTTCAGCCTACATTTATCACAGAATATCCGGTTGAAATTTCTCCGCTTGCAAAGAGAAAACCATCTCAGCCCGAATTGACAGAAAGATTTGAAGTATTCATCACAGGACGTGAATTCGGTAACGCTTTCTCGGAACTTAACGACCCAATCGACCAAAGAGAAAGATTTATGAAACAAGTTGCTTTGCGTGATGCGGGCGATGACGAAGCGAACATGATGGACGACGATTTCTTGACTGCTCTTGAATACGGTATGCCACCGACAGGCGGTTTGGGAATTGGTGTGGACAGATTTGTTATGCTTTTGACCGACAGCTATTCAATCAGAGATGTATTGTTGTTCCCGACAATGAAACCTATTGAAAATAAGTAATCGCAATAAAATATTTTTAAGTAAATTAAAAGGTTGATATTTGTATTTTACAACAACGGTGAACCTTGATACAGTAAACAATAAGACATCATTACTTATGCAAAAGTAAGTAGTGGTGTCTTTTGAGTTTTGAGCAAAGGAACATACCTTTGGGAAAAATGTAGCGGAAAACTTAAAGATTTTATTGAAAAAATCCTAATCTGTATCCTAAATGGCGTGAAAATTAGTAAAATATATGAAAGATAGTTGCAAATCAAAAGATTATGTAGAAAATTAGCGAAGATATTGTAAAATCACTTAATAAAATCGCAACAAAAAATAACAAATGCAAAAGTGTTTAAAGATGGTTTTGGAAGATATTGCAGATGAAACTGAAAATAATTCAAACCTTATCTTAACATAAATTTGAAAGTCAAAGTTTTAATAAAAAATATTTATTATCGAGCACTGTATTTAAATTATTATATAGCACTTATTAAGAAAGGAGATTTTATGAAAAAATTATTTAAAGTATTATTGCCGATTGTTTTGTCGGCGGTTGTGCTGACGGGCTGTGACGTTAATTCGATATTAAATGAAATTAATAACAGCGGTCAGAATAACGGAAGTACATCGGTGTCAACGGAAAAACTGAAAGTTGATTTTATTGATGTGGGACAGGCGGACTGCGAATTGGTTATTCTGCCGAACGGCGAGAGTATGCTGATTGATGCCGGGATTGCAGATGCGTATGATGCGATAGTTGAGGATTTGGTGGAAAACAATGTGTCTAAGATAGATTATCTTGTTGGCACGCACCCTCACGCAGACCATATCGGTTCTATGGACAAAGTGGTTGACAATTATGACATAGGCAAGATTTATATGCCGAAAGCAACAAATGATACAAAATTGTTTGAAAGAGTATTGAAGTCGATAAAAAATAAAGGTTTGACGATTAATTCGACAAAAGCGGGTATGATAATATATGAAGATGACAATACAAAAGTGGAAACGCTCGCTCCAAATTCAGATGAGTATGATAATCTTAACGATTATTCAATAGTTATCAAACTGACATATAAAAACCGTTCAATTTTATTTACGGGAGATGCACAGAAAGTTTCCGAAAAAGAAATGCTGAACAACGGTTATGATTTATCGGCAGATGTACTGAAAGTGGGACATCATGGCAGCGAAACGTCAACAACAAAGAAATTTTTGGACGCTGTAAATCCACAGTACGGAATAATTTCATGCGGTGACAAAAACAGCTATAACCACCCGAATAAAGATATAGTAAAAAGATTGGAAGATGCGGGAGTTACAGTATATCGTACCGATTTAAACGGAACAATAACATTGGAAACTGACGGAGATAATTTAACGGTTACACCGGAAAAAGGAGAATAAGTATGAAAGTTATAATTGACAGATTTGAAGGCGATTATGCGGTTGTTGAACTGGAAAACGGAGAATTTGCGGATATGCCGAAAGTGTTTGTTCAAAACGCAAAAGAGGGCGATGTTGTGACAATAACGGTCAGCGAGGACAAGGACAGAAAGAAACGTATCGAAGATTTGGCAAACGAATTATTTAAATAAGGAAGGTCGGGAGAAAATGGACGAAAGAGTAATTCAGGATATTTCATACGGAATGTACATTGTGGGAACGGCGGCAAATAATACGCTTGCGGGCTGTGTGGTTAATTCGGTAATTCAAATATCGTCAGAACCGAAAAAAATAGCGGTGAGCTTAAATCATAACAACTACACGACTGCGTGCATACAAAATACCCGTGAGTTTACGGTATCGATTTTGACCGAAAATGCACCGAAAGAATTAATAACAAAATTCGGATTTTCCACAAGCCGTGAAGATACAAAATTCGGCGGTACGGAATTTAGAATGTTGATGAACAATATGCCTGTATTGACAAAATATGTGTCGGGGTGGCTGCACTGCAAAGTTGAGAATATAGTTGATACGGGAACTCATGCGATATTTATAGCGGAAGTGATTGATGCGGAAAAAATATCTGATGATAAGCCTATGACATACGAATATTATCACAGAGAGATTAAGGGCACTGCACCGAAAAATGCTCCGACTTATCACCGGGAGCAGACCGACAGCGGAGAATATGTGTGCGATATTTGCGGATATGTATATAAAGACGGTAATTTTGCGGATTTGCCCGAAGATTGGGTATGCCCGATTTGCGGAGCGGGAAAAGATAAATTCACGGCGAAATAGGAGTACAAAGATACGATTATACGGTAAATTGGTTCTGAGCTATGATAAATACAATATAAACTTTTTTGAGTGTTTTTACAATATATTTAATCTCAGTCCGCATCGGTTACAGCCTTTGCGGACTTTTTTAATTTGTAGGAAATTGCATAAAATCGCAATAATGAGCATTGTAATAAGCAGAATAATTATCCCCGCTATGCTTAGTACATTCCTTCTTTTGTGCACTTTATCACCTCAATCCTTTCATCTTCTCATACGCTATCGTTACCGCTAAATCATAGGCAGGGGCAGTAATCTCATTATACGGAACTACATACCCCTCCACGCTATCCCTCACACTGCCGTCAGCCATAACGTGCGTTACCGTAACCTCATAAGGTTTACGTTTCGGGTCATCGGGTATGACAAGCCTTCTTCCACCGCCTAAATTTTCAACCCTTGTCATAATTAACACCTCCGTTTTAGTTTATTATTGTTGAATTTTGTCCTATGACTAAGATATAATTATTCATTTTTCTACCTCTATTGATTTTAAATCCACTCACGCTGCAAAAAGCAATTTGACTAAAATTCCCGTTTATGTATAAAACACTTAATGTACGCATACAAAATAGAGGATACTGTATGCCGACGATTGACAGCAGATACCCAATCAAAACAAGTAAGTCAGGCTTGAATAATCTCGGCAAAAAGGCGATAATAATATAAAACAGCTAACTTATTTAGCAATATTTAAACGATTGAGGTGATTTTATGAAAATTCCGAAAGTCGGCTGTTACATACGAGTATCGACCGAAAATCAATTAGAGAATTACAGCATTGACGAGCAGCAGTCACGTCTGAAAGCCTACTGCACCGCCAAAGGCTGGGCTATACATAAAATGTACATCGACCCCGGCTATTCCGGCGGAAATATCAATCGTCCCGCTTTAACTCAAATGCTTTCCGACATTCATAATAAAAATCTCGACATGGTTTTGGTGTATAAACTCGACCGATTGAGCCGTTCGCAAAAAGACACCCTCATGCTCATAGAGGACAAATTTCTGAAAAATGACGTTGATTTTGTATCGGTCAGCGAAAATTTTGACACGTCCACCCCATTCGGCAAAGCCATGATAGGTATATTATCGGTATTCGCTCAGCTTGAAAAGGACCAGATTACCGAACGTTTTACAATGGGACGTATCGGCAGATGCAAAAACGGCTATTTTCACGGCGGCGGAAATGCTCCGACAGGCTATGACTACATCAACGGCAAATTGGAAATTAATCCATACACAAGCGAAATTGTAAAATTCGTTTTCGACCGCTTTTTAAAAGGGTACAGCATTTGTGCGATAAGCAAACTCGTGCAAATTGAATTCAACACGAAAAAATCTCCGTCCATTCTTTTGAATATGCTCAAAAACAGCATTTATGTCGGCAAAGTAAAATTCAAAGGTATCGAGCAAGACGGTATTCACACGCCGATTATCGACAAAGAAACATTTGACAAAGCACAAATCCTTATCAAAGACCCGTCACGCTACGGCAACGACATCGGACGCAAAACCCCGTTTAAGGCAAAAAATCTATTGACAAGCCTTATATGGTGCAATAACTGCGGTGCACGATACAGTGCCGCACACGGGTATTACAAATGCTATTCACGCTCCAAAGCCTCCGAACGAGCAATAACCGACCCGGACTGCAAAAACAAGAACTGGAAAATTGATGACCTTAACGAAATCGTTATATCCGAAATAAAGGGACTTCTTGACGATGACGACCGTATCGACAATCTTTTCGCAAACAAAACCACATATGAAACTATCGACAAGGACAAAATCCAAGATGAAATTTCCGATTTGGACAAACAAATAAGCAAGGTAATCGACCTGTACCAATTCTCAAATATGCCAATCGAGCAAATCACAAAAAGAGTAGACGAGTTACAGCAAAAAAAGTACGCACTACTTAGCAAGCTCACCGAAGAAACTGTTGATACGGACGCACAAAAACAAGAATTCAAAGACAATCTGCGTAAATTCAATGATGTATTTGCAACCGGAACTATCGAGGAAAAACGCCTATTCGTCAGCACCGTTATCCGAAAGATATTTATTATTGATGAAAGAGTACGCATAGAATGGCGGATATAACATATACAAATTTATACTTACCATGCACATTGTCAAACATTGCTTTCCGCAAGTACAGGCACGTTTAAAATACTTATCCAAATTAAATGCCACACGGGGCAGATAGCCGAAATCTTCAAGCAAAGTAAACAGCGGAAAAAATATCGCCATCGGCGGCAGCATTACCGACACCACCCATGCAAGCACACGATATATCCCAAATATCAGCGGTTCATATATAACAGGCGGTATATGCACATATTTGCTCAAATCCACCAACTTATCCTCGAAAGAAAATAACAACGTGGATAACAATTCCGACGGATAATTTGCACCCGATATTGTAAGCCACAAAATAAAAAACAGCATTAAAATCATTATCGGTATCCCAAATCTTTTCCCCGACAAAATCCTATCAAGACGGCGGTCAAAATTAATATTTGTCTGTCCGCACGTTACCGTTCGCACCGCAAATTTTTCGGCGGTTTTAACTATCGACGCAACAATTCTGTCCGAAACATCGGGAATTTCACTTCGTATCTCTGATATTCTTTCCAACACCTTCTCCGAAATGTGCTCACGCACCTCCGACAACACCGATGTATTATTCTCCAAAAGCCTGATACCAAGCCACCTCTTATTTATCCCGTCAATCTCCCCCACCATATCCATAATTTCCGCAATCCTATTTTCTATATCCTTATCATATCTCACACGCATTGCCGACTTATTAGGATTTACCGACAAGCGTTCCACCGCTTTTATCAGCTCGCTCATACCCTTCCCCGCTCTTGCACTTGTTGGTATAACCGGTATGCCAAGCATTTTTTCAAGCAATTCAAAATCTATCTTTATGTGCTTTTTCTCCGCCTCATCAATCAGATTAACGCAAAGCACTACATTCGGTGTAATCTCCAATGTTTGCAGCACAAGATTCAGATTTCTTTCAAGACAGCTTGCATCACACACCACCACCGTCACATCCGGTTTGGAAAAGCAGATAAAATCACGAGCCACTTCCTCCTCCTGTGAATGTGCCAAAAGTGAATAAGTCCCCGGCAAATCCACCAAAATATAGCCGTTATTGTTATATGTATATCTTCCGTATGCGGTTGCAACTGTTTTCCCCGGCCAATTTCCCGTATGCTGATGCATACCCGTAAGGTAATTAAAAACCGTACTCTTGCCAACATTCGGATTGCCCGCAAGAGCAATAATTTTATCCGATGCCGACAATTTTTCTATATTGATATTTTTATCCACTGCACTCTTTCCCGTTGATGCGGCGGTCAAGCCCATTTTCATCATTCCTTTCACTGATTTATGATATATGTAAACGGGCGGGAAATGCACTTTGCCACTCCCCTCCCAATCAAACTACATTATTACAATATTTGCACAATCTTCACTGCGAAGTGCAATAACCGCACCTCGGATTAAGTACGCAATCGGGTCGCCTGCCGGACTCGGCTGTATGCACTGAACCGTTGTTCCCTCGATAAGACCTATATCCTGCAAACGTCGACGCATGGCATTTGTTGCCGTAAGACGGCTCACCTTTGCACATTCACCCATTGCCAAACTGTCAAGTGTCATAAAAATCACCTCACCGTCATAATAAATATATTGGTATAGTGCAACTTTATTGCGTTACACTAACTATTAATAAAATATGCAGTAAAGTATTTTTTGTGATAGGAGTGCATTATGGATAATAAAGAATTTTATACATTAAAAGGTTACTCTCTGCATGAGCATGAACCGATAACCACCGCAATGGAGGACTATCTCGAAATGATATGCCGTATAAGCGGCACCGACGGATATGTCAGAGTCAGCAAGCTGTCCGACAAACTGAACGTACGTCCGTCATCTGTGTCCAAAATGGTGCGTCAGCTGGCGGATTTGAATTTGGTCGAATGTGAGAAATACGGTATAATAAAACCCAGCGAGCACGGCTGGGAAGTCGGGAATTATCTGTTATACCGCCATGATATTTTAAACCAATTCTTCTGCATAATAAACAAAACCGAAAACGAACTTGAACAGACCGAAAAAGTGGAACATTTCATAAACCGCAGCACACTTATCAATATTTCTGAGTTTGTACAAAATTATAATAAGCAAAAGTAATATATCTTGAAAATTGTGTAAATGTATTATATAATTATTGCATAAATTCAAGCTGAAATGCGGCGGCAGATGTTACCGCTGTTTTTTGTAAAAAAAATACGGAGATTATTATGACTATACGACACTTAAAAATATTTATAGCCGTTGCGGACTGCGGAAAAATGCGAAAAGCCGCCGAAAAATTATTTATATCTCAGCCGTCGGTCAGCCAGGCGATAAAGGATATTGAAGATTATTATGATGTAAAGCTTTTTGAACGTCTGTCACAAAGATTGTATATAACCGAAAACGGAAAACAGCTTTTATCCTATGCACGATATATTGTCGACACATTCGATAATATGGAAAATGCAATAATGAGTTCAAAATCCACGCCAAAAATAAAAATCGGCGGAAGCGTCACGGTGGGGACTGTAATGCTGCATGATTTGGTGCGTGAACTATCCGAAAAAATACAGGGCATAGACATACAAATCACCATTGACAACACATCAAATATAGAAAAATTAATATGTTCGGGCGAGCTTGACACTGCGATAGTCGAAGGTATGATTGACAGTGACGAGGTTGTGAAAATTCCTGTCTGCAAGGACGAGCTTGTGTTGATATCCGGCAGACCGCACAAATTTTTCAGTCTTGACAAAATAGAACTTTCAGACCTTGAAAATCAATCTCTAATCTCCCGTGAAGCCGGCAGTATGGACAGAAACCAATTTGAACAGCTGCTGCACGAAAAAAACATCACCATGCGAAAAACATGGAGCTGCACCAATACCGAGGCAATCAAAAATGCGGTAACGGCAGGATTTGGAATTGCAATACTTTCAAAAAGACTTGTTCAAAAGGAAGTTGACGAGGGCAGTCTACGCATACTCCCTATCGACGGAGTTAAGGTTGAGCGTGAGTTTAAACTGATTTATCACAAGAACAAATTTATCTCCGAACCGATTAAATATTTTATAGAAATGTGCAAAAATGATATAATAAATTAAACATTGTGTTTAACAATATAAAATGGTATAATAAATTAAAATAACTTTATATTAAGGAGGAAAAATTTATGTCAGAATATAAATTGGGCGAAAGAATATATTACAATAAATTATCATGCGAACAAGATGTCGAAGGCTTTGTCATGGAGGGTCAGGCAAAGGTATACTTTGAAAACGGAAAAATGCGTATGAGAAATGCACTGGACGAAAGCTTGGGTCAAAAATCCAACTTTGTATATTGGTGTCCGGTCGATTTTCCCGAAAATATCGCTATCACATGGGAATTTACACCGATACAGGAACCGGGTCTTGCAATTATGTTCTTCTCGGCAAAGGGTGTGAACGGCGAGGATTTATTCGACAAGAGCCTCGCTCCCCGTGACGGACAGTATAATCTTTACCACAGCGGAGATATTAACGCATATCATGTATCATATTTCAGACGTATGTGGGAGGACGAGCGTTCGTTCCACACCTGCAATCTGAGAAAGAGCAAAGGTTTCCACCTGGTTGTACAGGGTGCTGACCCTATCCCGAACGCAGACGACGCAAAAGGTCCGTACAAAATAAAAGTGGTTAAGAACAACGGAAATATAATTTTTTACATAAACGATTTGGAAATATTTAATTGGATTGATGACGGTGTAACATACGGAAACGTGCTTGGCGGCGGTAAAATCGGTTTCAGACAAATGGCACCGCTTATAGGCGAATACAGCAATCTTGAAGTGTTTAAGATTGAGGAATAATCCGTCATTATCCGCATGGAGGAAACAATGAAAGATAATTCATATAAAGTATTGGAATTTAACAAAATATTGGACAAACTCGCCGGCTACACCGAGAGTGAATTGGTCAAGGACCGAATTTTAAATCTCACCCCCGAATTTGACCTGCAAAAGGCACAAGCCATGCAAGCCGAAACCACCGAAACGGTATCGGCAATGCTGAAACTCGGCTCACCGCCCGTCAGTTTATCGGTAAGCAATATTTTGGGTGCATTAAAGCGTGCAGATATGGGCGGTGCATTGTCGATAAAAGAATTATTGTCGATAAGCAGAGTTATGTATGTTGCACGCAGAATGAAAGCGTATATCGGCGAATGTGCGGACGGAAAAGGCATATTAAAGGGTATCGGTGAAGGCTTGATTACTCTCAAATCACTTGAAGACAAAATCAGCTCGTGTATATCCGAGGACGAAGTTATCGCCGACGGAGCAAGCAGTGACTTAGCGTCAATCCGCCGAAAAATGCGTAACTTAAACAGCAAAATCAAAGATATGCTAAACGAAATGATTCGTTCATCGCACTACAAAAAATTTCTTCAAGACCCTATCGTCACCATGCGTTCGGACAGATACGTTATCCCCGTCCGTGCGGAATATCGGGGCGAGGTCAAAGGTATTGTGCATGACAGTTCCGCAAGCGGTGCGACTTTGTTTATCGAACCGATGAGCGTAGTTAATGCAAACAATGAAATTCGTGACCTGATAAACAAGGAACAGCAGGAAATAGAACGAATTTTACAGGAACTTACAGCACAGGTAGCCGAGGAAGTATCCGCCCTGACCGCCGATTTCCACGCAATATGCGAACTTGATTTCATGTTCTGCAAGGGTAAGTTATCTCTTGATATGAACGGTACAGAGCCGATTTTGAACAAAGACGGCGTTATAGTATTTAACAGAGCACGTCACCCGCTTATCAATAAAGATGTTGTTGTGGCGAACGATATTATGCTCGGCGGCGAATTTGATACATTGGTTATCACAGGTCCGAATACGGGCGGTAAAACCGTTACACTCAAAACCCTCGGCTTGTTCTCAATCATGGCAGGGTGCGGACTGCATCTGCCGGTGCGTGACAACAGTCGGGCGGCACTTTTCAAGCACGTCTATGCCGACATCGGTGATGAACAGAGCATTGAGCAAAGTCTTAGTACATTCTCGTCACACATGGTCAGAATTGTTGACATAGTAAATAAGGCGGACAGCGATTGTCTTGCACTGTTTGACGAATTGGGTGCCGGAACAGACCCGACCGAGGGTGCGGCACTTGCAATATCGGTTATTGAATATCTACGCAGTTTAAAAGTAAAAGTGGCGGCTACCACCCATTACAGCGAACTTAAAGTATTCGCACTTACAACCGACGGTATCGAAAATGCGTCATGCGAATTTAATGTAGAGTCATTGCAGCCGACATACAAACTGCTTATCGGTGTACCGGGCAAATCCAACGCTTTTGCGATTTCGAGAAGACTGGGGCTGAGCGAATACATCATTGACCGTGCAAACGAGGTATTGTCGGACGAAAATATCAAGTTTGAGGACGTTGTGACGGAGCTTGAAATGAACCGAGCAACCGCCCAAAAGGAAAAAGAGGCGGCGGAAAGAATGCGCCGTGAACTGACCGACCTAAAAGCTCAGATAGACAAAGAACGTCTTGCAATCAAGGAGAACAAGAGCCGTATATTGGAGGACGCAAGACGTGAGGCGAAAATAATCATCATGGACGCCAAAGACGAGTCGAACAAGATTATCCGAGAACTTGAAAAAGTACGTCAGCAGCACAGTGCGAATATCAATGAGGTAACGCAGAAAGCGAGAGAAAAGCTTAAAAAGAAAGAAGAAAAAATCGACAGCAGTATGGCAGCAGCAAGCAAGCCGAGAAAAACCTTTGTCGAGCCTATCAAGAATTTGAAACTCGGTATGCCTGTTATTATTATCAATATGAATCAAGAGGCGAGCGTTATCAAGCTGCCCGACAAGGACGGCATGGTAAAAGTTCAGGCAGGTATTATCAAGATGGACGTGCATATCTCAAATCTGAAATTGGCAGAGGAGAAAAAAGGTGCGGACGTTGCGAAAAAATATATCAAAACACGAAATTCGGGTATCGGCTCAAAGACAAAGAATGTGTCAACCGAAGTTGACGTGCGTGGTCAAAGCTTGGAGGAAGCTATGGTCAGCGTTGAAAAGTTCCTTGACGACTGCTATCTGGCAGGGGTATCGCCTGTCACAATTATTCACGGCAAAGGTACGGGAGTGCTGAGAACAGGTATACAAAATATGCTTAAAAAGCAGAGGAACGTTAAATCGTACAGAAACGGACGTTACGGCGAAGGCGAAAACGGTGTAACCGTAGTAGAGTTAAAATAAATGAGGGATTAAAATGGCAAAGAAAAAGACAGTTACAACAAATGCAATGCGTATGCTTGCAAGCCATAAGATAAATTTTGAAACAATCGAATATGAAACAGACGGCACTGTCGAGGAAAACTTCGGCATGATTATCGCCGAAAAAACGGGGCTGCCTATGGAAATGTCATTCAAAACGCTTGTCGCAAGGGGCGAGAAAAACGGTATCATGGTATGCTGCGTGCCCGTAAACCGTGAAGTGGATTTGAAAAAATTAGCCGTATGCTGCAAGGATAAAAAGGTTGAAATGATACACGTTAAAGAACTTTTGGGATTGACGGGATATATCCGAGGCGGTGTGTCCCCTATCGGCATGAAAAAGAAATATCCTACCTTTATAGACGCATCATGCGAAAACCACGATAAAATAGCCGTCAGCGGCGGAATATGCGGAATTACACTCGTGCTTGACAGAAATGATTTGATTAAAACCACCGACGCTGTTGTGGCTGATATTACTCGTGATTGATGAAAGGAAAAAACATATGAAAACATTTAAAACGGCGGATATACTTATTCCGCAAAACATTGATTTGAGCAAATGGAGCGTGGTTGCGTGCGACCAGTACACATCGGAGCCGGACTATTGGAACGATGTAAAAAATATTGTCGCTGACGCGCCGTCCGCACTTAACATCACTTTTCCGGAAATATATCTTGAAAACGGCGATGCCGACGAAAGAATTAAGAATATAAATTCAACAATGGAGAAATATATAAATGACGGTATTTTTAAAGAATATCCGAACTCGTTTATATATGTGGAGCGTGATTTGGGCGACGGAAGAATAAGAAAAGGTTTGGTCGGTGCGGTTGACCTTGAAGATTATGACTTCAACAAAGGTTCTGTATCATATGTGCGTGCTACCGAGGGCACTGTATTGGAAAGAATACCTCCGAGAGTGAAAATCCGTCAAAATGCGGAATTGGAAATGCCGCACATCATGATTTTGATTGATGACAGCGACAAAACCGTTATCGAGCCTTTGACAAATCAAACAGGCAGTTTTGAAAAGGTGTATGATTTTGACCTTATGAAAGAGAGCGGACATTTGACCGGCTACAAACTGAGCGACAGTGCCGTATCTGACGTATACGGTGCACTTGACGTTTTGGAGCAAAAAGCAAAAACTATAAAAAATATGCCCGTATTTGCCGTGGGTGACGGCAACCATTCATTGGCTACCGCAAAAACCTGTTGGGAAAATATCAAAAAGAATTTATCCGACAGCGAAAAGGAAAACCACCCTGCACGTTTTGCACTTGCCGAACTTGTAAATATCCATGACTCATCTTTGGAATTTGAGCCTATCCACCGAGTTATGTTCGGCTGTGACGCACAGAATGTAATTGATGAATTTCTGAAATATTATGACGGAGCGTCAAAATCCGATAACGGCGGTCAGCACATTAAATATATGTACGGCGATATTGAGGGTGATTTGTACGTTGCAAACGCACCGTCACAGCTTGCGGTCGGCACACTGCAAAAATTCCTTGACGATTATTCGGCAAAGAATAACTTAAAAATAGACTATATCCACGGCGAAGATGTTGTAAAATCTCTGTCAAAAGAAAACGGAAATATCGGATTTATTCTGCCGTGCATGGAAAAGTCGGATTTGTTCGTATCTGTTGCAAAAGACGGAGCATTGCCGAGAAAAACATTCTCAATGGGCGAGGCAAAAGAAAAAAGATTTTACTGTGAATGTAAAAAGATAACCAAATAACAATTCGGAAGTGATAGCATTAACAGAATACTAAGACATATCAAAGCCAAGCTGCACGCAGTATTAAAACATACGCATTTTTCCGTAAAACCTGTAATGTATACTTTCGTCACCGACATGGACATTGAAAGTATAAAAAAGCAGGTCGGCGAAAAAATGGATTTATTCGACCATGTAACAAAATACACCACTATGGTCGGCTATTGCAAAAATAATATGCTTGTATTGTTTAAGGTGGCATTGTCGGCACGATTTCTTATATTAATGCGTCCGTTCCATGCGTATATGTACCGAAAAAGCGGAAAAACCATAATATCGGGCAGTTTCAAATTCTCGTTCACCACAAAAATACTCGCCTGTGCATGGTTTATGAACGATTTTATCCGCTTGGTGGCAAAACTGCACGAACCTATCCCGACCGATTTTATCGGGCATATCATAAGCATTGTCATACTGCCCGCACTCCTTGTACAAACGGTGTGGAAGGACAAGCTTTTGCAGTACAAAGTGATAGACTATATGCAAACCGAACTCGGTGCAAAGTTAGATAAATAAATATCAATGCTTAAAAAAGCTGTAATTGCCAAATGATATATTGGGTAATTATAGCTTTTTTGTTGTAATATGCGTCCGTTTGTGGTACAATAATTAACGTCAAAACTTCGATAACCGTGAATAAATTAATAAAAATATTAATATTAAGCAGATAAGGTTTTTATTGATGTTTCGGTTAAAAAAACTGTTATCGAGTTAATAAAAATTCGAGAAAATATTTTTTTAAAAAAGTGTTAGGAGCAGAGTATGAAAAACTTAATTATCGGACAATCGGGCGGACCTACCGCAGCCATAAATTCCAGTTTGGCAGGGGCAATATATGAGGCTTTAAAGTCAAGCGAAATAGACAAGGTATACGGCATGGAGCACGGAATAGCCGGTATGCTGAGGGGCGATATTACAGATTTGACCGGCTATTTTTCGCAAAAGAAGAATATAGAACGTTTAAAACTCACACCGGCGGCATTTTTAGGCTCGTGCAGATACAAGCTGCCGAACGATTACAGCGACGAATGTTACGATAAAATTTTTGAATTGTGCCAAAAAAATGATATAGCATATTTTTTGTATATCGGCGGCAATGATTCGATGGATACCATAATGAAATTATCCCACGTCGGCAAAGAGCGAAACAGCGACATTTGTTTTGTCGGCGTACCCAAAACAATCGACAATGATTTGCCCGAAATCGACCATACTCCCGGTTACGGTTCTGCGGCAAAATTCGTTGCGACATCTGTTATGGAAACGGCACATGACGCATCTGTATATGATGTGAAGTCTGTAACGATAATTGAGATTATGGGCAGAAACGCAGGTTGGCTTGTCGGTGCGTCCGCATTGGCAAAGAGAGCAAACAACGGCTTTGCACCGCATTTAATATATTTCCCCGAAATACCGTTTTCAAAAGACAAGTTTATATCCGATGTCAAGGAGCAATTAAAGTCTGTCAAAAACGTAATTGTCGCAATTTCAGAGGGTATAAAGGACGAGAACGGCAATCTTGTATGTGACGTGTTCGGAGATGATACCGTTGATTGTTTCGGACACAAAGCATTGTCGGGCAGCGGCAAGGTATTGGAAAACATAATCAAACAGGAGCTCGGCTGCAAGGTACGTTCGGTTGAGATAAATACATTGCAGCGAAGTGCGGCACATTTACTTTCTAAAACAGATATTGACGAGGCATTCGCTATCGGTCAGAAAGCGGTGGAACTCGCTCTCGGCGGTCAAAGCGGAAAAATGGTATCGGTCAGAAGATTGTCAAGCGTACCGTATGCGGTAGAATTAACCGCCGCCGACATCGAAAAAATCGCCAACACCGAAAATTGCGTGCCGAGAGAATTTATCAATGCGGACGGTACGGGGGTTACCGATTTGTTTATGGAATATGTCACTCCGCTTGTTCAAGGCGAGATATATCCAAACTACGAAAACGGTGTGCCAAAATATATCAGTATAAGAGATTTAAAGTAATTAGCACAAAAAAATAGTCACAGTATCAAACTCTGTGACTATTTTTCATATATCTGACAAATCGATTTTTACATATCAATATCCCCATGTCATCAGCTTCCATTCTCCGCCTTCACTGCGAGCCAGCCACCATGACCAAGTATATTCTTCATTCGGATTCCATGCTCCGCCGCCTTTTTTCGGAGAGCGAAACCTACTGTCAAACATAATACATTGCGTAAAAACCTGACTGTTATCATTAGCTTTTTTCAAATCATTCATCCATGCAATATTGTCCGCATCTGTACAAACATCATCTGATGAATATGAAAGGCTATATAATTCGCACCCTTCCCACGAATTAAATTCTTTTTCAATTACCTCTATTGCATCATTCATATCTTTTTCTGTATATATTGATGAATTTCCAAAATCAATCTTTACATTCGATATTGCTTTATTGCTGCAACTGACCAACAAAATTACGAGAACCATGCAAATAACTAACAAACTATACTTTTTCATTCCATTATCTCCGCAATTTTCAATTTACTTTTATATTGTCATACATTAAAGATTAATCCACCAAATCAGGGTTAAAGCTTTCGTGCCACGGCAAACCGAATTTGTTCAATGCGTCCATGAATGGGTCCGGGTCAAATTCTTCAACATTGTATACGCCCGGCTTTTTCCACTTGCCTGTCATAACCATCATCGCACCAATCATTGCCGGTACACCTGTTGTGTAAGAAATAGCCTGTGAGCCTACTTCCTTATAACATTCCTGATGGTCACATACGTTGTACAGGTAATATGTCTTTTCCTTGCCGTCCTTTTTGCCCTTGAATATACAGCCGATATTGGTTTTACCAACTGTACGGGGACCTAATGTAGACGGGTCCGGAAGTACGGCTTTTAAGAACTGCAACGGTACAATCTTCTTGCCCTCAAAATCAATCGGCTCGATAGATGTCATACCTACGTTTTCAAGACACTTCAAATGTGTAAGATAACTCTGTCCGAATGTCATAAAGAAACGAATACGCTTGATGCCCTTAATATTCTTGCCAAGCGACTCCAATTCCTCATGGTGCAACAGGTACATATCCTTTTCACCGATTTCGGGGAAGTTGTACACTCTCTTAATTTCCATCGGCTCTGTTTCAATCCATTTTCCGTTTTCCCAATAACTGCCCTTTGCACTTACTTCACGGATATTGATTTCCGGATTAAAGTTTGTCGCAAACGGATAGCCATGGTCGCCTGCATTTGCGTCAAGAATATCAATTTCGTTGATTTCATCAAATTGGTGCTTTTGTGCATATGCCGAGAATACACCCGTTACACCAGGGTCAAATCCGCAGCCCAAAAGTGCTGTAATTCCAGCCTCTTTAAATCTGTCTTGATATGCCCACTGCCACTTGTATTCAAATTTTGCTGTGTCAAGCGGTTCATAGTTTGCAGTATCCATATAATCCGTTTTTGTTGCAAGACAAGCGTCCATAATAGTCAAATCCTGATACGGAAGTGCAACATTGATTACAATGTCAGGTTTAAAATCATTGATAAGAGCAACCAATTCATCAACATTATCCGCATCAACCTGTGCGGTTGAGATTTTTGTTTTTCCGCCGTCAAGTTTTTTCTTAAATGCGTCACATTTTGATTTTGTTCTGCTCGCAATACAAATCTCCTCAAATACATCAGAGTTTTGACAGCATTTGTGTATAACAACACCGGCAACACCGCCGGCTCCGATAATTAACGCTTTACCCATAGATAAAACCCCCTGTTTTCAAAAAAATAATTACTATAATTGATTATACGTTATTATGCTTAATTTTTCAAGCATAATACAAAAATTTATTTTTAACTTGACAAATTTGATATAAAGTTATACAATCTAATTGCGAATAATTCGCAACAAGTCGAAAAACATAGAATTTTAAAGGAGAAATAAATGAAACATCTATTGATATTATTCAGCCTGATTTTAACTTTATTGCTGTCCTCATGCGGGGCAGACGTGCAAAACTCCGACAATTCGGACAAAGCCGTTGTATATACATCTTTCAATGCAATGTATCAGATTACAAAAGAAATTGCAGGCGACAAAGCTGACGTGGAATGTCTTATGCCGAGCGGTGCAGAACCGCACGATTGGGAGCCGTCCGCCGGCGATATTGTCAAATTGCAGAAAGCCGACATTTTTGTATACAGCAGTGACGATATGGAAACATGGGTAAGCGATGTGCTTAATTCGGCGAAAAGCGGACTTGATGTAGTCGAGGCGTCAAAGGATATTACCGAGATTGATGTTGATGTACACGAAAACGATGACGGACATTCACACGGCGGTCACGACCCCCATGTATGGCTTGACCCGAAAAACGCCGTCATACAGGCACAGTCAATCACCGATGAATTATGCAAAACCGACAGTGAAAATGCGGACTACTACAAACAGAATTTAGCCGTATTCAAAGAAAAGGCGGAAAATCTTGACAATGAATACAAACAAGTTTTGCAAAATGCAAAAACAAAATATATCATAGTGTCGCACGAAGCATACGGATATTTGTGCAATGCGTACGGCTTGGAGCAGATTGGTATCGAGGGAGTTATGGCGGATAGTGAGCCGTCCCCTGCAAAGATGGCGGAGATAGTTAATTTTGCAAAAGAGCACAATATAAGATATGTATTTGCCGAAAACAGCGGGGACACAAAACTTGCCGATACCGCCGCAAACGAAATCGGCGGCGAGGTGCTTGTACTAAGCCCGTTTGAAAGCGGTTCGGAGGACTATTTTACCGTTATGGAAAATAATCTGCAAGCACTGAAAAAAGCATTATGCGAATGATTTGAAAGGACTATTGACAATGGATAATGTTTTGGAAATAAAAGATTTGGAATTTTCTTATTCCGATGCGACTGTTTTAAGGAATATCAATCTATCGCTCGAAAAGGGCGATTTTTTGGGGATAATCGGCTCGAACGGTACGGGCAAAAGCACCTTAATTAAACTGATTTTGGGAATTTTGCAGTATAACAGCGGAAGTATTAGGCTTTTCGGCGAGGAGAGAAAGAATTTTAAAGATTATTCTAAAATAGGCTATGTTTCACAGAAAGCCAATTCTTTCAATTCATCTTTCCCCGCAACGGTGAAAGAAGTTATTTTAGCAAATCTGTATTCTAAAATAGGCTTGTTCGGAAAGCCGAAAAAGGAGCATATCGAGGCTATGAAAAAGGCTCTTGAAGTTGTCGGCATGAGCGGATTTGAAAACAGGCTTATCGGCAAAATGTCGGGCGGTCAGCAGCAGAGAATATTTATCGCAAGAATTCTTGTGAACAATCCGGAATTGATGTTCCTTGACGAGCCTACCGTCGGTGTGGACGCACCATCGGTTGACGCCATAACCGACATTATAAAAAAGCTCAACGCACAAGGCATTACAATAGTTATGACCAATCATGACACACCGTCACTGGTCACGCTTGCCAACAAACTGCTGGTGCTCCACACCGACGGCTGTGCTAGTTTTTACAACAAAAATGACCTCAGTGTGGACGAACTTGCAAAACTTATGAAAGGCGGATACCACAATCATGCTTAGTATTTTTCAGTACGACTTTATGCAAAAAGCATTTCTTGTCGCAATTCTTATATCAATAATCGCACCGTGTATCGGCGTTGTTATAGTTTTAAAAAGATTATCCAATATCGGTGACGCCACCTCCCACTCTGCCCTTGCAGGTATTGCATTCGGTCTTATGGTCGGCATCAATCCTATTTTGGGAGCAATAATATTCTCGCTGTTTGCTGTAATGTCTATCGAAGGTTTCAGACGTGCGTTCGGCAAATATGCTGAAATATCCACCTCCGTTGTCATGTCGGCGGGTGTCGGTCTTACGGCGGTGTTCTCCGGATTTATAAAAAGCAGTACAAACCTTAACAGTTTCCTGTTCGGCTCAATCGTTGCCATATCGGATTTTGAACTTTATCTTACCGTAGGACTTTGCATTGTTGTTATTATTGCGTCTTATCTTTTGTACAAAGAATTGTTTTACATAACATTTGACGAGGAGGCGGCATATCTTACCGGTATGCCCGTGCGTGGGATAAATTTTGTGTTCATGGTGCTTACGGCTATCACCGTTTCGGTTGCGTCGAGAACCGTAGGAGCACTTATGGTATCATCGCTTATGGTTATCCCCGTAGCCTGTGCAATGATGATTGCCAAAAGCTACAAGCAGACGTTCATATATTCGGTTATATTTGCATTCTGCTTTACAATATCGGGATTGTTCCTTTCGTATTATCTTGACTTGAAACCGGGCGGAACTATTGTACTTATAGGAGTGGTTGTATTGATTATTCTTATGTTTGCAAACAGGAATAAAAATTAGGAAGGATTGATTGTAATGTCTGATGTATCCGATTTGTTTGAACAGGCAAAAATAAAAAAGACCAAACAGCGTATAATCTTAATTCACGAACTCGAAAAGGAAGAAATACCGATTACCGCCGAGGCTCTGCACGTTCGTTTAAAAGATATGTCATTATCCACAATATACCGTGCCTTGGAGCTTTTCTGCGAAAAAGGCATTGTGCAGAAATCGGTTATAAATGACAGCGACTGCTACTATTATGAGCTTACCGGCAATCAGCACCGCCACTATGCGGTCTGTCTTGGGTGCAATGAGATTACGCACATTGATATGTGCCCATTGCATGATGTAAAAATGGATACAAGCCAATTCACCGTAACATCGCACAAATTGGAGCTTTACGGTTACTGTGAAAAATGCCGAAATAAATTTAAAGGAGCAAAAAATGAAACAGATTGATTTTAATAAAGTGCCTACACCGTCATACATAGTTGACGAAAGATTATTGATTAAAAATTTGGAAATACTGAAAAATGTTATGGACAGGACAGGTGCAAAAATTCTGCTTGCACAAAAAGCATTTTCCATGTTCTCGGTGTATCCGCTTATCGCCGAATACCTTTGTGGAACAACGGCAAGCGGTATATTTGAGGCAAAACTCGGATATGAAGAAATGGGCAAGCCGTTCGGCAAAGAAACCCATGTATTTGCTCCGGCATACAAGGAAAGTGAAATGAAAGAGCTTGTGAAAATATGCGACCATATAGTGTTCAATTCATGCGAGCAGTGGAACAAATTTAAAGATACGGTGCGTAGCAGCGAAAATTATATTCAGTGCGGTATTCGCATAAATCCCGAATATTCCGAGATTGAAACCGATATATACAATCCGTGCTTTACAAATTCACGTCTTGGCACAACGCTTGCAAATTTTGACGAGAGCGTTATTGACGAGATTGACGGTCTGCATTTTCACACCATGTGCGAGCAGAACTCCGATACGCTGAAAAACACAATAAAGGTTGTTGAAGAAAAATTCGGCAAGTACCTTTATAAAATGAAATGGCTTAACTTCGGCGGCGGTCACCACATTACACGTCCCGATTATGATATTGAAACCTTGATTGAATGTATCAATTATATGAAAGATAAATACGATTTGCAGATATATCTTGAACCGGGCGAGGCGGTTGCATTAAATACGGGTTATCTTGTGTCGGAGGTTTTGGAGCTTAACAAAAACAATATGGATTTGGCTATAATGGATACATCAGCCGCTTGTCATATGCCCGATGTATTGGAGATGCCGTACCGTCCGCATATAATAAATTCGGGTATGCCCGGCGAGAAAAAATATACCTATCGTCTTGGCGGACCTACCTGCCTTGCCGGCGATATTATCGGTGATTATTCATTTGACGAGCCGCTTAAAATCGGCGACAAGCTTGTGTTCTGCGACATGGCACATTACAGCATGGTAAAGAACAATACATTCAACGGTATGCCGCTGCCGTCTATTATGCTGTACACAAAAAATGATGAATTTAAGACAATTAAAACATTCGGATATGATGATTTCAAAGAACGTTTATCCTAAGGCGGTGACAGTATGAATATACTTGTCAGTGCCTGTCTGATTGGCGTAAATTGCAGATACAGCGGAAAAAGCGAAATGCACTGCGATGTGCTGAAACTTATGGAGCGTCACACTCTTATCCCCGTCTGCCCCGAAATATACGGCGGTCTTGCAACGCCGAGAGTTCCGGCAGAGATTAGCGGAGATAAAGTGATAACAAAAGACGGTCTTGATGTGACCAAAGAATATATGCGTGGAGCGGAGGAAGTGCTTAGACTTGCCCGTCTTTACAGCTGCAAATATGCGGTTATGAAGGAACGCAGTCCGTCATGCGGATTTGGGAAAATATATGACGGCACTCATTCGGGAACTTTAACCGACGGCAGCGGTATCTGTGCCGATTTATTAAACAGGAACGGAATTATTGTTGTTGGTGAAAGCATGGTAAATTCGTTACTAGATGTATAACATTTTTAGTTTAAAATGCTTTACATATCATTCAAACTGTTTCCCGATAATAATGTACCCAAAATCGGTTTGTACTTTTTAAGCATAATTGCCTCAATCCGCTTGTACTCACTTTCGGAAATTGTACCGTTTCGTCTTAATTGCCGAACAAGCGACATTGTAAGCTGATACTGAAATTCACTGTCCAAATTATTATCCATATATCTCACCCGTTTTAGATATATGTGTCTCTCCATGTCCGATATGATTGATAAATTTCGCATTAAAAAATAGCATAGCAATATTAAACTGCTACGCTATTTTTTTATTATTGGATTAAATTTGATTATCAATCACTTATCTTCTTTTGTACTGCATTTTTTATGCTGAATATTATACACCGCTCTTGCAAGTATTTTGTCAGATAGAATGTGTCTTAAAAATACTGCTGTTTTCATCATACTTCCCGACACTATAACCTGTTTCCTCTTGAACATCTTGTCAATCGCATATCGTGCAACGTCCATGCTTTCGAGTGAAATTCCTTTTCCTTTAACTCCAAAGCTTACGTTTGCCACCTGTCCGAACTCGGTTGAAACAGGTCCGGGACACAACACGCTGATACTTACATTGCTTGACTTTCGTCTAAGTTCCTCCGCTATTGATTGCGACAAACGCAATACATACGATTTTGACGCATAATATGCCCCAAAAAGCGGTCCGGGGAAAAATGCCGCCGCTGACGCTACATTTAATATATATCCCCTATCCTTTTTCACAAATTCTTTTAAATACAGTTTTGTTAATATATGCACCGCTTTTAAATTGGTATCGATTAGTTTTAATTCAGCGTCAAGGTCATTGTCGCAAAAATCGCCGAATACCCCGAACCCCGCATTATTTATAAGTATATCTATATCCCCCGCACATTCTATAAGCCGTCTGCACTCCTTTTCATCGGATACATCACAGCTTATCACTTCGACATTCGTTTTTAATTCTTTTTTCAGCTGTTCCAATCTGTCTGTACGGCGTGCCACCGCAATTATATCATATCCCATTTCAGACAAAATGTACGCCATGTCACGCCCCATTCCGGAACTTGCTCCCGTTATCAATGCTTTCATAATATATTATCGTGCCTTTCTTCTCATTATTATATTATTGTACCATACTTATGTAAAATATACAACAAAACTATCGTTAATAAATTTTCATTATACATTTTTTTAATTTGTAGGAAATTGCGTAAAAACGCAATGACGAAAAATCAAAAATGCTACCTTATTCCCACGCCCGCAGGCGGTGCTTTTATCAAAAGTTTTTTTATATTTTTATTCCATCTACTAATTGTATTTTTGACAATTTTATGGTACACTAAAATCAGATATAACATTTATGCAAAATGTTGCAATAAACTAATATTTATAAGAACTGTAAACTGTTTTAGGGAGGGTGATAATCAGGCAAAATAGCATAGCACGAAAATATGACAGCAGTTTTCGTATAACAAAAAAATGAAATGGGGGTTAAAACAAAATGATAACTTACGCAAAAAAAATTATAAGTGCCATACTTTGCATGAGTATGCTGCTTTCTTTTGCACCGTCATGCTTTGCGGCGGCAGAAGACAACGGCGAACGCTCATACTTTGATTTTGACGCAACCGAATATGAAATTAAAGAAAATGCCGGTGAACTCAAAATCAAAATACTACGTCACGGTGACGGAAATTCAGAGGCTGACGTTTCTTTCAAAGCAGCCGATTTTCTTTCGTCCTACGGCGATGATTACGAGATAGTTAATTCAAACGGCAAAACGCTTGAAAAAGTGTACGGTGAAAAACCGTCTGTTACCGATTTAAAATATGAAAGCGACACAGACGATTTTGCGGAAATTTCCGATAAAGCCGAAAATGTCGGTGAAGATACAGAAATTGCACCGTCCGAAGAAAACAATAATTCAGACGAAACCGCAATCAGCGTCAATCTTTCGGAAAATTCCGAAGCAGACACTGCTCCCGTAAACACGGATAAGAAACAAACAAGCACAGGTTCTTCCCTGCATGACGCTCAAAGAGCATATCTTAACATTACCGACAATAATGACGACACCGAAACCAAAACTGCCGTAAAGAATACTCTTGACGATATGTATAACTATTTCCTTGTGGCAGAAGGTGCGGCAGGTATTGTTCATTTCAAAAAGGGTGAAACCGAAAAAACAATCACCGTAAAAGTTTTTGATAATGACGCTGCCGAGCAGAATAAAATATTCATGATTGCCCTTATGGGTACGGACAATGCCGAAACTATGACGGCGGCAAACGCTACTGCATATGTTACAATCATTGATGATGAAGATGCCGAAAAGGCACAGTTCGACCTTGCCGGCGATAATCTTACACTTACGCCAAATGCTCCCGAAGGATACGTTACTGTAAGAAGAAGCGGCGGTACACAATATTTTGCTACTGTTTATGTGTCTACCGTAAAGGATACTGCTGATGCGGATTCGTACGAAAATTTTGAGTATAAACCGATTGCATTTGTACCGGGTGAAACCGAAAAGAAAGTAAAAGTACGGGCAACAAATTTTGATAAAAACGGCAAATTCGGTATTCGTCTTGAATCCGAAACAAGTGCCGATGTAGGCAATTATTACACAACCGTTAATATTTCATCTGATGAACAAGCACCGCTTTCGTCAAACGATGTATCTCTTGCCGACAATTCCAATACAATACTCGGAAGTGCGGCATGGTCGCCCGAAAACGGTGGTATCGCAATTCCGGGCGGCTGGAAAAAAGAGGTGCACGGCGACGGTAACGCATGGGAATCGGGCGGCAATTTGTTTGTCAAGCAATATGCCAGCGGACAATATTCTATGTGGGTCAGCAATAGTAAACTTGACTTTACCGGCACAAAAAGCCTTACTTACAGTTCTTATATTACAAACACAAACCGTGGATTTAATTCAAAATACCAAAGATATTACACATATTTTGAAACAGACACAGACCAGACTTTCAACGGCAGTTCAGACAGCATACGTCTTTCCGGAAACAGTAATTGGACTGAACGCACGCTTTCATTCTCCAATACAGGCGATTCGGCATATCTGAAATTTGCGGTTAAAGCAAATGAAGCCGGATATCATAATCCGGAGGCACAGCTTGACTGGATTCGTTTTAACCACGCATTATATACCATGGATTTGCAAAATTCGGTAGAGAATTTTAACCGTAAGGTATATGATTTTACACAGGGTACACCTAATGTTTATGACACTTACTATGACGGTGAAACAGCCAGAGTATATAATCCGGGCAGCGTTGTAGTAAAGAGAGGCAATGATAGCGTTTCCGCTTTTTACGGCGGCAATACCGAACAGGTTACAATATCTGCCGCAAATGAAGAAAGCAACAAATCAAAAGGCATTTATTTAAAAGGTGTGTACTTTGCAAAAAATACACTTACTCCGCATACACTATATGACGGAAAATATATAACCAAGAATGTATATTACGTTGCGGCTGACAACGGCAAAATAACCTTTACACCAAATTCGGACTTTATCAGAACCTTGCGTGATAAGGGAGTTATCGACGGTGTTCATTCTGACCAGACCTTTAAAATATTCCCTGTTTTTGCACAGGAAATGACCGAAATCAGATTTGAAAATACAGACCGTGACGACAGCACAGCCGACACAAAAGGCAAATATGACAAAAACAACAAAGCGTCATATATTGCAAATATACTTGAAGCCTTTGACAACAACAATGTAAAGAAAGGTTCTTATGAAAACCGGCTTGACTATTACTATGCTGACGTTCCGAAATACTCTGTAATTCGTGTTCAGACACAGCCTGTTTCCACAAGAACGGCAAACGGTGTATATTGGAGCAGTGCAGACGGCAGCCGAAACGGTATTACATACTATAAAACAGGCGATACAATTTCAAGCAGTACCGTTCCCGAAGGCGAAAAGGTTACGGCTGACAATCCGGCAAAAGCCGATATTATCGCCACCGAAAACATGACCTTAAAACCCGCAACGGGCGAGCAGACTTTTGACGTGCGATATTTCCCGACCGAAAAAGAGAGTATCCCCGCCGCATTTAAGGGTGAAAACGGACTTACCAATGCAGTCATTCCGTCAGATTCAATCACCGAAGACGCATCTTCGATAAAGGGCACTGACAAAGACGGTAATCTTGCATTTGAAAATCCGTTTATCGGCATGAACTGGTCGCTTACAGCAATCGCACCGCAAGGCTACTATACCCAATGGGTAAACATGACAGGCGATGAAAACAACGACGGATATATCTCGCCGGCAGAAGCCGAAAAAATCCACAGTAAAAGTTCTATGCCGGACGAAGTATACGGCAACAAAATTTCGGGCAAGCTTGACCAGGATAACTTTATTTTAGACTATTACTTCCTGCCGAAAACATCTGCCGGAACAGGTTTAAAAACAGGTA
Organism: uncultured Clostridia bacterium; assembly: GCA_934476075.1. GTDB lineage: Bacteria > Bacillota > Clostridia > UBA1381 > UBA1381 > CAKSNH01. Next base: position 67,094 of record CAKSNH010000005.1, on the reverse strand, counting down.
AGGTTGTGCGTGCTCCCGAAAATTTCTATCAGCTTGCAAACAATATAAAATCAAATGAGGACGATATTCCTGTTTCCGCAACATATGTAGATGTAGGCGGATTTATCGGTCAGACCGACGGCAACGGCAGATACTCTATATCATGCAGCGACCTTCCGTCTGCCGGAAATGTCAGCACAACAGTTACCGCTGACGGCTATACATACAACACAATATCAAAACTTCAAAGAGATACATATATAAGACTTGACGCATTGTCAAAATTTAACGCAACAGGTCTTGAAGTGTACTATGACAACACAAGAAATGCTATCTCGGACGATTTCATCACCACAAATGATGATACTCTGACAATCGCTGCAACTGTTTCAAGCGACAGTGCCATCGTACCTGCAAATGCACGTTTCTTTATCTATGACGGCGAGGGAAACGAAAGATTTGCACTTGAAGGCAGAGAAGGCTATACCACAAGCGTTGAAACAAACGGCAATGAACTTACGGCATATCTTAGCTTTAACCCGAAAAAGGATATGCAGTCGGGTTATAAAATCTATGCACAATTTGCCGACCAAAACAACGAGTGGACAAATTTAATCGACCTTGGCTATTACTTTACCGCAAAACTGGACCTTGCCGAGTTCATATTCCCACTTATCGGAAGTTCATCTTTGGAAAGTATGCTTACAAGCGGTGTTGTTGAAGATATTATCGGCAATCCTCTTGGCGATATTGACATCGGCAAGATAAGCGGATTTGATGAAAACAGTTATTCATACACTCCTGAGGGTGTGGATAAAAAGAAAGCACAGGAATTCACCTGGCTGAAAACCGATTACAGTTTAGGTTTTTCCGATGAATTCTATAAATTAAAGACAAGAAACAAAAAACAAAAAGATGAAGAAGAACTAAAAGATTATTTGAAAAAGCTTTATGACGGTAAGTGCAAGAGTGTACAGCCGCCTAACCCAAGCAAATATGCAACAAAGAGCAGATTTAAGTGGTCAATAACTCCGGGTATCGGCTTTAATCTTACTCTTTCGTCAAGACGTGACGGAAACACTTACTTTGAGGACCTTGTATTCTATAACACAATTAATATCGGTATAGATGCAAGCCAAAAGATAAAACTTCCTATCGGTCTAAGCATACTTGTCAGATGTAAACTTGAAGGCGATGTTATAGGCGTCTACCATATGTATGTTGATTATCAGGACAGTTACGAAACAGAAGACGCTGTAAAATATAGCACACAAGAATTCGGAATGTTCAAGGAATTCAATAATTCAGTAAGACGAGAGGGATATTTATTCATAAATCCGAAAGTATCTGTTGCTCTCGGCATCGGATTTGGTATCATATTTGTAACAGGTAATGCGTGGTTCAGCTTTGATATGGACTTCCAGTTCACCGAGGCACGAACAAATTCCTACGGTGATATGACCATTGACCTCGGCTGGGGTATACAGCTGTTCAATTTTGAGGTTTATTCAAAATCGCTTTACAATACGACAGTGAAAATGTTCAACACCGAAGGTACAGACGGTCATATAGATTTTGACTACGCAAATGCAGCATCGCTTTTGTCGATTGGCGATTATTTCTCGGTTGACGGCGATGAAAAACTTGTACTTGACAAACCTGTTTCAAAAGAATATCTTGCAAACAGAAGCAGCTGGTTCGGCGAGGACGACAATACCGCTCTGATGGCAGCTGACGCATCTTCGGGAACAAGTGAAAACGTTCTTATGAACGGTATCACAGACAGCCCGTATGTGAAACTTGCAAACTTGGGTGACGGCAAACTTCTTATGGTATTTATCAGTGATAACACCGAAAGAAGTGCCGTAAACGGAAGAACTGTTTACTATTCGATATACAATAACAATAGATGGTCAGTTCCGAAAATACTTGATGATGACGGAACTCTTGACGATTATCCGAACCTTTGCGATTTGGGTGACGGCAGAATTCTTATCACATGGTCATCTGCCGATAAAGTATTGGAAGACGGTGCTACTGTTGAAGACGCACTAAAATCCATGAATATCAAAGCGGCATTCTTTGATAAGGAAACTTTACAACCGAGTGACGTAATGCAGGTGACAAAAACTACCGACGGCGACTATTGTGCCGATACAATGGCACACGCCGCATATGATAAAGCTACCGACAAAATTATCCTGTACTACACAAAGACAGAATATGATAATCTGGAAAAGGTAGATGATATATCAAACGCTTACTCGGCAAATGCGTATATGTTCTATGAAAACGGAAGATGGAGTACTGCCGACGATTATACAGATGATGAACTTGCGGGTGAAACCGATAAGGAACAGTATAAAAAAGACTGGTACGGTCAGCGTTTCCTTGACACAAGAATAAATTCAAACGGCGAACTTCCGAGAGTGGTAGACAGCACCGCTATCGACTACAACAGTCTTGCATTGTTTGCATGGACAGTTGACTGGGACGGAAACCTTAATACATTGGCTGACCGTGACGTATTCATGCAGATATACAACTTTGCGGAAAACAGCTTTACGCATATTATTCGTGTAACACCTGAAAGTGCCGCATACACTACACCGAAATTTGCACGTTCCGATAATGCGACATATCTGTTCTTCGGCGAAACCTTGCCCGAAAACGGCAGCGGCACCGAAACAGAACTTGCGGAACACGGTGCAATTAAGTATCTTGACGTGAGCGACCTTATCAAAAATAATAAATTTAAAAAGATTACTGACGGCGACAATGAATACTATGTATTCCAATATGACCGTGAAGAATATGTATTTGACGAAACAAGCGATAAAAACGCTGAAACTCCGACAGAAAAGGTAGTCACCGAAACAGTAATTGCCAATGCGGAAACTGCCGCAGAGTGCGACAATCCTATGGATTATGATGTTAAGGTATCCTCTGACGGACAGATGTATCTGTTCTGGACAGATTCGGTGGACGGTTCAAGACAGATTATGACCGCTATGTTCAACGGCACCGACAAAGTAAGCAATGATGAAAATGCCGATGACAATACTAATGTATCCGAAAATAGTTGGAGCGAGCCTATCATGCTGACAAATGCAAAAGAGGGTGAATACTATTCGGGTATCGGTGCAACGGCTTTGAACGGAGAAATTTTTGCAGTAAGTGCAAAGGGCAATTATTCGGATAAGAGCAATACATCTTTTGTTTATCTGAAACACACACCGTTCTCGAAAATCAAAGCAACGGGTATCACTGTTACAGATGAAGTACCGCAGCCGCTTGCGACCGTAACACTTCGTGCAACAGTTGCAAACGAGGGCTTGCAGACACAAAATGCGTCGGAGGATAATCCGATAACCGTTACATTTGAAATGAACGGTGCAGACCCTGTTACCGCTAAGATAACAAAGCCGATACCGGGCGGAATGTCGGCAACCGCAGAGTGTAATGTAACTCTTCCGGAGGATATTTCAAATATCGAATTTACAGCCTTTGTTGATGAGGCAGACAAGGTAAGCACAAAGCTTGAACAAAAGAGTGATGTTAAGCTTACCGACAGCAAAATCGAACGCATTGTATCTGACGGATATAACGGTGAAAAAGTTATATACCGTGCAGTTTTGACAAACAGCGGAAATGCTGACGCAGATAATCTTGTATTGTCAGCAATAGTTGGTAAAAATGAAGTAGGCAGTGCAAACATCGGTATTCTTCGTGCCAATGAAACGCAAAATGTTGAAATAGAACTTAATGTTCCCGACAGTGCATATGTATTAAATGACAGCGGTGTAGGCAATGCAAATGTAACCGTAAACGCAGTATCCGGCAGCGAAACCCTGACAAGCTATGACGGAACTGTACAAAAAACATTCAGCAATGAGGCTATACAAGCACTTGCCAAGGTTACAGGAGTTACTTTTGATAACAACGGCAAATATTCAATGAAGGCAGGAGAAAAGACAGATATTCAGCCTGCAATCGAGGGTGCTGATGAAAATTCACTTATGGTTATGTGGCTTGAAAGCTCCGACAGCAACGTTGCTCATATTAACTATGACAATATGATTGTTGCGGACGGCAAGGGTACTGCTACATTGACAGGTATTATCGTTCCTAATGAAGAAAAGATTGATTTCTCATCGGGCGAACCTAAAAAGACCGACTGGAAAGAACTTATTCCGTCCGACAAACTTATCACGGTTACAGCGACGGTAAATGTAACGTCAACAACCAACAGCGGAGGTCACGGTCACGGTGGCGGCGGTGGCGGTTCTGCAATAACACAGTATACCGTAACATTTAACTCCGCAAACAGCAGTGAAAACGGAACTGTCAAGGTGAACAAGGACGGAACTGTTTCAAATATTCCTGTTCCGACAAAAGACGGTTACACATTCGAGGGTTGGTATACAGATGAAGCATTAACTGTCCCGTTCACATCGGAAACAAAAGTAACCTCTGACCTTACTCTTTACGCAAAATGGACAGAGAACACAATAACTCCTGATGAATCTGACAATAAACTGCCGTTTAAAGATGTTTCAGCGGACGATTGGTTCTTCAACTCAGTAAAATATACATATGACAACAAATTGCTAAACGGTGTTTCGGAAGATGAATTTGCACCTGAAACTCCGCTTACAAGAGCAATGCTTGTAACAATCCTTTGGAGAGCGGAAGGTATGCCGCAGACAGATTTTGACGTAGCTTTCAATGATATTGAAACCGGCGAATATTATGCAGAAGCATTGCGTTGGGCTGCAAGCGAAGGTATCGTAAAAGGTATTTCCGAAACAGAATTTGCCCCTAACGATAATATCACAAGGGAAGAAATTGCAGCGATTATGTTCAGATATGCTAAAATAAAAGACATTGCTCCGAAAGGTGCATGGGCTATTCATGTGGATTATACGGATATTGCCGATATTTCCGAATGGGCAGCTGAGGCGGTTATGTTCTGCAAACTAAAAGGTATTATGACAGGCGATGACACAAATGCGTTTAAACCTCAAAACAATGCTACGAGAGCAGAAACGGCAGCCATTATTCAAAGATTTTCAGAAAACCTAAACAATGATTAAATTTAAAGGAGGAATTTATAATGTCAGACGAAAAGAAAAATGTAACCACTAATGATAACGGTGAAGAACTTAGCACGGAAGAATTGGAATATGTTTCTGGCGGTTCGCTTAAAGATGTTAATTATTCAAAAACAACAGACATTTCAAAAGATACAAAAGATAAAATTTAATCTCGGATAACAAAAATCCGCCGCAGAAATTGCGGCGGATTTTTAGTATTTATAGGTGAAATATATTTTGTAATTGTATAAAATTTGAAAGTATGGGTGGTATTAAAATGGTTTTTAAATTAAAAAAGAAAAGTTATAAAACTATTAATGAATTGTTTGAAGAATGGAAAGAGCGACACAATACCGAATGTAAAGAAAGTTATTCCAAAACTGCACCGGCAGATGAAAAAGATAACATTCCCGATTATGATGAATTCAAAGGCAGCTTTTGTCATGATGGGTATTTGGGAGAGGAAGAAAAAGCAAATATTCTGTTCATATGCAAAGAATCAAATGTAAGCGGAAAAATCTCCGATAATTATTTTTGGCTTAAAGAAGTTGTAAAAGCAAAAATGAGCGGAAAATATTACATTAAAGATTATACTGATGTCAAAAATCGAAAACGTGACAGAGCTGCACAAACAAAATATTTTAATTGTTTAAACAACATTATAAACAATTTTCAAAACACTAAAACTACCATTCACCTGTGCGGATATATGAATATAAACAAACGCGGCGGATTTTCGTCCTGTTCTTTCAAACAGCTTGAAAACTATGCAGTTTTATATAAAAATTATATCTTGAAAGAAATAGAATTGCTTAATCCAAATTTTATTGTTATTCTTGGCAAGTTGCCTTGCGAAATTATATCAATTATCAAAGAAAGCAATAAACCAATTTATCAATATTCTTTTCACCCAAGCCGATACAGAAAATTAGAAACTCATACAGATTATATTTCCCAAATAAACTAATATCATTAGCACGGCAATAATAGTAAAATCCCCTCTTGTATCGCATCAACGACACAAGAGGGGATTTTTAGAATGATATATTATGACTTAATCCCATAAGCTTGTGTAAATATTTAATATGTCTTCCTTTGTAACCGCTTTCTGCGTATTTGACGGACTTCCGCTTGCAAGTGCATCGTCAGCCATCTTATCCATTGCATCAAAGAATTTCTGCTTGTCTATTCCATACTCGCTCAATGTCGGCACTTCGCATTTTTCGCATATATCGCCGAATGCGTCCACAAATTTGTCCGCTGCAAGCTTGTCACTGTCCGACTTATCCGCTACACCTATCGCACGTCCCAAATCCGCAAATCTGTCCGCTGCTCCGTCCGCCGCAAATGCCATACATTTTTTCAAAAGCATCGCATTCGACATACCGTGCGGCACATGGAACAATGCACCTATCGGACGGCTCATTCCGTGCACGATTGTTACCGACGCATTATTTATTGCAATTCCGGCTTCAAGTGCCGCAACCGCCATTTCACTTCTTGCCTCCAAATTATTTCCGTCATAGTATGCGGTCGGCAAATTCTTAAATATTCTCTTTACCGCCGAGATTGAAACCGAATCGGTAAGCGGCTGAGCCTTTCTCGATGTGTACGATTCAACCGCATGGGTTAATGCGTCCAAGCCTGTCGCCGCCGTGATGGTTTTCGGTGAACTTACGCTGAGTTTCGGGTCGATTACCGCAATGTCGGGAATTAACACACTGCCTTTAAGCAGCATTTTTATATCCTTTTCACTGTCGGTTATAACCGTAAACTGAGTTGCCTCCGAACCTGTTCCGGCTGTTGTCGGAATTGCCGCCATAGGAGGCATTTTGCCCTCTATGGTTTTACCCATATAATCACTTATCTTACCGCCGCATACCGACAGTGCCGCAATCGCTTTTATTGAATCGAGCGGACTTCCTCCGCCGATACCGATAAGGAAATCGCAGTTATTTTTCTTATACTCCGCAAGACCCTCATTTATCATAGTATCTGTCGGCTCGCCCGTAATCCCTGTGAATACGCTGTATTCCACACCATTTTTTTCAAGCTCGTCCGTCAATGTTGCAAATGCGTCCAAAGTGACCACTATTTTCCCCGTTACAATCAACGCTTTTTTTCCCATCTTCGCTATATAAGGAATTGCCTCTGTCAATGCGTTCGCTCCGTATACAACTTTTTTTGGTATATAAAATTCTCTGCTCATAAATCAAATGCCTCCCGACTATTATTATACTACATATTTATTATTCGGCAAATAATTATTCGGCATCTGCTTTCAATACTGCATTAAGCATTACTGTCGCACCCTCTGTGCAATGCTCCGGTGTTGAATATTCAGGCTCGCAGTGTGACAAACCGTCCTTTGACTGTACAAATATCATTGTTGTAGGCAGCATATATGATGCAAATTGTGCGTCATGACCTGCACCCGAATGAATGTATTGATGTTTAATTCCACATTCCTCAGCCGCTGCCTTAACATAGCCGGCAAGCTTTTTATCCCAGTAAACGGTATCTCTGTTCCATGCCTTTTCAACCTCGCACTTACAGCCTGACCATTCCTTATCCGCACAGCTCTTTACGATTGCCAATACTTTTTCAAGCACTTTCGGGTCTTCGTGTCTTGCGTCGATAGAGAAATCGAAGAAATCCGGAATAACCGTATGTACACATGGGTGACATACAACCTCGCCTGTTGTGTAAACCAAATCCTCCACGCCTAATTTATCAATTTCATCATGGATATAGCAAAGAGCCTGTGATGCCGCATAGAATGCGTCTTTTCTCTTTTTCATAGGGAATGTGCCCGCATGAGCGGCTTGACCGTAGAATTTAACTCTGTAATTGAACATTCCCAATACACAGTCAACAACACCGATGTCATTGCCGTTATCCTCTAAGATAGGGCCTTGTTCGATATGAGTTTCAAACATATACTTATAGTTGTCCGGAGAAATTCTGTACTTTTTATCGCCCTTAAATCCCGATTTATCAAGAGCCTCGCCGAATGTCTTTGTCGGGTCTAAGATACTCTTTGACGCCATCATATCTTCATATTTGAATTTCACTCTGATGTCCTCAGGCAGATAGTCATAACATACGATACCCGATACCATCATTGCCGGCGGATATAATGAGCCTTCCTCGTTTGTCCAAATCATCGCTGTCAACGGGTGCTTATGAGGAATTTTCTTATCCGCAACAGTTTCCAAAACCTCCATAGCAGACATAACGCCCAGAATACCGTCATAGTTACCGCCGTTCTTTACCGAGTCAACGTGCGAACCCATTACAATTCTCTTTGCGTTCGGGTCGCTGCCGGGCAACGTCGCATAGATATTTGCAACGTCGTCGATTTCAATTTCCGCTCCGATTGCTTTCATACGCTTTACAAATTCGTTTCTTGCCATAACAGCCTCCGGTGACAGCGAATATCTTGTAATACCGCCGTGTCCCGCATCGCCGAACTTGCTAAATGTGCTTATTTTATCTTTCATTCTTTCAACATTACATTCATACATAAAAATCATTCCTTTCATTTATGGGGGCTGTCAAAGCCGATGTTTCACAGCCCCGATACCTTCTGTCCGTTTATCTCTGCTCTGGAACTCTCCAACAATTCTCCAATAATTCCGTCACATCTTCCGTCTTTACAAACATAACAGGCAATTCCTCCTTGCCTTCAAGCTGGACCACAAACAAAAACTTGTCCTCCCAGTCCACAAGATATGCGACTTCTATTTCCTTTTTGGTTTTCAGCTTTGCTTTCAGTTCCTCTTTACCCCTCGCACAGGCATATACCACACCGTCCCACGGTATTCTGAAACTAAGTATATTTTTCATTCGCTTTTTGCACTGTATCTCCACTTTTATTTCCGATACTCCCGGTGCTACGTTCAGACTTTGTGTGGCGGTGACGGTACGGAATTTTTTCGGTGTAAAATAGTCCGCCAATGAACCTATTTTCAAATTTTCATAACGCTGTGCCAATTTGTCCACCTCCTGTTTTTAAGAAAGCAGCTGTGGTTCAACCTCTGCCAATACCTCATCTACCTTCGCCATTTCTTCTCTTACCTGTTCCTCCGTAATGATTAGCGGAGGAGAAATCAAAATCATATTTTCATGCGAATATGTCATAAATCCTTTTGCGGCAAGCTTGCCGATAATTGATTTCATAATACCTGTCGGGTCTTTGCCGTATGCTACGACAGGCTCTTTTGTTTCTCTGTCCTTTACAAGCTCGATTGATGAGAACAAACCGATATATCTCACATCGCCGACTACCTTATATTTTGCTTTCAGTTTTTCCAGTTCTTCACCCAAAACCTTGCCCGACTTATTTACATTTTCAAGAATTTTCACATCATCATAATATTTCAAACAAGCCACACCTGCCGCACAAGCCAATGGGTGACCGCTGTATGTAAGTCCGCATGATAATAGGTGGTCGTCAAAATATTCTGCAATCTTCTTGCTTACGCATACGCCGCCAAGCTGTACATAACCGCAGGTTACACCTTTTGCAAATGTTACAATATCCGGCTTTACATCAAAGTTCTCGAATGCGAACATCTTGCCCGTACGTCCGAAACCTGCCATAACCTCATCGCAAATCATCATAATGCCGAACTCGTCGCATATTGCTCTTACGCCTTTCAAATATCCCTTAGGCGGAATAATAACACCGTTTGAACCTGTGATTGTTTCCATAACGATTGCAGCCACACTGTCCGCACCCTCATAGATTACCTGTTCACGAAGCTTTGCAACATAATATTCAGTTGCAGCTTCCTCCGACTCAAATTTGATTTTTTCACGGTAGATATACGGGTCAAAGAATTTTACAAATCCCGGTGCACCCGGCTCCAACGGGTATCTTCTCGGCTCACCTGTCAGGTTGCCGGCACCGTATGTTGAACCGTGATAACTTCTGTATCTTGAAAATACCTTTTGTCTGCCCGTGTACATTCTCGCCATCTTAACCGCATTTTCGTTTGCGTCCGCACCGCCGTTTGTGAAGAACACCTTGCCCATATTATCCGGCATACGCTCGATAATCATTTTTGCAAGCTCGCCTCTCGGTTCACTGCCGTATGCCGGTGAGATGTAACAGTATTTATCCGCCTGTTCCTTAATTGCATTGATAATCTGCTTGTTGCCGTGACCGACGTTCAGGTTTACAAGCTGTGATGACATATCCGTGTAGCGGTTTCCGTCAAAGTCCCACATATATATACCTTCCGCCTTTTCGATAGGCGTAGGATTCAGTCCCTTTTGCTTTGACCATGACTGCAAATTGTAAGTACAGTGGTTATATTTGATTTCTTCTGATTTTGTCATTTTTAATTCCTCCAATATTGTTTATTTTATATAACCTATAATGTCCTTTATTTTAAATGCAAGCATGAGTTCCATTTTTTCCTCACCGCTCATATCCAAATCAAAGACTTCCTTTATCTGTTTTATCTTGCCGTTGACGGTGTTTCTGTGCACATTGTTTTTATCCGCTATTTTCTTTATGCTGCCGTCATTATCAAGATATTCCCGTAACCATTTAATCAAATCAGTTCCGTTTTCTTTATCATACTTTATTATTTTTTCCAAATGTTCGTCCGTATACTTTGCAAGTATACTCTTATTCTCCACTCCGAATAAAATCTTGTTCACTCCTATATCGGAGTAATACATCATCTTCTTTCCGTTGAATTTGGCAACGGTGTGTGCCGAATCCGCCTCGTGCAAAAGCTGCGGCACTGCCTGATAGCCACGCTCCGTTTCCGATATGCCGACCGAATATTTTATGCCGGAATTCTCAAACATTCTGTCCAGCCTCTGATTTATCTGCTCCATCAGCACCTCGCTGAAATTCTGCCTTATTACAACAAGCCTGCTGTCTAACATGAACATCGCCGACGGATTTTGTGATTTTGCAAGCACCGTCCACAGTTTATTATGATTCTGCATATAAAGCTGTGATGTAAAATCCTTATTGTTCTGACTGAAACTGAGCGTCAGCACCGTATAACAGTTTATAACCTTAAATCCCGTCTTATCGAATACAGATACATATTCGCTTGTCTGCTCCGGGTGTGCAATCAGACTCTTGAACGCCTCCACTGCCGACGTTTCCGACTTTTCATTATCCATGATACGTCTGCAAAAATCGTATGTAATATCTATAATGTATATATTCCACGGCAGTGTGAACAGCGGAAACATATTATTCTCGCAATACTCCACAACATTCTTGGGTATCTCTTTTATGTACGGTCCGATGTTTACCACAAGTCCGACCGCATTGTGCTCTTTCAAGCCTTTCACAAAGTTTAAAAGTTCGGAATTGTCTATCTGCCCGATACCCGTTGTGAATATCAGCTCACCGCCGTGCAGAAATTCCGGTACTTCTCTGTCCTCGACCATATGCACCCATCTGACTACATTTCCCATACCGCCTTTTCCGGCAACAAGATACATATTATATTTTTTCTCTATATCGCCGCACAATTTTGCAAGAGTTATTGCCATTATACTCACTCCTCACTATTCGGGGATTTTAAGCTATTTTGCCGTTTTCGGCTTTTTCACTCTCCTTGTCTTTCCGATTGCATTTGTCGGACAGACCAGTGAACACAAATGACAGCCTACGCACCTTCCGCCCACAAGCGACGGCTTGTTATCCGCATTATTCAGCGTTATCGCCTGATGACCGCCGTCACGACAGGATACATAGCATCTTCCGCAGCCTGTACATTTTTCCTTATCAAACATCGGATATACAACCGTTTCTCTGTCAAGCTTATCTGTCGGCACGATACTGCCAAGTGCCATTCCGACTATTTCCGAAACGTGCTTTATGCTGTGTTCTGCCATGTACCGCTCCAAACCGCTTATCAAATCATCAATAATTCTGTAACCGTATTGCATAACCGATGTTGTAACCTGCACCGTTCCGCAGCCGAGTGCGATAAACTCCGCCGCATCATGCCATGTTTCGATACCGCCCATACCGCTTATCGGCACATCTTTCAAATCCTTGCATTTTGCCATATCTATAATAAATCTCAATGCAATCGGTTTAACCGCTTTACCCGAATATCCCGAAACCGCCGATTTCTTTTGTATAGCCTGATACGGCTCCATCATTTCAAGGTCAATTCCCGTAAAGCTCTTGATTGTATTTATCGCCGCCAGACCGTCCGCTCCGCCCTCGACCGCAGCCACCGCCGGAACTTCCATATGTCCTATATTCGGCGTCATTTTCGCAAGTACGGGAAGATGTGTTGCAGCCTTGACAAGCTCCGTATATCTCTTTACAAGTTCGGGTTTTTGTCCCACATCTGAGCCAAGTCCGTCACCCGACATATGCGGGCAGCTGAAATTACATTCTATAATATCAACACCCGCCTCTGTCACAAGCTCCGATAATTTGCTCCATTCCTCCTCGTTTTGTCCCATGATTGACGCTACCACAATTTTATTCGGATAATCCTCTTTAAGACGTTTCAGTATATCCAGATTTTCAGCCAGACTGTGGTCTGAAATCTGCTCCATATTTCTGAAACCTATAAACGGTGTTCCCTCTTTTCCTATTGCGTCAAATCTCGGTGACACTTCTTCGGGTATCAAAAATCCGATTGTTTTGTATACAACTCCTGCCCAGCCCATATCAAATGCCTTTGCACACATCTCATATGAACCTGCAACGATTGACGATGAAAGGAAAAACGGGTTTTCGCAGTGTACTCCCAAAAAGTCGACCGACAAGTCGGGCTTTTTAATTTCCTGATACTCCGGCAAATTGTTTATAATCTGCTTTATTCTGATTGGGAAGTCATAATGCTTGCACTCCTTTTGGCAATATCCCTCACAGCCGTTGCAGACATCAATATCTATATATCTGCCCGCTTCCTTTGCATTATCAAACCGTACCGCACGAATGGCTCTCGCCACATCAAACCCATGCGGACAAGCCTTGTTGCAGCCGCTGTTTTCACAAAGCATACATCTTGCAGATTCCTCGTTTATCCTCATCATTCTCATCTCCATACTTTATATTTTTTCTGTTTTAGTCAAGCGAGCATTTAACAAATTTGCCCCAGCCCTGTTCGCCTAAAAATTCACCGTTATCATATACAAGTCTGCCTCTTGAATACGTCTGAACAGGATAGCCGTTAAGCTTAACTCCCTCCCAGATTGTATGGTCACAATCCGAGTGCATTTTATCGTTTGTAATTGTAAATTCCTTGTTCGGGTCATAGATAACAATGTCCGCATCCTTGCCGACTGCCAGACTGCCTTTATTCTTACAGCCGAATATCTTCGCCGGATTTGTCGAACAAATCTCAACCGCCTTTTCAAATGTAATTTCACCGTTATTGGCCGCCGACAGCATATACGGATACATATTTTCAATACCGGCACAGCCGTTAGGGATTTTGCGGAAATCGTCCTTGCCCCAATCCTTTTCATATGACTGGAACGGGCAGTGGTCGGTTGCGATTGTATCGATGTCGCCTCGTTTAATCGCTTTCCATAATTCCTGTCTGCTCTCCTCGCCCTTCATCGGCGGTGAACATACAAAGTTTCTTCCGTCCTCTCTCTTGTATACGTCACAGGTAAATTCAAGATACTGCGGACAGGTTTCAGCATAAATCTTATATCCCTCGTCCTTCGCCTGCGTTACCGCCTTGACTCCCTCTTTATTTGCCAGATGTACGATATAAAGCGGTACATTCAATGCTTTTGCCCATTGGATTGCTCTTATATCCGCCTCAGCCTCTACAAATTCGGGTCTTGACATATAATGATACCATGCACTTGTCTTGCCCTCTGAGATAAATTCCTCTGTCAGCGTATTAACCATTTCATTGTTCTCTGCATGAACACCAATCAACGCTCCGCACTCTTTCGCTTTTTTAAGCACCTTATAGAATACACCGTCCGTAACACCGAAATCGTATACCATAAATACCTTGAATGACGGTACGCCGAATTTTACCGCATCGCCGATAGTATCAATCAAGTCACCGCTTACGTCCTTTACCGCAACATGGTATGAATAGTCAACCGCCGCAACCGGTGCACAAAGTGCGTCACGTCTTTTAACCGCATCTACCATTGATTCTCCGAAATCTTGAAGTACAAAATCGAATACCGTTGTAGTACCGCCGCAAGCCGCCGCTCTTGTACCGGCGAAATAATCGTCCGATGAAATCGTGCCGCCGAACGGCATTGCCAAATGTGTATGTGCGTCAATCGCACCCGGCAGAATGTATTTGCCCTCTGCGTCAACAACCTTTGTGCCGTCAGTCGGGTCAATAGACTCTGCTATATCTGTAATTTTTCCGTCTGCCACAGCTATGTCCGCTTTGAATTTTTCTGTTGCTGTAACTACTGTTCCGTTTTTAATTAGTAAATCCATTTTCAACCCTTCTTTTTATTTTGATAAATATTCCGTTTATTCCGAACAGTGTATAAACACTACGTCATACACTGTCCGGAAATTTCACTTAAAAATTCGTTACTTTTTATAAACCAATACCAAACCTGAGCGTTGATAGATTTGAGCAATTTCAACCAAGTCCATACCGCCGGCATTTGCCGAGATTAGGTTTGATACCCATGTTACACCGAAATCAACCGTACCGTTGTTTACCGCTGTTGTTTCGCCGATGTCGCCGCCGCCCGATACGATATTTACGTTCAAGCCGACTTCATCATAATAGCCTTTTGCTTTTGCCACAAAGTAACCCATAAATTGTGCCTGCGGCAGCCATTTTAATTGGATTGATACATCTTTCTTTTCAGGTGTGCCGAAATTGTTTGCGGTTGCGTCTGCCCAGTATGTTGTATCACGAATATCGTCAAGAGTTAATGTTGATAGTTTTTGACTTGCAACCGAGTCATCAAGCTTGATGTACTTTTTCGCAAGGTCAAGCGTTTGCTGCATTGCCTCCTCGTCCATATTACCGTATGTTGTTACCGTGTTGCCCTTTGTATCTGTTTGAATCAATTTCTTTACTTCCTTAGCCATATATGCTTGGTGGTCAGATGATACCGATGAACCTGCCTCATATACAATTTGTGCCGCCTCGTCAGGGTGTTCACAGGCGTATTGCCAGCCCTTCAATGACGCTGCCACAAATGCTTTTACCGTATTCGGATTTTGCTTTGCAAATGCTTTTGTACAGAAAATGTTATCTTCAAGCATTGCCACACCCTCGTCATTCATATCGATAGTACCAACTTTGTCACCGTAGCCGTAACCGCCCTCATAATTGTTTACAACCAAACCCAATTCATTAAATGTCATAGCTGACGCCAATGTGATTGAATCATCATCAAATCCGTCCATGTCAAACGATTGTACCAAATAGTTTGTGTCTTGTCCGTATTTTGTAAGTAATGCCTGAATTTCATATTCATTGCCCAAGCCCCAGTTACCTACTTTGCCGTCCTTTGCGGCTGCGATAATTCTTTCTTCATTCGTCATGCTTGCAGAACTTGAAGCTGTTGATGCCGGGGTTTCGTCTTGTTTTGCAGTAGAACCGCATCCCGTCATTACCGTTGCAGTCATTCCCAAAGCTGTTAATAGTGCAATAATTTTTGTTACCTTCATAATAATTACCTCCAAAATTTTATATTTTAAGCATTCGCTTAATAACTTAATTTATCTACCTACTCTGTACTTCTTCAATGCCACACGCTCTATCAAAAGCAGTGCAATGAAAAGTGAAATACCTATAATACAAGCTACCACAATGTATGACCATGCGGTTGCGTATTGTGCTATCAAAATGTTTTCTCTTATCTGTCTGCCGACGCCGATTCTGTATTCGGCAAAATACTCGGTTACAAGTGCTGTGATTACACTCGACGGTACGCTTACCCTAAGTGCTGTGAATATGTACGGAACGCTGTTTGGAAATCTCAGCTGACTGAATATTGTTCCTCTGCCTGCCGCATATGATTTCATCAAATCCAGTGAGAACGGTTTAAGTTCCGTCAAACCCCTGTGTGCGTTTATGCTCATTGATGACATACACACAAGCATTACAACTATGATTTTTGCCACCATACTTCTTACCGATGCAACAGAACTTACGTCCTTTGTCCAGTTAATGATAACCGGTGCAAGCGCTACAATCGGGATTGCGTTGAACACCGATATAACTGCCAGACCGCCTTTACCGAACTTCGGGAATATTGTCGCTCCGACCGCTATAAAATATCCGACTACCGACCCCAACGCCAAACCCAATATTATGACTGCCATTGACGCCCACACATTTGCCATTATGCTGTCCTTTGTTTCGCTGATGATGGTGAGTATTCTCGACGGATACGGCAATATGTATTCATCTGTGTGCAGCAGCTTGTGCAGTATGCCCGTCTGCCACAGGATTAAAAGGAGTATTCCGAATGCAACGGGATATACAACCGATGTGATTGAGTCTGCACTCCATTTTCTCTTTGTCATTTTTCATCACTCCTCTTTTCTTGCCGTTCTCTTATACGGACATAGTATATATTCCAAAAATCCCATAACCGTGTAGCTTAAAATACCAATCACCGCACTGAAAAGTACTATCTGCCAGAACACATATCTTGTCATAGCACCTTTTAACGCTTGTGATAGCAGACAGCCAAGTCCGATACCGCCTTGCAGCGTATCCACAAGGATTGACGCTGTGATTGCCATAGGTGCGGATATTTTCAAGCCTGTGAAAAAATAAGGGATACAAGCCGGAATAAGTGTTTTCATATATATTTGAAATTTATTTGCCGCATATGAATACATAAGTTCGTGCTTTTCCTTTTGCACCGCCTGAAATCCTGCCAGAGTATTTGTCGCCACCGGATAGAATGTAAGTATTGCGGCGATGATAATTCTGCTTTTTGAAATATCGCCTGTCAAAGCATTGATGATTGGCGCCATACCCAAAATCGGTATCATCTGAATAAGCATTAAGTACGGAAACGCTAATTTTTCAATCGGTTTCCACAAGCTCATTAAAAGTGCCATTACAAATCCCAACGCTGTACCTATCACAAATCCGAGTGCCGCTCTTGACAATGTAGCTCCCGCATTCTGCATCACCATTTGCAGTGCCGTCTGGTCACCGTTTATGGTTTTGGTGCTTATGATTGACTGAAATATTCCGCTAAGATGCGGAAGTATATTTTCGGGGGTTCGCTTTGTTGCCGCCACTATGAATGCGAATATCTCCCAAACTGCGGCAATAATCAGTACCCATAAAAACGTCATAAAATATTTTGATGTAAAGAACCGTTTTGCCTTTCCCATAATTTAATCATTCCCTTCTGTATTAAGTTTTTAAATCCCCTCAAAGCTGTTTCTTACCTTTGCCACAAGCTCTGTAAATTCGGCTGTTTCTTTCATCTCCATTGTTCTCGGTCTTGGAAGATTTACATCGACTATCGCCGATAATCTGCCCGGATGCGGAGATAATACGCAAATTCTGTCTGATAAAAATACCGATTCCGCAATGTTGTGTGTTACAAAGATTACTGTCTTTTGAGTCTTACGCCAAATTCTCAATAAATCCTCGTGAAGTTTTTCTCTTGTAAACTCATCAAGTGCCGAGAACGGCTCGTCCATAAGGAGAATTTCCGGTTGTATTGCCAATGCTCTTGCAATACCTACTCTCTGCTGCATACCGCCCGATAATTGGTTAGGATAATGATTAGCAAACTCTGTAAGTCCCACAAGTTCAAGCATATTCATTGCCCTTGCCTCCTGTTCCTTTTTCGGAACTTTCATAATCTCCATCGGGAGCATTACGTTTTTCTTAACTGTTCTCCAATCGTAAAGCACTGCGTTTTGAAAAACAATTCCGTATCTCTTTTGAAGTCTTGCCTCTCTCGGTGTTGTTCCGCCGATTTTAACATCGCCCGATGTTTGTGTAAGCAAATCGGCTATAATTCTAAGCAATGTTGTTTTACCGCAGCCCGAAGGTCCGACCAACGATATGAACTCGCCTTTTTTAATATCCATGCTTACACCTGTAAGTGCCGTTACATCTCTCCCGTCATTGGTTTTGTATACCATGCCTACATCTTTAAGCATAATCTCTATATTACTTTTTGTTTCTGCCATATCGCTCATTCCTTTCGTTTTCGATACAAAAAAAGAACAGACAATAAGTTTTTTACCAAACCTCATTGTCTGTTCTTTATCTATATTTCATTTTCTTTCGTTTTGTTTATCTCTTTGATGGTGTTATTGTAGCCTATGAAATCCAATTCGTCAACTCTTTTTTTTCGTTTTGTAACATTAGCACAAATTGTATATTATCATATAAACAGTTTTCACTAACTTTTGTATAATAATTTCAAAATGCTATTGTGCTGATAAATATTATTTTTAAATTCTGATGTGCTTGTGCACAGTTGTGCAAGGCTAATTTTATTTGTATTTCAGAAAATAATGCAATTTATATTGACATTATAGTGTTTTTTGTGTATGACAGCACATTCTTCATCATTCATTATCTAATTTTCACTATCAATTCTGCCACCTGTTTTGTAATTGACGGAAGAATATAATTTGAAAAGTCGGTGTAATAATGATTATAGTCTTTCCACCAGCCCATCATTTCATCGGCTTTTGCATTTGCCGCCGCTCTCGCCTCGTCCTCGGACTTGCCGTCCGACAAAGCCTTTTCATAAACCGCCCTAACATCATTTGTCATCATTTCATCTGCGGTCTTGCCTATATCTATAAATCCAAGCACATGGCTGTTATCCTTATAATCATTGTACAAATCTCTTATTGCAAGGTCATATGCGTTTGTTCTCATACCCTTAAATGCCATCAAATCACTGTCATACACTTTTCCCTGTGTTGCACCGTAATTCCCCGTAGGTGTATAAGAACCAAATATCACATAACCGCCCATATCTATTATTGCGTCAGCATACGCTTTGTCGTATACCTTAAACTGTTCCTGTGTACTTGACGCATCATTTGTACCCATACCGCTTATCGACACAACATCGCCTATATTCATCTGCACAAGTATATTATTTAACCGTCCGTTGCTGTAATAATTTGCGTGCTGTTCGCCTGCTTTACCGCTGTTATAGAATGTCGAACATACCTTAGCAAGTTCCGGATACTTTGACAAATCTTCTGTCTTATCGCTTGCTATTGTATATCCCCATGAGCCGTTTTGCTGTACGGTAGAATCGCCTATTGTAAACCACTGCGGTTTTGATGCGTTATTTCTTGCAACCTTGCTCACCTCAACCGAACAAAGCTGTCCGCCCGACGGCAGAGAAATATCCATTATATCATCACCGAATACAGCCACCTTATATGTATCTGTACCGCCGGAACTCAATGTGCGGTCAAAACCTGTCAGCTTACCGTCAATTCTTTCACATCTGATTGTACCCTGATATTTTGCCGTAACTTCATATACATTGCCCTTTTCAAGTTTCAGCTTAAATGTAAATCCATTGCCCGTTATTCCGTCCGCACCGTCCGCCGCCGTACCGTCAATACCATATCCACGGCTGTCGCTGTACAATGTTGACGAAGTTATCTTTGTATACCCGTTTTGCGGCTCGGCTGTGCCGAACGAAAATTTCAGATTATAAAGCGTCACTTTGATAAACTTGCTGATTTCATTTCCGTCACTGTCTGCCGATACCGCACGCACACCGATAGTCTGCGGCTGTGCAGATGATGTAACCGTCATCACACCTGTGACCTCATCTATCGACACGCCTGTCGGATTTACCTTGGCTGTATTATTCTCATCATACAGTACATATTTTATCTCTCTGTCCGAAATTGTTTCCGCATTGCCGTTTCTTACTTCCGCTTTAAATGTATAATCTCTATCACTGCCAATCTGTATGCCGGCGGGTGCATTGACGAATGCCACATTATCCTTGTCGCCAAGCAATTTAATGTTTACCACTTTTGATTTTCCGTTCAAAGTACATCTTATCGGCAAATCTCCCGACACCGCCTCCGCCGATACCGTAAGAACGGCACTTTTTGTGTCCCTCGCCGAAATACTTACTCCCTCCGCAAATTCATCGTCAATATTCCATACCGCCGTACCGAGTGCGTCCGTACCAAACACTGTTTTTGCACTTGCTGACAAATCCACTGACGTATTTCCGCCGGACGGAATTTGTGCGGTCTGCGGTGCGGTAATTGTGAAACTATCCTCGTCAATTCCCGCACTTGTCACTTTAACGTTATTTACATCTATCGACGCACCGCTTGCTTTCGTATTAAGTGTATATCTGTAATATGCACCCTTTTCAAATGAAGCGTCAAAATTCACTGTGCCCGATTGGATAATAGGAGTTTGTGCCGAATAATCTCCGCTGCTTTGAATATTGTATATCTTCACATTGCACAATTTTGAACTTTTATCTGCGGTAATGACAATATGATACCATTTACCCTTTTCGCCCACGCCTATATCCGCACCGTTGAAACTGAATTTATTATCTGAAAAAGACAGTTTAAACGCTGTCGAATTGAAAGCCGTTGACGTGCCCTTCGCAGTATCCGCACCGTAATCGACAGCTGCGTTCATGCCAAAACGAATATCCTGTTCAAATACCGTTTCATTTTCTATATCGCCTATGTTCTGATGCACATATGATGAATTACCGCTCGCATTTCTTGAAAATGAAAGATATTTCCCTGTGCTGTCCGAATTTATCGACACATATGTTATATCCGAACCCGACATATCCCAGCCGCCTGTCACAATATCATTTGATGACGCATTATAGCCTGTCATTGAATTTTCATATTTATTAAAATCCGCCGTATATCCGCCTTTCGGAAGAATTACAGAGTTATCCTTAGTTTTGTCTGCAAGCAGTACAAGCGGACTTGAAACCTCTTTTATCTTACCGTTATATGTAACCTTTGCCGTCACTCTGCCGTAATAGTTTGCGGTTGTTCTTTTCAGTTTGAAATTCACGCATGACTGTGCTTTTTCGGTAATATCCGCAAGTCCGTATGAATCACAGTATACATTTCCCGTTTCTCCCGTAGGTGTACCGTCAAGCGTTCTGAACCCGTCAAAGCTCCATTCAATTTTATAATCATCAACTCTATTGTCGGGATTTGTCACAAGACTTGTACCCTTATCTCCCGTTATTGTAAGCGAAATTGTATTGTCGCCGTATGTGTTTTCATCCGCTCCCATAACAAGCTCGTTATTTGCCGGAAAAACATTAAATTCTACATTTGCCAGCGGCTCGATATAGCTTTCTGAAATCACCGCATCAATAACCGAATTTTCACTAATCGGATATTGTGCAAGCTGTGCCGATGTAATAAGATTTTCCGAGTTATTCACCGACCAGCCCAAAAAACTGTCGCCGTAAGCCGACACATCGGGTATATTGACCACACTTTCGCCCTCGGCAACATACTGTTTAAACTCGTCACCGTAATCATTTATCGAAACCGTATAAAAAATCGGCGAAAGCTCTGTTTGGTTTGCTTTGCGTACCACTATATTGTCAATACATGTGTCCGCTCCCGTTGACGGCGAAAGCATATGAATACATTTCCATGAATTTATTTTTGCGTCCCTGCCGACATTCATATCTGTTTTCCCATAATAATATTCCGTTTTCCTGTCGAGCGATGTTATATACGTTATAACCGTCCGGTTGGTCATATCGCCGACAACCTTTACATGAATCCACGGATTTCCCGAAATACTTCCACTCGAAAATATCGGTGCGGTATACCTTTCCTCGGTAAATCCGCTGTCGTCCGATTTATTGTTTATGATATATTTGTCCGAGTTTTTCGGTCTTGCCATGGTAAATACAAAATTTGCATTTGAGTACACACCATGGTTTGCATAAATTGAATTTTTGCTTTCCGCAAGCTCCAAATCCGACACATTCTCATTTGAACTTGACCTATAATCACATTCAAACACAAAATCCTCCGTCACCGCCGATGGCAATTCAAAATATCCGCTGCGGCAAGTTCCGCTTTTGCCCGATACCACCGTCTGATATTTTCCGATACCGTCCGTGCTGTCCGCCTTCACCGCCATTGTTCCCGCAGGCGATGTCCAGCCGGCTGTATCGCCGACATTATATCCCTCAAAATCCTGTGAATATATCAACTCCCCCGGTGCTTCTGTCGGTTCTGCACCGACAGACGGTATATTGTCCTTTGTGTACACCTCCGACAACGGCTGCATTTTCTCCACTGAATTCCACACGAACAATCTTGTATTTTCGTCAAGCTTGATATTCTCTGCCTTTGCTTTCATATTCTCAAATTCAAGCGGATATATTTTAATATCCGACATTACTCCGTCACTTCCGTACACCGCACCGATAAGCTGTGCATTTTTAACCGTACTGTCTGACGAAACGGCATTTACACTGCTGTCGGCTTTGTTGTATTCAAGGCTTACAGGCATAGCTGATATATCCTTTCCCGTCATTAGCTTATATGCGTTTGCCACACTGTACACTCTTGTCACACCTGTCGGTTCTCCTCTTAAATATCCGTCCGCAACCTCCGAATTATCCTTGTATGTATAGCTGTAATTTGTGGTTTCATACTCCAAATCGTGCAGACCGGCACTTATGAATGACGCCGCCAGCAATGCACCGTACTGCGACATATGCAGATTATCCGATGTGGTCTGATAATTGTTTGTTCGCCAATTTTCATCGCCTGTTTCCTCTGCCGCTTGGGTTATGTAATTTGTAAGGTACTTGTTTAAGTCTATAAAATCCGCACCAATCTGCTCGGCAAACTCCGCCTCAGCATTAGTATCCGTCTGCGGATTGTATGTGAAATATGCTTTGCTCTGATATTTTCCGCAGTACACAGGGCTTACAAGCACCGCTCTTGCTCCCTTTTCCTTTGCCATATCCGCAATGTTTTTCATGTATGATTTCATTTCATCAATCGAAATCCTATTGCTTGATGACACAACCTCATTTATGCCGAAATCAATCAAAATCAAATCATCTTTCTGTATCTGATACGAAACGCTCTCAAAACATTCGTCATACCATGTTTTAACCGTTGCACTCGGCTGTCCGAAATTGGCGATATTATATTTATCCGCCATAAAATATTTAAGCTGCATACCAAATCCCGTCATCATGATTTTATCGCTTTCCAAATCACTGCCGTTTTCGTCAATCGGATAATAGTTCGCCGACTCACTGTCGCCGGCAATCCATATTGTCGTTTTTTTGCATTTGTCGGGCACTTTTGCAATTTCAAGATATGCCACACGCTCGTTTGAACCGCTTGTGTTGCCTATTGTAAGATTGATGTTGCCGTCTGCTATAAGCATTCTCGGTGCGTTCATGACCGCTGTTCCCGAAGGACGGTTTTGTGACCCCGATGATGTGGTATTGTTTATAATCTGATGACCGTCAGCGTAAACGTCCGCACGGCAGCCGCCTTTTCTTGTCACTGTTATATCGTAAAATCCATACGGTAAATCTGCCTTTAACGGATTATCTTTCGGCAACGAACCGTTTTCGTTTGTATTATATGTCCCCCCGTTTTCCAATCCGAAGCCTGACTGACTGTTATATGTCCCCGTTGCCAAAGTATATCCGCTTACTGCCGAATTTGTGTAATTGAATTTATACACAGGCACAATTACAACTTCTTTGCCCGATGTATTTTCAATCCTGCCATTGTTCGCCGTTACCGTTTTATACTCGCCGTTGGAATTGTACACTCTGTATATATCCGTTCCGTAATTTTCAAATCCCGTCACATCAATCACATCATCTGACGATACAATTTCATATACGCCCGATTTAACAGTCTTTGTAACTGTATACGGCTCTCTAATCACGTCCGAATTAATTGTAAAGCTGACCTTTGCCGTACCGCTCCCGTTTGCGGTAACCGTATTTCCGTTTACCGAAATAATATCCGCATTATCAGATGTTACATCACTTATTGTAACTTTGTCCGTAATGTCGCTGTCATTTGAATTTATAACGTCTGATATGCTTATTTCAACACTATCGCCTTTATTCATTATTGACGGCAGATTATCCTTAACCGATTTTACACTGCTCTTTTCCTCCGAAATATCATCGGGAATTACAATCTCGCCGCCGTCATAATATGCTGCGATATTCTCTCCCGCAAGCTTGCCGACCGCATTGTATACCGGCTGATAATAATGGTACTGGTCACGCATTTTTGAAAGGGAATAGTCATTATAAAAACTTGCAACAATCGTCACATTCTCGTTTTCGTCCGCAATGGCTTTTTGTGCCGTGCTTATACGCAAATATTCTGCGTCCTTTGAAAGTGCGGTTTCGGACGGTGTTTCGCCTGTACCAAGTCCGTAATTTATGTTATAGTGTCCTGTTCTCACAATAAAGAAATCATCAATTTCCGAGCCTGTTTTCAAATTATTGAATATCGAAAGTGTGTTGTTCTTGTATGTTTCATCTGTTCTGCCCTTGTCGGCGTCCGCCTCGCCCTGACACCACACAAGAAATTTCTTTCGCACCGTATATCCCGAATTTTCAAGATATGTTTTTGCATCGTTATATCTTCTCTGCATTTCCGTCATTATATCGCCCGTGAAATAGCCTGTGTCCGTACCGCCCCTCGATGCCTGAACGGCTACAATCGGCACACCTGTTTTATCATAATATGCTTTCATCAATGCCGACACCATGTCACCGCTTCGGCGGTCTATGCCGTTTGAACCGGCATCATGCATTGTATTGTTTTCATATTTGCCCAAAGGCTCTTGTACGCTCGACAAAACATACGGTTCTGTCACTGAATGATACTCAAATCCCTCATTCGGCGGACATACTGTCGCTTGGTCATAATCTCCTCTGCCAGCCATATTCGACTGTCCCGAAAACAAAACCAAATCAACCGTTTTACCGCCGTTTTCGTCAAACAGCCATGAATATGCACCGTCATTTACCGCCTTTTCGGTTATATTCTGCCCGTCAAACGGATATTCCGTATAAAGTGCCTCCGCACCCTTTTGCTGTAATCTGCTTATATTTTTTCTTGCCGATGAATATGTTGTTGCCGAGTCGGTATATCCTTGAAATGCCCATACCCGTATATTTGCATTTACGGCTTGTTCTATTTCATCATCTGTAAGTTCATATGTACCGGCTATCGAAACAATCGCACTGTACTGTTCCGGAGCGTCGGCAACCGCTTTCCATGCCGCACAAGAACCCTCATTATTTCCGGCAATATAAATCTTATCCGCACCGTTCTTTTGTGCAAAATCCTTTGCCAGACTGTTTATAATCTTTGCCGTATTTTCAATATTACCGCTTTCAAATGCACTTTCCTCAAACTGAGGTGCAAGCAATATCGCCTTGTTATCATTCCCGAAAGACTTGTTAAACATATACTTTGCGTCGGCAAGCTGCAATGAATTGTTATCTCCGCCGTTTTCCTTGCTGTGTATATAAATCAGCAGCGGCAAATTTTCTCCGTCAGGCTTATTGTATAAATACGGTACTGTTGTATCACCGCTTGCAAAACTGCCTGCCGTATAACCCGTTGTATCTTCTTCGGGCTTTGGTGCTGCGGCAAATGTCAGCGAGCTTATATATGTACCGTCAATCCGCTGACCGATTTGTAGCTTTTGCCCCTTTGCAAGCTCCACCGTCTGAGTATTTTCCGTTTTGCTGTATGCGGTATAATTTCCGTCAAGATAATAATTATATCCGCTTGCACAAAATACCGCCGTGCCGTCCGACGGTGCGGTAAATTCAATGTATGACCCTTCTGTAACCGCACCTTTGCCCACATTCGCTCCTTTTAAATATACTTTTCCGTCTGTACTCACATATGTACCCTCATATGTCAGATATGCCGTTGTATATTTGTCTATGGCTATCACGTCCGAGGCTGTGCCGTAAACCGTAGCCGCATTATCCTTAATAAGCGTTGTAAAATCACAAGTGTACGTCACATTCTGCAATTCTGCCATATTATTTTCCCCCGTTTCCGCTGCGTATGCCGTAAAAAACGACGCCAGCAACGCACATGAAAGAATTGCAGAAACCGCACGTTTAATCAGACTTTTCATATTAATTCCCTCCGCATCTTTTATATTGTTATAAATATTTTAACATATCCGAGCAGTATTATTAATTGCAATAAATTAAAAAAATATTGCATTTTGTAACCATATGTGTTATCCTTGTGGTACTGAGGGGTGATAAAAATGTCCGATAAAACAATAAGATATGTAATGCACGACAAGCTGTGTACATACAGTTACCGCACAGGCTATGTCACAGGTCCCGTACTCGGAAACCATATGCACATATACTATGAATTTATCAATATTATAGAGGGAAACGCACTGTATAATGTCGAGGGACAGGAGTATGAAATTTCCGCCGGAGATATAGTGTTTACCAATCCGAATGAATTTCATTTTATATCATTCCCGAAAGGCACGCTTTATTCAAGGCAGTTTCTGCAAATTGACAGCCGTCTTGTAAACGGTATAAAAGCCAATATCCTCGATGTATTAAATGCCAGAACATTCGGACAAAACAACAAAATCCCCGCCGATATAGTAAGTAAATACAATCTGCTTGACATTTTCAAGGGCGTGGAAGAATACTCTGTAAAGAAAAATGACGATACCGATTTAATGCTGTCGCTGTATTGTGCTCAGCTTATTATAAAGGTAAGCGAAATACTGCAAAAAGAATTTCTCGTAAACGATACATCTGCAAAACACAAGCATATTAAAGCAATATATGATTATATCGAAAAGAATTTCACCAAGCCGATTAAGGTTGACGATATTGCAAATGCGGTATATCTGAACAAATCATATATAAGCCGTCTTTTTAAAAGCAAAACCGCACTGACATTATCCGCATACATCAATATCCGCCGTATAATGCTTGCAAAAAATCTGCTTTTGGGCGGAAAAAATGCAACCGATATTTTCTTTGACTGCGGTTTCAATGATTATTCCACCTTCTACCGCTCGTTCAAAGCATATGTCGGCACATCACCCGAGGATTTTAAAAAGAATAATTTATGAGAACACTTTAATAATAAAATCAGCAAAAGGAGCATTTATATATGGCAAGCGGATACAATCCTTTAAACGAATGGTTCTTTCTTGACAAAAAAAAGCGGAAAAAGGGCGATAAACAGTCAAATCTGCATTATCACCATTCATATGAAATATTTATAATTTTAAGCGGTTCGACCACGCTTTTGGCAAACGATAAATTAATATCCGTTTCAAAAAACGAACTTGTACTTCTAAAACCCGACGGTCTGCACAAAAACAACGGCGGAACGGAGCATGAGAGATACGCACTTCATTTTGCTGAAAATTATCTTTCGCAGTTTATGAAGCCGTCTGCCTACAAAAATCTGCTGACTGTTTTCGCCAATCAGAAAATACATCTCAATTCCGCCGATTTCAGTGCGGTTGTCGAGATGATTTTGCGTATAGAAAAAAATCCCGAATATGCGTATATTCATATATGCGAGCTGCTCACTCTGCTTGCGGATATTCACGTTGACGACAAAAAGAAACGCACCGCCAAACCCAAAACGATAGATTTAATCCTTGAATACATAAATAAAAATTATTCAATCATACAAAATCTTGACGATATTTCGTCCTCTGTGCACATTTCAAAACAGTATTTGTGCAAGCTGTTCAAAAATGACATGAATATGACCGTTGCCGGCTATCTCAACACCGTGCGTATCAACAATGCCTGTGAACTTTTGCGGAAAACCAAAAGCAGCATCACCGACATTGCCACGCACTGCGGATACAATTCATCAACATATTTCTGTAAAAACTTCCGCAAAACGGTGCATATGAGCCCAAACGAGTACAGAAAACACATAACAGACGAAAAACAAGGCTGACTGTAAAAGTCAACCTTGTTTTTCTGTTATCATTTATTCATATTATTCGCTTATATCCTTGCTTACCATTGTCAGATTATCCACGCTGACTGCTCCGTTTGACTTTGCCGCTCTCAAATACATCGAGCCAATCTCTGTAATATCATCGGAACTGTAAAAACTTACATTTTCAAATTCCGCACTCAATTCCTTATCGTTTGTCACTTTCAAGGTCATTGTCTTATCGGCAAAATTAATCACCGCATTTATGTGCATCCATGCACCGACAAAATCGGTTGACAGTTCATTGCCGTTAATAAGCAATTTACTGCCTGAATTGTATTCCAATGCAAGTATGTGACCGTTTGCTATTGTTGAACCATTTATAACCCCGTAATTTACATTGCTTTGGTCAAATAACGGTGCAGAACTGCCTATTGCAAACTGACTGTTTCCGGCAGTACCCGCAGGTGAAAATCTGACGTCCGTATTCAATTCGACAATTTTATTTTCGCAGTTTAACGGATTAATCTTCTTCCATGCACCCAATGTCTTACCCGTAGATACATAGCTTAGATACTTGTTTTCGTTTTCTTCCGCCACTGTCGCTTTCGGACTTCCCGAACCCAATGTCCACTCACTGTCATCTATTGTGTAATTTTCAAAATCTTCATAAAAATCATATGTGTTCTGCAATTCATACACAATATTGAATGTGTTGTCCGCAGCAAGACTGTCACTTGCAAATGATGATTTATCCGCTAAATACTTATATGTATACACCTTGCCGTCACGGCTGATTGTCTGATTTTTCAAATACTTTTCATCAACAGTATAGCCGTCGCCCACATAGTATACTTCTACCGGAACAACATCGTCTGTAATTGCATTGCCGTTTGTATCTGCAAATTTTATTGTTATATTCGCCTGCTGCAAGTTCTGTGATGATGTCATAGGAATACTGATGTTCTTCGACTCTGTCGCCGACGAAAGTTCCAATTTCTGTTTATTGTCACGGTATCCGTCAGCTGACACATCAATAGTATAGTCGCCCTCGCAAAGCAGATATGTTCCGTCCGCATCTGCCGAAAGCACCGCACCGCTCACACCGTCTTTTACAACGATATTCGCCTCGATATTCTCCTTGCTTACCGAATCAACCGCCGCAAAACTCATCTTATACTGCGGACCTGTCGCCTTGCTCACATTTACATTGTCAACAATGCAGGAACGTTCCTCATAGCCATGGTTTGAACTGAACAAAATTCCGCCCAAACTGCCGCTGCTGCTGCCGATTTTACCGCTGAACTCTGCCGCTGTACCGCCTTCATAAGAAACGGTTACATATGCTCTGTTCGCACCAAAATCTATTACATTCTTAAAGTGTGTCGGCTTATTATTTGCATATTTGTTGTCTGACCTTGATATTGCATTTGACAATACCTTATAGTCCTCCAAGATATTATTGCCGCCAATCATAAGATTTGTATTTCCACTAGGGTCATACGCACAAATCTGTGAAGATACCACCGATTTACCGTTTGCGTCGGTAATGTTATATGTCATTGTTTTACCGCTGTGCTTACCGAAAGTAATGTCAAATTCAACAGTAACCGTTTCGCCCTGTGACGTCACAATCGGATTTGCATATGTCATCTGTGCACTTCCCGATGATGAACCGTTTGTGGCATTGTTCATTGTTAATTTACCGTTGTCGTTTCTTATTGTTGTACCCGACAATACAAACGCATTTCCGCCGTTTGCATCATTTAGGTCACTGTCAAAACTCCATGCGTTTATTATACTTGTATTGCCTTGTGTATCGGGAATTATATTTACAACCGTATTCTTTGTTTCGTCAAACGCACCGTTTTGGTCAACGCCCGTGCGGATATAATACTTTCCGCCCTCTTTATTCCACGGAACATACTTATAACTGTCGCTGTCCAATGTTTCGCCGTACATATACATAATATTATCGGCTGTCATATTCTCGTCAATCTCACTGTCTGCAATAAGCACAACCGATTTTTTGCCGTAGTATGAGCTGAAATCGGTTTTCAATGAGATATAGTTTTCTTCGCTTTCGGACAATATATCGCCGTACACCTTATACGGTGCAATCAGCTGCATATTTGCCAAACTGTCAACAACATATACCGCATACGCTGTTGTATTTTCGGCAAGTTCAAGGTTGACGTCAACCGTTGTTCTGCCCGAAATTTCAGTAGCTGCCATTGCGGCTGATGTGGTGTTTCCGTCCTTGTCATAGCCGACAACAAATACTTCTGCCGACTGTCCGTCCTGTGCCAAACTGATAATATCAACGCTCCTAATTGTGTTGTTTTCCTTTGTCACATTGCCTACAACGGCTTTCGGCTCGTATAATTTTTCAATACCGCTGATTTCCTTTTCAACTGTTGTATTCGTCTTTTCTTTTGTTGTATTATATGTTGTGTTATAGCTTTCCGGTGCTCCGAAATATGATTTAACCGTATTCTTTGCAAGCACCATCTTATCTATAACCACACCCGATGAAACATTATATACACGCAATGTGTGATAGCCTGCTTTGTCGATAGTCACGGTTGTCGACAATTTTTCATTGTTGCAAAGTACACCGCTAGCCCATTTGTCGGTCTTGCTCTTGCTGCCGCTGTATTGACTTGTACCCGTCATAACAACAGGCTTTCCGCTGTCAACCGCAACGGCAAACTTCATATTGTTACGCTCATTAAGCGTAGGCATACGGTAAATATCCAATGTGTATGTACCCACATTTGTAAAGTATACGTTATATTCCATATACGCCGCTGAATTTGCCAAATCGCTCTCGCTTGCATTTTTAGCGGTTTCAGGATATACCTTCATAGAATTTCCGCTTCTGCCGAAATCCTTTTCTTCCTTCCATGTGTAGCCGTTTACATCTTTTTTATCTGTGTAATTCTCAGCCTCAACCGAAACAACTCCGCCTGCCTCAACATATGTTTTCTCGGTCAATTCCTCGGTCGGATTTTCAATAGTTACCGCAATTTGCTTTTCGTCAATCACTTCACTGTCGGATTTTTGAGATACTGTAACCACCGCACTGCTTATACCGCTCGGTGCTTTTGTCTTGTCAACGCTTACACGCACTCTGTCACTGCCGTATGAAGTTCCGCTGTTTTTATCAAATACAAGTGCGTCGGAGGTTGAAGTTATCTCATAATTAATACTTCCGTAACCCTTGTTTATAACATCAATAAATTTATCATATGTATCATAAGCTGAAACAATCATTGTCGGATTATCCGAATATTCAGTCTGACCGTCGGTCATAACCGCAAGCTCTGTATAATCCAATGCAGATACCGTCTGCGGATTTAATTCTGTTGTGATATGTGCGTCACAGCCCTGTAATTTTGCCGGATTATTGTTCATGATATTCTTCCATTTGCCGTCAAGCATAGAATTGTAATAATCCAGGTCTGTATTTAGCTGTTTAACCGCACTCTTAGCCTCGTTAGCGTATACATTTGCCGCCGCACCTCTGCCTTGCTGTGCATACAGATTTGCTCGGTCGGACTGAACATAGTCTATCGCCATATTTGCTGCGGTGCGGATAGGATATAGTGCAAGTTCAAAGAATGACGCTTTCTTGCTTTCAGGCAATTTTTCATATAATTTTTCGGCTCTTGTGCAAATATCCTTGTATGTGTTTATATATCTTTCGCCCTCGTCACCGTATGCAATCATCGAGAAGTCGCCCGCTCTCAAAAATTCCGGACGCTTTGCATTTGCGGTCTGATAATATATGTCCATTATATCCGCATATTCTCTTGCATCGGCATCGTCCATATTAAAATCACGTTTTGCATTCTGTGCATATATTTCCGCTATATCAGTGTTAGATGTTGACCATACATTTCTTGCCAAATCCGCATAATATTCAATTTCCTTTTCGGCAGGTTTCAAGTCGCCCACATTCAAAATCCAAACCTTATTCGCACCCATATCATACGATTTTTTCAATTCTTCACGAATAAGTCCCGGCTGTGTGCTTGAAATCCACAAATAACTTGTAGGATAGCCGTAATATGATATATGGTAGTATATACCTGTCTTACCCGCTCTTGCACGTTCCGCATCATCTGCATTCTGACGTACATAACCGTAGTTATCGTCAGTCCACATGATAGTAACGTCATCAGGAATATTCAACGCACCCGAATTATAAATTGCCTGTACGTCCTTGTAAGGAATAAATACCTGCGGTATATCCTCAATCTTTCTGCCGTCCTTGCAAAGCTCTTCAACAAGGATTTGACGCTGTGTTGCAATAATCTCGTTCAAAGCTGTTGTTGTGTCCATATTGGTTGAGAATGAACCGTCATGCACACCACGCATACCAAGTGTATAGATATTTTCATAGTTTCCGTTTGTCTTTACACTGTCACGCCAATAATCTGTCAAAAATTCCTTGTTGTCCACAGCATTGCCGTTGTTGTCCTTGTCTGTCCACATATACGAAACTTTTCTGCCGCTGTCGTCCGTTGTATTGATGTACAAGGTTTTGTCAGGGTGGTCGGCAATCCATTGCTGCTGATAAGGATAAAGTTCACCAAGATTGTTTCTCAAAAGCGGTTCTGCATGAGATGAACCCATTACAATTCCGTATTCGTCGGCAAGCTTTGCGTTTTCCTCATTCAAGTGGAATGCGTTTGAATATGCGTGCATTGCCGGCCATAATGTATTTGCTTTCAAACGAAGCAATAATTCAAACACTTTTTCATATGTCTGCGGATTCATGTTGCCCGTACCCATTGATGTTGACCATTGGTTAAGGTTGTATTCATCGTTTAAGAATATACCTCTGTACTGAACGCTCGGTTCGTCCTCGGTATATCCGCCGTCAGGCATATTTATGTATAATTCGTCCGCCTTTTCCGGAATTACATCAGACCACCATTCCCATGGCGAAACACCGATTTTCTCACAAAAATCATAGATACCGTAAATTGTACCTCTCTTGTCCGAGCCGGCTATAATAAGCTTACCGCCGTTTTCCTGTACGGTAAAGCTTTCCCATTTGCCGTCAATACCCGAAGTGTCTATCACACCGCTTTCGGCAAGACTGTCAATCGCACCGCTCATACCAAGCGTACCGACAATAATATCCGCACTGCTCCAAGTGTCATCGGCAGGCATTGTAGGCTTTGGAGTCTGTTCGGTTTCCTTGTAAAGATAGCTTTGTGTGGTAAGCGGAATTGAGGTCAAATTTTCATTTTCCGTTTTCCACAAAAATCCCTTTACTCTTTTACCGTCAAAGCTAGGGAATTTCTCCTTAAAATGCACTGTGCCGTTTGTGCTGCTTGCACTATCCTCGGATATTAGTATTTTGCTTATCGAGTTATCCTCGTTATACACTGCAATAATACCCTTTCCGCTTGCGGTAAGTGCCTTATAGCCGTCAATAGACATACTATTTTCGGATAAGTTGATGTTTGATATTTTAATCTCACCCGACACCGACTGAGTTTGTGCACTCATATCGACAGTAACCGTACCGCCCGAAACAGCGGTTAAATCGTCCTTCATGTCCCCCACTGCACGAATTACGCTTTCGTAATCATTGCCGTCGACATAGATTTTTGCCGATTTGTCCTTTCCGATAAGTTTAGTACCCGTACTGACGGATATATACCCCGATACGGAATTATTCTCCGTTTGAGTTTCCGCAAGTGAAGTAAACTGCGAAAATACCGATACTGTCAAAGCCGCTGCCAGTACCGCTGAAACAAACTTTTTCAAAATTACCGCCTCCTATAATTAATTACAAGCCAATTATATATTAATAAATTTTAATTTTCTATCACTATATTAGCATATTTGACATTTTATTTAACTATATTCGCATAATTTATTTTTTGCAACAAAAAAACATTAACAATTACTGCTAATGTTTTATCTGTTAAATTAAATCCTTATAGGTACGCTACACGGAGAGTATAAATGGCGATTGTAGCAGCTGAAACCGTCGTAAACTTGTATGAGTTTCAATTCCTTATAGGTACGCTACACCTCAAAGAATGGCTTAGATAAGCCACTTTGATGTTTTTTATATTATAGCACATTTCATTAAAAATTGCAAGCATTTTTTTATAAACGGCTTAAATAAGCCATTTTTACTTTTCGTCGATCTCATTTTTTTGCCCGTTTTTTTAACGTTTTTTATACTGATTTTTTGAGACCGACGAAAAATAATTACAGATTTTTTATTATTACAGTAAAAAAATATTATTTTATGTTGTATATTGGTTACATTATATTTTATTCCCAACACAAAAAAACGGCAGTAAAAACTGCCGTTTTTCTGTGTTATCATATTTATCAAATATATCAGTCCACAGATTTATTCGGGTCATAATATGCCGGAACAGTAGTATTTACTGATATAAGTTGACTCTCTTTTTTCCACTCGACTCTGCAATCGAGTACATATGTTATATCACGAATTTTGAAATAGTTGTTTCTGTCAATGTCATAGGTTAAAAATGCCGATTTTTCAGAGCAGCAGACATATTAACATACATATAAATTCATTTCATACCGAAACCCTACTTGCTTTTTTCAATATTATATGTTATATTTATTATACACCGTACATCTATGTACGATGCAATAGTTTTTATACTTATTTTGGAGAAATATATGACACACTCAGAAAAAAATTTATTTTCAATCGGCGAAGTTGCAAATACAATAGGAATTACCCGACGAATTATATTAAATTATGAAGATAAAGGACTAATCAAACCCGATGTCAAAGAGGGGATAACGGGAAACCGCTATTACACAATAGATACACTGGTGAAAATCCGTACAATTCGGCTTTTTCAAAACCTTGGTTTATCTCTTGGCGAAATAAGAACGTATCTCGAAGGCAAAAGCAACCTTCTGCCAATAATTAAACGTTTTGAAACTCTGCGTGATGAGCTTGACATAACTATTGAAAAACTTTACGAGCGTGCAAACGATACGCATGGTACAATAAAAGATATTATTCTCGAAAAACAAACAGTCTATTGCCGTCATATCAGTGCCGAAAGTATTGCAGAGAAAACCAACGCACTGCGTACGGTTGCCTTGGAAGCAATGCACAAGCACGGAATTGACATGGCAAAAAAGCTGTATTTTATCGAGTATCCTCTATCCGCTCCCGACCAAATTTCATATTGTGCTGTTGTTCCTCAGGACAGCACCGGCGATTATATCGTTAAACTTAAACAAACTCGTGCAATATGTATTTATCATCACGGAATATATGAAAATATCTCACAATCAAGAGAAAAGCTTTTATCATATGCAAAAGAAAATAATCTGACTACTGTCGGCACTTGCCGTCACACTTATCTTGAAGGTGCTCCGCAGCATAAAGACAAGCAGCAATTTATCACTCAGGTGGCACTGCCGATTAAAAATATATAAATTTAAAAAACTTCTGATAGAAACTCCGCCTGCGGGCGTGGGATTAATGTAGCATTTTTGATTTTTTGTCATTGCGTTCCCCACAAATTAAAAAAACAGGTGCAATAATACATTGCACCTGCTTTTTACAACTTAAATCTATTACGATTTATTTCTCAGCGACTCATCAATCTGATGTTCCGGCACTCGAGGTACATCATTGAATTTAGCTCCGCCTACTACCTTTTCCAATTCGTCAAGATTCAAATCCTGACCCTTGTCTTTTTCTTCGTCATTATTGTACATCATTTTCCCCTCCTTTCTCTGATTCTGCTGCATAATTTGCAAGCAGATTATCAATTCTTTCAATCACAGCAGCTGTTTCAGCCCTTGTTGCACTGTTAATCGGTGCAAACGTTCCGTCATCATTACCGCTCAATATTCCCTGCTTTGCCGCAATAGCCACAGGCTCTTTTGCCCAATCGGAAATTTCATCTTTATCTGTATAATCAAGCGATAAATCACCTGCTGTAATAACATTTTTATACTTCAAATAATTCACTGCAATTTTTGCCATTTGTTCACGGGTTATATCATCGTCAGGGCCAAACAGATTGTCACCGTATCCGTTTACTATGCCATTTTCTGCCGCCCATGCAATATACGGTGCATAATACATATTGTCATCAACATCTGTATATATACTTGCACTTCTGTTTTGTACGTCTATTCCTTCCAAACGTCCCAAAACCGTCACCAGCATACCTCTCGTGACATTTGTATTCGGTTCAAACGTGTTATCGTTTGTTCCTGTAAAATATCCTTTTCCGACAGTATATGCCACACTGCCGCTGAACCAATCATCTGCATTTACATCAGCAAACTTATCTGTAATTGCTATGTCGGGTTCTTTACTTGGTTTGGCTGTCGGCGATGGTATTTCATTGTCTGCAATCGTTGGCAATAAAGGTATAATAAAACCTTTTCCTCCGCCTCCGCCCGACGATGGTTTTGTCGGTTTTTGGGTCGGCTCTGCTGTCGGTTTAACTGTCGCCGCCGGATAATCCTTTGAAAAATCTTCTGTCTTGCCCGTTACAGTTACCGTTATATCTTTTGTCACTGTTCCGTAAGGTGTGACAGAACCGTGAATAACCGTCGTTCCCTCCGAAACCGCATTAAGCGTTGTACCGTCAAACATTGCTACCGATGTATCATCTGTACCGAATACCGCACTTACATCATCATTAAGTATCTGCGGTTCGCATGAAACCTTAAATTCCAGCTTTTCGCCCGCTTTAAGCTCAATACTATCCGGAAATTCCTCTCCGTTAAGCTTCATATTAAGCGGCTGTGATGCCGAAAGTCTGATGATTTCTCCTTTGGTAATTTCTTTCCCGTCCTTATCCTTAGCTATGACAATACAATTAACATAACCGTACCTGTCAAACGCATCGGATATAACCTTCAAATCCGCTGTAATATCCTTGCTTTCGTCCACACCTATTCCGCTTAGCGAAACCTTTGCAAATGTACAGTCCTCATACGGATATTCAAGTGCCATTGCATAAGGACCTGTAAATACAACATTCATACTGTCCTCTGCCGATACATCATTACCGATATTTGAAACTGTGCAGTCAAGATGATAACCGTCACTGTCTTGATATACATTCAGATTATCAAATTGATATACTGCCTTTTTCTCAATCTTTGCACTTTCATATACAGATATATTGGTCATTCCGCCTTCCTGTGCCTCGGCATAAAGGCTCACACCCTCAGCATTTTCAGGCACAGTCCACTCAAATGTGTACTCATTTGTGTTGCCCGGCAAAAGTTTATCAGTCGTTTCAATCTTCTTTACAAGACTGCCCTTTGCTCCGTCCTTCATTTCATAGATATTTACGGTGTACCCGTCAGCATATGTAAGACCGACATTCTTCACGCTTGCCTTAACGTCTATCGTTTCACCGCCGTTCGGAGTTTCGTCCGACAACGTTATATCCGTAACATTAACCGCACCGCACGGCTCCATATATGACGCTTTCAATGCAAAATCCGTCACCTTAACGGGATTTTGTGCATCATTGGTAATTGTCTGATTATAGCTGTTGTACAATACCACAAGATTTCCACTGCCGTCTACTATCGCATTCGGCTCGTCTGTAAACGCATTTGTATTTGTAAGTCTGTACGGAGCAGCCCATGCACAGCCGTTCTCCTTTTCATTTGAAATGTCCTCTTGTTTTGCATTTTCGTCCTGAATTAATGCGGTTGCATATACCTCTCGGCATTGCTTATAATTACCGTCTGCATCTTTTTCATCTGTTGAAACAGGCTGAGTCCATACAATATATATATCATCATTATCGACAACTGCTTTGAAGTCTGCCATATAGCGTGACCCCTGCGGATTATCCGCCTCGGCTGATACATATGAATACAGCGATTCAAGGTCTTTTGCCTCTTTGTCCGCTCCGGCAAGGTATTCGTCCTTTATCTTACCGTTGTCGTCAACTCCGCTGTGAATAAGCGAAGAAATATCAATGTATGCAATAGTCTTTTCATCTCTGTACCAGAATAGTTTTGTATCTGCCTGTTCACCATTGCCCGTTCTTACAAACTGCGGCAAAGTATCGCAGACACTATCGTTCGTAATTCTTATCGGAACATATGTCCTATGCTTTTCAAAGTCATAGCACTGAATAAATATTTCTTTGTCAAATGATGTATCATTGCTTGAATCCTTGTCTATCGTATACGCATATACCGAAATACCGTTATATGTTATCGCCGTAAAATCCGAAATATTCGGAACATCAAGCCCCAATTCAGGAATCGGCGAAGACAAAAATCTCTGACCGTGCCATTTATCAATAAGCACTTGTCTGTCATCATCATTTTTGACTTCCTCGTCATAATAATAGTCAAACAGCCATCTTCCCTGTTCTTTTGAATACAGCATATAAACAACCACACAGTCATTTGCAAAAGAATTTACCATTTCTTCCGCACTGCCGTCAGATGCAGTCTTTACATAGTATACAATTCTGTCACCCGT
Source organism: uncultured Clostridia bacterium (assembly GCA_934476075.1). Taxonomy (GTDB): domain Bacteria; phylum Bacillota; class Clostridia; order UBA1381; family UBA1381; genus CAKSNH01. The sequence goes on along the minus strand of CAKSNH010000005.1, from coordinate 28,600 downwards.
TTTTTCGTCATAAACGCATTTTGGTGTGTAGTCATAGTAATTGTCATTGGTAAGCTGTGTTTCCTCCGACACTTCGCCTGTTGACGGATTAATCACTGCGGTATACACTTCAAGCTCTGAAAGATATTCTTCCGCTTTGTCGGTTGTCTGCTTTGCCGGGTCGCTAGAAAGCCATGCAATCATAACTTTTCCGTCCTCAATCTGACATATGCTAGGCTGGAAATCAGCTGTCGAGTCATTTTGAACTACCTTAGGCTCACTCCACGCTCCGTCTTTATAAATCGAATATTTAAGCACCGTTCTCTCGGCTGCTCCCCTTGACATATCCGTATCGAGGAATGTCATAAATACACTTCCGTCAGCCAGTTTCAATAACTGTACATCAGGGTGTTCATAACCGTTTTTAACTATCGTCTGCACTGATGTTTCGCCGAAAGCCGACATCAATTCAATATCACCGGCCGTCCATCTTGATTCTTCATCGGAATACGGCTGTCTAAGCGATAGTTTTGCCGTTTCATCGGCTACGCTAAGCTGCGTTGCAAGATTTTCGTATTCCTTGAACGAACCGAATTTTATATCAGGGAAACTATACTGCAACGGTACTGAGAACAGGAACAAATCAACCCATATACCAAGCGTAAAGACAAGGTCCGCACCAAAATCCGATACTAAATCGGACGGCTCCCAAAGTCCCATTGCCGTAAATGTGCCGCCGCCTCTGATACCTACCGTTCCTGCCAAGCCTACACCCGCATAAATCTGTACAGTTGCCGCCATCTTAACCGACGCATTGAATTTTCCGAGTTTTTTATCAAAATTAACTGTCGCATTATTAGCGTCATCATACGTTATTTTCGGTTTTGACGTATCAGTACCCGCTCCGAAAAATCCGAGTACGTTTCCGCTTATATCAATTCCGATATACCCCGGTATAAATACCACCGGAATTATCGTATACCATGCCATCTTAACTCCGGCGGAAACACCTACATATCCGCCTACACCCGTAAATACGCATGATGTATTTTCTGCACCGTTATTCGGATTTTTAATCTTCATATACGCAAAATCAAAATATACGCCAAGCTGAACATCCAATCTCCATGTAGGTGCACCCAGTGCGGACGCCGCACCGTCATAAAGCTTCGGAACATCTTTAAACGCATTCTTATATGATTGTGCAAGTCCTTCCGTAAACGTATCAATCGGGTGTTCTATCGAAAACATATCCTTGTAATATGCTCCCGTATCCCCCGCATAACTCGTCATATGAGTGCCTTCTATTTTATCGGCAATCTGAGCCGGACTTATGCCGATATACATTCTATATCCCGTATCTGTTTTTATCGTGCCGACAGAGCAAAACGGGAAATCCAGCTGCATTGCTGTATTGCCGATAAACGGCAATTCCACAAAACTCATATCCACCGGCAAATCAATATGCTGTAAAACAGGCACTTTATCGGTTGTTTTTTGAGTAAATGTATATCCCGTAAATACATCGGAATATGTGGTTGTATTCATTTCTTTGTCCTGATTTTTTATCACTTGATTAATTTCAATCGTTTTCCAAAGAAATCTGAACTTTATCGCAACCATCGATTCGGTTAATATTCCGTGCGATTTGTCTGTTGTCACACGGATATACAGCTGATTGCCCGGCAGTGCCTGCGAAACGGGAATATTCGCCGTAAATTCTCCGTCCTTTTCGGTCGCCTCATATGCAGCCGTTTCTTTTTTCAAATTCTGGTCGTATATCACAAATTTGATACCTTTAACTTTTTCATCTGTATTCGGGTATTCGGTCAGCTTGCCGTCCGAGTCCGCAACAATTTTTGTATATTGTACAGGCTCTCGCATTTTCGCCTTAACCGTCACATTTTCGCCGTCAAGAACTATGATATTACCCTGATTTACATTATCTGTGTATACGTCTATATTGTTTATGATACTTCCGTTTTCATAGCTTACAAATTGCTTGCCGATATTCTGAGGATTTACCCAAACCTTTGCCGTGCTTATACTGTTTGTATTTCCGTCCGTAATAACGTTTACATCTTTATACGAACCCTTTGTCTTGGTAAGCGGCAATTCTTTCAGTACATCATTTTCATTTTGCGAAATGATATATCTGATATAGTGTTTTCTGTTCGAGCCGGAATAATCATTCATTGCTCTGAACGGCTGTGTTTCAAAGCTTCCGTCCTCACCTATAACAGAGAATACCGTACCGAAACTTACTATTGCACCCTTTGACGGATTCAGGTTTGTAATATCCGTTTCGTTTGACTGCATATTATATGACGGATTGTATATATAACCTTTTACAGATTGATATATGTTTGTATGTCCGCTGTTTTCAACAGACAATGTTACTATATTATTTTCCAAAGTATTTGACGCCTCGCAGAAAAATACCTCGCCGTCATAAAGCTTGTCGTTGCCCGCCTCTTTCCATACAGGATAGCAGTCGGCACCGGCATTATCCGCCATACGAACCGCCAAAGAATAAACCTTGCCGTAAATCGGTTTGCTGTAAACAATATATTCGTTATATTCCACATTGTCTATCTTTGTTTCATTAACCACTGCCTTAAAAAATCCGTATGACGTATCAAACTTATCCAAATCGGATTTTTTCACACGAACCGTTATGGCATTTCCCGTTCTTTGGAACAGCGGTGTCACTTCATAATAACCGTATTTCAGTCTTTGATTATCGTCAAGGAAATTGCTTGTACCGTTGTCCTTGTCATAATTGATAATCACGTCACGGTTTACCCAGTTGCTGTCCGATTCATTGTATTTATAACTTACACGAAAACCTGTCGGCTCATACATATCCTTATATTCATCTCGTACCACCGTTGACAGCTTTAAAATATCGCCTCGGTGATAAGTATATGTTTGAGCTGCTGAAATATCTTTTTCAGAACCGCTTATTTTCAAGTAACCCATATTATTTTGCGGAACATTGACTTTAACTTTCGCATCTTTGTAGCCAAATTCCGGCTTAAACTCAATTCGTCCACGTCTGCCGAAAGTTCCGGTTTGGTTTTTCCACGCTTCTGACGAATTATTCTCCTCAAAAGAAATATAGTCATAGTTGCTGTCAATCCAATCGGAGGTTAATCTTATTGTATGCGATGACGATGCGTCATTGCCGTAGCTTGCTATACTTTTTGTTTTCCCGTCTTTTACGATATTGACATTCTTCAAATAAACATACGGTGTAGTTACGTTTCCGCCGATTGTCTGACGGAATGTAACCGCATTTTTATCTTCTTTTGAATAGCGTATTATCTGATTGTTTGTATCGTTATTCGCTCCCGAAAGTGCAAGGAATGTTGCGTCCTGCCATTTAGACCTACTTCCGTCCGCATTAAGGAATGTAAGTGCGTCCGCATTTTGCAGATTTACCACAAACGGACGGTAAATCGGCTTTATGCTGTGTATCCAAAGATTATTGCAGTCCTCGCAGCCACCGTAATTCCATATCGATATTCTTACGGGGTCCCAGTATGTACAAAACATATTTGTTTTTGTTCCGTCACCGAAATTTGATTTATTATTGTATACATACTTCTCATTATATCCTTTCCATGAATAGTCACGGCTGCCGGAGCCTACATAAGCCGCATAAATATTCGCACAGCTGCCCGAACGTGCCCAGTCCACCTGTACACCGGCTATATCGGCACCATGATTTTTTGCTATTTCCCAGCTTGCACCGACCCAGCCCGTATACGATGTACTAAAAGTACGTTTCCACCAGTTGCCGTTATCTGCCCACATCATTCGCCATTGCTTATTGTTCCATTCATAGCTGTTTGCACCGTCATAATGGTCATTGTTTCCCTTTTTTACGGGAGCGGACAAGTCAATAGCGTCACCAAGCACTATGTCCGAAACTCTCGAACTTTGTTCCAAACCTTCAAGCGATACATTTTCATCACTGCTCTGTCCTGCCGTACCCTTGATTGTGACAGTTGCCGTTCCACCTGTTATTTCACAGTCAGCAGTTGATTGAAGGTTTAGTGTAAAGTCTGCGTCACCTACAAGATATTCTGTTCTTATCGGAATATCAACGGTACGCTTATCCACGCCCATCGGGAACACAATATCCATATCAACCGGCGAAAAATCACGTCCCTTTTGTGCCTTTCCGCCTTCGGACGTAAGATGTGCCGCCGCAATAGTGTTTATCGCACCCTCACGCTTTATCTCTACCGTAACACTGTCGCCCGACGCATTATATGCTTTTTCGCCGAAGCTTACCTCTGACGGAGCTTGCTTTTCATCGTCCATAATCGTCACCGCACAGCTTGACGCAGCACTGTTTGTGGTTGTACCGTAAGGTGCTGCAAGCATAAGATAAAAATATCTGTCGCCGTCACCCTTGTTATTGTCTTTTACGTCAATAACCAAATATTTTTCGCTTTCACCCGATGCAAAATCCACCGTCAAATCAGCACCTACAACAGCATTGGTTATAACATTCGCCATCTGCTGTATCTGCTGCATTGTATCGGTTGTGGCAGTAACTCTCTGCGGTTCGCCGGATACTCCCGTATAAGTCTGCCGTGCCTGCTGCAACGGATTTGTATTGATTGTTTCGGCATCGTTTTCTTCATCACCGGCAGAATTGTCGTTCTCGCTTTCCGATATACCGCTTTCATTTTCAATATAATCTATTGCATTTTGTATTTCAGCGGTTGTCTGTCTGCGGAGCTGCTCATTGTCCTTTAATATCTCGGCAAATTCTTCCTCGCTTTTCATTTCCGACTCTGTATATTCTTCGCCGTCCATTTTCTCGATAAGCGATTGATTATCCTTCGGACTTTCTGCCTCAACGTCAGTACCGTAAACGGAAATATTATAGTCCTTGCCGTATTTTGCCGTCAAATCCGAAATTTTCACGGTAACTCCGGCGTCTGTACTGCAATCTCCGCCTCTGCCGATACGGAACAAGTACCTTTCGTTTGCTCCCTCTTTAAGCTGTGCACTTGCCGCCGTCATATAAAATACGTCACTTGAAAGTATATCCTCGCCTATTTCCATTTCCGGAATATACACATCTGTAACTTCCGCATGGACAGGAATTTGAATTACACCTATCATCATCGACAGCGACAGTGCAGTGCTGATAATTCTTTTCAATAGTCCTTTACAGTTCACTTCTTATTTACCCCCTTTTTAATCATTAACAGCTGTTTGTCTTTTTATAAACTGACTTAACAAACCGTCACTGTTTTTCAATTCTTCAAACGTTCCCGACTGTACAATCACCCCCTTATCCATAACCAATATTCTGTCGCAGTTCTCTATTGTGGATAGTCTGTGTGCCACGATAATTTTGGTACATTTTAATTTGTTCACACTCTCCGTTATCTTAGCCTGCGTTATATTATCAAGTGCACTTGTCGCCTCGTCAAAAATCAAGATTGACGGCTTGTTTATGAGTGCTCTTGCAATAATCAGCCTTTGCCGCTGACCTCCCGAAAGGGTACAGTTTTCCTGACTTACCGGTGTGTGTATTCCCATAGGCAGCGAATTAATCACATCTGTCAAGCCCGCCGTTTCTATCGCCTCTGTTACTTCTTCCATGCTTGCGTCGGGTTTTGTTATTGTAATATTCGAGTAAATATCCCCCGAAATAAGTCCGGCATTCTGGATAACCACACCGATTTTCTGACGGTAATTTTTCAAATCAAGCTCACGAATGTCAAATCCGTCTATATAAATACTTCCGCTCTCTGCCTTTTCAAAACCTAACAGCAATCTGATAAGCGTCGACTTTCCGCACCCCGATGTACCGACTATACCCACGCTTTCCCCTGCACCGATATGTGCCGACAAACCGTTTATAACATACGGCAAATCTCTGCCGTACCTAAACTCTATATCGGACAGCGTAATCTCGCCGTTTAAATTTTCGGGCTTTTTCTTTTCAGAGCCGTATTCCTCACATTCACCGTCAAGCACCGGTTTTATAAGCGTATATGATGAACGAAATCTCGCAATCATCTGTATAACAACCGCCACACCGCCGCTTGCCGCCGCATATGCTCCGTAAGCCGCCGAAAATGCGATATACCCCGATGCCGTCAAATGCACACCGTATAAAAATATGAACATATATGTAAATATACTTATTAATTTATAAAATACATCTGCGTATTTCACCAAAAATGGTTTATCTTCATTTTGCGATACATCAAGATAGCGTTTGCTCCAACGGTGCATCATTTTTGCCTCCGCACCGTTTAGTTTTACCTGTTCGATACCCGAAAACAGTTCATAGCAAAATCCCGCCATTCCGGACAGCGACCTTGAATATTCCTTTGCCCATTGGGAACTCAAAATCCCCTCGGCAAGCAATATAATACCGAGAATTGCAGTAGATAATACCACCCACCCAAACAGTGCCGGTGCATATATATAAATCTGCACAAGATACACCATTGACAGCACAATCCCGATACACGCCGTTATGCTTCTTACGGATATAATCTGTGTAATGTCCGAAAATTCCATTATCATTCGTGACAATTCGCCCGACTTGACATTTTTAAAAAATTCAGCTTTAAGCGTCAGCAATCTTGAAAATACCGCACTCTGCACATATGTGCTTGTTCTGAGCATAGAATTGGTCAGAATGAGCGACTGCAATAATCTCAGTATCCCCGCCATAATTATTGACGTGAACACCAGTGCCGACGCCGCCGACAATCCCGATAATTCACCTGCCGGCACTATCCTCGAAAATATGAAACTGTTCGCCCACGGCAGCAGCATACCCGACAAAATCGTGACAACCGATGCAATAAATACTGTAATTATATCCTTTTTGGAATTGCATTTGAGCATAAACGAAAACAAATCACGCATTGTAATTTTATCGTTTTTCATTCCCTTGTAAAAATACATTGCATTGTTTGTAAACTGCTGTGCATTTTTACCGGTCAGCTTTTTCTTTTTTCCGTTTTCTATATAAAAACACGTTCCGTCCGTATTCGGAATTACCGCACACCAGCGTCCGTCAGCCGTTTTCACTATCATAGGTATTACCGCCGTTATATACCAATCCTCGTCAAGCTCCACATACCGTGTTTTTATAAAAAACTTTTCCTCGATATATTTAAGCTGTTCCGAAAGTGAAAGACTGTCATCAACACGCTCCTTTATATTCAAAAACTTCAATATTGCATTTATCCCGTCCTGCTCCGACTGATTTTTCAGTACCGCACTCATATTTTTGTAAGCCTGTGCCGCCGCCTCACGGCGTTTCTCCTGAATACGTTCGTTTTCTTCTTTCAATTTTGTATTCATACTAACCCACGCTCCTTACCAATGCACAGTATGTGCCGTTTTTGAGCATAAGCTCGTCATGCGTTCCGCACTCGGCTATTCTGCCGTTTTCCATAACAATTATTTCGTCACTGTCCCGAATGGCTGATAATCTGTGTGCCGCAATAATCCGTGTAATTCCAAGCGATTTGATATTATTCATTATTTTTTCTTCCGTATCCGCATCAAGAGCACTCGTTGCCTCGTCCATAATAATCACGGACGGCTTTTTAACCAGTGCACGGGCTATCTCTATACGCTGTCTTTGACCGCCCGAAAAATTCTTGCCGTTTTCGGTAACCAATTCCCGATAACCGTTTTTTCGGCTTATTATATCGTCATGTATGCACGCCGCTTTTGCCGCCGCCACTACTTCATCATAAGGTATACTGTCGTCCCACATTGTAATATTTTCAAGAACAGTACCCTCAAAAAGACGTATATTCTGGCTCACCATAGCTGTTTTGGTATAAAAATAATAATGATTTATCTCATTTCTCGGTACATTCTTAAACGTAACCGTTCCGCCGTCCTCCGAATACAAGCCCGCAATAATCTTTGCAACGGTGGATTTTCCGCTTCCGCTTTTGCCCGTAATCGCAACACTTCCGCCCTTTTTCACTGTCAGATTAAAATTGCTTATAAGCGGTGTATCAAGCGGATTGTATCCGAATTTTATATCTTTTAGAACTATATCTCCGTCAATTTCTTTCTCCTGTGCAGCATTATCGTCAAGGAACTTGCTGTCCTCCTTATAGTGCATAACATCATTTGTGCGTATCATGTCGCTTTTTAATGACTGCATTTCAATTCCCGTATTAACCACATCGCCCAAAGGCTGCAACATTGCCGCAACAAACGACTGAACCGCTATCAAAAGTCCCGTAGTCATCGACCCCGAAAGTATTTTCCACACACCCGCAATAAGCACAACTCCCGAGCCGAACGCATTCAAAAAAGCAAACCAGCTTTTCGCATACACACCTGTTCTTTCAATCTCCGTTTTTGTATTTATCGCCTGTGTTCCCGCCGCCATCATGCCCGTAAGCACAAAATCCTCCGCACCGCATGATTTTACGGTTTCTATCAAATCTATCGCCTGTGAAATATCACTCTGCAACGTACCCAAATCACGTCCGTATAAACGTATTTTATTTTCATACTTTTTGGAGCTTATTATAAGTGCGCATATATTCGCCGCCGCACACAATATCCCCACAAATGCAATATGTATATCCAGCACCGTAATAAGTACAAAATATATTATTATCTGAATTATATACCCCGGCAGCGGTGACAGCATACTGCTGATATTTATACCCATCTGCATATTTGCATTTTGACGGTTTACCAAATCGCCCTCGCTTCTCTGCAAGAAAAATTCAATCGGCAGTCTTAACATTCGTTCGATAAACCCCAAATTTATTTTAAGATTTAGCTGTTTGCCGATATTATGTCTGATTTTTTCATTAAATGCAACAGCAAATGCGGATATTAGTCCGGCACACAAAAGAGTTTTGACTATAACATCTAAATCCTGTGTATTGCCGTCAACAAGGATTTTATCTATAAATGCCGAGTTTAAAAACAGCATTGCACCTCCGCCGATAACCGCACACAGTTCAAGCAAAACAAAATAAACCGTGCTCGGCAAAAATGATTTTACACACGCTGATATATAATCTTTTGCGGACTTATCCCCCTTATCCTTTTTAAAGTTCTCGCCGGGTGTGAATTCCAACGCAATCCCCGTAAATAATTTTGAAAATTCCTCCATGGATACTCTGCACATACCGTATGCCGGGTCGGCAATAACCGCATTATTTTTATCAAATCCGCAAAGTACAAGGAAATGGTCCATATTCCAATGTATAATCAAGGGCATTTTAAGATTTTTTACCCCCTCAACACCAATACGCACCGCCCTCGGCACTAACCCGTGAAATTGTGCCGCCTTTACAATGTTTTTCGCATTCACACCGTTTCTCGATACTCCGCACTCACGTCTTAGCTCCTCCAACGTGACCGTTTTTCCGTAATAACCCAAAATCATCGCCAAAGATGCCGCTCCGCATTCGGTCGCCTCCATTTGAAGTATCGGACGTACTTTCTTTACCTTTTTACTCATAACGCCCTCCTAAAATAACCATTCATACGGATGGCATTTTTTAATTATTATGTCCGCACTGCACATTGTTCCAACCGCTACATCGGTACTGCCGCTGTTAGGGTTTGACCATTTCAGGTGGCTTTGCATATTTGCGTCGGGTATGAGCGTTATTTCCACCTGAAAATAACTTTCCCTGTCCTGCAATGTCGGCAAAAACAATTCTTCGCTTGTTTCTCTTATGTTCTGACCCTTGACGGGATAAGACGATATGCTTGAAACATATGCTTTTATGTATCCGTATTTTTCTTTTGGTGCAAAATCGGGCATAACCTGTACTTCTGTTCCGAGTGTGACAAGTCCGCTCTTGCCCGACGGAATAAACGCCGTCAGTATTTTATTATTGCCGTCTTTGTCATACGGAACAACCGCCGCTATTTTCGTTCCTTCCGTCACATATGAATTTTTATCCGCTATATATGTCACTATTCCGCTTATATTTGAACGGACAACAGAGCGGCTGTCATATTCCTCATATAATTTTTCCCGCTTAGCCTCGGACATATTGTTTGCCCTGCCCTCCTCTATCTGCGACAAAATATCCTTCTGTGGAATTACCGCAATAATATCTCCCGACTGCACATATGTGCCTTTTGACACCGTCACCTGAGATATTTCACCCCTTGACGACGCATAAACCACACCCTCCGATTGAGTCGGCCACACTATACCCTCTACCGACACGGTTTCATAAATTGTTCCGAAAAACAGCCATATTGCAAATATTGCCGTGCATATCAAAAATAATATTACAAATACCACCGTTTTAATGCTTACGGCACGCACACCTTTATTTATTTTTAAATTTGAAGAAAAGTTTTCAAAAGCCTCTTTTCTGAATAAATCATTCATCGCTGCCACCTAATCCTTCTATCTCATATTCGGTTGTGTAGCCCTCGTCATTAAATACACTGTATTTATATGTATATTCTTTTTGCTCGCCGTTTTCATCAAAACTGAATTTCTGCAAAAAACCGCTGTAACCGTCATTGTGCAGTATTCGGGCAATTTCTGCGGAATTGCAAGTTTGATTGCGTATTGCGGTGTCGGCTGTCATTCTGACCGCATTATAGCCTTGAATGTACCATATATCAAAATCATTGCCCGTATTTATATAACATTCTTTCTGCATATCTAAAAGCAAATTTTCTTCATCGACACTTGTTTCATACAGCATAAATTCGTCCGCAATAATAAATCCCGTCATAGCTTGCATAAGCTCTTTGTCGGAAGCTGAAACAATACTGTTGTCAAAAGCGGTATCACCGCCGCATATAAGCGACGGATTTTTGCGTTTGAGATTTTTTAATATGTCAAATCCCTCATTTTCGGCAGGGAACATAATTACTCCCTCCACACCGAGATTTTCCCAGCGTGCATAAACCTCGTCAAGATTGTTTGTCAACTCGGAAATATTCACACAGTCGACAATTTTTATTGACTTGTCATCACTGCACTGTAAAAATCCGTTCATCTCCGCCTGCTGAAATTTTTTATCGGCGGCACATACCGCCCAGCGTTTCGCTGTTGTCTGCTCCGCCGCACGATAGAGCATTTTCCCCACCATTCTGGCGGAATTGCACAATGACAATACTGTACTGTAATTATTGTCACGATATACGCTGTCATAGAGAAAATACGGTACAACCAATAATTTTTGAGCCTTATCAAAAACGTATGCCGCCGTATTATTTATGTCCATATCGGTCGAACCGATTACCGCCGTAACGCTTTCATCCGCCGCCAGCCGGTCGATAATCGCCGCACCCTCCTCATAACTTCCGTCATCATTGTAAAACTCACATTCCGTATAATATCCGCTGTCGGCATATTCTTTGTTAAGGTCACGAACCGCCCTCTCAATACCCTCTTTATAGCACGGATAAAAATCCGCCTCATTTCCCATAACCGCAATTTTCACTGTTTTCTGCACAGAATTGTCCGCACAGCCCGATAGTATGCACAATAAGAGAATTGAAATTAAAATTATATTCGTTTTTTTCATAATTCTCCTCCATTATCCTATAATATATGTACAATTTTCTTACAATTTTACTTTTTATATTATTATACTAAACACCACAAATTAAGTCAATAATCGCAGACTTAATGACATTAATTTCGGTACGAATAATACATTTTTCTTGATTTTAGCAGTCAGTCTGATATAATATTTATATAACCGATAATTTTTAAGGAGTAAAATTATGTCCGATAAGAAAATTGATTTAAAAGAAATTGTTGAATTGACCAAGCAGACATTTCACAGCTATTATTCAGGCGATACAGAATTATGGTTTTCGCATCTCTGCCCGAAAATCATTTATATCGGCACAAATGAACCGATACTGTTCGGCGGAAAAGCCGTTCGTGAACACTTTGAAAAATTCCCGAAACAAACCTTGGATATTATTCAAGAGGAATACTATCCTATCTCACTCGGCAGACAGGCGGCAAATGTAGTGGGACAGGTTATAGTAAAAAGTACGACAAAACAGCCTAATATAATAATTTATTTCACCGTAGGCTATCAGATAATAAACGGTGAATTAAAGGTTGTACATCAGCATAATTCATACGAACAAATTCAGAGCATTGATAATTCAGACCGCAGTATTCCTCAGCTGAATTTGAATTCCATACATTTTATCAGAAACCTTTTACTGGATTCCCGTTTCGATTACCGTATTCCGATACGCAGCGGCAATCAAACAATCTTTGTAAACCCATACACTGTTTTATATGTTCAAAGCCAACGAAAAAGAACGGAAATTGTGTGTCTTGACAAGGTTATATCCTGCAATAACACCATAGGCGAGCTTTCGCAGATATTGCCGGACTTCTTTTATAAAATACATCGCTGTTATCTTGTAAATACCTTATATATCGTTGCAATACGCCGTTTTGAAGCAGAACTTATTTCCGGCATTTCCGTGCCCATTCCCGCTTTATCCTACACGCAGACAAAACAGGATTTGCAGAAAATAATATCGGGCAAATAACCGTAAACCGACCGGATTTATTTTATCGGCACTAAATATAATATTTCAGCAATTTTTATGTAGTAAAAAAAATTAATATGTGATAATATAATCATATATTTATATATCGTCAAGGAGGCTGACTATGAATTTAAACGAAATTTCATCAAAAGAAAATTCTGCAATATACGAACCGAAATATACCGATTACAAGCTAAGTCCGTATACGGGGCTTACCCGTGAAAGCTGGATTGATGCGGCAAAATATCTTCTTGAAGGAATGTTTTCGCATATTCCGTCAATGAATTCCCCCGTAATTGTACCCCGCACCGAAACGGAAGTTACATATCCTCACAAGGACGCATCGGGCAACCGGTTACAGCTTGAAGAAATGGCGCAGAGATTTGAAGGTTTGGCACGCTCATTGTTTATTGCCTCGCCTCTTATACATATCAATCCCGATATACAAATCTGCGGTTTTAATCTGCGTGAATACTATTCAAAATTGATTGTGCGAAGCTGTACAAAAGGAGATGCGGTATACATCGGCAGATACGGAGATTTGCTCGAACTTGCGGAAGATACCGACACATATCGGACATTTCAGCAAACTGTTGAAACGTGTGCACTTGTCATATGCTTGGACATCTGCAAAGAGGAAATATGGGACAGGTATTCAAAGGCAGAAAAAGATTTAATTGCCGATTTTCTTTTCAGCTACGCATATGTCGGCACTGTACCGCAGAACTGGCGTCTGTTTAATATGCTTGTTATGGCGTTTCTGCACAAGGAAGGCTATGAAATAAACAAGGATATTATGCGTGAACACGCACAGATAATATTAAATTATTATGCGGGTGACGGCTGGTATCGTGACGGACACTCATTCGACTACTATTCATGCTGGGCATTCAATGTATATGCTCCTATATGGAACCGCTGGTACGGCTATGAAAATGAACCTTATATTGCGTCAAAATTTGAGAAAAATTCAAATGAACTGATGAAAACCTATCCCGACTTTTTCGACCGTGACGGATTTACGAATATGTGGGGGCGGAGCAATGTCTACCGCAATGCGGCAACAAGTCCGCTCTGCGAAAACCTTACGCTGAATAATCCGACCGTGAATGTGGGTCTTGCAAGAAGAATTGCGTCGGGTTCGCTTCTGCAATTTTTCAGGCGAGATGATTTTCTTAAAAACGGTATCCCGACAATGGGTTTTTACGGACAGTTTGTACCGCTTATTCAGGGCTATTCCTGTGCCGAATCCGCTTACTGGCTCGGCAAAGCATTTTTATGTCTTGCACTGCCCGAAGAAAGTCCGTTCTGGACGGAAACCGAAAATAACGGCACATGGGACAAGCTCGGTGAAAATGAGATTAAGCAAACTGTATTAAACGGCCCTGCATTATGTTTTACAAACCATAACGCCAACGGAGAAACTGTTTTGCGTACAGGCAAGGTTGTACGCAGATGCGGTGACGTACATGGTATGTGGAATTATTCAAAACTTTGCTATAACAGCAAATACCCATGGGAATCATCGCCGTGCGAAAACGTTGAATCAATGCAGTATGTTCTGAAAAACAAAGGTGACGAAATACAAAAATGCAATGTTACCTTTTGGCACGGCTGTAAAAATGATGTTCTCTACCGCAGACAATTTTTCGACTACAATCTCATAAATGAAACACACTGGCGGCAGACTCTCAATCTTGCGGATTTCCCTGTGGAATACGGAATTATCCGTGCCGATAAACTTCGTCTTTTCCGCACACCTGTCGAGCTTACCCTCGGTGCATACGGGTTTCCCGACAACAAAACAGAGATAATTAAAAAGCAAAACGGCAATGCCAAGGCTATTATTCTGAAAGGGTACGACCATGTAGGCAATGAAAAACAGCTTGCAATGACTATTTATGACGGCTGGGATAATCTTGACCTTATTCACAGCAGCGGTACAAATCCCGATTCGGAAAATTCCATTGTCATATATGCCAAAACATCACGCACAAAGCAGTACGGCTATGAAAATTTCATTCTGATTTCACAAGTGATAACCAAGGAAAGTCATGCTGATTTTTCAGATGATGAACTGTTCCCGATAGCCGATATTAAGTATACCGATAACGAAAATTGCGGCGGCTACGGTCCTGTTACAATCACTCTTAAAAACGGTACTAAAAAAGAAATTGACTTTGACGAAATAGAAGGCTGTTTACAGCTTTAAAAAAGCTTATGATAGAAGTTCTGCCTGCGGCATAGGAATTAGTCAGCATTTTTGATTTTCCGTCACTGTGTTTTACGCAATTTCCTACAAATTTAAAAAAGCGTTTGAATGATTTATATCACTCAAACGCTTTTCTTTTACTTTTTCAATAATGCCGATTTTATACGTCCGTTCGGGTCTTTAATAAGTATAATCGCCGCCCAAATTACAAGAGCGAATACAACTACCGACACGCCCAAAAATGCGTCATTTAACATACTCTCAGCCGACGGTGCGAAATATTCCGCTCCAAGCTCCGCATACTCAAACATTGCGTCAACAAACCACATAAGTGACGCACCCCAGAACATAAAACACGGAACGTGCAGCATCAATCCTTTATTCGGCTTTGTGTACCACAAAATCGTAAACACAACCGCCGCCAATACCGAAATTAACAAAGTCATTATTTTATCCTCCGTACAATCGCTTTTCCTGCCTCACCTGCCGCATTGGTTTCCGCAATGTGACTTACAGCCAACATTCCTGCCCATGCCAATGTGCATATAACCGCCATTGATACACCTACCGTTCCCATTTCTTTAAGCATAACCAGCGTATCCTCTTTGGTTGACATTGCAGTTAAAAACGGGAAAAACGGACTTATTTCACCATGCCACAAATGCTCAAAAGCCAATAAAGCCGAACCGCCGCTCAACAATTTTGTAAGCCAGCCGATTTTGCGTGAAAATGAGATTTTACCGTTTTCCTCCTGTGTATTTTTCTCTTTCTTTTTTGCAATCTTTCCTACTGCCGCCGTTACAACCGCCTCAGCAGCCGGTACTATAAAACAAGCCATGATATTTTTCCCCTTTCTATATTCCAAATTTAATTTTTGCCGTTGATGTAATAATTTCCGCAATCTTATCCGCATTTGCCATAGAACTGTCAATCATCAAATGGCGGAACTTGTGCGAATTAAACTTATGCTTCGTATTCGCCTTGTAAAATTCATCTCTTGCCTTGTCTACTTTGGTTACATACTTGTATGCCTCGCCCGGATTTTCAATCCCAAGCTCATCTTTACATATCTCCAATCTCTTTTCGATAGGTGCGTAAATAAAAACATTTAACATTCTTTCGTCCGGAATATCATATTTTCTCAAAACATAGTCCGAACAACGTCCCACTATAACGCAGTTTTCCTTTAATGCAAGGTCTACCATTACGCTCTTTTCCATCTCAAAAAGCGATTGTTTCATTCTCGCATTACCCATTCCCAAAGGGTACATCATTTTATCAAACGCAGAAATTTTTTTACTGTCGAATGCAAGCATCTGGTCTAAATCACCTCTGATTTCCTTTACCGCAAGCTCGATAATATCTCTGTCATAATAATTGTACCCCAAATTCTCCGCAACTTTTTGTGCAATCTTTCGTCCAAGACTTCCGAACTGTCTTGTAACCGTTATTACATTATATGGCATAGTCTTCCTCCTCTCTGATTATCCTCTTTAAATAATCAGTTATATATTCTCCGCTGTCGGCAAGAATTCTCACAAGCTGTCCTTCGTAAGCATTCGTAACCGCCGACGGTGTTTTATTGTCAAAATATTTTTTCAAATCCCTAAATCCATAAAAATACGCCGTACCCATATGAGAATAGCCCTCAAAAAATCCTATATCGTCAAGCCTCGTTTCTTTCGGAACAAGCCGTGTATTATCGGCAAATACAATTTTTCCGTCCACGCTGACCAACGTGTGCGCATGATACTTGTCAAATTGAAAACTCTCGCCCATTCCCGTTCTTCCGCAGGAAACAACGTCCCAAAACATAAATTTAGAACCATGTGCCAAATTTATCTCATTTACACATTTGAAATTACTTCCGCCAAACGGTATCACGGGACAGGGCAGATAATAAAATGTACTGTTTTCGCCGACATTGATTTTCGTGTGCTGAACCGCACCGTATCTGTCCATTTTGAAAAGCTTTGTATAGGATTGACCCGTTATTGCCGTATGACTTCCCGAACCAATATCAAACTTCACATTTAAACTGTCACCGTCAAGTATGCCCGCAGATGCCTGCATAATCATAATCTCGCTTACACCGTTATTGTAAAACGGCTGTGTTATCTTAAACGGTGCCGTAAAATAGCTGTCGCTTACAACAGTTCTGCCGTTTACATTTTCTGTTTTTATATAAAGCTCACTCATTCGGCAATCCTCACTTTGTCCGCATATTTTTATAAATCCTCAAACAATACATTTTTCTTAATCCAGTCAATAACCGCATCAACTCCGTCAAGACTCATTAAATTGGTAAACATAAACGGTCTGCCGTTTCTCATTCGCTCCGAGTCAGATGCCATCACGTCAAGACTTGCACCTACAAGCGGTGCTAAATCGGTTTTGTTTATTACAAGCAAATCCGAGCGTGTCACACCCGGGCCGCCCTTTCGTGGAATCTTTTCGCCCTGTGCAACGTCTATTACATAAATTGACGCATCTGCCAAATCGGGTGAAAATGTCGCACTAAGATTATCTCCGCCGCTCTCGATAAAAATTATCTGTACATCGGGGAATTTCTTCGCCATTTCCTCCACCGCTTCAAGATTCATCGAGCAATCCTCTCTGATAGCGGTATGCGGACAACCGCCCGTTTCCACTCCGACTATTCTTTCGGGGTCAAGTGCCGAATTTTTTATAAGAAACTCCGCATCTTCCTTTGTATATATATCGTTGGTAACAACGCATATACTGTATTCATCTTTCATTTTTCGTGTCAAACGCTCTATCAACGCCGTTTTTCCCGAGCCGACAGGCCCTCCGACACCTATTCTTACATACATCTTTATTCCTCCCCATATATTCGCCTAAGATATATAAATTCGAGAATATAATATTTCATGACGCATTGAACTTAAATCAAAACCCGTACCCGACGCTCCGAGTTCTTCTTCCGTGACATTCAATGCCGTTTCAACCGCTTTTGAAATATCCTCCGACACCGTCAAAAGTGCTCTTTGTGCATCAAGCTGACGCAGCGGAACAAGCTTTGCGGCATGGTTTGTCATTGCGGAAATTATACTGTAACAATACAGGTTCAGTGCCTCGGATATATCTATATCCAAATCCTTTACGAACAACCCTATCGCTATTGAATAGTGTCCCTCACATTCCTCGTCTTGTATCAATTTCAGATACTCGTTCACCTTCGGATAACCGCCCAATTCCGAATGAAGCTTTAAAAACCGCATACACTGTTTCACGCTTCCGTTTCGCAGTTCCGACGGTGCTCGGTATGCCGAACACAGCATATCAAGCCTTTTTATATCATATCCGCTGTACGCCATTCGGGCAAATGCGAGTTCATTAAAACTGAGTATATACAGATAATTCCTCAAATGCTTAACGAGTGTGTCTTCATCTCGTACCGCATCATTCTGCACATATGTTTCCATACCGTTCGACAGGGTAAATCCGCCTATCGGGAAAAGCGGGTCAAGGCTTTGCACAAGCTTTATAAATTCACTTTTCATAGCTTATTCGTGCTCATGATGATGGTGGTGTTCATGTTCGTGCTGATGTTCGTGTGAGTGTCCTCGGCAAATTGTAAAATCGGTGAATTTTTCAAATACCTTTTCCGTCTTAAAACCAAGCCTTGTTAAATATTCAAAAGTCGGCTCGTCATACGGTATCTTCACACTGTCGGGCTTTATCGCAAGCGACAAATGCCTGTTTCCTATTTCAAAACAAAGTCTGCCCATCTCGCATATATCCGTAACGGTGATTTTGATTAAATCGCATTTACCCATATCCACCGCAATAATCCTGTCATTGTCCTCATACAAAATATCGCCGTCATTAAGCGGTGTTAAAACTCTTATTCCTATTTCCTCACCGCTGTCCGTTGTCTTTCTCATCAGCTTTTTATCACGTTCAAACCACTCAACATGAACATAATCAATTTTTTTATCTGTTTCGCCAAGCCTTCCGATTACCTTTTCCGCTATCATAACAATTTCCTTTCGCATATCAGAATAAATAATATTTTTGTGTAAGAGGCAGTTTTTGTGCCGGCTCCGATGTTATTTCCTCGCCGTCTACCGTAACCCTGTAATTTTCGGGGTCTACCTGTATATCACCGCATCTGTCATTATATTTCATATCCGCTTTGCCTATGTTTCTGCAATTTTTAACCGGCAAAACTATTCTGTCCAAATCAAGTTTTGATTTTATTCCGCCGTCATACGCAGCCTTTGATACAAAACTTATGCAGGTTCTTTTTCTTGCCAATCCGTCCGCACCAAACATATTGGTATATTTTACAGGCTGCGGTGTCGGGATAGACGCATTTGCATCGCCCATCTTTGACGCAATGATAAATCCGCCCTTTATAATCATTTCGGGTTTTACACCAAACATTGCCGGTTTCCACAATACCAAATCCGCATATTTCCCTTCCTCAACAGAACCGACATATTCCGATATTCCGTGAGTTATTGCCGGATTTATCGTATACTTTGAAACATATCTCTTTGCTCTGAAATTATCGTTTCGTTCATTATCCTCTTTAAGCGTTCCTCTTTGGTCCTTCATTTTCGAGGCTGTCTGCCATGTTCTCGTTATAACCTCGCCCACACGTCCCATTGCCTGTGAATCGCTGCTCATCATCGAAAATATTCCCATATCATGCAATACATCTTCCGCCGCAATCGTTTCGGGACGTATTCTTGAATCGGCAAACGCAACATCTTCCTTAACACGCTTATCCAAGTGGTGACAAACCATAAGCATATCCAAATGCTCGTCAATCGTATTGCAGGTGTAAGGCATTGTCGGATTTGTAGATGACGGCAATATATTAGGGAAAGCCGCCGCTTTTATAATATCGGGTGCATGACCGCCGCCCGCACCTTCCGTATGATATGTATGGATTGTTCTGCCGCCGATTGCATTTATCGTATCTTCAACAAAACCGCCCTCATTTAATGTATCCGTGTGGATTGACACCTGTACATCATATTTGTCCGCCGCTTCAAGTGCCTTGTTGATAACCGCCGGAGTTGCACCCCAGTCCTCATGTATCTTCAATCCCAATGCACCGTCCTCTATCTGACTTGCCAATGCGTCAAAATCAGAGCAGTTGCCTTTTCCGAGAAAACCCAAATTCATAGGATAATCTTCCGCCGCTTCAAGCATTTTTTCGATATTGAATTTCCCCGGTGTACAGGTGGTTGCATTAGTTCCGTCCGCCGGGCCGGTGCCGCCGCCTATCATCGTTGTAATTCCCGAATACAATGCCGTTTCAATCTGAGTCGGGCTGATAAAATGAATATGCGTATCAATTCCGCCGGCTGTGACAATAAGTCCCTCCGCCGCAATAGCCTCCGTTCCCGAACCTACAACAAGCGATGGTGTCACACCGTCCATAATATCGGGATTTCCCGCCTTTCCGATTCCGCATATCTTACCGTCTTTAATTCCTATATCCGCTTTGTATATTCCCGTATAATCAAGAATTAACGCATTGGTAAGCACCGTATCCGGACAATCCTTATCGGCAATGCCTACACTCTGTCCCATTCCGTCACGAAGTGATTTTCCGCCACCGAACTTTGCCTCATCGCCCTTGGTGGTCAAGTCTTTCTCCACCTCAATCAGCAGCGACGTGTCGCCCAATCTCACTCTGTCGCCCGTTGTAGGACCGAACATATCCGCATACTGCTTTCTGTTCATCTTAAACATCTTCTTCCACCTCCGCAAAACCATTCTCTTTTGCCTTTTTAAGAGCCGCCGCCTTAACATTCGGGTCGTCCATTTCACCGCATACAAGGTCATTTAGTCCAAACCCACGTCTTGTACCGCCGATTTCAACCAGACGCACCTTTTTGGTTTCGCCCGGCTCAAATCTGACCGCCGTTCCAGACGGAATGTCAAGCCTCATTCCGTATGCGATATTTCTGTTGAATTTAAGTTTTTTATTCACTTCAAAGAAGTGGAAGTGCGAGCCTACCTGAACAGGTCTGTCCGCTGTATTTGTGACATTTATTTCTGCGGTATCCTTGCCCTCGTTAATGACAATTTCGCCGTCCGCAACAATAATTTCACCCGGCACAATCTTTCCGTTAGGCTCAATAGGTGTATGAACCGTAACAAGCTTTGTCCCGTCCGGGAATGTTGCTTCAAGCTGAATTTCTCCAATCATCTCGGGCACACCGTCCATACAGTCGTCTGCCGTAAGCATCTTTCTGCCCAAACTCATAAGCTCCGTAACTGTTTTTCCTTCTCTGGCAAGCTCCAAAAGTTTCGCACTTATATATGCTATCGCCTCAGGATAATTTAATTTTAATCCTTTTTCCCTGCGTTTTTCCGCAAGCTCTCCGGCATAATGGAGCATAAGCCTTTCCTGCTCTCGTGGTGTAAGATGCATTTTTATTCTCCTCCCATACAAAATATTTATTTACAGCTGTTATTTTGCAATAGCTTTTTAGTGAGTCATTTTCTCCTGTACAGTCTTTGCGTCCAAATCAGCTGTATTTCCCTTTAAAATAATTTCGCCCTTTTCCATCATATAAATGTAGTCGGAAATTCCAAGCACAAAATCAAGATACTGTTCTACGATAAGCACCGTCAAACCCATTTCTTTATTAATCTTTCTGATTACATCGCCTATATCCTGAATTACCGACGGCTGAATACCCTCGGTCGGCTCGTCCAGAATTAAAATTTTAGGCTTTGTGACCAAGGCTCTTGCAATGGCAAGCTGCTGCTGCTGACCGCCCGAAAGGTCGCCGCCCTTTCTTTTTTCAAATCTTTTCAATATAGGAAACAATTCATATATATAGTCGGGAAGTTCGGGCTTTTGTTTGTTTGCATAAAGTCCAAGTATCAGATTTTCATACACTGTCATCTGCGGAAAAATGTCACGCCCCTGCGGAACATATCCTATTCCCTGTTTAACTCTGTTATATGTAGGCATTTTGATTATATCTTCGCCTTCAAGCTCAATACTGCCCTTCGGTGTTTTTACAAGTCCCATAATCGATTTTAGGGTTGTTGATTTCCCCACACCGTTTCTGCCTATCAAACAGACTATTTTCCCCTTTTCAACATTCAGGTCAAGCGAGGGAATTACTTTGCTTTCTCCGTAGTAAGAATCCATTTCTTTAATTTTCAGCATTTCTTTCTCCTCCTCTGCCCAAATATACTTCCTGTACCGTTGCATCGGCAAGCACTGTTTCGCAGTCGCCCTCCATCAAAAGCTTGCCCTCATGAAGAACCGTTACCACATCGGCAACCTGTTTAACAAAATCCATATCATGCTCAACGACTATAATTGTACAGTGTTCTTTTATCTTCTTTAAGATTTCGCCCGTTTTAAATGTTTCGGGTTTGCCCATGCCCGCCGCCGGTTCATCAAGCATGATTATCTCCGGCTTTTGAACAAGCTGCATTGCAATTTCCAGCCATTGCTTTTGTCCATGTGCAAGTGAACCCGCTTTTTCGTTCTTTTTATCCAAAAGGTCTACCGTTTCCAAAACTTCATCGATATTTTTCTTATCCTCATCTGACAAACGATAAAATATCGACTGCCAAACTCCCTTATTGCCTTTTAAAGAGAGTATCATATTTTCCATTACAGTAAGATTTACAAACACCGACGGAACTTGGAACTTACGTCCTATCCCCTCAGTTACAATCTTATATTCTTTCATTCCCGTAATTTTAACCTTGTTTCCGTTTGACGGAAAATATGTACAAACACCGCTTGTCGGCTTTGTTTTTGCACATATAATATCAAGGAGGGTAGTTTTGCCCGCACCGTTAGGACCTATGAAAAAATGTATACTGTGACGCTTAACATCTACATTAATATGTTGAAGTGCATAAAATCCGTCAAAGTTTACGCCTATATCTCTTATTTCAAGTACATTTTCATTCATTTGTCTTCCCCTCCTTCTTTGCTCCCAAACCTGCAAGACGGTCACGAACCAAACCTATGATACCGCCCTTGAAGAAAAGAATTGTCACGCAGAATATAGCACCAAGGATATACTGCCATAATTCCACCATTGCACCCGAACTGAAACGATAATCGCAAAGATTAATCAAAAACGCTCCGATAACCGCTCCGATAAGTGTACCTCTGCCGCCAACAGCTACCCAGATAACCATTGTGATAGAATACGAAATAGTCATTTGTGTAGGAGTGATAGAGCCGTTAAAGTTTACAAACAATGCACCGGCAACAGCGGCAAATATTGCAGAAAGTACATATATAAAATTCTTGTATCTGCTCACGCAGTAACCCGAAAAATATGTTCTGTTTTCACCGTCACGAATAGCAATCAAAAGTTTACCGAACTTTGTATGTACAAGTGCGTATGAAACGGCGTAAATCAATACCAATATAGCAAGAGCGATATAGAAAAGAATAATCATATTGCCTTGGTTTGCTCCGCCCTTGATGCTGCCGATTATTGACTTGATTTCAGTTATTCCCACGTTACCGCCCGTATATGCCTGCAAGCCTGTAAACAGTGAATATACCGCCCATGTCAACGCTTGTGATATAATCGAAAAATATACGCCCTTGACACGATTTTTAAATATAAAATAGCCGATGACGCCCGCAACCACTGCCGGAACAAGTATCACAAGAATCATTGAAACGGGTCCGTTGGTAAACGGTTTCCATATAAGAGGAAGTTCTGTCATTCCGCCCGTCTGCATGAATGATGTAATCTTACCGCCTGTTGCTTGAAGCTTTAAAAACATCGCCATTGCATATCCGCCCAAAGCAAAATACAAGCCGTGTCCGAGTGAAAGTATACCCGTATAGCCCCAAATCAAATCAAGACCTATTGCCACAATCGAAAATGCTATACATTTTCCCAAAAATAGTATAAATGAACTGCTTGTTATAACACCCGCCGTCAATAGCAGAGGCATAACAGCAAGAATAATAACAATTACTGCAAAGGTTATGTTGTAACCCTGACTTTTTAATTTCATTGCTGTACCCCCCTTATTCGTCAAGATTTCTGCTCTTAATTGTAAACAAGCCCTGCGGCTTAAATTGAAGAACAATGATAATTATAAGCAGTACCGCTGCTTTTGCGATACTTGATGATGTATAATTTTCAATACCGATACTTGCAAATCCGATAATACCCGAACCGAATATTGTGCCGATAAGTCTGCCGACACCGCCCAATACAACCGCAATAAACGAATTTACAATGTAACTCTGACCGATTGTAGAGTCAATCGAACCAAGCAGTGCAACCGAGCAGCCTGCAAGTCCGGCAAGTCCCGAACCAAGTGCAAACGTAAGCATATCCACCTTTTTCGAGTTAATACCCATACATTGTGCCATTGCTCTGTTCTGCATTACCGCTCTCATCTGTTTGCCGAAATTTGATTTATACATTATATACCATACTAAAATCATACACACTACAACCATTGCAAGTATAAACAATCTGTTGTATGAGAATGTGCAGCCGCCAACGCTTACACCGCCGTTAAGGAATGACGGAGCCGTTACATTCACACCCTGCATACCGAATATACTTCTTGCACCTTGCTGCAAAATTATGCTGATACCCCACGTTGCAAGCAAACTGTCTATTTCACGTCCGTATAATTTGGAAATTATGAATTTCTCCATAACCGCCCCCAGCAAAAAGGTGACGGCAAATGCGGCTATAAGTGCAACAAAATAATACAAACTGAATACACTTTTCGGCAGAAATTTTACGAATACCTGCTGAATTACATATGTAACATATGCACCTATCATCAAGAATTCACCATGAGCCATGTTAATTACTCGCATAAGACCGAAGGTGATTGCAAGACCAAGAGAGGTCAATAATATAATTGAGCTTAAACTCAAACCGTTAAATGCAGTATTTATAAATTGAGCCATAATCAATTCTCACTTCCTTTAATATTTACAAATTCGGTATATTTGTACTGTTTAATATAGGGCTGCGTCAAAGTATATTGCCGCAACCCTATGCTGTATTAATAATTATCCGTTATTCAATCGGCTGTAAATTTGCAGCTACTGCCCAATCATATGATTTCAAGAATGGGTCAGGCTTAACAGGTGATGTTTCTTTAACAGCCTTAATCTTGCCGTCCTCACCTACAACACCGATTCTAACCGGTTTTACAAGGTGATGATTTTCACCGTCAAGTGTTACAGTACCCTCAGGAGCATTATAGCTTATTTCTCCCGATTCAACAGCCTTAATGATGTCTGCCGCTTCAAAACTGCCCGCTTTTTCTGCTGCCGCTTTCCATAGATAAACCGCATCATATGCAGCCTCTGCCGGGTCTGATGTTACTCTTGTAGCACCGTACGCATCTTGATATGCTTTAACAAACTTTTGATTTTCCGGTGTATCTGTTGTCATGTAATAGTTCCATGCTGTCATGTGACCTTTTAGAATGTCAGCACCGATTGTCTTTACTTCTTCTTCTGCGATAGAGAATGACATTGTCATATAATCGTCAGATGTGTAATTCTTTTCAGCCATTTGTTTAAAGAATGAAAGGTTACCTGTACCGTTCAATGTGTTGATAATTACATCAGGCTTAGCCGCCTCAATCTTAGAGATAATAGCACCGAAGTCTGTTTGGTCCATTTGAGCGTATTCTTCGCCTACAACTTCAACGCCCTTTGCCTTACATTGTGCATTGATTATCATGTTTGCCGTTCTTGGGAATACATAGTCCGAACCTAATAGGAAGAACTTCTTGTAGCCTTGTTCAATCAAATAATCAATAGCCGGAACACATTGTTGGTTTGGAGCAGCACCCGTGTAAACTATATTCGATGATGATTCCATACCTTCATATTGGATAGGATACCATAATAGACTGCCGTAATCTTCAAATACCGGTTTAACAGCTTTTCTTGATGCTGATGTCCAACATCCGAATACTGTTGTTACTTTATCCTGGTCGATAAGTTTTTCTGCTTTTGTTGCAAATGTTGACGGTTCTGATGCACCATCTTCTGCTATATATTCAATCTGCTTGCCGTTTACACCGCCGGCAGCGTTAATTTCGTTAATCGCCAATACTTCCGCATCTTTAACAGCACCCTCACTGATTGCCATTGAGCCTGTTGCCGAATAAAGAATACCTACTTTAACGGTATCTCCTCCCTTTGATGCCGAATCACTTGTTGTGGTTGTTGATGTGCTGCCGCATCCTGCAAGTCCGGATGCCATTACAACACTTAATGCCATTGCAATAAACTTACTCACTTTTTTCATAATAAATCATTCCTTTCCAAAAAAAATAGTGTTCACCAATCTGTCGAGATTGAGCAAACACCATTGTTTGATTTCATAAGCAAATCTAAAATTCATTTATGAACAATATTCAATTCTAAAAACTGTACAGTCATCAATTAACAAAAAAGAGGTCAATCCGTTTCTTTGGACTGACCTCTTTGTCATGCTCACAGTATAGCACTATGCAATTACTTTGTCAACATTATTTTTTATTTTTTTGTCTTTTTGTTAATCTGCACTAAATTTCATAAGTTAATCGAGGGTAATTTTATATGAAACTAACATTTCATCATGTGCTTTGCTTAACTGTTGCAAGATGTTTCGGCATAGAACCGATAATAATTTTTTTCATATTATCATCCCAGCAGAAATATATTCTTATTAAATCCTCTGATTTTATACCCAGTTTAATATGCAAATCTAACACATACTGTTTTTCATTATACGTTGTTGTATAATCAGCCTTTTGCATTTTAAGAGCCTCTTTTCCGCAGTTTTGAACTTCCCATTTATTTCTTTCCGCATACATATGTAAAACTTCTTCCGGTGTTTCCTGTCGTCTGAATTTTGCATACTCATTCAAGAATACAATACCGTCGCATAATTTTGCAACATTAAGTGCTCCGTTATATTTCTTCATTTCCGATTTTGCTCTTGTTGTCAATGCAAGCTGTTTAGAAAAATTTTCTTCAATCCATTCACACACATCATCTTTGTATGTCGGAAAAGCTTCTGCAATTTCAATCTGCTGTTTGTAAAATGCGATAAGTTCCGCATTTTTACGATAAGAACTTTCTTTTTGTTTGCTGATTTCAAGCAATTCATTGTATGCAAAATCTTTGCTTTCTATTTCCTGTTGAAGGCTTACCGCCTTTTTTTGAGCCAGCCGTAATTTTTCTGCTGTTTGCTGCATATCCGTCTGATGTTGTGACAATTCTTTTATCTGTTCTTTTAATTCTGTATTTTCAAGACGATATAATTTACATTGTCCTTCCAGCGATGTTGTTTCATTGCGTTTTGTATTGTAATCATCTAATTTTGCGTCCGAATGAAAAAGCACTTGTCCGAAAACATATTGTTTTCTTTTTTGCATAGCAATAACATCATAACGCAAAGTTTTAAAAAACTCTTTCATATTTTTACTGTATTTTGAATATTCAAAACGTTCTGCAACGGATTTACGATTTACAATTATAATATCCCCATAATTCACTGATGTTTGAACTTTATTTCCTATTTGCTTAAAATATTTTTCATCGACAAATACAACAACCGCAAAACCAACCAGCACTTTTGCAAGTCCGGTATAATCAAGCATCGGTAATTTGGTTTTTATATGTTCAGCTTTTTGTATAGTAGGTTTCACTTTTTTAGGCTTGTCGGCAGGCAGTTTAACATCTTTTTTCAATTTTAGTACGCTTGGGTCAATATTCACCTTAATATCTTTCGCAATGCTTATATCCCCCATACCGAACCTCTGATTAATCGGAGGTATATCATCAATCGGCGGCGTTTTAACCTCTGTTTTACTGTCGGCAATAATAACAATCGGGAAATTAAGCACATCATCTTCAAACATACTGAAAAATCGCTCCGCACTTGCATTGTTGTTCACTTCAAGCGGTTTTCCGTCAATGATAAATCCGCTCTGAATTAAACGAATATCCTCATTTTCCGTAAGTGCTTTCACCACTGTCGGACGGAAAACCTCACAATCCGCCGTTGTATCAGACGGCTCCGAACATATTGTCCTCACACCTATTTCAACATAATCTTTCTGTTTTATAAAGGCTATCTCAGTATTAAACGTTCTGCCTTGAACAGGCAGACGCTCATTTTTCTGACCGATATTTGCTCCCATGTCGCTTTCCGATATTTTAAATGACCATATACCTTTCTTTTCAATATAGACAACATCTACACTAAGCCCGTTTGAAAAACTGAATGATATTAATGAATTTTCAGAATATTCGGTGTAGTCACTCGGTTCAGGTGTCATTATTTCATTCGGCAGATTATCAAAGTCATTTAATCTTGCCCTAAGCCACTTAAATGTTTCCAAAATGCAAATTTTAAAAACGTCACTAATTTTATCCAAGGATTTTGAATCTGCTTTTGCATAAAACTGATATGTCGGATAACTTTTCAGCGGCTGCAATTTTGTAATAATATATGACATTTATGTTCCCAACTTTCTTATAATTATTTCTTTTTGTTAAACAAATTGCTAATAACAGAATTATTCTTTTCTTCTTTTTTTGAAAACGGATTAGTTCGTTTTTTACTAACCATGCACTTTGGACATGGCGAAACAATACATTTAACGATGCCTAACTTATACGGACACATCTTACACTTTTCAGCATAGCCAATCATATATAAAACCTCCTGCCAAATTATATGGTTTATTTAAAATAATTATAATACTTAATGTAGTTTCTTGTCAATATATGCATTTTATTGTGTCAAAATTTACACATGGCATATAAAAAAGCTTTTGATAAAAGCACCGCCTGCGGGCGTGGGAATAAGGTAGCATTTTTGATTTTTCGTCATTGCGTTT
>CAKSNH010000004.1 GCA_934476075.1 uncultured Clostridia bacterium | reverse complement strand
AGCTATTGCAAATATAAATATTCCCGATGTGTCGGCAAAATTCACTTATTGCCTAGAAGCGTGAATTTTGTGCCGTCAGAACATAGTGCTTGCGGTAAGTTGTGAGTATACATAATACACAAACAAAGCATAGATACGGCATACCCTCTGTGCCCACGGAATGTAGATATACGCTTTTTGCGTGTCCGTTAGGGTAAGTTTAGTGGGAAAGTGCAAGTGTAGATATGAATGAAAGTGTAGTGCGACTGACGTTGACCAAGTTTAGTTGGCAAGGGTGAGTTCGGTAGCAATGCGAGTGAGTGACTGTGGTGCACATCATTTCAACAAATCCTAATTTATCCACAAAAAAAGCATTGGAACGTTCACACGTTCCAATGCTTTTAATTCACATATTAATATCCGTATTCCGCTTGGTGTTTTTCCTCGATAACCTCTTTAACCATCATATCTTTAACTTTCATCAAACGAATTTGTGTACTTCTTTCGTTTTCGTCAAGTTTCATAGTGATGTATTTAATGCTTTCCCTTGTCTGAGGAATCATAACGTGTTCAAGTGCATTTACACGGCGGCGGGTTTTCTCAATCTCCGCAGCCATAAGCTGACACGATTTCTCACATTCGGCAAGTTTAAGCATATCGGGGAATATATCCGAAAGCGATAATACAGCATCGTCAAGGTCGCTTGATGTAAAAGCGAAACCGTACGAATATATATCGTTTTCACTTGCGGTACGAGTTTGGTAATTGAATACGGGAATGTCAACGCTCATTACATTTCGTGTATCTGCATCAACCAAAACGGATTGTTTCGGTGCAAGCAATGCCGCATTCAGGATTTCGTCCTGCATGACAGCACCGGCAAGTACAAAATTTTTATTCGCATTTTCAATTCCACGCTCAACTTTTTCTCTCAAAGCCTTGTTTTCACGAACTAAATCAAGAAATTGACGCATTAATTCGTCACGCTTATCCTTTAAAAGTTTGTGACCTTTAACGGCTGTCGCAAGCTTCTTTTTTAATCGAGTCAATTCCATACGAGTTGGATTAACTTGGGTTCCTGCCATAGTTTATCCCCCCTTTACTCGTTGTTGTCTTCGATGTAATATTTGTCAAGATATTCGTCTTTAATTCTCTTCAATTCACTTCTAGGAAGTATAGAAAGCAGTTTCCAGCCGATAGCCAATGTTTCCTCAATATCACGGTTTGTATTGTAACCCTGTGATACATATTCCGTTTCAAATGCATCGGCAAATTTAGCATACAGTTTATCCATATCGGTAAGAGCCGCCTCGCCCAATACAACCATAAGTTCCTTAGCCTCTTTACCACGGGCATATGCGGCAAACAGCTGGTTCATTGTATTTGCATGGTCGGCACGGGTCTTGCCTTCACCGATACCCTTATCTTTAAGACGTGACAATGAAGGAAGTACATCGATAGGCGGAGCAATATTCTTTCTGTAAAGCTCACGGCTAAGAATAATCTGTCCTTCTGTGATGTATCCTGTAAGGTCAGGGATAGGGTGGGTCTTATCATCTTCGGGCATTGTAAGAATAGGTATCATTGTGATACTGCCGTCCTTGCCCTTTTGACGGCCTGCACGTTCATACAATGTAGCAAGGTCAGTGTACATATAACCCGGATAACCACGTCTGCCCGGAACTTCCTTACGAGCCGCAGACACTTCACGCAAAGCATCGGCATAGTTTGTGATGTCCGTCATGATAACCAAAACGTGCATACCTTTATCAAATGCAAGGTATTCAGCGGCGGTAAGAGCCATCTTAGGTGTGGAAATACGTTCGATAGCCGGGTCGTTTGCAAGGTTTACAAACATTACCGTTCTGTCGATAGCACCTGTTTCCTTAAAACTTTCGATAAAGAAGTTTGATTCCTCGAATGTGATACCCATTGCTGCAAATACAACCGCAAACGGTTCTGATGTACCACGCACTTTTGCCTGACGTGCAATCTGTGCGGCAAGCTGTGCATGAGGCAAACCGCTCGCCGAGAAGATAGGCAGCTTTTGACCTCTTACCAATGTATTAAGACCGTCGATTGCCGAAACACCCGTTTGAATAAATTCCTGCGGATAGTTTCTTGCGGCGGGATTCATAGGCAAACCGTTAATATCAAGACGTTTTTCAGGCAATATTTCAGGACCGCCGTCGATAGGACGTCCCAAACCGTCAAATACACGGCTGAGCATATCTTCCGATACGCCAAGCTCCATGCTTCTGCCAAGGAAACGTACCTTACTGTTTGAAAGGTTAATACCTGTCGCACTTTCAAAAAGCTGTACCAAAGCGTTGCCGCCGTCAATTTCAAGTACCTTACAACGGCGTTTTTCACCGCTTGCAAGTTCGATTTCACCAAGGTCGTTATAGTTTACACCCTCAACACCCTTGACAAGCATCAGAGGACCTGCAACCTCCTCAATAGTTCTATATTCTTTCGGCATTAAAAGTCCTCCTTTACAATACAATCTTTGGTTTGTGTGTGTAGGTCGTTTAGAATTGCATCGTATTCCGATTTCATATTGTCGGCAGGGAAATACTTAAATCTGCCGATACGTTCACGAACAGGCATTTTAACCAATTTTTCTATATCCGCACCGTTGTTAAGTGCGTCAAGAGAAGTTTGGTAAAATTCCATAACCAAAGTCATCATCAAATATTGTTTTTCAAGCGGAGTATATGTGTCTACTTCGTGGAAAGCGTCTTGATGCAAGAAGTCCTCACGAATTGAACGAGCCGCTTCAAGTTTCAATCTGTCGGGAGCAGACAATGCGTCCATACCAACCAATTTTACGATTTCGTCAAGCTCTGCCTCATCTTGAAGCATACGCATGATAGAGTGACGCATTTCCATCCAGTGGTCATTTACATTGTCATTGAACCAATTAGCCATAGTATCAATGTAAAGCGAATAACTGTTAAGCCAGTTAATTGCAGGGAAGTGACGCTTGTATGCAAGAGCGGAGTCAAGTCCCCAGAATACCTTTACGATACGAAGTGTAGCCTGTGATACGGGTTCTGAAATATCACCGCCCGGAGGAGATACCGCACCGATTACCGACAATGCACCTTCTCTGTCATCGCCGCCAAGCGTGATAACCTTACCGGCTCTTTCATAGAATTGTGCCAAACGGCTGCCAAGATATGCAGGATAACCTTCTTCACCCGGCATTTCTTCCAAACGTCCCGACATTTCACGAAGTGCCTCCGCCCAACGAGATGTTGAATCCGCCATAAGTGCAACGGAATAACCCATATCTCTGAAATATTCAGCTATTGTGATACCTGTGTATATAGACGCTTCACGAGCCGCAACGGGCATATCAGAAGTGTTAGCAATAAGCACTGTACGTTCCATCAAAGATTTGCCTGTTTTCGGGTCAAGCAATTCCGGAAATTCGTTAAGAACGTCTGTCATTTCATTACCACGTTCGCCGCAGCCGATGTATACAACTATGTCAGCCTCTGCCCATTTAGCAAGCTGATGCTGTACTACTGTTTTACCGCTTCCGAAAGGACCCGGTACAGCCGCAACACCGCCCTTTGCAATAGGGAACAATGTGTCGATTACACGCTGACCTGTTACCAAAGGCATATCGGGAGATAATTTCTTGGCATACGGACGCCCCGTTCTTACAGGCCATTTCTGCATCAGCGTCAAAGGCTTGTCGCCGTTTGCGGTTTCAACCACTGCAACAGTTTCGGTAACAGTGTAGTCACCTTCCGAAATAGATTTGATTGTACCTTCCGTACCATAAGGCACCATAATGCTGTGAAGTACAATATCCGTTTCCTGAACAGTACCGATAATGTCACCGCTTGCAACCTTGTCGCCGGCTTTTTTAGTCGGGTTAAAGTGCCATTTAATATCACGTTTCAATGATGGTACTTCAACACCTCTTTGAAGATTGTTTCCCGATACTTTCATAATATCGTCAAGAGGACGCTGGATACCGTCGAAAATACTGCTTATAAGACCCGGACCAAGTTCAACGCTAAGCGGTGCACCTGTCGATTCAACCGGTTCGCCCGGACCCAGTCCCGAAGTTTCTTCATAAACCTGAATAGAGGCTCTGTCGCCGTGCATTTCAATGATTTCACCTATCAAACGCTGGTCACTTACACGAACCACGTCAAACATATTAGCGTCACGCATACCTTCGGCGATAACCAATGGGCCTGCAACTTTTTTTATAGTTCCTTTACTCATATTTGTTTATCAACTCTTTTCTGTTAATCATTATTAAAGATTATATCTGAGCCGACTGCCTGTTCGACTGACTTTTTAACGCTTTGAATACCCTTGCCCGTATTGCCCGATACACCCGGTATCAGGATAATGGCAGGCAGCGGCATTTCACGGTATTTGTCAATTTCTTCTTCTAATTGGTCGGCCAATGCTTCCGTTATATAGATGATAGCATAATTGCTCTCACATAATTTTTTCAATGTCTTAGCACCTTCTTCGGCATTTTGTACGGGAAAGGTGTTAAGTCCGAGAGCGGCGAAACCGTATATACTATCTCTGTCACCGATTACAGCTATATTATACATATAAATCTCTCAACCTTTCTCTTACCGAATTATCGCTAAGTCCGTTTTGTTTTGCGGATAAAATTATTCTTACCGCCTTGATTTCGTTTTCTCTTGCAAGAATGTACGCCGCAAGAGGGGATAGGGTGAACGGATTTGATTTTTGTCCCTTAATGTGTGACATAATCAAATTATCGCACCATTTTTCAAAAGCAGACGGAGATTTTTTTATCTCATCGACAGCGAGCTGATAATCTGTGAATGACAAGTATTCAAACAAATCATCAATAGTTTTTGAGGCGGCTGCCGCAAGTGCGTCAACGTCAAGACTGTCGCACGGAGCTAATGCACGTTTGATAAATTCCAAAGATTTGTTTGTCTTATTGCATCTTACCGCAATTTTAATATCGGCAAGGGCAACAAACAATTCCGAATATTTATCAATCATATCATTTTTTGAGTCACGTCCCGCATTTCTTATCGCAATAAGAGATGCACGGTCTATTAAAATATCGCATTGCTGACCGTCGGAGGTCTGCAAAAGTACAGACACAGCCTGTTCTGCGGTTTCCTGCATATGAGCAGGGAGCAATGAATATTTGCGTTCCTTGATTGCTTCAAGGATTGTTTCGGGAGCGACAGTGCCGTTTTTCAAAAATAGTTTGGTCAATGGAGCGTTTGTGATAACCGCTTTTATTGCCGCCTTTAAATTGTGAAAATCATTGGCATACAGGAATACGTCAAACACCGACATATCGTCAACCAATTCTGAGATAAGCTGCCATGTTTTTTCGGTTTCGTGTGCCAATAAATCCTCACTTGTTTCAAAGTTTCCGCCATCGCCAAACCCCTTATCAGCCAAAATACGAAGTACCTCGTCATAATCATTGCATGATAGCATCTGGTCGAGGTCGGATTTGGTCAAAAGCGACATTTCCTTTGCTCGTATTCTTGCAACCGCATAAGTATATTGTTCAGCCATAAATTACCCTCCTTTATTCAAAGAGCAGGGCATGAACTTTATCGGAAAGTTCGTCTGCCGCACTTTCAAAAAGTGCTTTAAAACTACAATTTTCTTCCACACCGCCGTAAGTCAGAATAAATCCGCCGTCAATATCCGCTGTCTTGTCGGATATTTCAAGTGCGGCATTATCCGCATTTAAAGCCTTATTAACCGCTTTTTCAAAATCTTTCGGCAAACGTGCCAAATCCTTTTGATTAAACATAATTTTACCGTTCTTTTTCGGAGCATATTTTGCAACTATTTTTAAAATAACGTCAAAATATTCACTGTCCGATAAATTGTAAAGCGAGTTTTGAGTAGTTTCAATCGCAGATTTAATCAATTCTTGTTTCTTTAAAAGAATACTCTTTTTTATTTCCAAAGCATTTGACGACTCGGCACGATGCAAAATGACATCAGAGTCTTTGTTCGCCTTTTCGGTATACTCTTTTGTTATTTCGTCAGCCTTAGCATTAGCGACGGCGATGATTTCGTCAGCCTTAGCATTTGCATCGGCAATTATTTTTGCCGCATTGTCATTTGCCTCGTCTTGAATTTGTTTAATAATTTTTTCCAGTCCTGTCATTTTATCATTCCTTTCGGTTTGCCGATAGGCAAGTGATTATTATTTAATACCAAAAATAGAAAGGATAGAAACAAGCAAAGCCAAGATAGCGTAGGTTTCAACCATAGCGGCGAAGATAATAGCTTTACCCATTTGGTCAGGACGCTTAGCAACAATGCCGATACCTGCAACAGCGGCACGAGCCTGACGGATAGCTGACCACAAACCTACAAATGCCATTGGAAGGCAAGCTGCAAGATACATCAAACCTTGTGAAGTTGTAAGGTCCTTTGGAGTACCGCCGATAAGACCGATTTGTGAAAGTGTGATAAAAGCGATAAGCAAACCATAGATACCTTGTGTACCCGGCAAAAGTTGAAGAATAAGAACTTTACCGAATTTCTGAGGGTCTTCCGTAACAACTCCCGCAGCGGCTTCACCTGCCATGCCGACACCGATTGCCGAACCAATACCTGCCATCAAAGCTGCCAATGCAGCACCAAGCAATGCAAAAACTATACCTAAATTCATCTTAAACTTCCTCCTCGATTTTGAAATATTTTGTATTTTCAGAAAACGGCGAATATTTTCTGCCGCCGCCTTCATAGAATTTACCAAAGAATTCTACAAACTGCAATCTGTTTGTATGAACGTAAGCACCAAGCAAGTTGATGCCGAGATTTATTGAATGGCCTATTAAGAATACTAATGTAAAAGCGATTGCACCGCCTACACCGTTACCCATCATACTGCCCATTTTGTTAAATACCTGTGCGATAACGCCTGTTGCAAGTCCCAGTGCCAAAAGTCTTGAATATGATAAAATATCACTCAGATAGCCTGTGACATTATACAAAGCGTAAAGACCTTTTGCAAGACGTTTGAACGGATTAACCGATTCACGTCCGCCTGTCAGAATGATACCGACAGCACCGACAGCGGCACAGCCGACTGCAATGTTTGCACCGAGTGCAGGTATCTTAAACGGAAGATTAGCCATATCTATGAACATCTGCGTTGACATAAGATATACTATTGCTCCGCCGACAAGCAAGTACCAGAATACAACATCGTATATTGCGTCTTTGTATTTTTTCTGTTTGCACAGCTGATAGAACTGAACACCAAGTCCGGCAAACAGGTGGACAATACCAAGACCGAATGAAAACATAAGCATTTTCATAGGTTCGTTAATAGGTGCGAACCATAGGGTAGGGAACACGATTTCTTTTCCGAAGAACGTAGACGATACAACGTTTACAGCATCACCGAAAAATCCGCCGAACATAAGTCCCCAGAATGTTGTTGATATACCGCAGTACAAAAACATCTGCATTGACTTTTTAAGTCCGCTCGCCATGTTTTTGAATTTCGCAAGTAAAAATCCGCAGGCGATTACCATGATTAAACCGTAAGCGGCGTCGGACAGCATAAGTCCGAACAGTAAATAATAGAATACCGCCATCATGGTACACGGGTCAATCTCGCCCTTGCCCGGCAGACTGTACGTTTCCAGAACAGTTTCCATCGGAGCGGCGAATGCGTTGTTTTGAAGCAGAATGGGAACATCGTCCTCATCGGAAACGGGTTCTGTTTCAACGGCGGCATCGTAGTAAAATGATAATTCTTCTTCCAATTTTCCCGAATCTTTTTCGGGAACAAAACCTGTCAGCATAAACGTGCGTTTAAAGTGGTTTGAATGTGACAAGACTTTGTATTTGTCAGCACGCATCGAATAATAATCGGACATAAACTTAAACGCATTACGCATACCCACATAGGACATGATTTCGTTTTCCTTATCGTTAATGCTTTGGTTAATATCGGATATTGTCTTTTTTATTTGTTCCGCATATTCATACGGAGAAGTATTCGGAGCAAATGTAGGCTTGGCAAAACCCAATGTTCTGAGCAAGTCTTCAACCTTTTCGGCTGACGGACGGTAACAAAGAATAAATACACACGTCTGCTCGGGCGATGAACTGATAATTTGAACATCAACTGCAAATTTATCGGCGTCGAGCTTCTGACTTTCCAAAAGTGAAGAATAGCTTGCCAAAATATCATCAAGCGTTTGTTCTTCGGGGAAAGTACCGATAAATGCGGCTGCCTTTTTAGTGCCTCTGAAAGATATAGGCACATCAAGATTAGTCCATGGTGTAAGAGCGTCGAGCTGTGTTTCGCAGCGGATGATTTCAGCCTTTTTTTCAGATATCTCTTTGGATAAAGAATTTACGCGAAGTGCTATTCGCATTATTTCTTCCGTTTCATTTACAAAGGTGTAATAATCATCGACAGATAAACTCTTTTTACCTTCAAACATACTAAACAGCGACGAATCTTCCGGAACATAGCCAGAAAGAATACTAAGTGCATTTTCAGCATTTGTCATACCTTTGAGAAAGGTAGCCTGTAAAGCGGCGGTGTCGGGTTTTACAGCGTCATAATCTTTGAGCTTTGTATCGGTAATTTCAACCACACCACGTCTTTGCAGAGTTTCGAGTATTGCTTTACGGTCATGTCTTAAACCGTATATCGAAATACGCCGCATAGGTAGTATTGCCATATTGTGAAATTCCTCCTTTCACTTGTGCACAATGTAAAAATCAAAGTATTTCTTTTAAAACAGCGTCATTTACATCACTCTGCTTGCTTTTTGCGATTGAATCAAGTTTGTCGATTTCCGCATGAATAGCAGACTCATTATTTTTACTGAGTGCATCTGTTTGTTTTTTTGCGTCGGAAATTTTTTGGTTTAACATATTTTTTGCATTAACCAATGCAGTATGTGTAATTTCCTCGGCTTTTTGCTGTGCTGTGCGGATAATTTCCTCAGCACGAGCCTGTGCGTCTTTTTCAGCGTTGTCCGCTGCTTGTTCGGCAGCGTAAACCTTTTTGATAGTTTCGTTTGCCAAAAAATCACCACCCATTCTGATTTTTTAATTATATTATTATTTGAGGTTTAAATAATAATATACAGTACAAAATTTATCCTGCCGATACATCGGATAAATCAATTTAAAACTGTAATTTTTATTTATTATAATAAAACGTAAAAAAATAATACAATCTTTATATATTATAGCACAAAACACAATACAAAGTCAACGTATGAATTAGACATTTTTAACAACAAAAGACGGTGTATGTCAAATATTTAACAATAAAATAAAAATTATTTATAAAAATAAATAATTTAAAATGTATTTATATGTCTAAAAATTACTAAGATATATTCTGTACGATACGTTCTATTGACAATTTGCCTATTTGGTAATATAATTATAGGCATGATACCATATAAAAATATAATATGGAGGGAAAAGGTATGATGAAAAATAAGATTAAAGCAGTTGCGGCGGTTGTTTTGGCTGCCGGCATGATTGCGTCTTCAATGACAGTATTCGCATTCACAGATGTAAACAAGGGCAACTGGGCGGAAGCTCCTATCACAGCTCTTAGCAATGCAGGCTATGTAAACGGTTACACAGACGGTTCATTCAGACCTGACGACTGTATCACAAGAGCAGAATTTGTTACTATTATCAACAATATTAAGGGTAACACAGCAGTAAGCGAAAAAGCATTTTCTGATTTGGCTAACAGTGCATGGTACTATGACTCAATCGGTAAAGCGGTTGCAGCAGGATATATCGCCGGTTATGATGATAACACAGTAAGACCTGATGACTACATAACAAGAGAAGAGGCTTGTGTGATTGCATACAGAGCATGGAACTTGACACCATCAGGTAAAGTAAATTTTGTTGACAGCAACGAAATCGGTGCATGGTCAAAAGCACAAGTTGCTACATTGGTAAACAAGAAAATCATCAACGGTTATGAAGACGGTTCATTCCGTCCTGCCGGATATATGTCAAGAGCAGAAGTTGCAAAGATGCTTTACTGCTTAATCAGTATGGATAACAATATCGCAAAGACAACAAGCACGGATAAAAAAGGTGTAATCGGCGGTACACTTATTGTTCACTAATTATTGCAATTAAAAAAAGAAGTCGTATGACTTCTTTTTTTATTGCAGGAAATTGCGAAAAACGCAATGACAAAAAATCAAAAATGCAATACTATTCCTACGCCCAAAGGCATGGATTTTATCAGAAACTTTTTTATTTGTCTTTTTTATTCTCAAACCGAAATATATTTTTTCCGTATTTGCGTTTTATGTCATCAAGCGTATTTTCAAGCTGTTCCTGTTTTTTGCGTTTTTCGGAATGTCCGTCATCAAAAAGCATAATTTGTTCGGTCACATCGTCTTTGTCAATCAGATTTGTTCCCGTAACCGTAATCATGCGTATAGGTTTGTTATAACCCCATGATTTTTCAATCAGTTCCATGGCATATGAGGTAATCTCTCTCGATAAATCGGTTGGATAATCAACGGGCATTTGACGGGATATGCTGTTAAAATTCGGGTCACGGATAACCACTTGCACTGTGCGGCATTTCAGTTTTTCTGTACGCAGCCGCATCGCAACATTGCTCGACAATGCAAAAACTTCCTTTTTGATATTTTCGTATCCGGTAATGTTTTCGCTGAATGTCAGTCCTTTTCCGACAGATTTAACTTCGTTCTTCTCGTATATTGATTTAACGGGGTCATTATCAAGTCCGTTAGCATAAAGGTAGAGCATATCCCCGGCTTTTCCGAGGACTTTAATCAATACATTTCTGTCCGTATTTGCCAAATCGCCGATTGTTTTTATATTCAGACTGTTCAATGTATGAAATGTTGAATTGCCGACATATAAAAGCGTATTTACCGGCAGGGGATAGATAAGCTGTTTGTAGTTTGACTTGCTTATAACGGTTGTTGCGTCAGGCTTTTTCAAATCGCTGCCCAACTTGGCGAATACTTTGTTGAACGATACCCCGACAGAGATGGTAAGCCCCGTTTCCGTGCGTACAATGTTACGCAGATTATCGGCTATCGTCACTCCGTCACCGAATAATTTTTGACTGCCCGTCACATCAAGCCACGATTCATCAATGCCGAACGGCTCGACCAAATCGGTGTACCGTTTATAAATATCATTCACTGTGACGGAAAACTTTTTGTACTCATCATGGTGCGGACGTACAAGTACCAAATCGGGACATTTCTGCTTTGCTTTCCATATGGTTTCGGCAGTTTGAATGTTGTATTTTTTTGCTAATTCGTTTTTTGCGAGAATAATCCCGTGACGGCTGTCGGGGTCACCTGCAACCGCCATGGGTACTTTTTTTAATTCGGGATTACGCACACATTCGACAGATGCGTAAAATCCGTTGCAATCACAATGTAATACAGTTCTTGTAGAAATCATAATTAATGCCAATCATTTTTATAGTGCTTTTCCGATGCTTCCAATATTTCATAGTATGCCCAATGTTTTTTCTTTAAATCATAGAAGTTATTGTTTCCGCCTGCCTCGGCGACTTTATCGGAATTTGGGGTTCTGCCCAAAAGTGCATTGATAATCTTAACCGCCTCGGCACGAGTGATTGATGCGTCCGGCTTGAACGAATTATCGGTATATCCCGTAATAACTTTTTTCTTAACAAGAGCATTGATATACGGTGCTGCCCAGTGATTTGTCACATCGCTAAGTTTTGATTTGCCCGATGCTCCCGAAACACCCAATGCACGGCTTACAACGACGCAAAATTCCGCACGGGTAATATTGTTGTCGGGACGGAAAGTACCGTCCTCATAGCCTGTCAAAATACTTTTTGACTGCATTAATACAACATCGTCATAGAACCAGTCACGGTCGCTTATATCGGTTAAATCACTGTCATCGGAGATATATTTCAAATCCAATACATTTACCATCAGACGTGCAGTTTCGGCACGGGTGATAGGTAAGTCGGGTTTGAAAGAGCCGTCTGAATAACCGCTTATGTACGGCATATGCTCCTCGCCACGCTTTTTCTCTGTTTCCGCCTGTGTAAGCTTGGTTATGTTAAGAGTGGCATCTTTTGTTGCGGATACACCGTCAACGTATGCGGTTGCACGCACTTTCACTGTGTATTTGCCCGGATTGTAAACTTCAAGCTTTATGCGTGAATCCGATAAAGTGGCAATATCATCGTCATCTTCGACTATTGTATATTTGTAATCCACATTTGAATACTCGTTATGGATTGTACAGTTTTCGTCAAACTTAAATTTAGCATCTTCCGCTTCAAGATAGAAACTGCGGTAGTATTCGTCATAAGGGATAGTTATTGCAGAGATTTTAAATTTCGGTGCGGAAACCTTACATTTGCACTGTGAAAATTCAAAATCCATAGCAGTATTGTGAGAACTTACGTTAAATTCAAGCAGTGATTCCTTGTTATCGGTGTATGATAAATCCTGTAAAGTGTCACTGGAACTTGCTTTATAGTAAGCGGTGTAATATCCTTCATCGGGAAGGACAACAGCCACGCTTTTGGTATCCTTTGTTACATCTCTTATTGATACTGTTTTTTTGGTTTTACTGTTTTTAAATGTTACGGTTGAAGTTTTTGTAATATCAAGAGCCTTTTTGAATTTAGCCTGTATTACATATGCCGGTTTAAATCCCTCTTTGTTTACGGTTATAAATGTACCGCTGATAGGGTTTGATTTATTTTGTTCGGAAAATGCGTATAAATCAGCGTCTTCGGCAACAAAAACTTTTGCTGCATTTACGACAGGAGAATCTTCGGCGGACATTTTAACCTTACTGTCAAAGAAGTATACCTCGCTGTTTGCACCGCCGACACAAGAGGCTTTTCCTTTGCTGTACATGGATAATGTGCCCGTACCTCTCAAATTAACGGTTGTATTTGCTCCATAACCCTCTGCGTATTGAAGGTTTATGACATTGTTGTCTTTTCTTGATTTAAGCGTTGTAGTTCCGCTGTTTGAAATGGTTACGTTGGAACCGGCACCGATTGTGATAGGTGATTTATTGTTTCCCGAATTCAGGCTCAAATCAATATTAACGCCCGACAATACAAGAGTTACGTCAAGCAGGTCGCTTGCAACGATAATAGCATTGTGTTTTGTTGTACCCTTGATGTTATATACACCGTTAGCGTCAATATAAATATCATCATCTTCAATATCTTCGGCAGCAACTTGTTTGGTTATTTTAATAGGTGTATCGGTGTAAGCCGACAGTTCGCCGTCGCCGACATATGCGGTTGCACGCACTGTAACGGAATACACACCGGCATTTGCAACCTTTACCGTAAGTGAAGAACCGCTTAGCGTAGCAATCTGCGAACGGTCTTCTATAATTTCATATTTATATTTTATTGATGGTGAGGACGATGTGTGCAATGTACAGGTATCCGAACGTGTAAATTCAGAATTTTTTGCTTTTAAAGTAACTTTCTTTGTGGTAGCAGTTATTGAGTTTGTTGAACTTGTCGACGCTGACAAAAGAATATCATCGACAAGAAAGTCGGGAGCTGTCAATTCGCACGCACATTTTGAGAACATTTTAAAAAGCTTATATGTATCGGCAATTTCAAATTTGTCATATTTTTTTGAGCCGTCTTTGTATGTAAGGTCACCATCGCTGCAAGTAACGGTATATGTTCCGGCAGCCGGAAGTGTTGTGTAAAGTTCCTGACATTGTGCAGGGAAAGTGACGGTTTTTGAACCTGCGTCCGACTTAAACTCGAAAGTATCGTCCGTTTTGAAAGGATTGCTTGAAAATACACCGGCAAATCCGAATGCGTTTGTTGTAAAGTCGGTTTCCTCAATCGGAGCAATACCGCTTGCCGAAAAAGCGTTTACATTTGCATTTTTGTCGATATAAATTTCCGAGCCGACCAAATATCTGCCGCTGCCGATTGAATAACCGCCGCCACGGCTGAGTGAGGTAATATCACCGCCGTTGATTGTGATTTTACCACCTTTACCGCGGTAACCGCCGCCGATACCTGCACCGCCCTCTGTGCTGGTTGCACTGACAGTACCGCCGTTGATTGTGATTTCACCGAAGTCGCCGCCGTAGCCGGCACCGATACCCGCACCGCCGCCGTAGCCGGTTGACGTTACAGTACCGCCGTTAATGGTCACAGAACCGCCTTTGCCGTTGTAACCCACACCGATACCGGCTGAACGTGTACCGCTTATTGCGGTAATGTTACCCGAATTGATGATAACACTGCCCATGGTTTTGGAACCACCGATACCGGC
This sequence comes from uncultured Clostridia bacterium, assembly GCA_934476075.1. Taxonomy (GTDB): domain Bacteria; phylum Bacillota; class Clostridia; order UBA1381; family UBA1381; genus CAKSNH01. The sequence goes on along the minus strand of CAKSNH010000004.1, from coordinate 121,261 downwards.
ACATTGCTCACCGCCCGATGCACGCAATGTACCCGTACCGCTGATGGTTACGGAAGAATCCTCCGAAATAACCGAAATTGCGGGTGTATTGTAGCCTATAAGCACGTTTTCGTTTATAAAATTCAATGTAAGGTGAGTGTTTGTGCCCACTTCAATCGGAGCAACACCGAAAGAAGATGAGTGACGTATGTTCAAATTTTCTATGTCAATGGTTACATTGTCCAAGTCGTTTGAAACATATATTGTGTTTGACGTTTTGTCATTGCCCGTAACCTTGTAAGTACCGTTTTCGGTGATGACAACTTTGGAATCGTTGATGATAAATTCTCCGTCATATGCGGCGAATGCGATATATGTCGGCAATATATTTATCAGCAGCATAAAAACTAATAAAATACATATTTTTCTGTTTTTTAACATATTCTTTATCCTTTCCCATGCGAATTTTATAATTCAATATTTATATACATTATATTATAAATTTGCCGTAACTTCAATAGTAAAATAAAATTACACGTTATCGGTCATATGTATGAAAATGTCTTGACTTTTTTCATTAAAAAGGTTAGTATTTTAATTGTGAAAAAACATATATATAGGAGATATTATTTATGCTTACATTAGATATGATTTATCATGCTGCGTATGTATTGAAACAGGTGGTAAGACCTACCGATTTAATCAAGGCACGCGGTTTGTGTGATGACTGTGATGTTTATTTGAAAACAGAAAATTTACAGATTACAGGTTCATTTAAGGTACGAGGTGCGTACTATAAAATTTCTCAGCTTACAGATGAGGAAAAGGAGAAGGGCGTTATAGCTTGCTCGGCGGGCAACCATGCACAGGGTGTTGCTTTGGCGGCGGCTAAAAACGGTATCAAGTCATTGATTTGTATTCCGGACGGTGCACCTATCTCGAAAGTTGAGGCAACAAAGAGCTACGGAGCGGAGGTGTGCCTTGTTGAGGGTGCATATGACGATGCTTATCAAAAAGCACTTGAATTGCAGAAATCGAGCGGAGCAACATTTATCCACCCGTTTGACGATGATATGGTTATTGCCGGACAGGGTACAATCGGTCTTGAAATATTGGAACAGCTGCCCGATGTTGATGCGGTTATCGTGCCAATCGGCGGCGGCGGACTTATCAGCGGTGTTGCATATGCAATAAAAAATCTAAATCCGAATATCAAAATTTACGGTGTACAGGCTACGGGAGCTCCGTCAATGTACAATTCAATTCATGACCATGGAATAGTAACTTTGCCGGCGGTTAAAACCATTGCCGACGGTATTGCGGTTAAAACTCCGGGCGAGAATACATTCAGCATATGCGAAAAATACGTTGATGAAATTGTTACAGTTACCGATGATGAAATTTCAACGGCAATTCTTACATTGATTGAACAGCAGAAACTTATTGCCGAGGGTGCGGGTGCGGTATCGGTAACGGCGGCATTGTTTAAGAAATTACCTCTTAAAGGCAAAAAGGTTGTATGCTTGGTATCGGGCGGAAATATTGATGTTACTATTCTTTCCCGTGTGATAAACCGTGGTTTGCAGAAAGAGGGCAGACTTGCGGAACTTACTATCGAGCTTACCGATAAACCGGGACAATTAAAGGGCGTATCGAAGATTATTGCAGACCTTGGCGGCAATGTTGTATCGGTAAATCACGACCGTACAGATGTTGACACGGATATTAATTCGTGCTTCCTGAGAATTTCTATGGAAACAAGAAATCATGAGCACGTTGAACAAATTAAAAATGAGCTTACAAGCCATGGATATAAAATAGTATAAGAGAGGTTGAATTAAAATGGAAAAAGTATATACAAAAAATGCACCGGACGCTATCGGTCCGTACTCACAGGCAATGGTTGTAAACGGACTTGTGTTTACATCGGGACAGATTGCGATAAATCCCGCAACAGGCAATGTTGAGGCACAGGATATTGTAGGTCAGACAACACAGGTTATGGAGAATTTGAAAGCGGTTTTGGAAGCGGCAAATTCATCATTGGACAATGCGGTTAAGACCACTTGCTTTTTGGCTAATATGTCAGACTTTGCTGCATTTAATGAAGTATATGGCAAGTATTTTACAGGCAAGCCTGCACGTTCATGCGTAGCCGTAAAGGAATTACCGAAGAATGTATTGTGTGAAGTTGAAGTTATTGCAAGTGTGAAGTAAGGAGAATAATTATGAAGTTTTGCGGTAAATGCGGAAATTCTCTTGATGATGATGCTGTAAAATGCGAATTGTGCGGTGAGATGCAAATCAGTAATAACAATGCTGAAACTCAGCCGAGCACCGATAATGCAGATGTACAATATGATAATTCGCAAACACAAAATCCAAATTACAATCAGAATGTGAATTACAGCGGTCAGTCCCCTAATTACAATCAAGGTTATAACGGGCAGAATACTAATTATAACGGACAGCCGCAAAGTTATAATCAAGGGTACAACGGTCAAAATCCGAATTACGGTCAGCCAAATCAAGGCTATAATCAGCCGTATAACGGAGCACCTTATAACAGACCGTATAATATGTATCCGCCGAAAAGAAATAATACGGCGTGTATAGTAGGTTTTGTGCTTGCTTTTGTATCATTCTTTATACCGTTTGCAAGTATAGTGGGAGTGATTTTCAGTATAGTAGGTGTGAAGAATTTTAATCCCGAAACCGAAACGGGACGTGGAATGGGAATTGCCGGTATTGTAATAAACGGCTTGGTAACGCTGGGCTGGATAATCGGGATTATAATTTTTGTTGTAATAATCGGAATAGCATCAAGTTCGGGATATTATTATTAAGAGTATAAAAAAACTTGTCAGCGATTTTGCTGACAAGTTTTTTTGTTTAGTTGTTTTCGTTATTGTCCGAAACATCGGCAGTTTCTGTGTCCTGTTCGGTCTTGCCGCTGTCATTGTTTTCGGTGTCTTTTTCTTTTAAATCGGGGTGATATTTTACCAGTATATCCATAAATTCCGCACCGACAATAGTTTCTTTTTCAATTAGGAACTCCGATATTTCGGTAAGTGCGTCTTTGTTTTCTTCAAGCAGTTTCATAGCTTTGTCGTGACATACCTTCATTGTATCGATAACTTCGTTGTCAAGCTCCGACATTGTACGCTCCGAACAATTTGCCACACTTCTGCCGTCAAGATATTTATTCTGTACGCTTTCAAGTCCGGTCATACCAAATTTGTCAGACATACCGTATTGCGATACCATATTTCTTGCCATTTGAGTGGCACGCTCAATATCGTTTGATGCACCCGTGGTCTGGATATTGAATACCAATTCTTCGGCACATCGTCCTGCAAGGAAAGTTGTTATCTGGTCAAGTATTTCGTCCTTTGACATCAGATAGTGTTCTTCTTCGGGCATCTGCATAGTGTAACCCAGCGAACCCATGGTACGGGGTACAATGGTGATTTTCTGCACAGGCTGAGTGTGTTTTTGAAGTGCGGTGGCAAGTGCGTGTCCGACTTCGTGGAATGCGACAATACGTTTTTCCTTTTCGGACAGGATACGGTCTTTCTTTTCCTTACCGGCGATAATTACTTCAACAGATTCCATTAAATCTTCCTGACTTACTTCGCTGCGTCCAAGGCGAACCGCTCTCAAAGCAGCCTCATTTACCATATTTGCAAGGTCAGCACCGACTGCACCGCTTGTGGCAAGTGCGATTTCATGAAGATTTACCGCAGAACTCATTTTTACATTTTTTGAATGTACCTTTAATATATCTTCTCTGCCTTTAAGGTCCGGTTTTTCAACAATAATTCGTCTGTCAAAACGTCCCGGTCTGAGCAATGCTTTGTCAAGGATTTCGGGACGGTTGGTAGCCGCAAGAATTACGACACCCTTTGATGAATCGAAACCGTCCATTTCAGCCAAAAGCTGATTTAGAGTCTGCTCACGTTCATCATTGCCGCCACCGCCGATTTGCGAATCACGGCTTTTACCGATTGCGTCGATTTCGTCAATGAATATGATACAAGGTGCTTTTGATGACGCTTGCTTGAATAGGTCACGAACTCTCGACGCACCTACACCGACAAACATTTCCACAAAGTCAGAACCCGACAGTGAGAAAAACGGTACATTTGCCTCGCCGGCAACCGCCTTTGCCAAAAGTGTTTTACCTGTTCCGGGAGGACCTACCAAAAGTGCACCTTTCGGCTGTTTTGCACCGATAGCGGTGTATTTTGCGGGGTTGTGCAGAAAGTCTACGATTTCGTCAAGCGACTCTTTTGCTTCCTCTTGTCCGGCAACATCGGCAAAGGTTACGCCTGTTTTCTTTTCAATATATACCTTGGCATTGCTTTGTCCGACTGACATAAATCCGCCCGCACCGTCACCAAGACGTTTGGTGAGAGAACGCATAATCAGGAAAAATACCAAATATATAGCAAGAATAGGAAGTATCCACTGCTTGAAGAATGAACCCATTGTATCGTTTTCCTGAATAGGGGCGTCAACGTCAACTCCGTATTCATTCAATGTTTTCAATAAATCGGGGTCATTTATACTTCCCGTATAATATATTTTTTTCTGATTAAACGGCAGACCGCTGTTTCCGCCAGAAGGCAGACCCAGTATTCCTATATTAAGGTCCATAGGCTCGGCGGTTGATGATACGTCGGTGTTATTTTCGGTATTTTCCTTTTTGTAAATAACAAATTGACGTGCGTACAATTCGACTTTCGATACCTCGTTGTTTTTAACCATGTTCATGAACTCGGTATAGGTTATTTCCACCTTTTCGGGGGTGGTAAGAATAGAAATTGCCCAGTTTAAAAGGAATGTAGCTCCCAATGAAATAAGCAGAATTACAATGAGGGAAAGCCGGCCTTTATTGTTGTTTTTCTTCATAAAATAAATTCTCCAATCATTACAGTAATTATTTACCACACAACTTTTTCAGACTAAATAAGTATTTAATATTTTAGCACTATTTTAAATTATCTTCAATATATAAGATAATAAATTAACAATTTGTACATTTATTATTCAGAAATGTGAACAAGCACTTGTTCGATAATACGTTTAACGTGCTCATCATCAAGCGAATAGAAAGTATTTTTACCGTCACGGCGGGCTTTTACAAGTTTTGCCTGACGCAGAATTCTAAGCTGATGACTGATTGCCGACTGTGACATTTTCAGTGCCTCGGCTATATCGAATACGCATATTTCCTTGTCGAACAATGCCCACAGGATACGAATTCTTGTGCCGTCGCCGAACACTTTGAATACTTCGGTCAGTTTTTCAATGGAACTGTCGGACGGCAATTCCTTTTTCAGCATATTTACAATTTGCATATTATATTTACAGTTTTCACAGGGTTTCTCCATAAAATAAAATCTCCTTTTATCCCGTAACGGGTATATAAAATTAAAAAAGCTTCTGATAAAAACACCGCCTGCGGGTGTGGGAATAATGTAGCATTTTTGATTTTCCGTCATTGCGTGTTACGCAATTTCCTACAAATTAAAAAACTAACGATTGTTCATATGTTCATTATACCCCGATAAACAGTTAATGTCAATCAAATAAAAATAAAGGTCGATTAAAAAAATTAAAAATTTTATACAAATTGTTGATTAAAAACATATTTTATAGTAAAATATTATGCGTATAACTAAAATTTGAGGAAGGGTGAATTTGTTTTGATAATGGTTTTATTTACCGCTGCTTTGACTGCTATGGCAGGATTTTTGGTGTATTTTTCATTTTTGCAGCCGGAAATGGAAAGCGGAAATATAAAAAAACAACAGGATACAGGTATAGTATATGCCGCAGTTTTGTTTACATTCGGATTGATTGCAAGGCTGATTATCGCAGGTGTATACCATGGTCACGAAACGGATATGAACTGTTTTTCGGGCTGGTCGACAATGATTTTTAAAGATGGTATGTCGGCATTTTATTCATCGGATACATTTACCGATTATCCGCCGGGCTATATGTATGTATTATATGTAATCGGTGCGATTAGAAGTTTTCTGCCGATAAGCGGAGGCGGACTTGACATACTGCTCAAAACTCCGGCTATTGTATGCGATATGATAACGGGAGTGTTTGTGTACAATTTGGCGAAAAAGAAATACTCCGAAACAATGTCGATTTGTGTGGGCGGATTTTTTATACTTAATCCGGCAATGATTATCAATTCGTCATTTTGGGGACAGGTTGACTCGGTGTTTACTTTGTTCTTGGTACTTATGGTGTATTTTGTATCGGAAAAAAAGATGATACAATCATATTTCATGTTTGCACTGGCGATTTTTATAAAACCGCAGGCGTTTATATTCACACCGATTATCATTTACGGAATTATCGAAAATGTATTTTTGCCGAAATTCAATAAAGATTTGTTTTGGAAAAATCTTTTGTGCGGACTTGGGGCGATTGCAATGATATTTATTCTTGCGTTGCCGTTCGGCATAGACAATGTGATAAATCAATATGTAAGCACCATGGCGTCTTATCCGTATGCAACGGTAAATGCGTTTAATATTTGGGGTGCACTTGGACAAAACTGGGTAAAGATAACTCCGTTTACGAAGGTTTTCGGGCACTTGCTGATTGTATTGGTGGTAGCGGTTACATGGTTTATATTCAGAAAATCGAAAAGCGGTTCAAAGTATTATTTCATGGCGGCGGTTCTGGCATTCGGCACATATATGCTTTCATCGCAGATGCACGAAAGATACGCATATCCGGCTATGGTTATGCTGCTTTTGGCATTTGTTGTTCTGCCTGATGTGAAGCTGTTTGTAAGCTATATACTGCTGTCGGTTTCGCAGATTATCAATACGGCATGGGTATTGTTTGTTTACAGCGGCAATCCGAACGGTTATTTTAAATCACCGTTTGTTATGGTGATGTCATTTTTGAATATTGCGTTTACGGTGTATATCGGTTATACGGCAAGCAGAATTTATATTAAAAATGAAGCGGCTGTAAATATTTTGGAAAAACAAATCAGCAAAAGCAAAGAAACAAAAAATGTGAAAATGCCAAAGAAAAAAACGGTATTTGCAAAAACAAAAGAACTTGCAAAACTTACACGCTTTGACATTATTGCAATGGCGGTAATAACTGCGGTGTATGCAGGTATTGCACTGTATGATTTGGGTGATATGAAAGCACCGCAGTCATATTATCAAATGAAAAAGAATGATGTTATTGCGTTGGATTTGGGATATAACGCAAATGTAAATCATATAAAATATTTCTTGGGCGTTAATGAAAACCGAGAATTTACGCTTACCGTATCCGAGGACGGCACAAATTTCAGCGAGCCGACTCAAATGAAGATGGTTTCTGTATTTGCATGGGGCGAACAGTACATTAACGAATATGCAAGATATATCTGCATAAAATGTGACAGCGATGAGGCTATGATAAATGAATTGGCGGTTATTGACGAGCACGGCGAGAGGATAGTACCGGTCAATGCCGACAGCTATAAAGGCTTATTTGACGAACAGGATTTGGTTGTAGAACGTTCAAATTTCAGAAACAGCACATATTTTGACGAGATATATCATGCCCGTACCGCATATGAATTTATACACGGTCTGACACCGTATGAATGGACGCACCCTCCGCTTGGCAAGGTATTTATATCAATAGGTATACTGATATTCGGTATGGTGCCGTTCGGGTGGAGAATTGTCGGCACGGTATTCGGAATTATTATGGTGCCGGTGATATATTGCTTTGCGAAAAAGATTACAAAATATACTTGGCTTGCGGTTGTGACGTGTTTGTTGTTTACATTTGATTTCATGCACTTTGCCCAGACGAGAATTGCTACAATAGATGTGTATGTAACGTTCTTTATTATGCTTATGTATTATTTTATGTACAAATATTACTGTATAAGCTTTTATGACACAAAATTTGGAAAAACTCTGATTCCGCTCGGATTGTCGGGAATATTCATGGGTATGGGTATTGCGTCAAAATGGACGGGCGTATATGCGGGCTGCGGACTTGCGGTGCTGTTCTTTATGACGCTGTTTAAGCGTTACAGAGAATACAGATATGCACTGTCTTATCCGACCGAAAGTACAGACGGGATAAGTCACAAATTCGTGATTGAGAATTTTAAGAAATACACGGTTAAAACAATACTGTTCTGCGTAGGATTTTTTGTTGCCATACCGGTGCTTATATACGGTCTGTCATATATTCCGTATTTGCAGGCGGACGGTATGCAGGGAATAAAGAGCATACTTGAAAATCAGTCGGCAATGCTTACCTATCACGGAAAAACCGTTGTAAACTCGACGCACTCGTTCTCGTCACATTGGTATGAGTGGCCGATAATGGTAAGACCAATTTGGTATTTTTCGGGTACGGTCACAAATACGGTCAAAGAGGGGATAAGTTCATTCGGAAATCCGGCTGTATGGTGGACTTCGATTGCGGCATTTATATATATGATATATCTTGCGGTAAGATATAAGGATAAGACGGCATTGTTCCTTGTTATTGCATATCTTGCTCAGCTTGTATCGTGGATACCGGTTACAAGAATTACATTTATATATCACTATTTCCCTTGCGTACCGTTTTTGGTGCTTATGCTTGGGTATGCGATTTTGAAATTATATAATGAGAACAAAAACGTGAAATATTTTGCGTTCGGCTATGCGGCGGTTGTGATAATACTGTTTGCAATGTTTTACCCTGTATTGTCGGGTCACCCTGTTGATGTGGAATATGTAAAGAATTATTTGAAGTGGTTTGATTCATGGGTATTGATTTCAACGCAGTAATATAATATAAATAAAAGTGCAGAATTAATGATTTGATAAATTATTGATTTTGCACTTTTTTTGTTATTTATAAAAAATTAAATTGACAATTTACTTTTTTTGTAGTAGTGTAATTAATAGGTTGACTTGAAAATGGGAGGATTTTATGTGGACAGACGAATTTATTGGATGTGGCTTACCAATTTACCCAATATTACACCTATCAAAATTACAAACTTATTTGACAGCTTTAATGATATAGAGGAAATCTATAAAACGAAAGATTATGCCGGTGTGTACGGGCTTACACATGAGGATATTGTTCAGTTGCAAGACAAAAGTCTGGACAAGGTGAAATCCATTATCGACAGATTAAAATATATAAATGCGGGCGTGCTTACATATGATGATATGACCTATCCCGATATGCTTCGTCAGATTGATGACCCTCCTTATGTATTGTATATAAAAGGCGAGATTATGCAGTGGGACAGACTGCTCACCATTGCGGCGGTAGGAACGAGAAGATACAACGAATACGGTTATAATGTATGCAATAATATCTGTTCGGGACTTGCAAAAGCCGGTGTAACGATAGTAAGCGGAATGGCGAGAGGGCTTGATTCCGTGGCAGCGGCTGCCGCACTCAGAGCGGGAGCGAAAACCATTGCGGTTTTAGGCTGCGGACTGGATATTGTTTATCCGCCCGAAAACGGTCAGCTGATGGAGGCAATAATACGAAACGGAGCAGTGCTTTCGGAATATCCGCCGGGCGTACAGCCTGTCGGAAGTCATTTTCCGAGAAGAAACAGGATAATAAGCGGTATGTCATACGGAACGCTTGTGACACAAGCACCGCTAAAAAGCGGAGCACTGATAACCGCAAATTATGCACTCGACAGCGGAAAAGATGTGTTCGCCGTGCCGGGGAATATATATGATGTATGTTCAAAGGGGAATAACGCACTTATTAAATCGGGTGCGAAATTGGTTGAATGTGCACAGGATATATTGGAAGAATATGATTTTGAGATACTGCATTTGAAAGAGCCGATTGATAAAAAATCCGAATTTGAAAATCTTAAATATGCCGAAGAACCGGCAAAGGAGAAGAAACCGAAAGAAAATAAATCGGCGGAGAAAAAAGAGAATAAAAAGCGAGAACCTGTTAATAACATTATTAAGATAGATATTAATGATGATAAATATAAAAATCTCAATGAAACCGAGAAGAAAATAATTGAGTTATTAATCGAAGATACTTGGCATATTGATGAAATTGTAAGGAAAACCGGAATTCCCATGAGTAAGCTTAATTCGACGCTTACCATTTTGGAAATGAAAAACCTTATAAAGCAATTACCGGGAAAGAATTTCAGATTAAATATACAAAATTGTCTGTAATATGGAGGACTGTAAAATAATATGGCAAAAAAGAAATTACTTATAGTGGAGTCACCTGCAAAAGCGGGAACAATAAAAAAATATCTGGGCAAGGACTACAATGTTATGGCATCTATGGGACACATCATTGATTTACCCAAAAGTCAGCTGGGAGTAGATGTGGATAACGATTTTGAGCCGAAGTATATTACGATACGGGGCAAGGGCACATTGCTGACACAGCTGAAAAAAGAGGCTAAAACAAGCGAAAAAGTATATCTCGCAACTGACCCTGACCGTGAGGGAGAGGCGATAAGCTGGCATTTGGCGAAGGCACTTAATATAGATACAAATTCGCTTTGCCGTGTTACTTTTAACGAGATTACAAAAACTGCCGTAAAAGCGGCAATCAAAGAGCCGAGAAGTATCGACATGGACTTGGTTGACGCACAGCAGGCAAGACGTGTGCTTGACAGAATTGTGGGTTACAAAATCAGTCCGATTTTATGGGAAAAGGTTAAAAAGGGGCTTAGTGCCGGACGTGTACAGTCGGTAGCGACAAGACTTATATGCGACAGGGAGGAAGAAATCGAAAACTTTACTCCCCGTGAATACTGGACAGTTGAGGCACTGTTCCATGACGACAAGTCAAGAAAGGATTTTACCGCAAAATATTACGGCAAGACGGGAAAAGATGATGAACTGCCTAATTCTGCCGAGGCAAATGCGGTGTTGGAGGAACTTAAAAATACAGAATTTAAAGTAAAGAGTGTAAAACGTGGCGAATTGAAGAAAAATCCGCCGCCGCCGTTTACAACAAGTACATTGCAGCAGGACGCATCGAGAAAGATTAATTTCAGTGCGTCAAAGACAATGCAGACGGCACAGATGCTGTATGAAGGTGTAAATATCGGCAAGCGTGGTACGATAGGTCTTATCACATACATGAGAACGGACTCACTTAGAATTGCCGAGGACGCACAAAGAGATGCGGAAGTATTTTTGCGTGAAAATTACGGTGACGAATATGTGCATATACGTCAGTACAAGGCGAAGAAAAATGCACAGGACGCCCACGAGGCAATACGTCCGACCGATATTTCAATTAAACCGATTGAGGTAAAAGAGCATTTAACAAACGACCAATATAAATTGTATAAATTAATATGGGAAAGATTTGCGGCATCGCAGATGTCGGCGGCAATCTATAACACAATCAATGCGTCGATAGAGTCAAACGGGCATATATTTAAGGCGAGCGGTTCAAGTATTAAATTTAAGGGATTTATGAGCGTGTATGTAGAGGGTACGGATAAGGCAAAGGAAAAAGAAAAAATGCTGCCGAATTTGGAAGAAGGACAAAACGTTACCCTTAAAAATCTTGATACGAAACAGCATTTTACACAGCCGCCGGCAAGATTCAGCGAGGCGTCATTGGTAAAAGAACTCGAAGAAAACGGCATAGGCAGACCGAGTACCTACGCACCGACAATATCGACCATTATTGCAAGAGGATATGTTATCCGCAATAAAAAGCAGCTTATTCCGACCGAACTCGGAATGGTTACAACGGATATTATGAAAAATAATTTCAAGAAAATTGTAGACGTTGAATTTACCGCCGATATGGAAAATGAACTCGACAGAGTGGAACTTGGCGAAGTAAAGTGGAAAAAAGTGTTGGAGGACTTCTATCCGCCGTTTGCCGATAATTTGGAAAAGGCGAAAATTGCGATAGAGAAAATTCAGATTAAAGATGAAGAATCTGATGTGGTCTGTGAAAAGTGCGGACGAAAAATGGTGTATAAACTTAGCAAATTCGGTAAGTTCCTTGCCTGTCCGGGATACCCTGAGTGCAGAAATACAAAGGCTATCCGTGAGGGCACGGGTGTGGAATGTCCGAAATGCGGCGGTGAGATTTTGGTTAAGAAATCAAAACGAGGCAAGGTATATTACGGCTGTGAACACGCACCGAAATGCGACTTTATGGTTTGGGATACGCCGGTAAAAGACCAAAAGTGTCCGAAATGCGGAAGTTTACTGCTGCAAAAGGGCAAGAAGCTACTTTGTTATAATGAAAACTGCGATTATGAAGGTAAGGTGAGTAAATGACAGTTAAAGTAATCGGAGCGGGGCTGGCAGGTTCGGAGGCGGCATGGCAGCTTGCAAATCGTGGTATTGACGTTGAATTGTATGAGATGAAGCCGAAGAAATATTCTCCGGCACATTCGAGCGAATATTTTGCGGAATTGGTATGCTCAAATTCACTCAAAGCAGACAGAATAGAAAATGCGTGCGGACTTTTGAAAGAGGAAATGCGCCGGCTTAACTCGATTATTATTGAGGCGGCGGATAATGCACGAGTGCCTGCCGGCGGTGCATTGGCGGTTGACAGAGATATATTTTCAAAATATGTTACCGACAAGATAAAAAATCACCCCAATATTAAAGTGAAATATGAGGAAGTCGGGGAAATAAATCCGAATGAGCCGACTGTAATTGCGACAGGGCCGCTTACGTCGGACGCACTTATCGGAGCGATAAGCAAGCTGACAGGCGAGGATTATATGTATTTTTACGATGCGGCGGCTCCCGTTGTGACAGCCGAAAGCATTGACATGGACAAGGTATTCAAGGCGGCAAGATATGACAGGGGAACGGCGGACTATATCAACTCGCCTATGACAGAAAAGGAATATGACGAGTTTTACAACGCACTTATAACCGCAGAAACCGCACCGCTTAAAGAATTTGAAAATCAGAAGGTTTTTGAGGGGTGTATGCCTGTTGAGGTTATGGCAAAGCGTGGACGTGAAACGCTTACATTCGGTCCGCTTAAACCTGTCGGACTGGTAAATCCGAAAACGGGAAAGGACGACGCATATGCGGTTGTGCAGCTGCGTCAGGATAATAAATCGGCAACGCTTTATAATTTGGTCGGTTTTCAGACTAATTTGAAGTGGGGCGAGCAAAAGCGAGTGTTCGGAATGATTCCGGGGTTGGAAAATGCGGAATTTGTACGCTACGGAGTTATGCACAGAAATACATTCATAAATTCGCCGCATTTGCTGAATAAATATTATCAGATGCGTGAATATGAAAATATATTCTTTGCCGGACAGATTACGGGCGTTGAGGGATATGTTGAGTCGGCGTCGAGCGGACTTTTGGCAGGTATAAATATGGCTATGAAATTGCTCGGTAAGCCTATGTTTGAGCCAAGCTCGAAAACGTCTATCGGTTCGCTGCCTATTTATATTTCGGATAAATCGGTGTCAAAATTCCAGCCGATGAACAGTAATTTCGGAATAATTGACGGATGGCACGAACGTGTGAAAGGGAACAAGATGGTGCGTTATGCGCTGATTGCGGAACGTGCACTGACGGTTATTGATGAACAAATAGAAAAAATGAAAGGTAATGAGAATAATGAAGAATAAAAAAGTTTTAATCGGTGTAATTGCGATAGTGGCTGTAATTGCGGTAATCGCAGCTGCCATTGCGGTAGGAAGTATGAATAAAAACAGCGGAAATCAGAACGCTGTTTCGACAAGTGCTCCCGAGGCAGGAAGTACAACAGTGCCGGTTAAGGAGAGTAAAGAAGTTATGACAGAAAAGCCGGTATTAATGTACTTTGTATCTGCAAGTGACGAAAGACATGACGAAACAATGAAAATTTTAGATGAATTAAAATCAGAATATGCAGACAAGGTGACATTCAATATTACCGATATTGACGAAAAGCCTGAGGCGGTTGAGCAATACAGCCTGAATATTTTAAATTCAACGGGGAAAGTAACTCCGACATTGATTATGTTAAATACAAAAGGCGATTTTGTTGACATAAAGGGCGGATTTGCCGATAAAGATACGTTAAAGGGTTCTATTGAAAAGGCACTTAAATAATTAATACAATACTGTATAAATATTGCCTTAAACGGAAAATACTATAACAAATTGATTATGTTTATGAGGTGATTGATTTGTTTGGAAAACGTACAGACCTTGCCGTGGAGGCTCATGAGATATACAGTGAGCGGGCGGAAAAGAAAGAGGAATTATCGGGGGTAAGGGTTGAAAATTTTACAGAGGGTAAAATAAAGATTACCAAAGTGGTTATCTCCGACAGATACGGAGCGGAGAGCCTCGGCAAGCCGATGGGGACATATATTACGCTTGAATGTGACAGGCTTATGTATGATACCGCCGAATATGAAAATATGTGCGGTGAGATTGCAAAGCAGATAAGGAGCATAGCCAATGTTACCGACAAAAGCGTTATACTTGTTGCGGGGCTTGGAAATGAGAGCATAACTCCCGACGCACTCGGCCCGAAAGTGGTTTCAAAGCTGATGATTACCCGTCATATGAAAGAATATATGTCACAGTATTTCGGGGACAGTCTGCGGTCGGTATGTGCGGTTGCACCCGGAGTTTTGGGTACAACGGGGATAGAATCGGCTGAAATAGTCAAGGGTGTGTGCGAGAAGATAAAACCCGATTTGGTTATAGCGGTGGACGCACTTGCCTCACGCAGTATGGACAGGATAAGCACAACATTTCAGATTGCAGATACGGGAATTTGTCCCGGTGAGGGAATAGGCAACAGGCGAATTGGGCTTAACAGGGAAAGTCTTGGCGTACCGGTTATTGCGGTTGGCGTGCCGACAGTTATTGATGCGGTCACCATTGCAAACGACAGTATAGAAATGATGGCGGAAAAATACAGCGGAAATATGCGTGAGATGGTGAAAAACCACAGCGAAAGCGAACGCAAAAATATGATTGCGGAGAGTTTATCAAAAAATATAAGCAGCTTGGTGGTTACGCCGAAAGATATTGACGAGATTATAGAAAAGGTATCAAAAACGGTGGCTAACGGTATTAATCTGGCACTGCATCGGGATTTTGATTTGGAAGATATACAGAGTTTTGTGGAATAGGAGAGTTTATATGGCGTGTTCGGTTGAGTTTGTCGAGATGGTTTGCGATAAGATTGCAGATGTGGGCGATGTATCATATAAGAAAATGTTCGGAGATTATATGGTGTATGTCAATGCAAAGCCCGTTTTGACGTTGTGCGACAATGTTGTATATGTGAAAACGGAAAAATGTATAGCGGACATTATGGCAGACGCTCCGAAAGGTGTGCCGTATGAGGGTGCAAAGGAACGCTATATATTGGATATTGATGATGATGAGCTCTGCAAGGCGGTTGTGAGGGAATTGGAGAAAGTAACTCCCGTACCGAAGAAAAGAAAAAAATAATACAACGGAAAGGATTTAAGTTTTATGATACAGTCAACAAGAATAAACGATAATATATTCCTGCATTATATTCCTATGGAAAAATTGAAAACTACCACTTTGGGGCTTTTTATACATAGAGCCATGAGTGAGGAAGAAGCATCAAAAAATGCGTTGCTTGCAAGCGTGTTAAAGCGTGGCTGTAAATTGTGCAAGGACGGTGCGAGCATAGCTAAATATTTGCAGAATTTATACGGTGCGAGTTTTGGTTCGCTTATACAGAAAAAAGGTGATGACCAAGTAATTTCGTTTGCAATGGAAAGCATATCGGATAAATATGCTCCGAACGGCGAAAAGCTGCTTGACAGTCTGACGGATTTGCTTTTGTCGGTTGTGTTTGAGCCGGTTGTTATAAACGGCGGTTTTGACAAGGATATTGTAAATCAGGAAAAGGCGAATTTGAAGGACAGAATTAACGGACTTATCAATGATAAGCGTGAATATGCGGTGTACAGATGCGTTTCGGCTATGTGCGAAAATGAGCCTGTCGGAATTTATCGCTACGGAAGTGCGGAGGGTGTTGACAGGGTTGATGAAGTGTCGCTTTATGAGCATTACAAAAAGATAATAACATCATCGGTGATTGACATTTACATCTGCGGTGATACGGACGTTGAAAGCATCAAAAATAAAATATCGGCATATACGGATAAGATGAGCTTTGCAAAAGCTGAGATTGCCTGCGGAAAAGCAGTGCCGCAGTCGGGTGAGATTAAGACAGTGAAAGATAATCTTGACGTTACACAGGGCAAGCTTGCGATAGGTTTCAGAACAAATATTGTATCGACGGATAAGGATTATTACGGCTTGGTTGTGGCAAACAGCATATTCGGTGCGGGGGCACATTCAAAATTGTTTAACAATGTGCGTGAAAAATTGAGTCTGGCATATTATGCGGCGAGCAGACTTTACAAGCAAAACGGTCTTATGGTCATGGACGCAGGCATTGAGTTTGAAAATTACCAAAAAGCGTATGACGAAACATTGGTACAGCTTGAAAATATCAAAAAAGGCGATATAACCGAAAATGAATTTGATTCGAGCATAAAAGCTATTGTAAATTCGCTTAATTCATATTATGACGACCAGAATTATATGACGGATTGGTATTTGTCACAGCGTCCGAACAATACGGAAATAAGCATTGATGAAATGATTGAGGGTATCGAAAAAGTCACAATGGAAGACGTGAAAAATGCGGCACGGAAAATTCAGATTGATACGGTTTATTTTCTTGCGGGAAAGGAGGAAAATTAAATGAATTTACAAAAAAGAGAGAATGACAAAACAGGTGAAACTCTATATTGCGGAACGCACCGGAGCGGACTTAAAATATACATCATGCCGAAAAAGGGATACAGCAAAAGCTATGCTATTTTCGGTACAAAATACGGTTCTGTTGATTCGGAGTTTGTTGTTCCGGGCGAAAAAGAGGTTACAAAAGTTCCCGACGGTATAGCACATTATTTGGAGCATAAAATGTTCGACCAGCCGGACGGCAGCAATGTATTCGATAAATTTTCAAAATACGGCGGAAACGCAAATGCGTTCACAAGCTTTAATATGACTGCTTATTTATTTTCCGCTACCGCAAATGTATACGAAAATCTTGAAACGCTTTTAAATTATGTGCAAAGTCCGTACTTTACCGAGGAGAGCGTGCAGAAAGAACAGGGAATTATCGGACAGGAAATCCGTATGTATGACGATAATGCGAATTGGAGAGTGTTTTTCAACTGTCTGGAATGTATGTACCAAAATCACCCCGTAAAATTGGATATTGCGGGCGATATTGAGTCAATCAGCAAGATTACAAGCGATTACCTTTACAAATGCTATAACACATTCTACAATCTGTCGAATATGACTTTGTTTGTGATAGGCGATGTGGACGTGGAAAAAACGGTTGATGTTATTGAAAAGAATATCTTAAAGAACGAGCCGTTTGACGAGGAAATAAAGAGAATATATCCCGATGAGCCGAGGAGCGTGGCGAAGAAGTATGCCGAGCAGAAGCTGAGTGTGGCTATGCCTCTGTTTATGATGGGATTTAAGGATAATGATGTCGGCTATGACGGTGATAAGCTGCTTAAAAAGCAGATTGCGACAAATATTCTTTTGAAAATGATTTTTGCAAAGGGTACTCCGCTTTATGAGTCGCTTTATGCGGACGGACTTATAAACAATAAATTCGGCTCTGAATTTACCATGCAGAAAGACTATGCGTATACGGTGGTAGACGGTGAGTCAAAAGACCCGAAAAAAGTGTATAATGCTGTTATTGACGAGATTAACAGACTTCAAAAAGAGGGACTTTCACAGGAAGATTTTGAACGTGTCAAAAAGGTTATCTGGGGTAATTATATCCGCTCATACAATGATGTCGAGGATTATGCACACAGCTTTTTGTCGCTCAGCTTTATGAATATAGATTATTTCGATTTTTACAATGTGTATAAGGACGTGACTTTTGAGGACGTTCAAAAGAGATTTAAAGAACATTTTACCGAAGAAAATGCAGTTTTGTCTGTTATAAATCCTGCATAAAATCGTAAAACCTACTATTTTGATATGTTTTATCTAACCAAACCGTATTTTTTGGTATTTTGATATTGACAAATATATTATAGTGGAGTACAATATAACTATGAACAGTTATTCATATTTTCATATTAATGAATAACTGTTTGTAACGCTTTATACAGAAAGAGGAGATGTGGCCAATGAACAGGTCAGTTTATATGGATAATAATGCGACAACCAGCCTTAAAAAAGAGGTGCTTGATGCTATGATGCCTTATTTGACAGAGCATTACGGCAACGGTTCGTCAAAGTTTTATAAAATAGGCAGAACTGCCGGAGCGGCAGTAAGCGATGCCCGTGAGAGAGTGGCAAAGCAAATCGGCTGTAAAACAAATGAGGTTTACTTCACAGCGTCGGGCTGTGAGGCTGATAACTGGGCAATCAAGGGTATTGCGTCGGCACACCAGAAAAAGGGCAATCACATCATCACGACAAAGATTGAACACCACGCTATTTTGAATACCTGCGAGTATCTTGAAAAGCATGGCTTTGAGGTTACTTATCTGCCTGTTGACGAATACGGCAGAGTAAATCCCGATGATGTTGAAAAGGCGATTACAGATAAAACAATTTTGATTTCGGTTATGACTGCAAACAATGAAATCGGTACAATCCAGCCGATTGCCGAGATTTCAAAAATTGCAAAGGCACATAAAATTTTATTCCATACAGATGCGGTACAGGCTATCGGACATATGAAGATAGATGTAAATGAGCTTGGTGTGGATATGCTTTCTATGTCGGCACATAAATTCCACGGACCTAAGGGTGTGGGTGTACTTTACATTAAAAACGGTACAAGAATTGATAATCTTATCCACGGCGGCGGTCAGGAGCGTGGTAAACGTGCGGCAACGGAAAATGTTGCGGGTATCGTAGGTCTTGCAACGGCTTTGGAGATTGCAAACGAAAATCTTGATGAAAAAGTTAAGGAAATGACACACTTGCGTGACAGATTGATTGACGGTATTAAGGAGCGTATTCCTTATTGCAGACTGAACGGTTCGATTGAACACAGACTTTGCAACAATGTCAATTTCTCATTCCAATATATCGAGGGCGAGTCGATTTTGATGCTTTTGGATATGAAGGGTGTGGCTGCGTCAAGCGGTTCTGCTTGTGCATCGGGTTCGCTTGACCCGTCACATGTATTGCTTGCAATCGGTCTGCCGCATGAAATTGCACACGGTTCATTGCGATTGAGCGTCGGCGATGAAAACACAGACGAAGATGTGGATTATATTTTGGAAGTTTTGCCGCCAATCGTGAAAAGACTTCGTGCTATGTCACCGTTGTTTGAGGGCGTAGAAGATTAATCATATAAAAATTTACAGTTAGGAGTGTATTTAAAATGTATAGCGAAAAGGTTATGGACCATTTTGAAAATCCGAGAAATGTCGGTTCAATAGAGAATGCTAATGCAGTCGGCGAAGTCGGCAATGCAAAATGCGGCGATATTATGAAAATTTACATGGATATACAAGACAATGTTATCAAGGACGTAAAGTTTAAGACATTCGGCTGCGGTGCTGCCATTGCGACAAGTTCTATGGCTACCGAAATGGTTAAGGGCAAGACTGTTGAGGAGGCTTTGCAACTTACAAATAAAGCCGTAATGGAAGCTTTGGACGGTTTGCCGCCGGAAAAAATCCATTGCTCGGTATTGGCGGAAGAAGCAATCAATGCCGCAATTAAGGATTATAAGAAAAAACAGGGCGAGGCAGTGGAAGAACATAACTGTGATTTTTGTTGTCACAAATGTGAAGATGCAAAGAAATAATATATATTAATATGTTTCATGAAATTCCCTATATAACAAAAAATCTGACATCATTTTAAATGGTGTCAGATTTTTTTGCTGTTTCGGTTTTCGATTTAACGGCTTTTTTTTAATTTGTAGGAAATTGCGTAAAACGCAATGACGGAAAATCAAAAACGCTACCTTAGTCCTCCGCCCGCAGGCGGTGTTTCTATCAGAAGCTTTTTTACTTTTGCGGATATATTACATTTTGTTTTATCCTTTTTTGCGGCTGTATCCTTTTTTTCTTTTTTCTTTTTCTTCTTCTTTTTCAAACATGGTACTCGGCAGTTGGGATATATTTTCCCGACTTCAAGATTGAATTTTTCGCATAATTCGTCCAAAGAGCTTAAATTGTAATCGTGCATAATCCGCAAAAGTACGCACGCACAGGCATATGCGTCCTCGGCGGCATGGTGATGCGAAAATGTTATTCCGAGTGACGCACAAAGATTGTTCAGCTTGTGGCTCGGAAAATCGGGATATGCGTCCTGCGAAAGCTTTACGGTGCATATATATTTCAGTGTCGGAAATTCAATGCCGTAGGTGTGCAGTGTGGCACATAGTGCACCGGTATCAAACGATGCGTTATGTGCGACTATAAGTTTGTTTTGCACATATGGTTTTATGGTGTCCCAAAGTTGGTCGAATGTCGGTTCGTTTTCGACCATTTCGGGGGTAATGCCGTGTATTTTAATGTTGTAGCTGTTAAATACAAACGGTGTGGGTTTTATCAGAAATTCTTTTACGGTTACTATTTCATCATTTTCAACAACGCAGATTCCCATACTGCAAACGCTTGAATATACGGAAGTTGCGGTTTCAAAATCTATTGCAACAAAGTCCATTGGTGCACTCCTTAAATTAAATAAAATCTCAATTATACATTATACAATATTTTTCGCTAAAATAAAAGATAAAAATTGAGATTATTATAAAAATAAATTGTAGGTTTACAATGCAAATTAAAAATATTTTTGCAATCAGCCTTGCAACGTAAATTGAATTGTGGTATGATAATATAGATTTGGTGTGTCAACGAAAAGATAAATATATGCTGAATAATGGAATGAGGTTATAAAAATGCCGAAGTTTTTTGTGCCGCATGAGAATATTGCGGAGGATAAAATAACAATTAACAATGAAGATGTTGCACATATAACAAAGGTGCTCAGATATAAAGCCGGTGACGAATTGTTTTTGTGCGATGGGCGTGGAACGGATTATACAGTGCAGATAGCACAAATAGAAAAAAAGAAAATTATCTGCAATATCATATCGAAAAAGAAATCGGATACTGAACCGAATATTAAAATTACATTGTTTCAAGGTTTGCCGAAAGCGTCAAAAATGGAATACATTATTCAGAAAACAACCGAATTGGGTATAGCGAAAATAGTGCCGTGCATTATGGACAGATGTGTTGTGAAATTATCCGACGGGGTTGAGAAGAAAGTCGAACGCTGGCGGAAGGTTGCGTATGAGGCGGCGAAACAGTCGGGCAGAGGCGTTGTGCCGGAGGTGACCATGCCGGTGAAATTTGACGATGCGGTTAAAATGCTCAAAGAGAACGATATATATTTTGCACCGTATGAATGTGAAAATATGAATACTTTAAAATCGGTGCTGCTTGAAAGAGAAAATCCGTCAACGGTCGGATTTATGATAGGTCCGGAGGGCGGATATGACCTTGATGAGGTGGAAAAACTGAAAAATGAAAATGTGAATACAGTTACGTTGGGAAAAAGAATACTGCGTACCGAAACAGCGGGCGAAGCGGTTGTTTCCATGACCATGTACGAAATCGGCGACGTAAATATTGTTAAGCAGTAAAATTTACGAAAGGATTGTTTTATGATGATTTCTAAGGAATACAGAATGGAAAAAATAACAAACAGGATTTTGATAAATTTGGGAGCAGCCTTTGTTGCATATATTGTATTGTGGGTGCTTTATTCTAAATTTTTTATGCCGAACACAGCTTGTTTCACATTGGCGGGAATATTTTGTGCGTGCGGAATATTATTCGCTTGTCTGACAAAATTTAAAGAATATCCGCTTAAAAATTATGCGTATATGAGTTTTGCATTAATGGTGGCAATGTTGTTTATGAAATCAGCGGCGATTATTACAATGTTTATCGGACCGTATAAATGTGCATCACTGCAAAATATCGGATTTTTCAGAACGATTTTAAACACGACAACGGAAGTGAAGATTGTTGCGATATTGGGTGCGGTATATTTGGCAATAATGCTTGTGCACAGCTTTGTGACGATAAACAAAATATCAAAAGAGAAAAATTAATATTGATAAATTTTGCAGACGATTTTACCGTCTGCTTTTTTTATTTGACAAAATAACTAAAAAATGTACTTTATTTTTGGCTAAATTGAAATTATCAAAAAAAGAGGAATTAATACTTTTTTATAGAATATTATAGTTATTGTACAAAATATACAAATAAAATCGGATGGAGGATAGAAAATATTATGAAATGTTACAAAATGGACGCAATAAGAAACATTTGTGTTATGGGACACGGCAAAGCAGGCAAGACAACTTTGACAGAGGCTATGTTATTTAATTCATCGGGTATTGACCGTTTGGGCACAGTTGCCGACGGAAATACCGCCATGGACTATGACGCCGAGGAGATAAGACGTAAAATGTCCGTATCGACTGCAATAGCACCGATAGAATGGAAAGATATGAAATATAATATTATAGATACTCCGGGATATTTTGATTTTGTGGGCGAGGTAAAAGAGGGACTTCGTGCGGCGGATTCGGCACTTATTGTTCTGAGCGGAAGAAGCGGTGTGTCGGTGGGTACGGAGAATGTGTATAAATATGCCAAGGAAAAAGGTGTGCCGACAGTATTTTTTGTAAATAAACTTGATGACGACAGAGCGGACTATCAGGCTACTCTTGAAGAAATGAAAGAAAAGTTCGGCAAATCTATAACACCTTTTGTATATCCTATAAAAGAGGACGACAAGTTCAAGGGATTTGTGGATATTGTGGATATGACGGCACGCCGATATGAGGGAAACGAACGTGTGGATATTCCTGTACCCGACGGTATGGCAGACGAAATAGCTCCGCTTCGTGAAATGATTATGGAGGCTATTGCCGAAACAGATGACGCTTTGATGAATAAATTCTTTAACGGTGAGGAGTTTACTTTTGACGAGATTAAAAAGGCTATCAGAAAAGGTGTAAAGGACGGTACTATATTACCTGTATACTGCGGCTCTGCATTGGATAATGTCGGCATTTTGAGCCTTATGGACGGTATCGGCAAATATCTGCCCGCACCGAATGAAATTACCGAGATTGCCCGTAATATGAAAACGGCAGAACCGACCGAGATTGTACAGGAGGAAAATGATACTACGGCGGCTATCGTATTCAAGACCGTTGCAGACCCGTATGTAGGCAAAATGTCGTATTTCAGAGTGTATTCGGGAAAGGTGAAAGCCGACGGTACGCTTTACAATCCGAATAAGGATACAAATGAAAAAATCGGCAAAATATATTGCGTATGCGGCAAAAAGCAGAGCGAAGTGTCTGAGGTGGCTGCGGGCGATATAGGCGTTGCGGTTAAGCTTGACAAGACAAAAACGGGCGATACATTGTGCACAAACGGCAAGGATATAGTGCTGACGGGTATCGAATTCCCTAGTCCGACATTGTCAATGGCGGTAGAGCCAATGACTAAGGGTGACGAGGAAAAAATTGCAAACGGCTTAAACAGGCTTACCGAGGAAGACCCGACATTTACAATAACCAACAACTTTGAAACAAAGCAGACTATTATCAGCGGTCAGGGCGAACAGCACATTGATATTATTGTGAATAAATTGAAATCAAAATACGGTGTTTCGGTGAAGCTTTCCGAGCCGATTGTTCCGTATCGTGAAACGATAAAGTCAAAGGTTAAGGTTGAAGGCAAGCATAAGAAACAGTCGGGCGGACACGGACAGTACGGTCATGTGTGGATTGAGTTTGAACCGTGCGACAGCGAAAGTATGGTATTTGAGGAAAAGGTATTCGGCGGTGCAGTGCCGAAAAATTATTTCCCGGCGGTTGAAAAAGGCTTGCGTGATGCGTGTATGCACGGTGTGCTTGCAGGTTATCCTGTGGTTAATCTTAAAGCGACATTGGTGGACGGTTCATATCACCCTGTCGACTCGTCGGAAATGGCATTCAAGACCGCCGCATCAATCGCATACAAGGAAGGCTTGCAGAAAGCAAATCCCGTATTGCTTGAACCTATCGGCTATCTGAAAGTGTACATACCGGAAAATATCATGGGCGACGTTATAAGCGATATAAACAAAAGACGTGGTCAGGTTATCGGCATGGGCGAAAGCGATAAGGACGGCTTGAACTTAATCGAGGCGGAAGTGCCGATGTCGGAAATGTTTAAATATTCTACCGATTTGCGTTCGATAAGTCAGGGCAGAGGAATGTTTGATTTTGAATTTTTGCGTTACGAAACAGCCCCGAATGCGGTAGCGGAAAAAATTATAGCAGCCGCAAAAGCGTGATTGATGTATAGCTTTGATAAAATTTTAACGCAAATTTGGTAATATAAATGCGGTTTGAGAACACTTTTAGTTATTTTCACTAAATAATAAATTCTAATTTTGTGTATAAAGAGAATACCAATTTTCTCAAATATGTGTTATTATTAATTATGTTATCATTAACTCATATAAACGAGAGGGGAATTTATCAAAATGGCAGATTTGCAATTAAAAAACATTTATAAAAAATACGCAGGCGGTGTAACAGCAGTTAGTGACTTCTGTCTTGACATTGCCGATAAAGAATTTATTATCTTGGTAGGTCCTTCGGGCTGCGGTAAGTCAACTACTCTTAGAATGATTGCCGGACTTGAAGAAATCAGTGAAGGTGAATTGTACATCGACGGTAAGTTGGTGAACGATGTTGCTCCTAAGGACAGAGATATTGCGATGGTTTTCCAAAACTACGCTTTGTATCCGCACATGACTGTATTTGAAAACATGGCTTTCGGTTTGAAACTAAGAAAAACTCCGAAGGACGAAATCAAAAAACGTGTTACGGAAGCTGCTAAGATTCTTGATATTGAACACTTGCTTGACAGAAAGCCAAAGGCTTTGTCAGGCGGTCAAAGACAGCGTGTTGCCCTAGGTCGTGCTATCGTTCGTGACCCTAAGGTATTCTTGATGGACGAACCGCTATCAAACTTGGACGCTAAGCTAAGAGTTCAAATGAGAACTGAAATCAATAAGCTACACAAAAAACTACAAACAACATTCATCTATGTAACACATGACCAAACAGAAGCTATGACAATGGGTACAAGAATTGTTGTTATGAAAGACGGTTTGGTACAACAAGTTGACAGTCCTGCTAACCTATATACAAAGCCATGTAACGTATTTGTTGCAGGTTTCATGGGCAGCCCTCAAATGAACTTCATCAACGCTGTTGTAACAGAAAAAGCTGACGGTATCTATCTTGATTTTGCTAACCAATCAGTTAAGTTGCCGGAAGGTAAGGCAAGCAAACCTGAATTGCAGCCATATATCGGTAAAGAAGTTGTTATGGGTATCAGACCGGAAGATATTCACGATGAAGAAGCATTTATCAGTTCAAGACCTGACAGTGCGGTAGACGCTTACGTTGAAATCACTGAAATGATGGGTGCTGAAACATACCTATACTTGAAGATTGCTGACGCTCCGTTTACAGCAAGAGTAAATCAACGTTCAACAGCAAGAGTAAATGATACAATTAAGGTTGCATTTGAAACAAACAAAATTCATTTATTCGACAAAGATACTGAACTTGCTATCATTCACTAATATTATAAGAATATTAATAAGGGGTTGCCAAACGGCAACCCCGTTATTTTTTTTGGTTCTATTGTTTTCAAAATGACTATTTGACCACCGATTGCGTTTGCACGAAATTGATTTTATTCGTATAGTCCCGAAAACATTTTATCCGACCGTATGATTTATCAGTGATTATTTGATTTTGTTTTCGTAATCTTCAATCATCTTTTTAACCATTTGACCGCCGATAGAACCTGCTTGTCTTGATGTCAAATCGCCGTTGTAACCGTTCTTTAAGTTTACGCCTACTTCGTTGGCTGCTTCCATTTTAAATTGATTCATAGCTTCTTTTGCTTCCGGTACTACAATTTTGTTCTTACTCATTTTTTTATCCTCCAAATTTTTTACGTTAATTTCAAACTTTTATTTACTTTATGAATATTCAATGTATATCCAAAAAGTCTATACAAGTTATTTCGTGTGAGCCGTTTGTCTATCGGCTACATTCATATTTTGTTCAAGTTGATTTTTTATATGCTTAAAAGATAATACCACTATCTCCAATAGTTGGCTGAATATAATAAACAAAAAATGATAATATTCAATAATATTATTTGATATTTTAATATATTTTTTGTACTATTTAGTTATTTTATTTTTCATTATTGTATCATTTTATAAATATGGTTGAACTTTTAAGATAAATATTGTAAAATAAATATGTATGAATTAATTTACGAACGAAAAGGAGTATTTTAAGAAATGATTTGTAAAAATTGCAATACAGATAATCCGGAGGGAAGCTCGGTTTGTTCAAAATGTAATCAGCCTTTGGAAAATAAAAAGAAGAAAAAATCTGCCGGCAAATACGGCGGACTGATTGCAGTATTTATTTTTTGTGCGGTTTTGTTTGTGATAAACAGCGGTATTCTGACAAAAAAATATGAGGTTGCAGCAGACAGAACGGGTTATCCGATTGTATATATAAAAAATAATATGCTTGGCGTGAAACCGGTTAAAAAATCCGTATCGATTTTGTCGGATTATTTATTGGCTAATTCGGAAAGCATGGAAAAGCCGAGAGTATTTATATCGGAAAACGGCGAGGGTGTATATTTCCTTGAAGGCTATGATTCCGAAACTTCTGCCGGTGCTTTGTTTGCAAGCTATAACGGGAAAACAAAAGTTCCGATTTCAAGCAAGGTTTACGGCAATGTGCAGGTATCAGATGACGGAAAGTATGCGTTGTTTATTGATATGCCCGATTTAGACAATAATGCGGGAACTTTGTATTTGTATCAGAAAAATAAAGAAAAAGAAAAAATTGCTGATAATGTAACCTTGGACGGCTTTAAATTCAGCAATGACTCAAAAAATATAGTTTATACCACACAGGGTGATTTGTATTTCCAGAAAATCGGCTCGGAACGTGAAAAAATTGATTCCGATGTAACCGGAATTGTGAACATATCTAATTTTATGAGTGTGTTGTATACAAAGGCAAATCAAGAATATGCGTCTAACTTGTATTATTGGAAACATAATAAAGAAGCAGTGCTTGTGGGAGAAAAGGTATCGTCAAATTTGGTGTTTACATCAAGCATATCCGATAATTTCTATTTCTGCGGTGACAGTGCATCGTCAACAAATTCAAGCCTGTATTACAGGGAAAAGAATAAGAAAGCCGAATTGGTTGACACAAATGTGTTGTCACCGTTGGTATGGGATTGCAACTATAACAATGTGATATATACAAAGAATTTCTCGATGGACGATTATTCCTCCGATACTTATTTCAAAAAGGGAAAACGAGATGCAAAAAAACTTGCAACCACGTCCGAAACAACCCGTGCAACGGTCAGTGCATCTTATGATTTCGGGACTATTGTGTATTTGAGCGAGATTAATCCCGAAACAAAACTGGGCAAGCTGTATTTGAAAAAGAACTCTGTATTTAAAAATCAAGACCCTGTTTTGATTTCGGAAAATGTATACGATTTCGATTTGTCAAAGGACGGCAAAACGCTTGTGTATGTGGAATCTGCAAATGCGTCGGATTATACAATGCACCTATACAAGAATAAGACAGATACTGTAATTGCCGAGAATGTTCAGGGTGAGCATTTTGAATTGACGCAAAACAGCAGAGCGGTAATTTACTTGTCGAATTACAATGCGGATAAGGACAGCGGTAATTTATTCTGCAAGTCACTGACAAATCCGAAAAAGGAAAGCGTGAAGATTGACACAGAAGTCACAAAGCATTTTTCAGCAAGAAACGAAAAACAGGTTGTTTATACAAAGAATTATGACAATAACAGCGGTGAAAGCGAATTGTGCTTATGGAAGGGCAAAAAGAGCGAAACTGTTGACAAAGGTATTATAAATATCATGTTTGAAGAATAAAAATTTTTAAAGCACATCGGACATAATATGCAATGTTTGATGTGCTTTATTTATCGGAGAATTATCAATGAATACATTTAACATAAATTTTATGAAACAGGCATTAAAGCAAGCCGAAAAGGCGAGAGATATTAATGAAACACCGATTGGCGCGGTAATCGTGCATGACGGAAAGATTATCGCCAGGGGGTATAATAAGCGTGAAACAAAGAAGAATTGTCTGTGCCATGCGGAGATAATCGCCATAAACAAAGCGGCGAAAAAATTGGGCGGCTGGCGGCTGCCAAACTGCGATTTGTATGTAACGTTAGAGCCGTGTGCGATGTGTGCGGGGGCGATAGTGAGTGCGAGAATAGACAATGTTTATTTTGGTGCATACGATTACAAAACAGGCTCGGCAGGGTCGAAGATAAATTTGTTTGAGAAAGATTTATTCTACCACAATGTGAATGTTGAGGGCGGAGTTATGGAGGAAGAATGTTCGGCGATTATAAAGGAGTTTTTTAAGGAGCTGCGCAGGAGGAAAAAGGACAAATTATGATTAGCAGTTTGATTAAGAAAAATTAGATATTAGGAAAATCAATTTAGCAATGCGTATACATAATTGATTTTTTAATTTGTAGAAAATTGCGTAAAAACGCAATGACGAAAAATCAAAAATGCTACCTTAGTCCTCCGCCCGCAGGCGGTGCTTCTATCAGAAGCTTTTTTATTAAAGGGGTAGAAATTTTTATAAAATTATAATATAATAAACAAAAGGTTTTAAATATGGTTAAAACACAAAAAACGGAATATTGATTTGATATTGCCGTGATTGGAAAGGAGCGATAAATAATGAAGAAATATAAGAAAGTAATAGCAGTTCTTGCGGTGCTGATAGGCTCGCTTATTATGGCTGTGAGTGTTTCGGCGGCAGACCCGGCAATTACTGTATCTAACGGCAAAGCAACCATTGGAAACGGTACGGAGGGTGTTGCGATTGTTGCAACGTATGATAAGGACGGAATACTTACACAAGTTATGACAAAATCCGTTGAAGAAAACAGTACTGCGGAGTTTTATGTCGAAGAAGGCGACGTGGTTATGTATTGGGGCGGATTTGATACAATGAAACCGATTACGGACGCTGTTACGGTGGTGGATAACAGGTCGGATGATGAAGTGTATGAGGATGCGGTTGAGAGAGCACTTTGTGAGGCTCTCGGCAAAAATAAGGGCAAAGGCATGACAGAAATTCAAAAAGCAGTGGCACTTCACGATTGGCTTGTGATGCATTGTCAGTATGATGTGACGGTAGCGAGAGAACATACACATAGCAAATACGGTGCAATAGTAGAGGGGTATGCCGTTTGTGACGGTTATGCCAGAGCGTATAACGATTTGCTGAGCAGAGTAGGGATAAAAGCAACGTATGTGTTGGGATGGAAACCGGTGAGTATTGGCGACAAGCCGGAGCCTCATGCGTGGAGTTGCGTTACAATCGGTGGAAAAAGATATCATGTTGACTGTACGGCAGATGACCCTGTTCCGGATGTGCCGGAAAGAGTAGAGCGTGGAAAATTTTTGGTGAGCGATGCTAATTTAAATAGTGCAGGCTATTGTGATTATAACACACATTGTACTGATACGACTTATGAAGAATATGATATGTTTACCGGTTTTTACATGGCATTTATATGGGATGAAGATATTCAGAAATTCTACTACATCGATATGGACAAAGTGAAAACCACCAGTGATTTTACCGAAACAATGACACCTTCATCAAGCGAGAACGAAGCAAAACCGACAAGCTGGATTGTGACAGAGGACGGCAAATATATTTGCTTTTTCAGACCAAGCTTTATCACAAGTCAGTCCACGGTGTATCTTTACAGCTTTGAAACCGAAGAATATTATAACTATACAATCAAGGATATTAAAGATGTTGTTTTCTGCCGGTTAAGGCAAAACGGAAATAATGTTGAGGCTGTAAGGGATTCTTATAAAAATGATATATGGGATTCGGTACATGTGCAAAAATCTATTCCTCTTCCGGCAAATGAAAATAAACGCAGAGTGACTTTTGACCCGAATTACAGCGGCGGCGAAACGGCAAGCAGCGAATATCTTAACAATTATTGGGTAAACGGCGAGGGTTCGTTTGAAGAACCGGCAAGAATTGATAACAGCGATATTGTCTTTGGCGGCTGGTATACCGAAAAATACGGCGGAACAAAAATTGAAAATTTTGAGGAAATACCGGACGACAACATGACACTTTATGCACACTGGTGGGGAGCTTGGAGAATATCCGAAGACCCGACGCTGACCGAAAGAGGAAAGGCTGTCCGTGAGTTTGAAGGGCATCCGGATATAACGGAGGAAATAACAATCCCGAATTTATCGGACGAAACGGTGTGGACGAAAAAATTTACAAAACCGGCAACATCGGAGAAAGAAGGCTATGAGCTGTATTCCTCGGAGTATGGCTATGTAACGGTTACACTGCCGAAACTGGATTTGGAGTATAGTATTTTTTATCAAGACGGCACGGTTTATATTACCGTTCTTGAAGAAGCGTCATATATAGTCAGATTTGAGTCGGGAGGCAACAGCGGGGACAGGAAAGTTACCACAAACGGTGCGGGCAAGTTTATGGTGATATATCCCGGAGGCTTTACGCCGAGCGGAACGGTTAGGGCAACGCTGTATGACGTTGATATGAATGAACTTGGCTCGGTTGAATATGAAACAGAATAATATAAAAAAGGACGGAAAGTGAACCGACCTACAATTTGTTAGAACTAAAATCTAACAAATTGTAGGTCGGTTTTTTTGATAGAAAAAAGACGGAAGAAAGGGAATATAATATTATATATTTAAAAATAATTTCAGAACAAATATGTACTTATAGTGGTATATGGCAGCATGGTAAAGGGGGACACAAAAATGCGGGAGATAATAAAACTAACTTCAAGAACGATACAAGAACAGCATAAAAAGCGTGTTGCGGCTTATGCGAGAGTGTCGATGGAATCAGAAAGGCTTATGCATTCTCTGTCAGCACAGGTGAGCTATTATTCGGAGTTTATTCAGAATAATCCCGAATGGGAATATGTCGGAGTGTATACGGATGTGGGTATAACGGGGACACAAAAAGAAAAACGCAGTGAATTTAAGAGAATGATAAAAGATTGTGAGAATGGAAAAATTGATATAATTTTAGTAAAATCAATTTCACGATTTGCACGAAATACGATTGATTTGCTAGATGTGGTGAGGCACTTGAAAGAACTTGGAACAGAAGTGCGATTTGAAAAAGAAAACATAAATTCAATGAGTAATGACGGTGAATTAATGTTGTCGATACTTGCATCGTTTGCACAGGAGGAAAGCAGAAGTATTTCTGATAATGTAAAATGGGGGACACAAAAACGATTTAAACAGGGTA
The DNA here is from genome assembly GCA_934476075.1 of uncultured Clostridia bacterium. GTDB lineage: Bacteria > Bacillota > Clostridia > UBA1381 > UBA1381 > CAKSNH01. The sequence goes on along the minus strand of CAKSNH010000004.1, from coordinate 89,725 downwards.
TACCAAACGGCAGATTTAACGTATATGGTTATCGGTGGAGGGACACAAAACTTGAAATTATTCCCCATGAGGCTGCAACAATAAAACGGATTTATAATGAATATCTAAATGGAGATACACCGAGAAAAATTGCAGAAAGATTGAATAATGAAAATATATCTACAATTAATAATTGTAAATGGTGTGATTTTAATGTTAGATATATACTGAAAAATGTTATATATACGGGGGATATGTTATTGCAGAAATCATTTGTAAATGACCATATCAACAAAATACGAAAACAAAATAACGGAGAGTTGCCGCAGTATTTTGTGGAAAATAATCATGAGCCAATCATAGATAAAAATATATTTAATAAAGTACAAAATGAGTTTGTAAAACGAAGTAATAATCGAAAATCGGTATTTTCACAGAAACTGAAATGCGGAATTTGCGGAAACAGGTATATACGAAATACTTGCGGAAATCCGTCTTATAAATTATGGGTGTGTAAAACGAAAAAGAATAACGGTTGTGATGCTTGCAATGGAGCTAATATAAAAGAAGAACGATTAAAAGAAGTGTCAGCAGAGGTGCTTGGGCGGGATAAGTTTGATGATGAAATTTTCGATGCACAAATTAAAAATGTAGTGATGAACGGCAAGGACGCAATTCGATTTGAATTTTATAATGGAAATATAGTCGCAAAAAAGTGGAGGGACATATAAATGGCAGAGCGTACAGTGCATACTATACCGGCAAAAGTTAATCGGTTTACATCATCGCCGATAATACAAAGAACAAAACGAAAGGTTGCCGGATACGCAAGGGTTTCAACGGATATGGAAGAACAGCTCACAAGCTATGATGCACAGGTTAAATATTATACCGACTACATAAAAAATCACGATGATTGGGAATTTGTTGGAATGTATGCAGACGAGGGTATTACAGGTACGAGCATAAAGCACCGAGAGGGATTTAAGAGAATGATTGATGATGCACTTGCGGGCAAAATTGATTTAATTATCACAAAGTCGGTATCACGATTTGCAAGAAATACAGTTGACAGCCTTACAACAATACGAAAATTAAAGGAGAACGGAACAGAGTGCTATTTTGAAAAGGAGAATATTTGGACGTTTGACGGCAAAGGTGAATTGCTTTTAACAATAATGTCAAGCATCGCACAGGAAGAAGCAAGGTCGATTTCGGAAAACTGTACATGGGGACAACGCAGACGGTTGAGCGAGGGAAAAGTGTCGGTGCCGTATGCGTGTTTTTTGGGGTATGACAAGGGCGAGGACGGTATGCTGAAAATAAATGAGGAACAGGCGAAAGTTGTACGCAGAATTTACGGTATGTTTTTGCAGGGGCAGAGTGCATATGCGATTGCACGAAAATTTACCGAGGAAAAAATACTGACTCCGGCGGGCAAAACAACATGGTATGCAAGCACAATAAAGAGCATACTTACCAACGAAAAATACAAGGGTGATGCACTTTTGCAGAAAACGTACACAGCAGACTTCCTAACTAAGAAAAAGAAAATAAATAAAGGCGAAATACCCCAGTATTATGTGAAAAACAGCCATGATGCAATTATTGAACCTGATGTATTTGATGCGGTGCAAAAGATTATGCAGAAAACAAAAAATAAAAAGGGCAGACAAAGTTGTATCAATATATTTTCAAGCAAGATAAAATGTGGTGAGTGCGGCAGTTATTACGGCTCAAAGGTATGGCATTCCAATGATAAATACCGCCGAGTGATATGGCGGTGCAATCACAAATTTGATAACGAAAAGAAATGCACCACACCGCATCTTGATGAAAATCAGATAAAAGAGATTTTTATATCGGCAGTAAATGAGCTGATTGAAAATAAGGAACAGATTTTAGCGGATTTTAATTTGATAGAAAATGAATTGTTTGACACAAGTGAGTTGGAAGGGCAAAAAGAAAAGTTTGAAAGAGAACTTGAAAATATAGTAAAAAAAATACAAGATTGCATTGACCAAAATGCACGAGTGGCACAAAATCAAGATGAGTATGAAAGACAGTACAACGAATTGATTGAAAAATATGACGGAATAAAGAAACGCTTTGATGAGATTACCGCCGATATATCAGATAAAAATGCAAGAAAAGCCGAGATTGAGATGTTTATGAAAAATTTGAAAAAGCAAGACAAGGCAGTAACCGAATTTGACGAAGTGCTGTGGCTGAGTATGGTGGAATGTGTGACGGTGTATGGGAAAGATGATATACGAGTCACTTTCAAAAACGGTATTACAATATAGGTTTATCAAAAAAATCGGCATAGACAAAACGTCTCGGAATGTAACACATCTATTGTAATCCTACAAATAATTTAGCTTTAAATATTATATTATTATTGACTGTTAGTCGGATAAAATGATATAATATGGTAAAGATAAAATAAACTGATTTCAATATTGCCGATAATGTGCAGAGAGTTTAAAAAATCATGCTTTGGCATTTTACATATATATGATATAAAAGGAGAAAAAATAAATGCAAAAAACAAAAAAGATTATAAGTTTGTTTATCACGCTTTGTATGCTGACAGTATTCGTGCCGATGCCTATGGCTTATGCTGACGGTTTGTATGGTGGCGGAAGCGGAACAGAAAACGAGCCGTATCTTATCACAAGTGCAAACGATTTTAAACAACTTGCAACAGAGGTAAACGAGGGAAATGATTACAGCGGTACATACTTTAAAATTCCCGACACTGTGACAGAAACTATTGAGCTTTCAACAGAGGACGGATATGTTCCGATAGGTAATGATGCAAATCAGTTTGAGGGAACGTTTGACGGCGGAAACCATACAGTAAACCTTAATCTTACAGGTGAAGGACTTGTGGGTTTGTTCGGACATGGAGGAGAAAATTCTAAACTGTGCAATATAAGGACAACCGGCTCAGTATCGATGACAGGTTACTTTGCAGGCGGTATTGTTGCAAATACGTACGGTAGCGTTGTGAACTGCCATAACGAAGCCTCGGTAACGGGTTATTATCATGTTGGCGGCATTGTAGGACTTTCCGACAACAGCAAATACATAATAAACTGTTCAAACAGCGGTGCGATAGTCGGTAATATGAATGTCGGAGGTATTGTCGGTAGTATCAGTACTATGAAAGTGATAAACTGCTTAAATACCGGAGCGGTTAAAGGAAGTAATTGCGGAGGTATTGCGGGAGATGCAGGCATACGTAGCAAGATATATAACTGCATAAATAACGGCTTGGTAACAAAAAAATCTGACGATAATTATATCGGCGGTCTTTTTGGCGAAAAAAACGGAAATAATGATGCTTTTGGAAATTGTTATTACAACGGAATAATAAACAGCGAGATTTGTGATTTCGGACATCTGACTAACAATTCAGAACATTATACAGCAAGAGATTTTGCCAAAACAAGCGAAGAAATAGTATCGGAAGATGTTCTTAACAGTCTTAACGTGTATGTACGGGATAATAAGCCTAACGATACGCAGCTGCTTTATTGGAAGGTAGCGGACGGTAAGTTTGCGTTTACTGAGGAAAAACCGGATTTGCCGTATACAATCACAAATAATCAACCGAATTATATCACGGTTGCAACGAACGCAATGGCAGATACAAGTGTAGAGATTAAAGCGGATAAAATCCCGGCTTATTTGAAACTTAACAAAATAACTGTAAATGATAATGAGATTAATGCAAATTCAGACGGCAAATATATATTTACTATGCCCGAAAATGATGTTACGGTGGATGCTGATTTTGAGTTTATGCTTGAAAAAGATTCTTATGATAACTATATTGTTTCAACAGATGAGGAACTTTTGATTTTATCAAAGGCAGTAAATGACGGGTATGAGGTAGAAAACGTCGTTCTCGCAGCAGATGTAACAGCCTCAACGGAAAAAGGTTTTGAACCGATAGGTACAAATGACAATCCGTATAAAGGTAATTTTAACGGTAAAGGTCACACTGTAACGCTCGACATCACAAGCGGCACGAAATATAACAGCACTGTAGCAACGGGCTTGTTTGGAATTACATCAGATGCATACATAGGAAACCTTGTAATTAAAGGGAGTGTAGACGGCGGAGATGATACATCTTCATATACCGGTGCACTTGTCGGCATAATGAAATCTAAGCGTGACTTGTATAATGTATACAGTGAAGTATCGGTAAGTGGCAGTAGCTTTGTCGGCGGTTTTATCGGATATGCTCAGGGTGGTGTTACTTTTCGCAACACAGTAAATAACGGTACTGTTGTACAGAAAAATACTGCTGATGATAAAAAATCGGTCGGTGCATTTGTAGGTATCGGTAAATATAATTATGATACTGCTTATTATAATTCGGAGAAAAACAGCGGAGTATTTTGTGCCGGTTATGACAATGACGAAAATAAAGTGACAACCAATATAGGTTCGGATATAGCAAAGACAACGGAAGAACTTTTCTCCGACAGTACAATGGATGCATTAAATGTAAATGCGCAACGCAGAGAGTATATGTACTGGGACTTTGTAACGGAAAATGAAATTCAAACGGCAAAAATCGTAGAAAAATGCCCTGCACCTGTATATGAAATTTATCACATATATGACGAGGATATTATTCAAACGTCCGCTGATTATTCAAGAGCCGGAAAGACGATTGTAGTAGAAGTAGATTTGTCTAATGATTACAGCAACCTAATAAATTCAGTAAAGGAAATAAAGGTTACAGATTCAAAAGGAAAAAGCGTCAAAATTACAAAAACGGGTGATAACACATATGAATTTACAATGCCGAAAAGTAAGGTAAATATACAGGCAATATGTGATTATAATTTAACAACAGATTCCGAGGGTGTGTATTACATCTCTGATGCAGATGATTTGGTTGCGTTTGCAAGAATCGTAGAGGCAGGACAGACAGACGCAAATGCAAAGGTAGTGGCTAAAAGTATTAACTACCGTGATTATAGCGGTTATTGGGCTTATTCAAATGCTGGATTGATAGGCAAAAACGCACCGTATACAGGTACATTTGACGGAAACGGTGCAGAGATTACGGCAGACTGTATATTGTTTGCCGAAACAGACGGTGCCGTTATTAAAAATGTTAATATAAATTCCCATGTTTATAGCGAAAAATCAGCCGGTATTGTACAAGTTGCAAATAATACCAGTATAGATAACTGTGATGTATATATATCATTGAACTATGGCATATGCGGTGGTATCGCAACCGAGGCTTATAATTCAACAATTACAAACTGCTGTGTAACCGCAACAGGTCGTATATATGAATTTGGCGGCATTGTTTACTCAACATCGGGTAATACGGTTATCGCAAACTGTGTATTAAAAAACAGCGGTGTTAATGTGACAAGTTTTTACGGAGGTATTGTCGGTGAGGCATGCGGTAAAACCGAAATATATAACTGTGCCAATAGTGATATATTCAATTCACGCCGTTCGGGCGGTATAGTTTCGTATGCAGAAATGTCAGGACTTACTCTTGAAAATAATATGTATTATGGAGAAAATGACTGTTATGATGTGTACTATGATATTGAAAAAGATGAGTGTATTTCCGAAATGGTAGATAAAGATTCTACGGTAAGCGAAAAAGATGCGGAGGGATTGTATATTCCGGCTAAGTTGAATGAATATGTCAGAGCAAACCCTAACCGCGTGAAAGGTACAACACTTAAAACTTGGGGTGTTGACTATAGTAATGAACCTTCTTTTGCAAATAATAAAAATCCGGAGCTTTATTTAATAAAACAGAGTGGCATTAAGGTTGACACTCTTATTGACGGGGACTATGCCCGCGGAGCATTACCGGGGGCCAAGGTAACCGTTTGCGGTATTGCAGATAATGCAGTAGTAGCCGTTACAGATGTAAACGGAAATGATATTAAGCTTACAACAAACGAAGACGGTTATGAATTTACAATGCCGAAATGTGATGTAACGGTATCTGTTGTATTGGATACAGGTATCAGTGAAACAACAGTAATAGACGGCAAGACATACGTTGTTGTAAAAAACGCATCCGACTTTGTTAAAGCTGTAAAATCTATCGCAGACGGTAACAGCGAATTAAACGTATATATAGCCGAGAATATAAATCTTACAGCAGAGGAATTGGCTGAATATCCGATATATACCGATGAAATGAAACAAAGTTATAATGGTATATTTGACGGTGCAGGTCATACCATTACATTTGACGGATTAAAACAATCAATGTTGTACACTATCGGTTCGGAAGGTATTATAAAAAATATTACTGTTGACGGCACAATATCTTCTATAAAAAGTGACAGCAGTGATGAAACAAGTGTAACAGAGTCAATGGCGTCGGGTATTGCCATGACAAATAACGGTCAAATCGTAAATTGTATCAATAAAGCCGACATAAGCGGTATAAAAGCCTCGGGTATAACTATGTTTAATGAAGGTATTGTATATAACTGTATGAACAAGGGTGATATAACAGGTCTGAAACTTGCCGGAGCAATAACATGCTCAAATAGTACAATGGTAATAATTGCTTCAAATGAGGGTAAAATAATCAATCAGAATGAAAATTCAAGTTGGAATAATATGACAGGTAACAGTAATGACAACAATTTATTAGTACAGGATTTTTCATCTGAAACCGACAGTTCAAATAAGATACAATTTGCGGCAGCAGCCAATTCCATAGCAGAACAAATACAAGCGAGCGATAATTTAGAATTTAAAATATCGGAAGATGCTTTAAAGTGGTCTGTTTCAAAAACAGAATTAGTATTTGCAGACGATGAAAACATACCGTATTATATATTTTCAAATAATGGTGTAGAAAAACCGTACAAGCAGGGTGAAACCGTTGAATTTACGGTTGATACATCAAGCTTTGAAGAAGATTTGGTAATATCTGATATAACATTTAAGAGTCAAACCGGTAATTTAAATATTAAAGTATCACCGGTTGAGGGGAAAAAAGATACATTCACATTTACTATGCCGAATGCAACGTGCACACTTGTGGTAAAGAAAGAGGTTAAAGGTATAGAAAAAGACGAGGACGGATATTGTCTTGTCGGTACACTTGATGACCTTAAAAAAGTAAAACAGACTATTGAATTGGGTAATAACAATATTAATATTAAACTTACAGCTAATATTGAGGGCTATGACGGAAATCCTATCGGAGAATACAATGGTACATTTGACGGCAACGGTCATTCAATAACGCTTGCAATGAATGATGAATCAAATGATTACCAACATTATGGCTTGTTTGAAAAACTTGATACTGACGCTGTTGTGAAAAATCTTACAATCAATGGCAGTATTAAAGCAAATGCAAATTATGTCGGTGCTGTTGCGGGTTTATGTGACGGTGCGATTATAAATTGCGTGAATAATGCGACTGTAACAAATACATTAGAAAATGGTGTAACAGGCGGTTTTATCGGTCAAAATATGTTACAGAAATCACCGATACTAATCAGTAATTGTATGAATAACGGTGAAGTGAACGGATATGATGTAGGCGGTATTATAGGTGACTCCGCCGGCTATATATATAATTTCTCAAAAATAACTGATTGTGTAAACAACGGTAAACTTAATGCAGAAAATATTGGTGCCGGTATAATCAGTGTCGGTAGCCACTGTATGGTAACGAATTGTGTAAATAATGCGAATATTAATGCAAATAAAAACGCCGGCGGTATTATAGGAGTTGTTCAGTACGGCATGAAGGCTGAGATTATCAACTGTGCAAATAACGGCAGCGTTGTATCAAAAGAAACCGCAGCAGGTATTGCCACGACGTATGGAGCTATAACCGTGAAAAATTGCTTAAACAGTGGAAATGTCAGCGGTTCGTTAGCCTCATATGCAATAGCTTATTGCAATAATTACTATGATGACAGTATCAATGATTTTATGATTTTAAATTCATTCTATGTGCAGACAGCAGATGTAAACACGGAAATCGAATCATCTAATATTGTAATAAAAAATGATTTATCGAAGGCAGTGTCTGAAAGCGATATTTCGTCAGGCTATGTTGCAGCTATGCTGAATAACGGCGTTACCGACGGATTGAATTACTGGGATGTGAAGAACGGTAAGGTAGTATTCGCAGACGGCGAAAGCGAGCTTTATTATGCGATAGAGATAGACAAAAATATCGAAGGCGGCACTGTAATTGCAGATAAGAAATTTGCAAAGGCAGGCGAAACGGTTACTTTAACAATTACACCTGAAACAGAAGGCAAGTCGGCAATAATCACCGGTGTTGAGTTAGATGAAAACAATTCATTTGTAATGCCTGACAGAGGGGTAAAGATTAATGCGGTATTCGGTGATACCTTTACAGGCACTGAAAAGAGCGATGTAATTGAGCTTGATGAAAATGTTGAAATGGACGAAATTAAGCTTGCGGATTATGTTAAGTTTGAGAATGATGAAATATCGAGAGAGTTCACATTCACACTTGCAGACGGCAGCGTACTTCCGGACGGCTTAAAACTTTCTTATGCAAGAATATCGGGTACTCCGACAAAAGCAGGAACATATACCGTTGTGTTTGACGTAACGGACAGCGGTGCGTCGCTTATGTCGCTTGAACCTGATAAAGCGTTGGGCAATGCAAAGCTTACATTGACATTCAAAGTAACCAAAGTTGATGAAGTTACTCCGATAGGTCAATATGCGGATAAAATCAGTATAACGAAGAAAGTTAAAGATAATAATGTTATATTTACAGTAAAACCGATTGACGGCACATCAGATAAGCTTGCATCGGCAGCTTTATTTGCAGCTGAGTATGACAATGAAGGAAATTTGGTAAATATAAAAATCGGTGAAAATGAGAATGACGGCGACAAGCTGATAATAACAGCGGGACTGCCTGAAACAGATAATTACAAGCTAATGCTTTGGGACGAGGCAAAGAGTCCTATGGCTGACGCAATAACAGATGTGAATTAATTTATTGAAAAACACCTCGGTGCGGAGAATTCCATGCCGGGGTGCTTTTATTTTGTTAATAAACTTTTGTAGGAGTACAATAGATGTGTTATATGAGAGAATGTTTTACATGGGGCGAAAAGTTCAAATTGTATCAATTTCATAGCACAACTAGATTTAAGTATTTGCAAGGTGATACAATTTGAGGTTATGGGTGTAGAAGAAAAGGCTTGATTTCAAGCCTCTTTTATGATAGTTATTAATATAATATAGGTAAAATTATATTGATGTAATGTTGCAGTGTGTGATAAAGTGAAAATGCACCCAATCTGTATTGAAGAAAAGTTAATCGTTAAAATGTATAGACCATAATATTAAATTTAAAAATATTACAAGCTATATTGGTATATAACGGATAGATATTGTTGTCTGACATTCCTGTTATCTGTAGGGTGATACAATTTAATGATGTAAGGATGCAGTAGAGAAATTATTGTATATATAATGAAAAAATATTCGTCTAAAGTGTTATTGTGAATATTTTACAGATATTATGTTTTTTTGTACAGTTTGCCATGCTGAAACAGAACAAATTAAAAGACTAAATGATTTAATTATTTAATATCCAAAATTAAATTATGCTAATCTTGACAAAATAAGGCTTGTAATATATAATGTTATACATAAGGATGGTGAGGAGGAATAGAACAAAAGAATAGGGCAAACTTATTGAAAAATAAGGACGCAAAGTTTATGACCTAAGGTGTAAAGCTATTGGTTGCATGACCGCACATTATATTAATGTGTGGATTTTTTATTTTTAAGAGAAGGTGGATGGGATTTATGAGAAAAAAACTAAAAGAAGCAATATCTATAATATTATTGATTACAATAATTATGAATATTTGCCCGGGACTTGTATTGGCAGAAACAACAAATACAAATAATGAAGCGTGGAAACAATATTCTATATTTTCAGCGAATGAAAGTAAAGACATAAATATGAGTTGTTGGAAGTCTGTGATATTTGGTGATATGTATACAGGTAAAGATTTTGTGTTTAACGGCTCGGAGCTTTATTTTTACGGAAAGTGTAGCAGTGTCGGTAAAATAACAACTAATGGTTGGAAAATGAATATCACTGAGCGTGATGAAAATGTATCCAAAATTGAAATGCCGCAGCTCGGAGATACTATAAAAGAAAAAGCTGTAACTTCGAGTGAAACATATTGTACAGATAAAAGTTTTAATGCAAATGAAATAAATTTATCTGAACCGATTATATCAGATGGGGAGATTTCGTTTAATGGAACACAATTTAGCGGCGAAGGTTATGTTATAGCTAAAGATTCTATCACATACAACGTATCATGGTTAGATACAGGTGATGATTATTATAGTGTGTTATATAGTGAGAATGGAGATATAATTATTAACGGTTCGTCTATAACGATTAATGGTATTTTATATGCTCCTAATGGCAAAGTGCAATTTAATGTTTCTACACTTAATTTGAATGGCAGAATAATAGCAGATAATATAGTATTCAGCGGAAGTCAGTTTAATATAAACGGTAATGACGGTGATTGGGATTGGGTAACTGATGAGAAACCAATAATCCGGACATATACTTCAACAGATGATTTTGATTTGGGTAAATATAATAATGCAGAAGGTATAGGTGATAAATTAAGCTTGTCAAGCATTGAGAATGTAGACTGCTCATCATTTGAAAAACAATATTCTCGAACTGACAGAAATGGAATAGGAATACAGTTTACACAAAAATATGATAAGGATATATTATCCAATAAAAACAATAACATAAAATTTGAATATGGTTTATCAGGCATTGGTGAGCTGCAACAGGAAGAAAATGCCGTTGATATCGTTGTTGTATTAGATGAATCGGGTAGTATGAATGATTATGACAGATATGAAAATTCTATTGATGCTATAAGAAATGTAATTGCATCAATGAAGAACGGTGACAGATGTGGACTTGTTACATTCCATTCAACAGCAACGGTTCATTCACAATTGGAAAGTGATAAAGATATTTTAACTGATATTATTGATAACTATCCTAAAGCAGGCGGAGGAACATCAATAGGTAGTGGAATTAAAGAAGCATTAACTTTATTTGAAGAAAATAATAGACGAAAAGCTATCTTTTTGTTGTCTGATGGACAGGATGGAGATGATATTGCAGTTAAATGTGCAAAAGAAGCAGGAAATTATGGGATTCAAATATTTTCTATAGGTATTGGCAGTGGTGTTAATAGAGAGCAATTAGAAAATATAGCTATAGAAAGTAAGGGAATATACAAATATAGTTCTGATGGTCAGGACATCAATGATTTATTGCTTGGTATGACAACAGAAGTATTTAATGTTGCAGGCAGACAGGTGAAATTGCAGACGAGGCTTGCTAAAAATGTTGATTTGAATTCAGTTAGTCCTGAACCGTCTGAGATTGAAGAAAATGATGATGGAACAAAAACAATTAGTTGGGATTATGATAAAATACTTATAGACGAAGACAATACAATCAGTATTTCTGTAAATATAAACGGTGAAGATAAAGCATGGGTTGATATTTTTACAGATACATATTTACTGTTTTATGATAAAGACGGAAATCCATTACTTATATATATAGATGATGCTGTACTTCCGGTAAGTAATGTTGCGGAAAATGGTACATGGTCGGTGATATTTGATGGTGAGAAAACTGATATTAACTGGAAAAGTGTGTATTGGAACGGAAGTCTTGTAAATGACAGTCTGATTGACGTCTATATTTCAACAAGTGATGATGGAGAAAACTTTACAGATGCACAGAAAGTAATTAATAATTCTGCTCTGACAGATATTACAGGCAGATATATAAGGTTAGATGTTGAATTAAAAGCATCATCTGATGGAAAAACTCCTGTTCTTGAAGATATTACCATTATCAGTGAGGGTTGTGATAATCCTGTTTTAGAGAATAATGCTCCTGTTATATTGTCTGAAGATACAATAAAAACAAAAGTAAATAAGTATACTAAAATAGTAACAACTGTTAGTGATGACAATTTGCTGAACGGAAATATAAACTATCTATGGACAACAGAGAGTGCAGATGTTCAGATATTAAATGAATCCTCATTTGCAACAGGCGCTATATTTGAAAATGTAGGAACATATCCTCTGACATTGACTGTATCAGATGGTGAAAAATCGGTAAGCAAAACAATTAATGTTGAAGTAGAGGAGAATGAAACCTTTGAAAAAATAGAAGCAGAAATTAATGAGGATTTATCTGCGTATATAATTTTCCCTGAAAATGGTGTAGAACCATACAAAGAAAATACAATAAAAATCGCAACTAAGGGCGGAAGTGGTACAGTATGGCATTCTGTAAAATTAAATGATAAATATATAGAATTGGATGAGAATAATGAATTTATATATAAGCCATATAATGTATGTTCATTTACGATAAATGCACGGGTTTATGATACAAACGGAAACAGTAGTTATGCCGGCGGAACATATCGTACAACCGGAGAAGATACAAAAAGTCCGTCGGTGACATTAAATGTGTCAGATTCAAAATTGGTTATAACCAAACCTGTTACAATAACTTCATATGCAACAGACTATGTTGGTGTAAAATCATATAAAGTGACGATTAATGATGAAGAAATAACAATGGATTCAAGTAATAAATATACCTTTATACCAACAGAACTTGGTACATATACCGTAATTGCAACCGCTTCGGATGAAGCAGGCAATACTACAACAAAAACAAAAACTATTGAGGTTGTTGCAGATTATATAAAGCCGTCAGCAAGCTTGTCATTAAGTTCATCAACTGTGGCAGTAGGAGAAACTGTTACTTTGACGGCATATGGTTATGACAATATTGCTGTTGACAGAATTGAACTGTTTGCAGATGGTGAAAAAGCAGAATTGGACAGTAATAATAAATATTATTATAAAACTACTGAACTTGGCGAAGTTACATTTACGTTGAATGTGTATGATGCAGAGGGTAATATGGGTACGACATCAAAAGTGCTGAAAGTAACAACTGATATGACGCCGCCTAAGCTTAGTATATATAATATTTCAAGTTTTGTCGCAGGAACAAGCAGACAATTTACAGTAACTGCAACAGATAATATCGGTGTTACAGAGATAAAGGTGTATGCTGATGATAAATTACTAATACCTGATGAAAATGGTAAATACACCATGACAAGCGAAGAACCCGGTACAGTTACGGTGACTGCATATGCATATGATGCTGAAGGGAATGAAGGTACATTAACAAAGACTGTTACGGTAAATCCTGATACAACCACACCATCCATAAGTATTTCATATTCAGGAAACACAACAGTCGGAAAAAGTGTTACAGGAAAAATAACAGCAAGTGATAATGTGGGTGTAACATTGCTTGAAGCTTATATTGACGATTTGAAACTTGAATTAGATGAAAACGGTAAGTTCTCATATATGACAACATATGCAGGTGCATTAACAATAAAAGCTCTTGCATATGACAAAGCCGGGAATTGCAAGGAGGCTACAAGAACATTTAATGTTTCGAAGGATACGTCAAACCCTTATATTTATTTGACTTCTAATAGGACAAGTGGATATATAGGCAACGAGATAGTAATAACATCATATGCGACAGATAATGTTGAGGTTATAGACTTTAAGGCTGATATAAATGGCGAGCCTATTACATTTAATGAGAATAATAAGTATACATTTATAGCTGCGGAAAGCGGAACTTATACAGTAACAATAATCGCAACAGACAAATCGGGTAATATTACTACTAAAACAAGAGATATTAAAATAACAGGAGATACAACAGCACCGTCAATAAGCTGTTCGGTTTTACCGGCATCAACGCTGTATATCGGGCAAACGGCAACAATTAAGATTTCTGTAACAGATAATGTTGGTGTTAAAGCTTATATAGTGTTATTGAATGATGAAGAAATAACATTAGATGAAAATAATTGTTACACCTTCCCTGTTGAAAAAGAAGAAAAAGTAATTATAACGATTGCAGCTACAGATATAAATGGAAACGAAAGAACATATACAAAAACATTAACTGCCAAAGCTGATACACAAGCACCTAAAGTTAACTTAACGGTTGATAAAGAAATAATAAATAAGGGTGAAAGTGTGGTTTTAGGTCTTACTGCAAATGATAATGTGGCTGTGACTAAAATAGAAGCTGATTATAACGGAGAGCCTATTGAATTTGATGGAAACAGTGCTGTAATAATGCCTGAAAAGTCAGGAACTATTACTGTAAAAGTTTATGATGCAGCAGGCAATGCAACTACAGCCGAAAAAGCTATTACTGTAAAAAGTACAACATCAAACCCGGATATTCCTGATAGTGATGAGGATTATGTAAAGCCTACTATTGATATAACATCAAATTATGTTGGTGAGGATATTATATATGTACCTGTGAATGAAAGTGTAGAAGTATATATTTCAGCAGAAGACAATGTTGGCGTTGATTTAGTATCAGCAAAGCTTAATGATACTGAATGTGAGCTTGATGAAAATAACAGCTTTATTTTTACACCAAATGAAGAAGGTGCATATAATGTTAGTGCTACGGCAACCGATGCAAATGGAAATATAGGCTATAATAAATTAAAGTTCTTTGCTATATCAGAGTCTGCAAGTGCAGATATCAGTGCAGAAATAACATCACCGACAGATGGCAGTGAGCAAAAAGAAATTATAGAAATTATAGGCAGTGTCGGCGGTAATGACCTTGCATATTATGAGCTTTCATATGCAAGCTGTGGAAATGATGAATACACAGTGTTTGCAAATGGTAAAGCAGTTGTGGAAAATGCAGAGCTTGCCAAGTTGGATACATCACTTATGCAAAACGGTGTGTATGATATTATGCTTACTGCGTATGCGAAAAATGGCGGTAAATTAAGCACAAATGTAGCTTGTATTGTATCGGGTAATTTAAAGCTTGGTAATTTTTCAATATCATTTGATGATATGACTATTCCGGTAGTGTCACTGCCGATTACAGTAACAAGAACATATGATAGCAGAAACCGAAATGAAAATGGGGATTTTGGCTATGGCTGGAATATGTCAATGAGCAGTATTAAAATTGAAAAGACTGCACCTTTGGGTGAAGGCTGGCATATGACATCAGATAATGATGAACTGACACCGCTGTATAAAATTAATCAGGACTATGCACATAAAATAGTTGTAACTTATCCTGACGGGGAAACAGAAGAATTTAATGTTATACCATCTCCTGCAAGTAAAACAGTAACGCCTATTTTGGATGCAGAACTGACAATTCAGCCTGGAAATGGAGTAACTTCAAAGCTTGAAATTTTAGATAGTCAGGATGTATATTTTAATAATTCGGCGAATGAAATAACATTCCTTGATGAGGGTATGGAAATATATGATCCTGTAAGATTTAAGCTTACAACAAAGGAAGGTATTGTATATATCCTTAATACTGACAGTGGCGTAGAAGAAATAATCGATAATAACGGAAATACATTGACATTCAAAAAAGATGGAATAATACATTCTGACGGAAGAAGTATTGTATTTGAACGTGACAATGAAAATCGTATTACAAGTATTATTGACCCTATGGGTAACAGTGTAAAATACGGGTATGATAACTGCGGTGATTTAGTAGCTGTTGCTGACAGAGAAAACAATGTTATACGTTTTACATATGACGAAAATCATTATTTAAAAGATATTATCTCGGCAGACGGAATTCGTGTCGGCAGAAATGAATATGATGATGACGGCAGACTTATAGCTACTATTGATTCAGATGGTAACAGAATTGAATATACTCACAATACCGATGAAAAATGCGAAATTGTAAAGAACAGACTGGGTTATCAGACTGTGTATTACTATGACGAAGACGGTAATGTCACAAAGACAGTTGACTCGTATGGAAATGAAGAAATATATGAATATGATGAGGATGGAAACAATATATCCTATACAGATAAAAGAGGATATAAAACATTATATACATATAATGAAAATGGTGAAAAAAACTCTGTTACAGATGCTAAAGGAAATACAATCAATTATGAATATAATGAACTTGGATTACTTATTTCGGAAACTGATAAAAGAGGTTACACTGCAAAATCAGATTATGATGATAAGGGCAATCTGATGGCTGAATACTCTAAAAATAATAACTGTATAAAATATGAATATGATTCATACGGCAGATGTATTAAAGAAAGTGATCCAATCGGAACAACTTATGAGTTATCTTACAATGATAAAGGTGATTTGGAAAAGGTTTCGACATCTTTAGGGGTAGATATAAAATATGAGTATGATGAAAATGGAAATACTATTATGGAAGGCAGATTTACTCCTGATGGAACATGTCTGGCAAAAACAGAATATGAATATGACAGCTGTGGAAGATGTACAAAACATATAGATATGCAGGGACAGACCACTTATTATGAATATGATAACTGTGGAAATCAGATTTCTGAAACAGATATGGAGGGTAATATAACCCGAATGGAATATGATAATTATAATCGTCTTTCAAAGAAAATATATTCTAATGGTACATTTGAAACTTATTCATATGATTTAATGAATAATGTAACATCACAGACAGATATTTATGGAAATACAACTCTTACTGAATATGATAAACTCGGTCGTAAAATTAGTGTGGAATATGCAAACGGAAATGTTGAAAAATTTACTTATGATGCAACAGGAAATATTTTAAAACATACAGATGTTTTGGGGGCTGATACAGAATATTCTTATGATGAAGTAGGTAATACAACCTCTGTAACAGATGAACTTGGTAATATAACATACTATGAGTATGATGAAGCGGGTAATAAAATAAAAATGACTGATGCGTTAAATCATACTGTAAGATATGAATATGACACCAATGGTATGCAGTTTAAACAGATTTTTGATGACGGAACATTTGTAAGCTGGGAATATGACAGTATGTTTAACAAAAAAACATATACAGATGCCAATGGCAATATCACAAAATATGAATACGATGCATTGGGTAATCTTACAAAGGTTATAGATGCTATGCAAAATCAAACAGAATATCAATATGACAATAAATCAAATCTTTTATCTATGACAGATGCAAACGGCAATACTACATCATATGGGTATGATATAAATGGTTTGCAGACAGAAACAAAATTGCCTCTTGGCATGAGTAATAAGATGGTGTATAATGATTATGGCAGATTGATTGAAAGTTATGATTTCAGCGGAAATAAAACAGAATACAAGTATGATGATCTTGGACAATTAAGTACCAAAATTTATACAGACGGAGATAAGGAAGAATATACTTATGATAATTATGGTAATCTAATATCTGTAAATGATAAAAAAGGATTGACTCAATTTGAATACAACACTTACGGAAAGATTACTAAAACAGTTGATATTAATGGCGAAACAGTTGAATATTTATATGACAACGGCGGTAATATCGAAAAAATGATAACTCAGTATGGTACTACTGAATATAAGTATGATATTTTAAATCGTATCTCTGAAATTATTGATAATAACGGAAATATTACAAAATATTCATACGATGCAGTCGGTAATTTAAAAACTGTTGAGTATCCAAATGGTATTAATACTAATTATGAGTATAACAGCTTAAACCGTTTAGTAAAACAGATAACTGTAAATAATACAGGTGAGCAGATAGCAGAATATAATTATACTCTTGATGCAAATGGCTTTATTACAGAAGTAAACGAAAATGGTGAGAAACAAATTAAATACAGCTATGATAAATTGCTTCGTCTTACAAAAGAGGTCAGTGAAATTAACGGCTCTGTTTATAATGATAATACATATGAGTATGATGCGGTAGGTAACAGAATTAAAATGACACAAAACGGTAACGTCACAGATTATACATATGATGCAAATAACCGTATGCTTTTAGCCGGAGATATTTCATATACATATGACTTAAACGGTAATATGATTTCACAAACTTCAGATAACGGAGATATTGCATACAGCTATGATTATAACAATAAGCTTTTGTCTGTTTATAACAATAATTCTGTTATAAACTACACATACGATTATGCCGGAAACAGAATGCGTAAGAGTGTTGACGGACAGGAAAGCCGATATTTGTGGAATGTAAACAGTGATTATGCAAAATTAATTTCAGAAACACAGAACGGAGAACTAAAAGTATATTATACTTACGGAAATGAGCTTATATCACAGCGAAGAAATGACAGCTATTCATATTATATATCTGACCATCAGCTTAGTACACGTTATCTTGCAGATGCAAACGGTAACATAACCGATACATATGATTATGATGCATTCGGAAATCTGACAAGCAGTACGGGTGAAACTGAAAATGAGTTTTTGTATACAGGTCAGCAGTATGATTCAAATATAGGCTATTATTATCTTCGTGCAAGATATATGGATACTCAAAACGGCAGATTTATAAACAGAGATTATTATGAGGGAGATATATATGAGCCTGCATCACTGCATAAGTATATATATGTGCATAATAATCCCGTTATGGGATATGACCCGACAGGATTGATATTGTGGTTTTTTGCAAGAGGAATTTTGGCACATAGATATATTGAAGACAGATATTGGAGTGAACATCCAAATCAATCAGAGAAACATCAATATGTAAGAGGAGAAGGTAGAACAGGTTATATAGATATTTGTGACCATAATACGAAGGAAATATACGAAATAAAGCCATATACTTGCCTTGATGGTGGGCAAAAACAACTTGATTTTTATTTGAGATGTATGAATGGATATAAAGCAGGTATAAGTTGGCCAATACATGATAAAAAAGAAATGTGGCCGTTAGGAGGAACTATTACTTATGGACTTAGAGCCCCTGGACTAATATATTATCGCATGGATGGAGATGATAAAAAGCTTTATGCAGCGGCATTGGCTACTAGTTTGGCATTTGTTGCAGATGCTGCAACTAAAAAGTATTTAGTAATAGAAACTATGATAACTAATATTGGGAGATACTATCAAATGGGAGTATCTCAATTAATGGCTCAAGTAGATGTAGCAGTAGCAAGAAGTCCTATGACAGGCGGGATATAAGATGGAGATAAAAAATGAATACTAAAATAGAATACAGATGGGAAACGAAAGAAGAACAAGAGCAGTATTGGAAGGAGTGTGAAGAGGTTAACATAGAACGTCATGAATACTTTGAAAAATCTTATAAAAATCAAGGTGAGAGATATTATTCAAATAAAGATTGTGATTTAGTGGTACAAAGTTGTCATCTCGGAATGAAAAATTATATACAGCTTAATACAATAGATTGGGCAATATGTGAGGCGGAACGTGGCATAAAGGTTGCTGAAAAGAATTTGTCTAAGTTGAAGAATGTAGCTACTATTTATCTTTTTCTGAAATGTGTAATAGATTTTTACTGGGTTTTAGAAGGAAAAGAGAGTGAGGATAATTTAAAAAAATTGGTGAATTTTACTGACGAAATGTTTGCCAAAACTGAAAAAATAAAAAAATTTCAATATATAGATTTTGCTCTGATAAATATAAAATATGGAGATTTTGAAAAGGCAAAAAAATTTATAAGTTATGTATATGAAGTAAAGCCAAAGAGTAAATTATCTGAAAATGTAATATATCACTTGGAGCGATTTTATGCATTTGTAATTGAGTATCTGTTAGCCCCTGAAATAAATGCAGAACTTTTGCCAAAGCTTACAGCATGTTTTAAGCTGTTATTTAATGAGGAACAAAAAGGAAGTAAGAAATTATATGATGAATTTCGTATAGACCTTACATTAAAATATCATGTATTTGGATTAAGATACATATGGTACAAGTATTTCAGCGGACGAGATTGGGATACAATAAGTCCAATTGAGGTTATACAAAGCGAAAGATATGGTGTTAAAGGATTACAGGATTGTTAAAAGAATGTGGGGGATGGTTAATTCGTATTCCTTGATTATGATGTAGAATAATCAACAAAAACAGTAGTGATGTAATAAGCATTTATCTTGCAGACGGACATGGTAACGTGCGAATGCTTGCAGATATGGACGGCAATATCACTGATACATACGATTATGACGCATTTGGAAATCTGACAAGCAGAACAGGTGAAACAGAGAATAACTACCTATACTGCGGAGAACAGTATGACAGTACAACAGGATATTATTATCTTCGTGCAAGATATATGAATCCTAAGAGCGGTACATTCATAAGCATGGACGGTTATTCGGGAAGTATTGCGGATCCTGTGAGCTTGCATAAGTATTTGTATGCAAATGCAAACCCTGTGATGAATATTGACCCGAGTGGGTATTTTATCACTTGGAGAATTGAATGTTACTCAGACAATTAAAGGTATATCGAGTAAAGCTCAAACTATTAATTATCAGAAATTGTTAGCTAGAATTGCTGTTAATTCAATAACCGGTGGGGTTATTGGTGGAGTAGATGCATTTTTGGGTGATGAAGACCTAGAAGGTGTTATAGAGTCAATAGGAATTGGTGCAGTTTCGGGGATGGTTTTGGGCGTTTTTGCGCAGTTTAATGCTATAAAGCCTTTTTTATGTAGTATTGGATGCGCATCACTAATAGCAGGAGTAAATGAATCATTTGATAATGATAGACCGGGACAAGCGTGTTTTAGAGCTATAATGTGTATTGCTGTAGCTTTTTCGCTTTGTAATAGCAAGTCAGTTACCGAAGTGGCTGATAACAGTAAATATCATGTAACGACTTCAGAAGCAGCAAAGAGCATTATGGCAAGTGGCGAACTGAATAAAGGTAGATTTGAAAATGCAGTATTTGCTTTTTCTGAGCAACCGACATTATCACAGGCTAAAAGAGCAGGTATTGGGAGTAAATCGCAAGTAGTTCTAAAATTTAAAACTAATGCCTCGTTTTCGCCAGATACAGGTGTAGATAAGGCTTTACAAGGCATAGCTATTCATACGGCTGAAGGGACAAGATATCCTGTAAAGATTACAGATGTTTCAGAAGTTGGATTTAAGAAAGCGTGGTGGCAATTTTGGGGAAAATAACGATACAGTTATGTGATAGGATTATACATAATGTACATGATAAACATCATCCAGATATACAAACTTCGTATGATATATTATATAATACTTCAGAAATAGTTTTTGAAAGAGGAAAAATATATGGTATATTGTGTAAGTGTGGAGAAGGAGGGCAAGGGATTACCAATTTATTGACAGGCAACGACTATATAGACAAAGAAAAAATACATATTGATGGCAAATTGTATAAAAAAGGTGAAAAAATCTCTGAAGGTTGGGAGATGGGGAAGGGATTTAAAAATCTGTTTTTATATAATAAGACGGTTAAACAACAAATTGAACACGCATTGAAAAAGAGTAAAAAGAATATGACTGTAGATGATATTGTGAAAAAATTTGAGTTGACACCTGAAAGATTAGGATGTAAGATCTTCAATTTAAGTGGTGAACGCTGGAGGGCTTCAGCGGCAATAGGATATGCTTATGGAAAAAAAATATTCTGTTTTCCTTGGTTGGACAATGTTACACTTGAAAATGTTATAACAACAGGATATGCATTACTGTATGCAGATATTTTGAGAAAAGAAGATAATATAATTATAGTTCCAACTGCAGAACGGGAAATATTAGAGTATATTACGGATGAAATAATAGAGTTAAGAAATCCACAGTTCCATAATAATCAATCTGTTTTGAAATATTTGAAGCAACACGATTTTTTAAATAAATTCTCTGATAAATAACTGGTGTCGAAGGGACGGTTCTCATGACAAGAGAACTGTCTCCTCTGACATATGTACGGACGATTAATCAGAGAGGGCGAAGAAACACTCAAATATGATAATAACGGAAATCTTACTCGTCAATATGGCGGCAAAACGGAAAAGATATATACATACAATCAGGACAACAAGCTGATAAAAGCGGTTATAACAAATGAAACAGGAGTTACCGCAGAGGAATATGCATATGACTGTGAGGGCAACCGAATTTCAAAGACTACTAATGAGGTTGATACAACTAAATATATCGTTGACAGCAACACAGCATATGCAAATGTTCTGGCAGAGCTTGACGGAGATGGCAATGTAAAATGCGTTTATACTCATGGGGATGAGATAATAAGTCAAAACCGCAGTGATGTAATAAGCATTTATCTTGCTGATGGACATGGTAACGTGCGAATGCTTGCAGATATGGATGGCAATATAACCGACACATATGATTATGATGCATTCGGAAATCTGACAGGAAGAACAGGCGAAACAGAGAATAACTATCTCTACTGCGGAGAACAGTATGACAACTGTATATATAAATGAAGAATGAGAAAATACAGTGATGAGTACGAAAGTGCACAAAGTCGCATTATATCACGGTTTCATGCACATTTAGAGAAAAAATTCTCAATTATGATGAAAAACGAAAAACGGGAGAATTTTAATAATTTATGTCAAAGATACAATAAAATTGAATATGATAAAAACGGAGTTAAAAAGTGTTTAACAGTGCAAAAAAAGCAGTTTAACAAATGTTTATTTTAACAAATAAAAAAACGTTGTAATGCTTGATTTTATGCGGTGTTTAACACTTTTATTTTTTTAAAAACAAAAGTTTAACAGATACAGCCGACGGACGACAGAACAAATGAAATTATAGCAAAAATAATTGTATAGCAATGGCACATTTTCAATAGCACATAAAAATTTGTGCCATTGCCTAAAAACGGCGGTATTATGCGATTTTGCAGTACCGTGAATAAAGCGTGAATAAGTCGCAAGTTTACATAAGAAATGTGTTAAAAAAATAACACTTCCTTAATATATGCGATTTTAAGGATTACAGTCCAAGCAAGGAGTATATCCGGCATTGAGTGCCTCGGTGCGGTCGATATGTATTATAGGTTTGCTTTTTATATGTGTGCAATCAGGGTTATGAATTTTAGTGCCGTTTAAAGTAGTAACAACATATTCATCACCAAAGGTATACTGTATGCCGGCAGACGGTTCGGGAGATGGACTTGCAAAACCGGTAGGTGAGGGAGCGGAAATATAAACCGTTGACGGCTTGCTTTTGCGACAAAGTACAGTTATCAGTGCAGCTGATAATGCAAATATCAATACGGTTTTTGCATGTTTTATAATGCTGTGTGCAATATGCTTAACCCGTAGATAATGAAGAATGTATCGGGCAAAGGTGTCAGCGACAATTTCCTGCGTGGCATTAAATCTGCCGTTTACAGCCAGATGTTTAAGCATATAATGACCTTCCTCATGCAGAATAGTATAGATTGCCGTAGACTCATCAAGATTGGCTTTTTAAAAAATATAGTATATATTTTGATAAGTATAATGATATAAGAAACCGCTTTTTTCTTTTGCATAGTCATACATTTTTAAACTTTTTAGTAA
The DNA here is from genome assembly GCA_934476075.1 of uncultured Clostridia bacterium. Classification (GTDB taxonomy): domain Bacteria; phylum Bacillota; class Clostridia; order UBA1381; family UBA1381; genus CAKSNH01. The sequence goes on along the minus strand of CAKSNH010000004.1, from coordinate 66,183 downwards.
ATCAGCAGTAGAGTCTGAATTATTTTCAAAGTCATACTCCATAAAGACAATGCCTTGACGTTTTAATACACATTTGAGGGTATCAATGTTGAGTTCGTGATTTGATAAGTAATTTTTTATAAATTCTCTTGCTTTTTCTTTAATTAAATTCACAGAAAAAACCTCCCTATACTAATAATAAGCACATTATATAGGGAAAAATGTCGAATTTCATTGGTAATATTTACTTCCGGTGTTTCATGCCCTTTTTGTTCTGTTCAGCAATGATTTTTTCTGTAAGTCTTATGATTTCATCGTGATTTTCTTTCGGTACTTTTATTTCCTGTGGCAAGCCGCCGAATCCGGCAACACGACCTATGTAATAACCGTCATCTTCTTCTTGATATTTAGGAGCGGCTAGCATTTGGCGAGCCATTCCACGAATTTCGGCTTTATCAAACGGGTCAAGCTGCATTACAAGCTTTACGGTGGTATCGTTGGCGATGCTATCATCAGAAACGGACGATTGCTGTGTTGGTTCTTTACCTAAAAGCAAATAATCAGTTGATATATTAAAAATTTGAGAAATTCCTATTATATCTTTTATTGTTGGATTTGTTTTGCCACTTCTCCAATCAGTAATTTTTGAAGGGGCAATACCTAGTTTATTAGCAAATTCCTTTGCTGTTAAGCCATTGTTTGAAATAATTTGTTCAATTCGTTCTATCATTTTATTACCTCACAAAAATAAATTTGAAAATATCATATATTTGTGTTAACAATTTGAATAATTCATACTATAATATAATCAACAAGTGGAAATTATTCCACTGTTATTAAAATAATTTTATCACGCAAAATGCGAAAAAACAATATAAAAAACAATATTTAATTCAAAAAAGATGTGTTAAAAGCCGATATTCCTGTCGGCATCAGATAACACAGGTGTTAGAAAATAAGAAGGAGGGGAGAAAATGCCAAGTAAATTTATACACAGAGTAAAAAAAGTGAAATCTACATTTCAGATTGATGAGGTATAAGAAAGGATTAAGGCTGATGAATACAGTTAGTATAGTGTGTATTGTCATAGCGGTAGTATCATTATTGATAGCTTTAAAAAAGTATGTAGATACACTTACGGTCATATACATCATGCAGTTAAAAGGTGTTAATATAACTGATGATGATATGAGAAGTGCATCTACATATGTGATGAAAAAGTTATTTAAAATATGATTGTATCAGTGATTTACAGAAAGAGAGTAAGAGTATGGATAGAGAGAAAATGAACGAATTAAAATTGATGTCGTTGCCATTAATAAAATTTTTAGAAAAAAACTGCAATCCTAACTGTAAAGTAGAAGTATCAGAACATGGTGTGAAAGTAATTGAGAATACTTGTTTTGTACCAATAAAATAACGGACAGCCGTGCCATCCGTTACTTAAATTTAAACTTTGTGATAAGGGTGTTTTTTATCAAGTATAGACAAAGCATGACCAAATACAACATTACAAGCGGAATGAACAATGTCGGAATTACAAGAAAAGATTGGAGGGAGAATATGAAACACGGTAAAAAGCCGAGCAAAAGGCAGTGCGGATTGATTAAGGCATTTGACAGCAGGCTGAATGTGAAGAACTGGCTTATCGAGAGAGAAACAACAGAGGAAATGAGATTGATACACCGTATCAGCGGAAAGGAAAAGGTAATTTCAAAATGAAAAAAATGACAGTATATTATGACACAAAGGTACAGGACAGCAAAGGCAAATGGTCAGCAGGCGAAACCTGCATGGATATTGACGTTGAAGAGGGCAGAGCGGAGATACTTACAGGGGAATATTGGAGAGAAACAGTGGTGTATGAAGATTTAGAAAGACTATTGCAGATTACAGAAGAATTAAAAGGCAGATTTTATATCAGAGGCAGTATAAAGAAAATTGAGGTGGTTTCAGAATGAGGGGCGAGGTCAGAATATGCGATTTGCTGAATTTGATTGCACCTAACACGATGGTAAGAATTATTTGCAGATTGTCGAGAAGAGTGTACAGCGGAACTGTAAGCGATGTTAAAAAGACACAGATTATGCAGGACAATGCGAGGGTGCTTAAAATCAATAACCGCAACAGCGTTATGATTGACGGCGGTAAATGGTTTGAAATTGAGGTGATGTAATGGAAGAACATTTGGATTTGTTTTCAAAGGCGGAGCTTATAGAGGGGATAAAAGGTCTTAATGATTGGGAAAGGGGGCGGTTACTAATAAATATGTTCAATAAAAAGCGAAATTCGGTATTAACAGAAATGGACTTAAATGTAGCTGAATGTGAAAAATTAACGGGTAAGCTGATAAGTACACCAATTCAAAACCGCAAAAAACGCATAGAGGTGTGGGCAGAAATTGATGAGAATAACAGGAAGTATGACGAACTTCAAAAACAGCTGGACAAGCTTGATAAGATAATTTTCGGAGGTGATTGAGTTGAGATACAGCGTGTTAAGACAATATATGCTGCTTTGCGGTATATACGGCTGGCGACCGTCATGGGCGGGGCTTAGAGAGTTTAACAAACAGCGTGACATCAGAAAGAAATGGGCAGAATGAGGTGAGGGAGATGGCTGCAAAGGTCAGAAAATTAACCAAGCATGGGAAGAAGATTAAAAAGAAGATAATCGACATGAATTTATCTCAAAAGGAGTTTTGTAAAATGTACGGCATACGGGAGAACAGATTGTCGGAAGTTATGTATACAAATCAGCGTAAAGATTTGAGAAAAAAGACGGAGCTGATTTCGGGAGTGTCCGCAGCGATAAAAGGTATCTCGAAGAATACGGGAGAAGATGCGGGATTTATGACAATGGCTGTTGTGAAGGGAATTGTAAATGCAATGGGTTATGATGAGTAGGCATAAAAAAGGAGCGTGTCAGCCGACCAAAGCACCCGCTCCAAAACCAAGGTTTAACAAAAGTTAAACTTATGTTTATTATATCAGACAAAAAGAAAATTTGCAAGTAATATATTTTAGTAAAATGGGGTGAGAAATATGGAAGGCACATGGCTGACGTTGGCGGAGGCTGCCGAATGTGAGAATGTAGATTATGAAATTATAAAAAAACGCTCACAGAGAGAGTATTATGTTACAAAAACAGAGAAAAATCCGCAGGGCGGCAAAGACTTAGTATACATAGCCTTAGAGAGCTTGTCGGAAAAAGCACAGAAACGATATAAAAAGCTTATGCGTGACAGAATAGACGAAAGTTTAGAAGAACTTATTCCGCAGGAAAACGAGGAAAGAAAGAGCCTTGAAGACCTGACGGAAGACCAAAGGCATAAGGCTTTGCTATGGCAGAATATTTTAAACGAGTGGAGCAGTTTCAGAGCGGAGCAAAAACGTATGGGATTATCTTATGCAGAGGCTGATGAGCGATTTATACAGCTTATTGCAAACAGATACCCTCATATGGAATTTTCGGTAAAGACGCTATACCGAAAGAAAAAACAGTTGAAAGAAAATGGGACGTGTGTGCTGGCAGATATGCGTGGACTTCACAGCAAGGGCAAATGTACGATTGACCCGAAATTATGGGATGTGTTTGAAAGTCTGTGGCTTGATGAAAACCAAAGAACGGCATCGTTATGCTATCAGCTGACCAAGGTCTGGGCGGAGAAAAACATAGAGAACTGGGACGGCAATATTCAGTCGCTGGCAACGTTCAACAGACAGATTAAACAAATTCCGCTGCCTGTGCGGATATATTTCCGTGAGGGAGATAAAGCCTGTGAAGATAAGGCAATGCCGTACATAATAAGAAAATACGATAATCTTGAAAGCAATGACATATGGGTGGGCGATAACCATACGCTTGACTTCATGATACGTGATGAGAACGGTGAAATTCACCGATATTACATAACAACGTATTTAGACGTTAAAAGCCGAAAGATTATGTCATGCTATGTAACGGCGAATCCGGACAGCAACTCCAATCTGTATGCAATGAGGAGAGGTTTTGAAAAATACGGAATACCGAAAGAGTTTTATCTTGACAACGGTCGGGAATTTCTTGTGCATGACATCGGCGGACGGGGCAGACGTAAAACGGCAAAAACAAACGAGCACACACCGCCCACGATACTTGAACGTTTAGGAATAAAAATGACGAACGCAAGGGTGCGTAACGGTCGTGCAAAGATTGTAGAGCGTGTTTTCCGTGAGGTTAAAGAAAATTTATCAAAGCTGTTTTTAAGCTATACGGGCGGCAACGTATTGGAAAAGCCGGAGCGGTTAAAGCATATTCTTAAAAAAGGCGGCGGAGTAGACGTTGTCAGACTTAACGAATATGTTCAAAATTGGGTTGACGGGTACTATAACAAAAAAACGCATAACGGAACAGGCATGAACGGTATGTGTCCGGACGAGGTATGGGCGAAGAATTTAATAAAGCAGCGTGTTGCCGGCGAAGATGAATTAAACCTGCTGCTTATGCGTTCCACACGCATACAGAAAGTCGGTCGTTTGGGTGTATCGCTTAAAATCAGCGGTGAAAAAATTAATTACTGGAATACCGAGTTTATCAAGTGTTTTCAAGGTCAAAAGGTTTATGTCAGATATGACCCGCTGGATTTATCGGAGGTTCGTGTCTATGATGAAAATGATAAATATCTGGTGAGCGTTGAAAGCGAAATGTCAACGATTTTGGAATACGGTGCTGATGTCGATGATGTTAAATCGGCAATACAAAAGGTTCATGCGGTTAAGCGTGAAATGAAGTCTTATCGTGAAAACCGAGGTCTTGACAATTTGCCGGATGCGGAGGCGATTGATTTAATGATGTACAAGGCTAAAAACAATATTCTGGAAAATGATTTTAAAGCAAATCCTAAGGTGTTGGAGCTTGTAAGAGCCAATGAAAGCGGAACAATTACAGCCCCGAAAGCGGTCGGCGGCAATGATTTTGTTATTGATACCGCAAAAATGCTTGAAAATGCACGCAGGAGTAAGAAAGGTTGAGTATAATGGAGTACAAATATATAGAAAAATTAAAGGAATATCTTGAAGAAAATAAGATTACATATACCGATTTGGCTAACCGTATAGGAATAAGCAAGAGCATACTGAGCCAATACATGAGCGGTACATACAAAGCACCGCAGACAACAGATGTTAAAATTGCCGAATTTTTTGCACGGCAGGAACAAAGCAGTCAAATGCCGTCAGCAAACATTGGCAGCGTTTCATTTGCAAAAACCAGTATTGCCAATGAAGTATTAAACACGATAGCGATTTGTCAGATACAGCGTAAAATGGGGTGCATATACGGTGACGCAGGTATCGGCAAAACCATGGCGATAAAAGAATATGCTCGTATGAACAGTGAATGTTAAGACCGTATACACCGCGGCATAACGGCAAAGTGGAACGCTCCCACCGTAAAGATAATGAATATTTCTATGCTACACATACGTTTTATTCATTTGATGACTTTGCCAAACAATTAAAGGTGCATAACTATAAATACAACAAGTTTCCTATGCGTCCTCTTAATTGGAAAGCCCCTGTTGATTACATTAAAGCTTTTCTGCAAGACGGCAAAATTTTTTGACCGATTGTGTAACACATCATTGACAAACCTACAATATCGTGAATGAAAGCAGTTAGAGATTTACTAACTGCTTTTTTATTACAAAAAATAATATAGCAAAAGTAGGTAATATAAAAATGGATAATGTAGTGATTAAAAATGGAACAGATGTAGACATTTCACGGATTAGTTTGTGTCCATATCACTCAATGGACGAATGTGAACAACATTGTGGTATGTATACATCATGTAAGATAATCATGTATGCAGATGAACTATTAATATTACATGATAAACAAAGGAGAGAAAGATATGAAAAGAAAACCAAAAGCAATTAGAAGCTTTATAAAAATGTTGATAAGTAATGGATATATATGAGATGCGTTCAAAAGGGTCGCATTTTATATATACAAACGGGGTTAATCACATCACGGTTAATAAAGATTTAAATAAAATGGTACAAAGAAGATTAATTAAAGAAAACGATTTAATTATGGTATAATGGAGGAAATACAAATGAACAAATGGAAATTAAAACAGAAAATAATGGGATTAATAATGATTATAATATCAATTATGTTGCCTATTGTACTTGACGGTGACGCAACAGCATCTGTTATAATAATATTGTTAGGAATTTGGTTGTTTTTCACAAAAGATTGTGTATTGTGTTAAAAGTAATTGCAAATTTAGACAAAAGATGATATAATAAAAATAAATGAAATGGGGAAAGGTAAGTTGATTAATATGGAAAAACTTATAAGAAGAAAAATTGTGGTAGTAAGTTAAATTATAAGGCGAACTAATTCCGTTCTGTATTGTGGTTAGAATGCCGAAAATGAGATGAAGAAACAGAAAAGATTAATGTATTGGGATATTTTAGAAAGGAAAGTGTTTAATTGTGGCAGAATCAATTGGAGCAATCGTAGCGTTCATTATTGTATTTGGTATTCCTTGGTATTTGAGCAAAAAGGAAGAATCTCGTAAGAGACAGGATATGTATAATAACTTAAATAAGAAGTCAGTAGATGAAATGGACAAATGGAGAAAATAATATATAAAGAGAAAGGTGGTTGATGAATATGTTCGGTGGACTGTTAGCGTTCTTAGGAATTTATGCAGGAAGTGCTGCAAAGGCAGCTTATGATAATTATGATATGAAAAAAGTATCTCGTAGAGTGGATGAAAACGGGAATGTTCATTATATGGACAGATTGTGTAATGAGTACATCAACGGAGAAAGAGTAAAGAGAGTTGAAACTACTGACAGAAACGGGGTTAAGTTATATTCCACTGTTGGTGTAAATAGTAGCAAAGTGTATGATACTTCTTATGGAAGGGGTACGCAGCAGTTATTAGAGTATAGCGAACGTGACAAACAAGATAATATCAAGCGTGGATATAATGTATACGAACAATACAATCCTTATTTCGGGACATTTGTTACAACTGAAATTAGTTCAGGAAGAACAATTACTTGTCTGTTTAGTGGGAAAAATAGTAAGACTGGTAAAGAGTTCTATAGAGTGTGGTATTTCCGTCCAGAATGTCAGGGAAAACTTGATTACAATACGACTGTTGAGGGTGATATGGGTATTGAAATTACAAAGGAAGAGTTCAATAAATTGAAGTTTGGATGTTTAAAATGTACATGTATGCCAAGTGATTATAATGTAGTTCGTAAATTATGGGGTGATATATAATGAATAAGCAGAGAAGAAAAAATAAGCGAATTTAAAATACAAATAGATTTTGAAAATAATAAAACTATAACGGAAGTAAATTAAAATGCTTCCGTTATTTTTATGCAAAAAATTAATTCAGAAAGAGAATATATCAGTGTAACAATATTAAAGTTAATGTAAAACGCAAAGATATATTGAACCGTATTAATGCGGTGAGTTATGCCGCTCGTATCACAAGATTGGAGGCATTGTCGGAGCGTGTGGGTGCGGTATTCAAGCAGACGGCGGATATTGAACTGGGGACAGATAAATCGGTATTGGGCAATGCGTACAAAGAAAGCTATTACCGTACAATGTTTGACTGTCAGCAGGGGTTCGGGATAGGTGCGGATTTTGCACTGATACCCGAAAAGGCACTTAAAACAGTGCTTGAAAGCAAATTCATGGGCAAAAACTTTTCGGAGCGTGTGTGGACAAACACAAACGCACTTGCAAAGAAACTTAAAACGGTGCTAAGTTCGGGAATTGCAACAGGTGCGTCTATTGAAAAAATGTCAAATGATATTGCCGATTTATCCTTGCAGGGGAAAATGATGGCGACAAGGCTTATCCGCACCGAAACCACGTTCTATATGGGTCAGGGCGAGTTAAAGGCATATGCGGAGTTTGGCATTGATAAGTACAAGTATCTTGCAACGCTCGACAGCAGGACAAGTCCCATGTGTGCGGAGCTTGACGGCGAGGTGTTCAACGTTGCCGACGCTGTACCGGGTGAGAATTATCCGCCCTTGCACGCATGGTGCAGAAGTACCACTATTGCGTATTTTGATGATGAAGATACAGGAACACGAATTGCAAGGGACAAGTACGGCAAGACGTACAAAGTCCCGAGTGATATGACATATGATGAATGGAAAGAAAAATATGTTGCTGATGCAATATCAACATCTGATAAAGAACAGTTTGAAAAATATAAGCCTATTTTACAAGAATTATCACCGAAAACACTTGAAGAATTTATTAATATCAAGTATAATGATAGTGATAAATGGAAAGATTTAAAGGCAAAATATAGGATATTAAATCGTTATGAGATTGACGGAAATGTATCAGCAACAAAGATACTTGAATTAGACCGAGCAGCTTGGGACACAAAGCAAAATGGATTTGACTGTACAGGTTACAGCGGCAAACAACGAAGAAATATAAAAGCATTAAAAAATAGCGGTAATGCTGCAACTATGGAATTTAACGGTGATATATATTTTGCACATAGCAGAGCAGAAAAAAGTGGTACATATGAATATGACTCATACAAAGGAGTTTATCCTATAATCGGTATTGTTGACAACAGACGATATAAAGTTAAAGAGTTAGGTGATGGTATAAAACGTGAGTTTGATACGGAAGCAAAATTTTTAGAGTTTGTGGCAATTAATTTGAATAAAGATAGTTCAGATGTAATAACTATTTTGTCAGAAAAACATATTTGTGAAAGCTGTCAAGGAGTTGTTGAACAATTTAAAAAGGAATTCCCGAGCGTTACAGTAAATATTGTTTCCGGTAAAAAGGGATATAACGGAAGTGAACAAGGCACTAAAACATGGAAACACAGAAAGTAGGTGTGTAATATGAATAAACATGATGTGTTGCAAAAAATACCATATGATCAAGAATTTAATTATGAAGATACAAAAGGTTCAATTATAGATGATTTTAATTATTTTTTTAAATATGGAGCAAATGCTATCCAATCAGTAAATAATTCATTTGAAGACCACTATATAGATATGGATGAAAATGGAATGACAAAATTTGTTTGTATGGTTATTGGAATGTTGTTTCAAATAGAGCATAATCAAGTAGAGAAAGATTTAGCATATGGTACAGCATATGATATTAATGATTTTGAAAATGGTGATTATGAGGATTTATTCACACCGGAAGATTTAAAATTACTTAAAGATGATATAGAAATTGTTAAGAAGTGGCTTAATGAACACAAGGAATATTGGCAAGATTAAAAAAGACACCTTCGGGTGTTTTTTTAATCAAAATGTTTTATAACTTTTTCTATTTCATCAATTTTTACTGTGATTGTTTCCCAATCCTTAGGCGAATCTCCTACATCAACTTCAAAAACTTTATTATCAAATGCTTCAACGACACTGCCTTCTCTTCCATCTTTCAATAAAATAGTATCATATTGACTTACTTTCATTTTTATACTTCCTTTATGTATAAACTTGTTAAATACGTTCCTAAATCATCTTGTACCCATCCAACTACAATATTTGCAGGCTTATTTTTTAACCCATATAAAATTACTATTTGTTCATATTTTATGCCATGTCCATTATCCCCGATAAATTTTGCCGGATACTTTGGTGCATTATAAATGATTTTTTGTTGAAGCTCCTGCCAGTTATCTATACTATATCCCAATCTGCTGATAAAGGCTTTACCTTTATTATAACCTTTTTCATTTTCAGGGTTAAACAGATATTTTGTAAATTTAGGTTCTGCCGCTACAACACTATCAGCATTAGGTAATTTTAATTCCGGATTTTATACTAATTCATTTCTTCTGCTATAATCAAGCTTTATAAAACTCCAATACTCACTATCATTATACTTGATATTATAAAATTCTTCAAGTGTTTTATTTGATAAATTCGGTATTATAGCTTTATATTTTTCAAACTGTTCTTTATCAGATGTTGATATTGCATCAGCAACATATTTTTCTTTCCATTCATCATATGTTATATCACTCGGGACTTTGTACGTCTTGCCGTCCTTGTCCCTTGCAACTCGCGTGCCTGTATCCATGCGGCAAAAAACGTGTAATGCCCGCAAATACAGAAGTAAGCGGGCGTTTGCGTGATTTGTATGTATCCATGTTCAAGGCTTATTTTAAACTGCCCGATGAGATAGGACGGTTAAAGCCAAGGCTTGTGTTTGACTTGATAGACGGTCTGGCAGAGGACGAAAAGCCGGCAACGGCAGGCATACCACCACATTTAAGGGCATTTTATGGATTGTAAGTGTTGACAAAATACACCTTTTTATGATATTATATACTTATAAAATAATTGTAAAGGGGTTTTTAATATGAAAACTTGTCCAAAATGTGGTGAATTAAATTCTGATAGCTTAAAATTGTGTGAAAATTGCGGAGCAATGTTAGAATCGAAAGTGACTTCAAAAAATAGTCAGAATACTGAAAGAGTTGAAGACACAGACAGTGAAAGAATAATTAAACGTATAGCTGATTTGGAAAATATACAAGGTTATATTCTTTCCAGTGTTACGACAATAGAAAAATGTGCCGTATTTTTTGCAGTATTAGCTATAATAAATCTTATTGCGGCGGTTGTATTCGGCATTAAAATAATGAAAATCATTTATTAAGAAACACGGTATTATTGTAATATTAAAGCACGTTTTCGGGCGTGCTTTTTTAGTACAATTTTTTAGGAGGTGCAGAAATGGACGTTGAAAATATGAGCGTGCGGCTGACAGCTGATGCGGACGGATTTAATGCGACTATTGACAGTGCAAAAAACAGCCTGTCCGCGTTTGCAATAACAGTATTATTCGGTGATAACGTATCCGCTGAAAATAAAAGACTGATTGATAATCTTGCAGAGGCATACAGAACAGACGGCAAGAATTTTCAGAGCATGGCTGATATAAAACTGGAAATTGATAACCTGTTATTGCATACATTGGGCGAGAACTGGTCACAGTTTTACGGCAGTCAAGCCGAGGCACTAAGAGGATTTATCAATAATATGAATTCAATGATGGGTCCGCTGACGGCTTATCAGGCTGAAAGTTTGGCAAAAGCGGAGGCGTTGCTTGCAACATATGAGGCGGCAGAGAAAGCGTCAGGTTCATATAACCCCAAAACGGTAAGCCTGTCAACGGGTTCGTCAAAAGGTTCATCGGGTTCAAAAAAGGACAGCGAGGCGGCAAATAAAAAGGCTGAGGAAGCGGCAAAGCGTGCCGAGGAAGAACGTATAAAAGGACTGTTCGCCAACGAGGACAGATGGCGGCAGATGGGTTGGATAAGTGAACAGCAATATTATGAAAATATTACCGCACTGCGTGACCAATATTATGAAAAATGGTCTGACGACTGGTGGTCGTGGACATTGAAAATTGACAGCTACAACAAAAGCCAACACAAACAGTATGTTGATGATTTGGAGAAAAATTTTGACGAATATCTGTCAGCGAGTGCCGACTATATTTCAAAGCGTGAAAATGACGGCTGGGGCACAGACAGTGAGATTGACGCATACAAAAGACGTGCCGAGCGTATTAAGCAGTATCAAGCCGAATTAATTGAGAACGAACAGCTTACCGCCGATGAACGCAACGAATTATGGTTAAAAGCCGATGAAGAATTATATCAGAATGGGCAGAAACTGAAACAGGCATTAAGGGCGGATTTGGAAACAAAGAACCAAGAGTCGCTGAGCTACATTGAAGAGCGTACATATTTCAATGACTGGCAGAATGTCGGCGACAGTCCCGAAGATGCGTTTAACCGTATTAAAGAGCGGAATTTGGCGGCACTGCAAGCGGAGAGAATAACCGAGGAGGAATACAATAAAAATATATCCGAGGCGGGGAAAAAGCTGTATGAAGGGCGTTTGGCTGACAGTTTGGCATGGCTTGAACATGAGAAAAAATACAATAATATGTCAACAGAGGACTATATTGCAGGACTTAAACGTGTAAAGCAGTACACCGATGAATATTTGCAGCTGGGTATGTTAAGTTATCGGGATTATGCGGAATATATACAGGATATAAACGATAAAATTTTTGACGGAAATGCGGATTTGGTAGATGAAATACTTAAAAGCGGCAACGAGGCATATGAGGAACTGCGAAAATATTTTTCGGATATGGAAAGTCAAATGCAGGATATGTGGTCGCATGATGACCGCATAAAGGATATAAGACGTACATTTGCGGAAATGGACGAGTTCAAAGGTGCGGTGACAAGCACAGGTCAGGAGCATTATGAACAGCTGAGGGAAGAATTGTTATCACTGCAAAGGGAAGAAGAATTATATAATCTCCAACAGGACAATAACCAAATTCTGAATGATATGGAGGCGTCCATAAAGCAGCTGGAAGCTCTGAAATCCGAAAAGCTGTCGGAACTTGTTGAAAATACGGACAAAATTCAAGCGGTGATAAATGAGCTTGTTGAAAAAGGCAGGACAATAAGCCGTGAGCAGACCGAAAAAGCACAGAGTATAACGGCACAGTACACGACTAACAACAGTATTGTGCAGAACAATAACATCACCGATATGACAGCGGCAAATGCAGTCAGCTCGTCATTAATCGGTGTGTATAAAGGGAGGTAGGGTATGTTTACAAAGTTTAAATTCAAGGACATTCATTCCGATTACTTCGGGATTATGACCAAAACGAAAAACCGCCCGATTCTGCCGGCACAGAAAAATGTAACGGTATCGGTACAAAACAGTGACAGTCAGTATGATTTTTCAAGTGCAAACGCATATAACAGACCGTTTTATGAAGACAGGATATTTGAAATGGAGATACTTGTACAGGCAGACACAATTCAGAATTTGCATAATAAATTAAGTTCAATCGCAATGTGGCTCATGGGCAGCGGCGAATTGGGTTTTGACGATATGCCATATGTTAAATGGCAGGCGAAAGTGCTGAACGGTATTGATTTTGCACCCAAGATTTACGGCAGAGAGGCAGTCGTAAGCGTTCAGTTCAGGGTAAAGCCGTGGAGTGAAAGTGTATTTAATTCTGATGATTTGGAAAATATCGTTTTGGGTACGGATATTCCACTGAAATCCGATGTACGGTTAGACCCAAGCACATACTTTAATTTTGCACTGTCAAAAGGCTCAAATACCATAACCGTAATAAATCTGGGTACATACTATGCACGTCCCGTATTTGAATTTGTCGGGTCATGCGGCAGTTTAACTATTGTTTGCGGTGATAAAACGCTTGAATACAGCAAGGCATTTGAAAAATTATCGGTAGATACTCAAAAACAGTGTTTTACGGTGTCGGGGGAAATGATGAACAAATACAGTTCCGGTGAATTTTTTGAACTGAAATCGGGTGCGAATAAACTCAAAATCACAGTCGGCAGTGAAGTCAATATGAGAGTTGTTTATACACCGAAATTTATTTATAACAATCCTATGTTTGGGGGTGAGCAAAATGTTGGTGTTATATGAATGGAACGAAACCGACTATTCAAAAAACGGTATCGGTTTACTGCATGAGGCGGCTGACGTAAATATTCAGTGTGAAATAAACGGCGATTACAGGCTTGAATTTTCATATCCGAATACGGCGGATATGTCGGGGGAGATTACCGAAAACCGGTTAGTTAAGTGCGAGGGACAGCTGTTCAGAATTGCCGGTATTACCGACAGCAGCAACAGCATGAAAAAGGTTACGGCACTGCACATATACCGTGACAATGAAAAAACGCATATACAGTGTATCAATAATTACATGGGAAAATATCCGTATGAGATTATGACGGGAACGGAAATGACGGCGGCACTTTCGAGCAAAGGGTTTGAGGTGCTGTCGGAAAAAGAAGTGTCGGATTTGGGTATGGAGTGGATTGACGGCAAAATAGATTTTTGGAAACAGTCCAAAATTACACCGGTTGATGTGATAAATACCATAATCAAAAATGTGGGGTTCGGTGAATTGTATGTTGATAACCGAAAACTGGCTATTGTTAAGCGTATCGGGCATGACAGCGGTGTGCGGATAGACACAACAAAAAATGCACAGTCGATAACAAAGGAAGTTAATATTGCCGATATGATTACAAGGCTTTACCCGTATGGGCAGAACGATTTGCATATAGGCAGTGTAAACAGCGATATACAATATATCGACAGTCCGAATATTGATAAATACGGTATAAAAGAGGGGCATATTGATTATAACGATATAACCAAGGCTGCGGAGCTTTTGAGCCGTGCAGAGTTTGAATTTTCGGAGAATAATGCAGACCGTATAGACGTGCCGAAGATAACTCTTGACGGCAAGCTGGTTGATTTGTCGAAATTGTCGGAATACGGCGAGATTGAAAAGGTCGAAATCGGCGATACCGTTCATGTTACCGATTTGAGTATCGGGGTTGACGCAGTTTCGGAGCGTGTCACGAAAATAACGTATTATCCGTATGAGCCGGTTAATACTGCGGTTACTATCGGTCATGTAAAGACAGATTTATGGTTTTACCTTAAATTGATGAACGAGCAGACCAATACATTTGATAAGGTTTCAAATACAAACGGTGATGTTAAAACGAATTATCTTATCGGCAAGGTTGACACCACTGTAAACAATCTTTTGAGTACAAATAAAAGATTCAGCATTGAGGGAGATTTGCTTGTGGTTTGCGATGATGACGGTAATGTACGTCAGAGATTTGGTTATGTTAGAGAAAAAGAAGAAGACATCGGTGAATTTGTATTTGAACTGTATAACCAAGACGGCAGTGTGAGGACGGTGTACATCAATAATGAGGGCTATGCCGAATTTGCCGGAAATATAAATACACGCCGGAGTGCGGTTATAGGCGACAGCCTTAGTCTGGGAAATGTTAAGGAAGACCCTAAAATTTATTTTTACGGTACAGGTGCAAACGCAAGCGGAAAAATACTCGCAATAATAGAGGCAAATGAAAGTGACGGGAAGTGCCTGAATATAAAGGCGGAAACCCTAAAATTCAACGGTGAAGACATTGCAATGCATAACTATTTTCAAAGGGAAATAAACAGGCTGGACAGCAGGATTGACAGCTTGAAATCAAGCGAGGAGTAACGTTGGGAGGTATTATAAATGGCTAATAACACAAATTATGACGGCGATACATTATTGAGTGAATGGTATCCGATAGTCAAGGCTAATTTTGCGGATATTTACGGTATAGCGGAAGAGCATAAAAAAGATGTGTCAAATCCGCACAAGGTCACAAAATCGCAGGTCGGACTGGGTAATGTCGATAACACAAGCGACAAGAATAAGCCTGTATCAAATGCAGTGCAGGCGGCACTTGACAAGAAAACTGACAAAACAAGTTTTGAGAAGCATACATCGGATAAAACAAATCCGCATGGGGTGAGCTTCAACCAAGTAAAAAGTTGGGCGGATGTAAAGCCGTTGGGAAATTTGACAGGAGAATTTAAGACGCACAATAATAAAGACGGCGTTTGTTATGAATATATTGGTGAAGAAACTTTCGGACGTGCCAGCATTGTTATGTTTGGTGTGTCAGAAAGCTATCCGGATTATGATTTTGCAAATGTAAAGATAAATGGTGTATCATACAATATTGTTGATTGTAAAGGTAATGAAGTTGTTTATCTTGATGAAGATATTGTATATGTACTTATGCTTTCTGATGAAGGAACGGCATATATTATCGGACATTTTGGTATAAAGAACGGAAGTATAACATCTGCTATGCTGAGCACTACACTGATGTCACTAATAGATGGAAAGGCAGAAAAGGTGCATACTCATGGAAGTGGAGACATCAATGATATTGACGCAACGCCTACTAAAAACAGCAACGCATTAATTTCAAGCGGCGGAGTGTATGGAGCATTATCCGGAAAAGCGAGTACAAGCCACGCTCATGTATCGGCTGATATTACGGATAAGGACACCGCACCGACAGAGAATAGCAGTAATCTTATCACAAGCGGAGGTTATGCGGAGAGCGTATCGGCAAGGGTTGAGGATTTGGAAAATACAATAGCGGAAATTATAGGGGGTTGATTATTATGACAGCATTACAACTTAGAATTATCAGACGAGCAATTCAAAATCGCATGAGAGACGGTGAGGATTTTTACGACATTATTAAGAGTTATCCGAAATTGTCGAACAGCGAGATTGAACAGCTGAAAAAAGAATTGGGTATCAAGTATTGATTTTGGAGCAGACGGCGGAGTAAATCCGCCGCTGCTTTAATTTGTAGGAAATTGCGTAAAACGCAATGACGAAAAATCAAAAATGCTACCTTATTCCTCCGCCCGCAGGCGGTGCTTCTATCAGAAGCTTTTTTATTGAGGGAGTGAGTAAGAATGGATAAATTTTTTAATTGGATAAGTGTTGTGGTAGGTATTTTCGGCGGTGTGTTTGCGTGGGCATTCGGGGCATGGGATACATTGCTTTGTGCGTTGATAACGCTGATTATTTTGGATTACATAACGGGACTTTTGAAAGGCTGGTACACGAAAAGATTATCAAGCGAGATAGGATTCAAGGGTATTGCAAAGAAGATTGTAATTTTGATTATGGTTGTGACGGCGAATGTGTTGCAGACCGTAATCGGTGACAAGATTATGCTTAGGGAAATTGTGATTATGTTCTTTATCGCAAACGAGGGATTGAGTTTATTGGAAAATTGTGCGGAGATTAACGGCGGTGGCGGTATACCGCCGAAATTAAAGGCAGTATTATTACAATTAAGGGGGACACAAAATGTTGAAGATAGAGAAAAATCTGACGGCGATAAACCGGACAGTTAAATCAAAGAGGGACATAAAATACATTGTTGTGCATTATACGGGCAATGTTGGCGATACGGCTTACAATAATACGAAGTATTTTAAATCGGAGTATCGGGGTTCGTCCGCACATTATTTTGTTGATGAAAGCAGTATTTGGCAGTGCGTAGAGGATAAGGACGTTGCATGGCACTGCGGTGCGAAAAAGTATTATCATGCGGAGTGCAGAAACGCTAATGCAATCGGTGTGGAAATGTGCAACAGTGTGAGCCGTAATTTGGCGGTGGAACGCAATACGGCGGAATTGGTGCGGTATTTGATGAGCAAGTACAATATTGATATTGACCATGTTGTGCGGCATTATGATGTGACACTGAAAGATTGTCCAAAGACGTTTTTGGATAATTCGGTGTGGGAGAAATTTAAGTTACAGGTTATGAATGGGAGTGATGACGAAATGACAGAGGCGGAAAAAGCAAAGGTTAAGGCGATTGATGAAAGTTTGACCAATTTATATGGGATTGTACAGGGAATGAAAGACCGAAATCCCGTATACAAGACAATCGCCGATGTTCCCGATTGGGGTAGGGGCACGGTGCAAAAGCTGATTGACAGCGGTGTGATGCGTGGTGACGAGAACGGGGATATTAATGTGAGCGGTGATATGCTCAGGGGTATGGTGATTATGGGGAGAATGTTGGAGAAAAAATAATAATTTACTTATAATATCATCTGTAACACCTCAAATTTTATTTAACGAAAGGTGATATTATAATGGATAGTTTTATTAGTTGGATTGGCGGTAAGAAATTACTTAGAAAGGCGATAACCGAAAGGTTTCCCGAAAGTGAAAGTTATGACAGATATATTGAAGTATTCGGCGGTGCAGGCTGGGTGTTATTTTCAAAAGATTTACACGCAAAATGCGAAATATTTAATGATATTGACAGTAATCTGGTTAATTTATACCGATGTTTAAAATATCATAGAGAGGCATTGGAAAAAGAACTGCAATATACAGTACATTCACGTGAAGTATTTATGGATTGTAAGCAGCAATTAAATATGAGCGGATTAACCGATATTCAGAGAGCGGCAAGGTATTTTATCTTGATACGCAGCAGCTTTGGTTCGGACAGAAAGTCATTTAAAACAGCGACATCTTGTATTGTGGATAAAATAGGAGATTTTCCGAAAGTGCAGGAAAGGTTAAGCCGTGTTGTTATAGAAAACAAGGATTTTGAAGATTTAATAAAAGTATATGACAGACCGAGTGCGTTGTTTTATCTTGACCCGCCGTATCATACAACAGAAAAATATTATAACTGTGATTTTGGTGAAAAAGACCACATCAGACTGAGAGATTGTTTACAGCAGATAAAAGGCAGATTTATTTTGAGTTATAATAATGATGAATTCATAAAAGATTTGTATAAGGAATATAACATAGAAGAAATAAGCCGAAATAACAATTTATCAATTAACCGTGGAACGGGAAGAGAATTTAAAGAGTTGATAATCAAAAATTATTAATATCGTATTTCGATATAAAATAACAAATAATAAATTATTATAGCATTTTATAATATAATATATTATGAGGTGTTATAGATGATTATTAACCATCTATCAAGATTATTGGGTGAACGCAGAATGACTCAACGGCAGCTTGCGGAATTAACGGGAATTAGACCAAATGCAATAAGCGATTTATATAATGATATTGCTGAAAGATTTAGTTTTGAACAGCTTGATAAAATCTGTGAGGTTCTTGATTGTGACTTGTCGGAGTTATTGGAACGTATACCTAATAAAGTTCCTATTACAGGTGATAATCTGATTATAGAGGAGCATGGGAATAGGAAAAAGTAAATAAAAGGCATAGTTTATTCAAAGTTACATTTGATTAGACTGTGCCTTTTTTGTTTTCTCAATTTTGATGAATTTTTTTCGCAATTTGTTCGGCAAGCAACATTTTTGCAATCTCAAAATTTGATTGTATCAATTTCATAGCACAACTAGACCCTGTCATTGCAAAACCAATATTTTTATTAATCAATTCCATTATATCACCCCCATTTCCGTTAAAATATTAAGCACTGTATTTTTTATAATTTTCCCCGAAGTGACAGGAGCAACTTTGCCGGGCAGGGATAGTGCCCATATTATGTGAAGACCAAATTGTCTTGCAGTGTCAAAATCCACACCGCCGGGTTTGGACGCTAAATCAATAATCAATGATTTCTTGTTTATATTCCTTAAAATTTGTTTGTCTAATACCATGCTTGGAATGGTGTTGAAAATAACGTCATACTTATTTATATTGTCAGCCAATGAACAAAGTTTAATTCCCTTAAATCCCATCGTATGTATCCATGCAAGCGACTCAAATCTTCTTGCACACACACCCACGTCCGCACCGAAAGCGTCAAGCACCTTTGCAAGGACTTTGCCTATTCTGCCGTACCCTAAAATGAGGGCTTTGCTGTCGTGCAGGGTTATCGGCATTTCGGATAATGCCAATTCTATTGCACCTTCGGCAGTAGGTATTGCGTTGGCGGTAAGGGTATGAAAATTGTTTATAATTATTTTTAAAATGTTTATAAAATGTTTATTTTTTTATTATATAATATTTATAACAAAGATGTATTATATAAATATGGATATATCCAATGTACAAAAGATAAAATTTTTAATTATTAAAAAGGAAAGGGAGTATCAATATGAAATTCAATAAAAAATCAATTATGGCAATTTCTTTGGTAGTAGGAGCGGTTATGCTGTCAACATCGGCTTTTGCAAACTACATTAATTCAAGCGGTTACACAGCTTGCAAAGAGGCGGGCAAGAAACTTTTAAAAGAAAAAAATTATACACTTGCACTTGACGGAAAAGTGAATATTGATGACGAAGAAGCATACAGCATAAATATTAAACAGCTTTTAAATGCAGACGGTGACGTGAAATTAAACTTAATATCAAAATCTACTGATTGCGGAGATGTTTCGGAAAATGAAGAATATTTTCAGGACGGACAGAGAATATCGGGGCATAAATACACAGATACCGAAACCGACAGCTCTGTACCAACAAACAAGGATATGGAATATTACGTTTATGATGACGAGATGTATTCTGACAGTGTAGGCGATTTATTCAATGTTACGGAAAACAGCAATGATTTGATAGACAAGGAAATACGTTTTGCGGAACTTGCAATGGACGCAGTTGTCGGTGATTTGAAGAACAATGTTATTCTTGTGAATACGGACAATGATATAAATACTTATGCCATTGACCTTGAAAGTTATCAGATACCTGAAATTGTAAACGTAGGCTTGTCACTTGCAACAGGATTTGCAGTGCCTGATTATGAATATACAGAGGAAGAACTTCAACAGGAATATGAATATTCTCCGGGACTAAAAGTAGCAAAGGATATGAAGGTAGAAAACGGCAACCTGAAAGTCGGACTTGACGATGAGGGCAGACTGGTTTCGGCAGACTGTACTATCAATTTCAGCGGTAAAGACCTTTCGGATAATCCTCACAATGCGTCAATCATATTCTCGATAAGTGTAAGCGATTACGGTACAACACAGCCGCAGAGATTTGACGTATCGGGCAAAAAGGTAAGCTATTCTTCGCAATGGCGTCAGGATAGACTTGCTGACATTGAAGAAGAATTACAGGACGAAGATTTGACCGAGGAAGACAAGAAATATTTAGAGGACGAAAAGAAAGATTTACAGGAACAGATTGAAAACAACAGTCCGGATTCGGAATATGCACCGACAGCGGAAGAACCGGAAAAAGCCGCAGTAGCAGAAGAAGCGGTGTCAATAGGCATTATCGGCGGTGCGGACGGTCCGACAAGCATTATGGTAAATTAACAAGCCCCCCTAATATGTGCTATACATTAAGTATAGTATAATTTATATAAAAGCCGACTTTATATCGGCTCCTCCCACAGCCCACAAGCATTCCCATTGTTTGTGGGCTATTAAGGAAGGATTAATATATAATTAGTATTTCCTTAATAGAACATGAAAAGGAGAATTGTAATGGAAAAGGTATTGGAAATAAATAATATCACAAAGCTCTACAAGAACGGCAGAGGTGTGAAAAATATAACATTTGATGTTGAAAAGGGTGATGTGCTGGGCTTGCTTGGTCCTAACGGTTCGGGCAAAACCACTATTATGAAGGTTATTACGGGATTGTGTCATGCAAATGACGGTGAAGTGAAGATATTCGGCATGAACAACGAGGATAATTTTGAAAAATGTATGAGTAATGTCGGAGTATTGATTGAAGCTCCCGCAATATATGATAATCTTACCGCAATAAAAAATCTTCGACTTATGGCAAAATTCTATGACGATGTTGACGATGCACGAATAGAAAAAGTGTTGAAAACAGTACGTCTTGAAAAATATAAAAATGACAAAGCCGGCAGATTTTCGCTTGGTATGAAACAGAGATTGGGACTTGCACTGGCTTTGCTTTCCGAGCCGGATTTGGTGGTGCTTGACGAGCCGACAAACGGTCTGGACATAGAAGGCATGATAGAGGTGCGTGAAATTATAACGAGAATGGCAAATGAAAAGGGTATAACATTCTTGGTGTCGAGCCACCTTGCAAATGAGATTGAAAAAACCTGCAATAAGGTTGCGGTTATTCATGAGGGTGAATTGGTTGACTTCGTGAGCATGGAAAAAGCGTTGGAACTAAATCCTACATTGGAGGACTATTTTTTGAGTATTGTTAAGGAAAAACGAGGCGGAGTAATTATATAATAGGGGAGATTTTATAATGAATACATTTTTGGCAAGTTACAAAATAGAGCTTTACAAGCTGGCAATGAAGAAAAAATATATAGTGTTTACTATAATAAGTATGCTGATATGTGTGTGCAGAGTCGGCATGATGTGGATGGTAAGCCTGATGTCGCAGGGACAGGCGAAGTTACAGCTCGGCAATCTTGCACTTGAAATGCTGTGGGTGTTTACGGAACTGATTATACCGCTTATTATATTTATGGCGGTTACAGATTTGTTTTGCAGTGAGTTTCAGGAAAATACCATAAAAGCGGTTATCACAAGACCGATAACAAGATTAAAATTGCTTATGACAAAAAGTCTGGCTTGTTTCAGCGTGGCGGCGATAATGTTTTTCGGAGTGTACATAGTGTGTACCGTATTGGAAATGATGTTCGGCGATGGAAGTCTGCACGAATATGTTATAAAAAATCTGGGAGCGTATATGATAGACTTAGTGCCGATGATTGTTCTTGTGCTCATGTCGGTGCTTATCAATATGATATGCAAAACTCCGACTTTGGCAATGTTTATATGCTTTTTGACATATGCGGTAATGAAATACTGCAATTACTTTGTGCCGTCGGTGAATAATGTATTGTTTACATCATACAGCAAATGGCATCAGCTGTGGATTGGCTCGACGCTGCCTATCGGGGCGATGAGTTCAAAGATATTTTTGCTTATCGGTACGGCAATAGTGTTTTTTACAATATCATATTATTTGTTTGACAAAAAAGATATATAAAATAATTTTTACAGACACATTTTTCTGTGCACATCAAACTGCACAGAAAAATGTGTTTTGTTTTTTCTGCGTAACATTTTACATAACATTTACGATACGGCTATTGCGGATTTACACATTATTGATACAATATAAACATTGAAATAAAATTTGTACTTGGTTTAATGTGAAATAAAAATAAATTTTTGTTAATATTATTTGCTTTTTGTGATATAATGATTATAATGAGATATAACGATAAATAATACAGGAAGAACTAATGCAAAATTTAGAGGTATCTGTTGGTGACAGTTCTCGGTATGCGGCGGAATTTATGGTTGAGAATAAAAAATATTGAGTTATGGAGATAGAAATTTGTTTTGGGATTTTATAAAAAGATTGTTTGCGGGACATAAACCAAATGAGAAAGAGAGTATTAGTATGAACGAAAAAGAAAAAAACAATTCAAAAAAAGATACTATCTATGTAAACAGGGAATTATCATGGCTGAAATTTAATGAGAGAGTGTTGGAGGAGGCAAGGCTTGACCGTGTTCCGCTTTGCGAACAGCTGACATTTCTTTCGATATTTCAGTCAAATTTAGATGAATTTTTTATGGTGAGAGTGGGTTCTTTGGAGGACCAAAAACTGCTTACGGGCGACAACCGTGAAAACAAAACAAACATGACCCCGCAGGAGCAGATTGACGCTATATTAAAAAGGGTTAAACAGCTGAACAATGAAAAAGACCGTATCTATACTGATTTAATGCAGAAGATAGAGGACGAGGGCGTAAAGATTGTCGGATTTAAGGATTTGGATAAGACAGAGTGCAATTATTTAAAGGAATATTTTGATAAAGACGTTCTGCCGCTTTTGTCGGTGATGATTGTGGGCAGAAAACAGCCGTTCCCGTTCTTAAAAGGACAGGAAATATACGCAATGGCGATATTGGATAAAAAGAGCGGCAAAGAAAAAATAGGTATTATACCATGCAACAGCGATATGATTCCTCGTATGATAAGCGTTCCGGGACTTGAAAATACATATATACTGCGTGAGGAATTGATACTTCATTTTATGCCGAGTGTATTTAAGGGCTACAAGCTTAAACAAAAATCGGTAATGCGTGTGACGAGAAATGCGGATATTGATGTGCTTAAAGTGTATGATGAGGATTTGGATTATCGTGACCAGATGGAGGAGATTATAAAGCTGAGAAAGAAACTTGCACCCGTACGTCTGGAACTGACAAGGGATATTGAACCGGATATGGTGGAGAAAATGTGTGAGTATCTTGAACTTGACAAAAAGCACGTTTTATATTCAAAATCACCGCTTGACTTATCATTTGTCTGCGAAATAGAAGACATACTGCGAAATAAAGCGGAATTGTTCTTTGAAAAGAAAGTACCTCAGAAATCACCGAGCATAGATATGGATAAAGCGATAATTCCGCAGATATTAAAAAAAGATGTGCTGCTGTCATATCCGTATGAAAGTATCAAACCGTTTTTGCAGATGCTGCATGAGGCGGCGGCAGACCCGAAGGTTTTGTCAATACGAATGACATTGTACAGACTTGCTAAAAATTCAAAGGTTATCGAGGCACTTGCCGAGGCTGCCGAAAACGGAAAGCAGGTTGACGTTTTGGTTGAACTCAAAGCAAGATTTGACGAGGCGAATAATATAGGTTGGAGCAGACGGCTTGAAGATGCGGGCTGTCATGTTGTGTATGGGGTTGACGGTTTGAAAGTACATTCAAAGCTATGTCTTATCACACGAAAGGACGGCGGACAAATCCAATATATAACCCAGATAGGAACGGGGAATTACAATGAAAAGACCGCACGTCTGTATACCGATTTATCATTACTTACGGCGAATAGGGAAATAGGCGAGGAGGCAAGGGAGGTATTTCAGGAAATCCTTATCGGGAATACTATTGACAATACCAAACATCTGCTTGTTGCTCCGAACAGCTTGCAGCAGCCTATAATCGACATGATAAAACATGAAATTGAAATTGCGGAGCAGGGCGGAAAAGGCTATATAGGAATTAAGGTAAATTCGCTGACGGATAAGCGGATTATCGATAAGCTTGTGAAAGCGTCAAAAGCCGGAGTGAGAATTGATATGGTTGTCAGAGGAATATGCTGTCTGAAATCGGGTGTGCCGGGCGAAACCGAAAATATTCATATAAGAAGTATAGTCGGCAGATATTTGGAACATTCGAGAATATATATTTTCGGCACTGAGGATAGGGCAAAGATATACATTTCATCGGCAGATTTTATGACGAGAAATACGCTCCGCCGTGTGGAAGTGGCTGCACCGATTTATGATGCGGATTTGAAAGCGAGAATATGGGAGATGTTTATAACTATGCTCAGTGATACGGAATTGGCGAGAATACAGGGCACTGACGGGGTTTATAAAATTGACGAAACGGCGGAAGTGAAATTGAATTCACAGGAATTTTTCACTGACGAGGCTTACAGAGCGGCAGGAAATTTAACCGGAACGGAAAAAGAATAATGATTGCAAAAGGACAGAACATACATCTGTCCTTTTTGAATTTTTTAGACAAATGGCGGTCATATGCAGTATTTTAGATTTTTTTTATTAATAAATACGTTTTGTTGTTGTAAATACGTTTTGTTTGTTATATAATATAATAGGAAATAAGTCGAAAGGGGATAAAACCATTGAATAAAATACGTTTTGATTTCGGCAGCAAGCCTGTCGAAGATGGATATATAAAAATTACAGGGGATATGATATATAGCGAAGAAATCGGATATGGTATTGCCGAAAAGGCGGTTGCCATTGAAAAAAATAAAGGTGAAAAAAATCTTTGCCGTGATTATCTTTTGTTTGCGGACAATACTTTCAAGGTAAAGCTTGACAACGGTACATACAATGTCAGAGTGTATTCGGGCGATTATATCGACGAGGGCGATGTTACAACTTTGTTTACTGTAAACGGCGAAAAATTCGGTTTGTGGGTGAATGACGGAAGTGTGTTGGAGCGTGAATGTAAAATTGAGGTTACCGACGGTATTATGGAATTTACATTCTCAGGCAGACACGCTTGCTTGAATGCCATTGACATTGCACTTGACAATATGCCGAAAATGGGCAAGGTTTCAAGTAAAGTTGTTGCAGACGCAAAAAATCCGTCAGTGTCACTTTCTTGGAATAAGGCTGACGAATTTGACGCATACAGAATTACAAGAAAAGCTATGTACAACGGTTTTGTGGATAAGGTGGTTGATACAGCCGATGCAAGTTATGTTGATACAGATGTAAAGCTGTGCGAAGATTATGAATATACAGTATGCGGACTTGATGATTACAAATTCGCATCTCCTACTGATGAAGTGCTTAACGTAAATATTGTTGACGGCAGGGAAAATAATGCCGTTGTTACAGGTCTTAAAATCGAGAGCTATCCCGATAAGGTTACTTTGAATTGGGATAAAACTCCCGAAGCGGTAAGCTATAATATCTATCAGAAAGCACCTTACGGTATCTACAAAAAAATCGCAAATGCCTCATCAACAACTTTTACCGATTATCATGTAAAGACAAATGTTGTATTTATATATGCGGTTGAGGCAGTGACACCGAGCGGTATCACAAAACGTGCGGAAGTGAAAAATGAAATTAAGGCTGCACCGTTTAAGAGAAAAATGGAAACGCTGAACCGTGGCTTGATGGCAATGAAAACAACTGACGGTGTATTCCTAAGCTGGCGATTGAACGCATACGAATATGAAAAAGGAATGAATTTCGTATTGTTCAGAAACGGCGAAAAGATTACAGATGTAATCACAGACAGCACAAACTATCTTGATAAGGACGGTAAGGCAGAGGATACATACACGGTAAAAGCCGTAATAGACAACAAAATGGAAAAAGACGGCTACACAACAAAGGTTATAAATGCCGATTATCTTTCAATCCCGATGGACAAGCCTGCTCCGTATACCACACCGGACGGCAATACATATGAGTATCATGCAAATGATGCAGCGGTTGCAGACCTTGACGGTGACGGCGAATATGAATTGGTAATCAAATGGGTCGCAAACGGTAAGGATAATTCACACAAGGGTTATACAGGCGTGGTTTATATGGACGCATATAAGCTGGACGGTACAAAATTGTGGAGAATTGATTTGGGTGTAAATATCCGTTCGGGTGCACATTATACACAATTTATGGTTTATGACTTTAACAGCGACGGCAAGGCTGAAATGATTTGTAAAACTGCCGACGGTACTATCGACGGTGTGGGAAATGTTATCGGCGATATTAACGCAGATTACAGAAATAAAGACGGTTTCATTTTGGACGGCCCTGAATTTTTGACAGTGTTTGACGGTGTAACGGGTGCGGCGATAGATACGGTTGATTATGACCCTCCTCGTGGAAATGTCCGTGACTGGGGCGATTCATGGGGTAATCGTGTAGACAGATTTTTGGCTTGCGTTGCATATCTTGACGGTGTAAATCCAAGCGTGGTTATGTGCCGTGGATATTATGACATAGGCTGCCCTACTGTATTGGTTGCATATGATATGATTGACAACAGACTTGTAAAACGCTGGAAGTTCCTTGCAAATAAAGACCAAAATATCGAATATACAAATCAGGGTAATCACAATTTGGGGGTCGGCGATATTGACGGCGACGGCTATGACGAAATTGTATACGGTGCTTGTGCAATCGACCATGACGGTACGGGCATTTATACGACAGGACTTGAACATGGTGACGCAATGCACCTTGGTAACTTCACAACAAAGACTCCTAATCTGGACTTCTTCCAAATCCACGAGCATGAAAGTGCGGAGTACGGCTATGAAGTGCGTGACCCTGCAACAGGTGAAATTACATGGGGTATATTTACGGGACGTGACACAACAAGAGGTTTGTGTGCGAAGATTGACCCTAGATATGAAGGCAATCAGGTTTGGGTGCTTAATGAAGAATTGTACACAATGGACGGTAAGCTAATCACCAAGAATGCACCGAAGTCAATCAACTTTGCAATTTGGTGGGACGGCGACCTTATTCGTGAATTGTTAGACCATGACTGGAACGGCGAACGTGGTATCGGTCAGATTTACAAATGGGATTATGAAAATGAAAAGCTTGACGTAATTCTTGACACCAAGGACGCATATTCAAACAACTGGACAAAAGGAAATCCATGTATACAGGCAAGTATTGTGGGTGACTGGCGTGAAGATGTGGTTTGGAGAAATGAGGACAGCACAGAACTTAGACTTTACACAACAACACACTTGACCAACCACAAATTCTATACATTAATGCACGATAACGTATATCGTTTGAGCGTTGCATGGCAGAATACGGCTTATAATCAGCCGCCGCACACAGGATTTTATATCGGTGACGAAATGACGGAAATCCCTGTTCCGCATCACGATTATGTGCGTGGAGAAATTTTGCCTGAATTTACGGAAGAAATATAATAAATTAACAGACGAAAAAACAGAACCCGGACGGGTTCTGTTTTTTTGTCTTCTTTTTGCCAATCCGATTATGCGGATTGTTAATAATATGTGTGTTTAGGGGGAGAGATTACATTGATTCTAATTTAAGCAGATAATGTTTGGGGATAACATTTGGGGAAATCCGCAAAAATGCAATCAATGTATTTCTTTCATAGAAACGATATAATGCGTGTTTAATACCGCTTCTAATATATAGACGAGGCAGAGCGAAAAAAGTTCCCGTTTTTTTAAAATTTTTTTTAACTTTTCCGTTTTCCTTTACTTTACTATGATTTTTTGGTATTATATATAATGGTAGATAATTTTTTTAAATAGGGGGCTTTTAGGTGAGTCAAACGCCAATTATAGATACTTTAAAAGAGTATTCCAAAAGAAAAAGAACATCGTTTTCCATGCCGGGGCATAAGGGCGGAAACGGTTTAAATAAAACTTTTAAAAGAAATATAGCAGATTATGATGTGACCGAATTGGAAGATACACTTAATTTGCATAATCCCAATAATCCGATAAAAGAGGCAAAACGTCTTGCGGCTGAATTTTTCGGTGCGGGCGATACATATTTTCTTGTGGGCGGTTCGACAAGCGGTATATTCTCCATGCTTGCCGCAACGGCGAGCTATGGCGATACTGTAATTGTCAACCGTGCAAGCCATCAGGCGGTGATTAATGCGTGTATAATTCTCGGACTGAAACCGGTGTATATTCCGCAGAATGTTATTGACGGATTTTCAGTGCCGGCGGGTATTAATCAGACGGACCTTATAAAGATTATTGACGACAATCCCGATGCGAAAGCGGTATTGATTACGTCACCGTCATATTACGGCACTTGCTCGGATATAGAAACAATATCAAAAATTACCCGTGCAAGAGGTATACCGCTGCTTGTAGATGAGGCACACGGTGCACATTTTGCGGTTAATCAAAATCTTTTCCCGAATACGGCACTTAGCCAGGGAGCGGATTTGGTGGTGCAGAGTGCACATAAAACATTAAACGCAATGAATCAGGCGGCATATCTCCATGTGAGCGGCGATATTGTAAACAGAAAACGTCTTGAAAAGGTGCTTGCAATGTATCAGACATCAAGCCCGTCGTATCCTATCATAGCGACCGCCGATATGGCAAGAGCGGAACTTGACTCGAAAAGCGGAAGAAATGCTTGGAGAGTAGTGTATGAGAATTGCGAGCGTTTTCGCAACAATATTTCGTCCAAAACTGATGTGGAGTTTATCAGCACAATGCTGAACGGAAAATATAACATAAACAGTGTTGACGAAACAAGAATAGTTATGAACTTTTCAGCATATAAAATAACAGGGTTTGAAATTGCAAAGCGTTTGCGTGAGAATTATAATATTGATGTTGAAATGGCAGATTTGTTCAACGTTGTTGCGATTGCCACACCGGCGAATACGGCAAAGGATTTTATAAAACTTACCAATGCAATACTTAAAATATGCCGTGAACTTGAAAAAAGTGAGGAAGAACCTGTATTTCCGGCAGTGCCTATCCCTGATATGGGCATGACACCGCAGGAGGCATTCTATGCAAAAAGCAAAAAAGTGCGTGTGGAGGAGGCTGTCGGCGAAATATCCGCAACAACGGTATTGGCATATCCTCCGGCAGTGCCGATTGTCTGTGTGGGCGAGTATCTGACGGAGGACAGCATAGCGTACATACAGGCATTACAGGAAATAGGGGCGGAAATAATAGGATTAGATGGAACTATGTATATCTCTGTTGTAGAAAAATAGATAAATTGGTAAAATAACTTGACAAAATATATATTTATGTAATATAATTTTACTTAGTTAAGTTTTATAAACTTTTAATAATCATAAAAAGGGGGGAATTGTTATGATGAAAACAGACAGAAGCTTTTTGATGTATCTTGTGCTTTCTATTGTTACCTGTGGTATTTATCCTATAATATTCTGGTATCAATATACTGAGGACTTGAATATCATATGTGCAAAAGACGGTAAGCCGACAATGAACTATATTATTGTTCTTTTGTTGGGTATAGTTACTTGCGGTATTTTCTTATTTGTTTGGTATTATCAGATAGGCGACAGATTGGAAAAGAATTGTCAGGCATATGGTGTTCAAACTACTACAAGCGGAACAACATTGCTTTTGTGGGTACTTCTTGGTACTTGGGTTGTTGTAGGTCCTTACATAGCAGCATATAAGATGATTGAAGATATGAACAATCTATCTATTGCTTACAACAATACAATGACAGGCGGTCAAATGTAATGAAAAAAGCTTTTAATAAAAGCATTGCCTGTGGGTAAAAAAATACACATACTCTTTTGGGTATGTGTATTTTTTGTCTGATACTATGACTTAAATCTGTAACCGACGCCCCATACGGTTTCGATAAATTTTTCGCCTTGCTTTTCTATTTTATCCCGTATACGCTGAATATGTACCGTCACGGTTGAAACATCGCCCAAAGCGTCCATGC
This sequence comes from uncultured Clostridia bacterium, assembly GCA_934476075.1. Taxonomy (GTDB): domain Bacteria; phylum Bacillota; class Clostridia; order UBA1381; family UBA1381; genus CAKSNH01. The sequence continues at coordinate 35,801 of CAKSNH010000004.1, read as the reverse complement.
CCCATACCCTATCAAATAACATATCTTTGCTGAACACCCTGTTCGGATTTTCGGCAAGATATAAAAGCAGTTCATATTCTTTGGTCGGAAATGCAATTTCTTTGTCGTTCAAAGTGACACGATGCGATATAGTGTCAATTTTCAGTCCACGCACATCAATTATATTCGGATTGGTTTCGATAGCACCCACAAGTGAGTTGTAACGGCTTATATGTGCTTTTACCCGTGCTACAAGCTCGTTTGGACTGAACGGTTTTGTCATGTAGTCGTCCGCACCAAGTCCCAAACCACGGATTTTATCAATATCATCGCCCTTTGCACTCAAAAATATAATAGGTATTTTGTGCTTTTCACGGATTTTTGTGCATACTTCAAATCCGTCTATATCGGGCAACATTATATCCACAACCGCAAGCGTATAACCGCAGTTGTCTAAAAGTTCAAGACCTTTTCTGCCTCGGTTGGCAATGTCACACTTAAATCCGTTGATTTCAAGATAATCACGCTCCAATTCAGCAATACTGTTGTCGTCCTCTATTATTAAAATTTTATCCATTTTATAAATTCCTTTCTATGCTCTTGACGGAAGATAAATGAAAATGGTAGTACCCTCGCCGTTTTCACTTTTTGCCCATATTTTACCGCCGTGTTTTTCTGTGATTTGCTTTGCAATCCCAAGACCTAATCCATTGCCCTTTACATTGAGATTGCGTGATGGGTCGGAACGGTAAAATCCCTCAAATATGCGGTTTAAATCGCTGTTTTTTATACCAATTCCGCTGTCCGATACAGTGATGAACACACCGCTGTTTTTTACTTCACTCGTGACGGAAATATGCCCGTTATCGTCCTTTTTGTACTTTATTGCATTTTCAATCAGATTGCTGAATACACGCCGCATTTTTTGAAAATCAAGTTTCACTATTGCGGGAGTGTCGCACAGATTGATGTCAAAGGTTATATTGTTTCGGTTAAAATCAAGCTGATATTCTTCTATTAGCTGTTTCAGCAAATCATTTATGTTGCCAAGCTCAAAATCAAATTGCAGACGGTCGGTTTCGAGTTTCGCAAACAGTGACATATTATCAACCATAGATTCTATGACAGTTGCTTTTGACGCTATTGTGGATAAATATTTATTCATTTTTTCGGGAGTGTCCGCAATACCGTCCTGAATACCCTGAATATATCCTTTTATTGAAGTAATCGGTGTACGCAGGTCGTGCGATAAATTTGCAAGCAGCATTTTCCGCTCGTTTATATGAAATTGTTCCTGTTCTCTGCCTTCTTTCAGCTTAATACGCATTTCGTCAAAGGCAATGCAGAGCTTGTCGATTTCCTCGTCAGATGTACGCATTATATCTACATCGAGATTGCCGTGTTTCATGTATTCCACTGCCTTGGTCAGCTCACGGATTGGGTGGAGTATGCTGTGTGATAATATGATAGTGTTTATGGTTATAACACCTATGATAATAAGCAGTGAACACAGTATCCACAGAAATATATATTTTACCGCTGACGGATTTTCTTTTATTATACCGCCCAGTGTGCTTATCAGAAATGACGGGTCAAGCAGGTCGATAAGCGTGATATTTTCCGCATAGGTAGGGTAGGTGATAATAAATGTCGCTACGAATAAAAATGTGATAACAGCTATAAGCAGTATCGGAGCAACAAGCATTATTATATTGGAAATGATAAATTTCTTTCGCATATTCATGGTAGGTCATATCCTTTTTGATTGATACTTATATAATACCATAGATTTATATAAAATACCAGTGCATACGAAAAAAAGCAGACAAACCCAAAAGATTTGTCTGCCTAATATATGTATAATTAAATATTTTATGATTAGCAAATACCTTGTGCCATCATAGCGTTTGCAACTTTCATGAAACCTGCAATGTTAGCACCTGTAACAAGGTCTTTTTCAAAGCCGTATTCCTTAGCAGCTTCTGATGCTGATTTGTAGATATTCTTCATGATGTCGTGAAGTTTAGCGTCAACTTCTTCAAATGTCCATGATAGACGCATTGAGTTTTGGCTCATTTCAAGAGCTGATGTAGCAACACCGCCGGCATTTGAAGCTTTACCAGGAGCAAAGTATACACCGTTTTCTTGAAGATACTTAGTAGCTTCGATTGTTGTAGGCATATTAGCACCTTCTGCAACTACCTTACAGCCGTTAGCAACCAATGCCTTAGCATCATCAATAAGCAATTCGTTTTGTGTAGCACATGGCAAAGCAATGTCACACTTAACAGTCCAGATACCTTTACCTTCGTGGTATTCAGCGTTTGGACGATATTCAAGATATTCTTTAATTCTGCCACGTTTAACTTCCTTGATTTCCTTAACAGCTTTAAGGTCGATACCTTCTGCATCGTAAACCCAGCCGTTTGAATCGCTAAGAGCAACAACCTTACCGCCCAGTTGTTGAACTTTTTCGGTAGCGTAGATAGCAACGTTACCTGAACCTGAAACAACAACAGTCTTGCCGTTGAAGTCTGTGCCAAGGTCTTTAAGCATTTCATTAGCGAAGTATACAAGACCGTAACCGGTAGCTTCCGTTCTTGCAAGAGAACCGCCGTATGTCAAGCCTTTACCGGTAAGAACACCTTCATAAAGACCTGTAATTCTCTTGTATTGACCGTACATAAAACCGATTTCACGTCCGCCTACACCGATGTCGCCGGCAGGAACGTCAACGTCAGCACCGATATATTTGCAAAGTTCTGTCATAAAGCTTTGGCAGAATGCCATAACTTCTCTGTCTGATTTACCCTTAGGGTCAAAGTCAGAACCACCCTTACCGCCGCCGATAGGAAGACCTGTAAGTGAGTTTTTGAAGATTTGTTCAAAACCTAGGAATTTAATGATACCAACGTTTACAGATGGGTGGAAACGAAGACCGCCCTTGTAAGGACCGATAGCACTGTTGAATTGAATTCTGTAACCACGGTTTACTTGCACCTTACCGTTGTCATCAACCCAAGGTACTCTGAACTTGATTTGTCTTTCAGGCTCTACCAATCTTTCAAGTAGACCGGCTTTTTCAAATTCAGGGTGTTTTTCAAAAACAGGTTCCAAAGTTGTTAAAACTTCTGTTGCAGCTTGGATAAATTCAGGTTCAGCGGCATTTCTTTCTTTCAATGCAGCCAAAACGTCTTGTGCGTATGACATATATATGCCCTCCTCATAAAATATTTTTAGATACTTTTATTATTTTCGGGTCTTAGATTGAAAAATTTTTATATAATATACATTATAAATTTTACAATTCATGTAAGCTGAAACTTAATATAGATTATATTAGTCTAAGCTAAATCCCTACAAAAAATATTGTAACACGTTTGAATGAAATATGCAAGTAGTAAATTAAAAAAATTCAATATAATTGTTAGTTTAGGCTAATAATTATAAAAAAACAGTGAATTTTGCAACAGAAATAATTAAAATTGCAAAAATGAAAAAAGGTATAGGGAAAATCAGAATACGGACGACAGGGGAGAAAATATTTTATGAAAAATAAAAACACACTTTCCGACATGGATATACATATCAAAAAGTGTGTAATATTTTAATGAATGAAACTGCAAAATATATCAGTTTGCAGCGGCAGCCGCCGGAGCAGCAGTCTGTGCGGCAGGTGTCTGCTGAGCGGCATCAGCTGCGGGGGCTTGTGCCGGTGCTTGGGTAGGAGCAGTGGCTGCTGGAGCTTGTGTAGCGGCAGGGGCAGCACCCGTACCGACCTCAACTTCTTCCGGAACCATCTTATATGAACTCTTGCCAAGCGACTCTGTTCTTGCCAGTGTACCGTTTTCATAAACCGTCTTTGTAGACTCCACAACATAACCTGTCTTACCCTTTGACACAACTCTTCTCTGACCTGCCGGTAAATCGGCAGTCTTTACCTCTTTTGTTGTAGGAGGGGTTGTAGATATTGTCTTGTGGCTCAGTTTCACCGTCTTTTCCACATCAGGCTTAGTACCTACGATAGATACGCTCAGCGTACCTCCGCTTGCACCGGCGGTGATTTTTACAGGATAATTTGTATTGTTTTTAAATTTAAAGTCAATAGCATTGTCAACAACCGTTGCATCCTGACCAAGCGGAACGTATGATACAGGCAGTGAGTGGTTCTGGCGGTATACAATTTCCAAATCCGCATATAAAACCGCACTGTATAATGTGGTGCTCACCTGACATACACCGCCGCCTATACCGTCAACCGTTTTACTGTTCTCGTAAACGGGTGCGTTAAGGAAACCGTTTGCGGCGGTTCTGTGACCTACCACATCATTATATGAGAATACATCGCCCGGAGCAAGCACGGTATTGTTGATTTTGCTTGCCGCCAAAGCGACATTTTTTGAACGGTTTGCCGCAGACGCATTATATTTTGTAGAAAAACTCGAAAGAGTTGCGTTGAACATTTTTTCTTTCAGTGCAGCCGCTTTTACGGAAGGCTGACTTTGAGTAACCTTAATTTCGACAGGGTTACCGCCCTCGGTAAGTTTTTTCAGTTTGTCGTGTGCATCGTTTTTGTCAAGTTCAATTCCGACAACTTCGGGTACTACAACCGCTTTTCCGTCCTGAACGGCATAATAAGCGTCGTGCGGTTCGGAGAATACTTCGCTTGCCAATGAATCCACATTGACGTCCTGCGGTTTTTCTTTGTTTAATGTAACATTGATATTATCGAATTTCAATTCTGATAAACTTTTCAAAACTTCATTTCTCGCACTTTCAACATTTGAACTGCAACCCGATACTCCCGGAGTTACAATGACAGAGTTGTAATCATCGGCAACGGCTACCGAATGTTGTTTCAATTCGCCGTATATTTCATCGCCGAGCGATAATAGTATTGTGTCAAGCTTTATGGAATCTGCCTTGTGAGTTACAGGCAGTTTCTTTTTTGAAAATTTTAATCTAAGTGCCTGAAAAGCGTCAGACGCTTTGTTGCCTGTGTGACATATGTCGAATGCCGATTGAGCTATTTGCTCCGAATCAACAGCCAAATCAATATCGGTAAAATTGATTTCACGGCTCTTTCCGTTGCTTGTTACGGAAAAAGCGGTTCTGCCCTTGTCAAATTCATGCGAAGCAATAGCAGCTGCTGCATCTGTCTGTGTCATACCGCTAAGGTTCAAGTCGCCTGCGTATACGCCTTTAACGATAGTATCGGACGGTACAATCGAAAGAACAGCGGCAAGAACTATCAATGCAGCCAATACGGCAGCTACCGAAATGATTATAATTTTGCCCTGCTTTGTTAATTTTATTTGTTGTCTTGGTTTTGCATGGAGCGGTTTGTTTTCTAAATCCGTACGCATCTGATATTTTTGTTCCTTTCTGTTTGATTACACAAAATATTATATCGTAGTATACAGTGTAATCTTTAATATTTATTTAAAAAATTTACCGCAGTCTTTCAGATAAGCGGTGTAAGACTGCATAAAAGCGTAGACCTCTTTGTTTTTGCACAAAAGACGAAAAGCCTTTAAAATATTTTTGACAAAGGCTCTGTCATACTCGTCAACACGCATTGCTTTTGACAGCGGACAGACGCTCTTTGCGCGAGGGTCAATCATAATATCCACATTGCCGTCATCGTCAAGATACGGCGTCAGCGGAAAAATTCTGCACGCAAGCGGACGCTGATAACGGTCGCACGTTCCACTGCAAAGTGCTAACGGTACATTATATGTTTTGCCGTTGTAAATATAAGTAAAATCTGATTTTTCGATTTTGACCCAATCGGGTTTTAGAAATTCATATACTTTTTCTTCGTGCGGAAAAAGGTACATACCGCAGTCATCGCCTTTGCAGCACGCACCATTGCATAGCTGACCGCAGTCTACTTTTAATGGTGTGATTTCATCAAATAAACGGTATATTTGCAAATAAACGTATGCAACGTTCATATAAAGCACCGACTTTCTTATAAAAATATGCTTACATATACATCAAAAGAGTATACATCAGCCAATATATAGTTTAACATATTTTTTGTCGGTAAACAAGGTACAAAAGTTACATGAAGTTTAAAAAAATGTTACAAATAATACTATAATATGCCTATAAATTTTTAAAAAAACAGGAAATATAGTCGGTAATTGATTTTTTTATGTCGCATTTGAATTTTCTTTTTCGACGATTTTTTCGGTTTCTCGATACACATTGTAAGTACATATCTATTTCACACATATTGCGTTTTATGTTATTGAACTTATTCACTTATCATCCCTCCTAAAACGATTTAGCAATTTACTGTGATAAATTATTAAATTGCACAAAAACTATCAAAATATTTGTTATAAGTTTGTTAAATGTAACATTGAAATTTTTGTTGGTATATTGTATAATATGTACTAATATATCAAAATGTACTTGGAGAAAATTCACAAATGTATCAGTTATCATTTAGATGATTTTGGGGTGAAAAGAATTTTAATTGAAATATAGGTGAATGTTTTCCGGGGCGATGAAAGGATGTTTATTATAATGAACAAAACAAGAAACATAGTGCTTGCGGCACTGCTTACCGCATTGTCGATGGTAATTACTTTTTCACCGCTGAAATTGCCTGTACCGCAGCCGTTTAGCGTAACACTTGCCAGTCATACTCCTACTATGATAGCTATGTTTATCAATCCGTGGGTGGCATTGTTTACAGTAATCGGTTCATGTCTTGGATTTTGGATTGCAACAGGCAACATAATAGTAGTTATCAGAGCAGCGTCACATATTGTGTTTGCTTTTGCAGGAGTGCTGATGCTTAAAAAAGGTCATGCAAATATTTTCGTGACTATCGTTGTTACTTCCGTTTTGCACGCTGTTGCCGAGGGACTTATTGTATACGGCTTAACACCGTTGTTCTTCCCTGAAAAGACAGTAAATTTACTTCTTATGTATACAACAACAATCGGTACATTGTTCCATCACTATGTTGATACAATTATCACAGCGCCGATTTTGTATGCTTTGACAAAAGCAAAATTGGTACATACAAATGTGTTTGTTAAAAAGAATAAAAGTGTAAATGCGTAATTGCACATATAAAAAATGGAGTTGTTTAAACAACTCCATTTTTTTTATTAATTATAAGGTGATTTCTGTAAAAAGTTTGGTATCGTTAATTAAATTCAGCAACGGTAACGGTTAGTTCGCCGTCCTTTGCATCGGCGATAATTTGCACGCCTTCTTTAATCTTACCTGTCAATGCAAGATGTGCAAGTTTGTCTTCAAGCTCCGTCTGGATTGCTCTCTTTAACGGTCTTGCACCGTATTTAGGGTCATATCCTTTTTCAAAGATAACCTCTTTTGCGGCGTCTGTCAAAGTAAGTTTCGCACCCTTTTCAGACATATTTTCATAAATATCTTTAAGCATCAAATCAATAATCTGTTTCATTTCGTCCTTTGTAAGCGGATTGAATGTAACAATATCATAAATTCTGTTCAAAAATTCAGGACGGAAAATACTCTTTAAGCTGGCGGATACATTATCCGATAATTTCAGCGTATCATCGCCCGTAAAGCCTAGTGCTTTGCCCTTAAATTCCGAACCTGCGTTTGTGGTCATAACGATAATTGTATTTTCAAAATTAATCATCTTGCCATGGCTGTCGGAAACTCTGCCGTCGTCAAGAATTTGAAGGAACAGGTTAAATACTTCGGGATTTGCCTTTTCTATTTCATCAAGCAAAATTACCGAGTATGGTTTTCTGCGTACTTTTTCGGTAAGCTGACCGGCATCGTCATAACCAACATATCCCGGAGGTGAGCCGATAAGCTTTGACACCGAGTGTTTCTCCATATATTCCGACATATCAATTCTGATAAGTGCCTCTTCATTGTCGAACATAACCTCTGCAATGGTCTTAACAAGTTCTGTCTTACCCACACCTGTCGGACCGGCAAAGATAAATGATACAGGACGTTTGTGCTTTGATATATCTGCTCTGCCACGTCTGATGGCACGGGAAACGGCTTTGACTGCCTCGTCCTGACCGATTACACGCTTGTGTATTCTGTTTTCCAAATCCAATAGCTTTTCTGCCTCGTCCTCAGCCAAACGGTGAACGGGGATTTTTGTCCAGCTTTCGATAACCGCCGCAATATCATCGGTTGTTATTTCAGCTTTGTCCGCCTCGGTTTGGAAAGCCGCTATTTCATTGTTAAGCTGCAATGTTTTGCTCTTTAATTCTGCAATTTTTTCAAAGTCCTCGCATTGGGTAGCTTCTTCCATATCATCATTGATTTGTGAAAGCTCCTCTTTGCGTTTTGCAATTTCATAAAGAGGCTTGTTTTCCAAATTAACCTTTGAACCCGCCTCGTCGATTACATCGATAGCCTTGTCGGGTAAAAATCTGTCGGTGATGTATCTTTCCGACATACGAACAGCGGTTTCGATTACTTTATCGGATATTTTTACTTTGTGATAATTTTCGTAATAGTCTTTGATACCTTTTAATATCTCAACACTTTCCTCAACAGACGGTTCGTCTACCAAAACAGGCTGGAAACGTCTTTCAAGTGCACTGTCCTTTTCGATGTGCTTTCTGTACTCGGTAAGCGTGGTCGCACCGATTACCTGTATTTCACCCCGTGCAAGTGCCGGTTTGAGAATATTTGCCGCACTCATAGCACCCTCGGCGTCACCGGCAGCAACAATATTATGAATTTCATCTATAATCAGTACAACATTGCCCATTTTTTGAGCCTCTTCAAGCAGACTCTTTAAACGTGCCTCAAACTGACCACGGAACTGTGTGCCGGCAACCAATGCGGTAAAGTCAATCAGATAAAGCTGATAACCGAATAATTTCGGCGGTACGCTCTTTTCAAATATACGGCAGGCAAGTCCCTCGGCAATAGCTGTTTTACCGACGCCCGGTTCACCGAGCAATACGGGATTATTCTTTGAACGGCGGTTCAAAATCTGTATAACCCTGTCGATTTCGGTGTCACGGCTGATAACCCGGTCAACCTGACCCATAGCCGCTTTTGCGGTAAGATTTGTGCCGTAAGTGTCAAGCATACTCTTTTTCTTGCTGTTTGGTCTGCCGTTTTTCTTTTGGGCTTTTTCACGGTCTTTGTCGCTTTGGAACGGTGTCGCACCGCTGCTGAATATATTGTTAAGGAAATTCATCGGTGCAGTTGCCGCACCACCCTCTATACTTCCGTTTTCATCAGAGGCGAGCATAGTTCCGAACATATTCTGCAAATCTTCGGGGGAGGATATATCGCCCATGTTTCCCAAAAAGTCCGACATTTGGTCGTTAAGCCCCTCCAAATCCTCGTCTTTGATACCCAGCTGTTTCATCATATCATTAAACGGAGCAATTCCCAGCTCCTTGGCACACAAAAGACATAGTCCTTCGTTTGTGGTTTGGTTATTTTCCAATTTAGTGATGAATACAACAGCGGGATTTTTTCCGCATCTAGAACATAATGTATTCACGTCAACTCTCCATTCTTTTATAGTGTATATAAATTTATTAATAAGCATTTTAAGCTATGTATAATATTGTATCACATAATTGCGTATTTTTAAAGTATTTTTTGTGAAAGAACGAAAGCTTTTGCTCTTTATCCGTCTTTTCGCCACACCATTCGGTTTACTATGCCGACATATGACTGAATGATTTTCACTACTTTTGTTGATACATTCTCCTCAATATAGTCGGGAACGGGTATACCGTAATCACCGTTGGCGTTCATGCAAACGGCGGTATCGACAGCTTGCAGAACCTGGTTCGTGGTAATGCCGGCAAGTATGAAGTTGCCTTTGTCCAAAGCTTCGGGACGTTCGGTGCTCGTGCGGATACATACCGCAGGGAACGGACTGCCGACCGAAAGGAAAAAGCTTGATTCCTCAGGCAGAGTACCGCTGTCCGAAACAACCGCATATGCGTTCATCTGCAAATGGTTGTAATCGTGAAAACCGAGAGGTTTGTTCTTTATGACACGCTTGTCAAATTCAAATTTTCGCTTTTCGATATATTTGGCACTTCTCGGGTGGCATGAATACAGAATAGGCATATCGTATTTTTCGGCGAGTGCATTTACAGCATTCATTAAATTGAAGAAATTCTTTTCGGTGTCGATATTTTCTTCACGGTGTGCCGAAAGCAGAATATATCTGCCTTTTTCAAGACCGAGTTTCTCCAAAACATCTGAATTTTTAATTTTGTCATAATTTTTGTGCAGAACCTCCGCCATAGGCGAGCCTGTCACATAGGTTCTCTCTTTCGGCAGACCGCACTCGGCAAGATACCTTCTTGCGTGTTCCGAATAAGCCATGTTTACATCGCTTATGATGTCGACAATACGGCGGTTAGTTTCCTCGGGCAGACATTCGTCCTTGCATCGGTTTCCTGCCTCCATGTGGAATATAGGTATATGAAGCCTTTTTGCGGATATTGCCGAAAGACATGAATTTGTGTCACCGAGAATTAACAGTGCGTCGGGTTTTTGTTCGGTCATTAATTTGTACGATTTTGCAATGATATTGCCTATTGTTTCGCCCAAATCCGCACCGACCGCATTAAGATAAAAGTCGGGCTGACGCAGCTTTAAATCGTCAAAAAATATTTGGTTTAATTCATAATCGTAATTTTGACCGGTGTGTACAAGTATCTGGTCAAAATATTTGTCACATTTTTTTATAACTTCCGCAAGTCTTATAATTTCGGGACGTGTGCCGACTATCGTCATCAGTTTTAATTTATCAGCCATTTTTATACCTCCAAATAGTATGTGTCGGGTTTGTCGGGATTGTAACATTCGTTGCACCACATGATTGTAACCATATCCGTATCGCCGAGATTTTCTATATTGTGCGTGTACCCGACCGGAATATCGACAACTTCGGGATTATCGCCGCTGACAAAATATTCTATAATATTGTCATTGTCGGGTTTTCTGAAACGTATTACACCCTTTCCGCTTACGACAATAAATTTCTCGTTCTTTGTATTGTGCCAGTGATTGCCCTTTACGATGTGCGGTTTTGAAATATTGACGGAAACCTGTCCGCTGCTTATCGTGCGGATAATTTCGGTGAAAGAGCCACGTTCGTCGGCATGGACGGTCAGAGGGTAACTGAAATTGTCCTCGGCAAGATAACTCAGGTATGTGCTGTACAGCTTTTTTGCAAAACTGCCGTCGGGCATATCGGGCAGCAGCAAGGTTTTTCGGCTTTCCTTAAACGAGTAAATCAAATCCGCAATTTCGCCCAAAGAGGCGGTATGCACCGTATCAACATAACAAAATCCGTCCGAGTGCTTGTTGGCTTTGTTATTCACGGCGTTTATTATTTCGTTTACAACATCGTCAATATATACCAAATTAAGTGTATGGTTTCGGTCGCTTACGGTGATTGGCAAATCGTGTGCAATGTTGTGGCAGAACGTTGCTATGACGCTGTTGTAATTCGGTCTGCACCATTTTCCGAACAGGTTTGGGAAACGGTACACGAATACATCGACATTATTTTTTCTGCCGTAGTCAAAAATCAGATTTTCGCCCGCACGCTTGCTTTGTCCGTACGGATTGTCAAGCTCGGCTTGGATTGACGAGGACATCAGAATCGTGGATTTGTTATTGTACTTTTCCAGAGTGTATAAAAGTTTGGAAGTGAACCCGAAATTCCCTGACATAAATTCACTGTTATCCTTCGGGCGGTTTACACCGGCAAGATGTATCACAAATTCACATTCATGGCAGTATTTATCCAGCAATTCGGGCGGAGTATCGATGTCATATTCAAATATATCATTGCAGGAGCGGTTTTTTAACTCGGCAATAAGATTTTTGCCGACAAATCCGTTTGCACCCGTAACAAGGATTTTCATGTTATTTCTCCCTCCGACTTATAAAAAATTCATTATATAAATTATATAACATTGATTTGATGATGTCAACGAATAGTGGATGATAATTACAATTTAGCAAAACAGTCGGGGTTGACAAAACAAGATGTGTGTAGTAAAATATTATAAGTTATCAATGCGTTTGTAGTTCAGCTGGATAGAACGTCAGATTCCGATTCTGAAGGTCGCGGGTTCAAATCCTGTCAGACGCACCAAATACCGAGAGTTTGCAGCTGTCGGTATTTTTTAGTTAAAATATATTTATTAATGAAAGAATTGAAAATAAAAAGTAAAAACACTTGACACGCAAGTATACAGAATGTACAATATAATAGGATAATAATTATCTCTCATTTGTAGCGATATTTTTGCCACAGATTGAGAGATTTTTTTTAAAACGTCAGAAACTTTTTATATAAGGAGAGTGAACAAGGTGGTAACACAAGCACCCAAAGGTACTAAGGACTTAATGCCGAAAGACAGTTACAAGTGGCAGTATCTTGAAGATACATTCAGAGAGGTATGCAAAAATTTCGGTTATAATGAGATAAGAACTCCTACCTTTGAACATACAGAATTATTTGAACGCGGCGTTGGTGATACAACCGATGTTGTTGAAAAGCAAATGTACACATTTTTAGATAAAGCCAAACGCAGTATTACACTTCGTCCGGAAGGTACTTCATCGGCGGCAAGAGCATATTTGGAAAATCATATTTTTGACAATCCATTGCCGGCAAAGTTTTTCTACAACATACCTTGTTTCAGATACGAAAAACCTCAGGCAGGACGTTTGAGAGAATTTCACCAGTTTGGTATAGAGGCATTCGGTTCGGCAGAGCCTAGCATTGATGCGGAAATCATTTCTTTGGCTATTACATTCTTACGCCGTGTCGGACTGGAAAATCTGGAAGTCAGCATTAACAGTATCGGCTGTCCGAAATGCCGTGCAAAGTACAATGAAGTGTTGAAAGAGTATTTCAGAGCAAGATATGACGACCTTTGCGACACTTGTAAAGGACGTTTGGAGCGTAATCCGCTTAGAATACTTGATTGTAAATCGCCTGTCTGCGGCGAAATCGGCAAAGGTGCTCCCGTGCTTATTGATTATTTGTGCGAAGAATGTCAGGAACATTTTGATGCGGTTAAGCAGAGTCTGACCGCCTATGATATACCATTTAACATTGATACAGGTATTGTGCGTGGACTTGATTATTATTCAAAGACTGTATTTGAAGTATTGGTAGACAACATAGGTGCAAAAAGTGCGGTATGCGGCGGCGGACGATATGACGGTTTGGTTGAAGAACTGGGCGGAAATCCTACACCGGGTATAGGTTTCGGACTTGGTGTTGAAAGATTGCTGTTGGCTTTGGAAGCACAGGGAGTGGAAATTCCGAATAACAACAAACTGGACATATTTATTGCGTCTATCGGCGACAATGCGGCGAAGTTTGCACAACAATTAACATACAAAATCAGACAGCAGTTTGTTTGTGCCGAATGTGACCATATGAAACGCAGTCTGAAAGCACAAATGAAATATGCGGACAAGCTGGGTGCTAAATATTCGGTTGTTATCGGCGATAATGAAATCGAACAGGGTGCTGCTAATATTAAAAATATGGAAACGGGCGATACCCAAACAGTTAAATTTGATGATTTTGCGGAATATTTAAAGTAATATTTTGTTTATAGATGGGAAGGATAAAAATGGAAACATTACATGGTATTAAGCGTACACACAGATGTACGGAGCTTAGTGAAAAAAATATCGGCGAAAAGGTAGTAGTAATGGGTTGGGTTGCGGTTTATCGTCAGCTTGGCGCATTGACTTTTGTAGACCTTAGAGATATCAGCGGTATCGTACAGCTGTCATTTTCGGAGGATATTAATAAGGAGGCTTTTGAAAAAGCTCAGTCACTTCGTAACGAATATGTTATAGCCGCTGTCGGTGAAGTTGTTAAGCGTTCATCGGTGAATCCTAATATGAAAACAGGTCAGATTGAAATTCAGGTTACGGAGCTTAGAATTTTGAATACTGCCGCAACACCTCCGTTTGCTATTGAAGAAAATTCAAACGTTAAAGAAGAAACAAGATTGAAATACAGATACCTTGATTTAAGACGTCCGGACGTACAAAAGAATTTGATAGTACGTCACGGTATCGCAATGGCGGCAAGAAAGTATTTTTCTGAAAATCAATTCTTGGAGATAGAAACTCCTATGCTTATCAAGAGTTCTCCGGAGGGTGCGAGAGATTATCTTGTGCCGAGCCGTGTTCATCCGGGCAAATTCTACGCATTGCCTCAGTCACCGCAGCTTTATAAGCAGATATTGATGGCGTCGGGTATGGACAGATATTTCCAGATTGTAAAGTGTTTCAGAGATGAGGACCTTCGTGCAGACCGTCAGCCGGAATTTACACAAATCGACCTTGAAATGTCATTTGTTGAGGCTGATGATGTAATGGGAATTAATGAAAAGTTTATCAAGCAAGTATTTAAGGATACTATCGGCTATGATGTTGAACTTCCGCTAAGACGTATCCCGTGGAAAGTGGCTATGGAAAAGTACGGTTCTGATAAGCCTGATACACGTTTCGGTCTTGAATTGCAGGATATTTCAGAGGTTGTAAAAGGCTGCGGATTTAAGGTGTTTGACGGTGCTGTCGAGAACGGCGGAAGTGTTCGTGGTATCAATATTAAGGGTGCGGGAGCAAAATTCAGCCGTAAGGAAATTGATGCTCTCGGCGAATATGTAAAGACATATCGTGCAAAAGGTCTTGCATGGCTGAACATCGGTGAAAATGAGAACCGTTCATCATTCGCAAAATTCTTGTCGGAAGATACAGTTAAGAATATTATCACTGCTATGGGCGGTGAAGTCGGCGACTTGCTGGTATTTGTTGCCGATAAAAATAATGTTGTATTCGATTCTTTGGGTGCATTGCGTTTGCACGTTGCAAAAAAATTGGGATTGATTAAAGAGGGTACTTACGACTTGTTGTGGGTAACAGAATTCCCATTGCTTGAATACAGCGAGGAAGAACAAAGATTTACAGCTATGCACCACCCGTTCACTGCTCCGATGGACGAAGATTTGGAATATTTGGAGTCTGACCCCGGCAGAGTAAGAGCGAAGGCATATGATATTGTTATCAACGGCTGTGAGGCCGGAGGCGGCAGTATCAGAATTTACAACAGTGATTTGCAGCAGAGAATGTTTAAATTGCTTGGCTTGACAAAAGAAGACGCAGACGCTAAGTTTGGTTATCTTTTGGAAGCATTTAAGTATGGTACACCGCCTCACGGCGGTATGGCATACGGTCTTGACAGACTTGTTATGCTGCTTACAGGCTGTGACAATATTAAGGACGTTATCGCATTCCCTAAGGTACAGAATGCGTCAGAGCTTATGACCAATGCTCCTGATGTTGTTGAACAAAAACAGCTTGACGAATTATTTATTAACGTGACAAAAACAGAAGATGAAGAATAAAATGTTCATAATTTGTTCATAAATAATACTTATTTTTAACGTATCAAAGTTTTATAATAGAATAGAACAGATGTCGGGAAATCAGTTCGCAGAATATACAGGCAAGCCGTTTGTAAAATACAGGCTTGCCTGTTATGAATATAATGGAATATTATACGGACTGCCGACAATGTAATAAATAGAAAATAGCTGTAATTTGCAGCGGAATGGAGCTTGATAATTAATGATTGAGATTTCCCATTTAACAAAAGTTTATGGAAAGAAAAAAGCAGTTGACGATATTTCATTTACTGTAAATAAAGGCGAGGTGTTGGGCTTTCTCGGACCTAACGGTGCCGGCAAATCCACTACAATGAACATTATTACAGGATATATATCATCGACAAGCGGCAGTGTTAAGGTTGACGGACACGATATTTTGGAAGAGCCTAACGAAGTGAAAAAAAGAATAGGCTATCTGCCGGAAATACCGCCGCTGTATACGGATATGGTTGTTAAGGATTACCTTGATTTTGTGTATGACCTTAAAAAAATAAAAGGCAAAAACAAGAAAGAACATATTCAGTCTGTCATGGATATTGTGAAGATTGATGATGTAAAAAACAGAAAAATCGCAAATCTGTCAAAGGGTTATAAGCAGAGGGTAGGTCTTGCACAGGCTTTGCTTGGTGACCCCGAAGTGCTTATTTTGGACGAGCCGACGGTTGGCCTTGACCCGAAACAGATTATCGAAATAAGAAATGTTATAAAAGATTTGGGACAGGCGAGAACGATAATTTTAAGCTCGCATATTTTGCCGGAGATAAGTGCGGTGTGTGAGAGAGTAATTATTATCAATAAGGGAAAGCTGATTGCTGAGGATACTCCCGAAAATCTTGCACGCAATTTTGCACAGAATAGGAAAATGCAGATTCGTGTATTGGGTGATGAAAATGTAATTGCACAGACTCTTGACGAAATGATGGCGGTGACAGATGTAGTTCCGCTGGGACAGAAAGAGGACGGAGCATATGACTTTGAAATCAGCATAGACAGTTCTGTTGACGGCGATTTCAATAAAAATCTGTTCTTGCAATTTGCACAAAAGCAGCTGCCTATTTTGATGCAGAAAGAAATAGGTGCATCGCTTGAAGATATATTCATTCAATTAACGGAAAACTTGGACGGGGAACAGCCTGTTGAGGACTATTCGCAGCAGGTTGCCGAAATTCAGGAGAATGAAAGTTCCGATAATACTCAAAATTCCGACAGTGAAGATAATGCGGAAGTACAAGAGGCAAAAGAGGAGGCTGAAACAGATGAAAGCGATATTTAAAAGGGAATTTAAGGCATATTTTCAGTCGATGCCGGGTTATGTATTTTTGACGATTTTTATGGTTTTGAGCGGATATATATTCTGTGCGACAAATATCAGCTATGCCACATCAACCATGACACCGTATTTTTCAAGCATGGTGAGTGCGATTATATTTATAATCCCTGTGCTTACGATGCGTTTGTTCTCCGAGGACAGAAAAACAAAAACCGACCAATTATTGATTACCGCTCCGATTTCGATTACGGAAATGGTTTTGGGTAAATTCTTTGCGGCAGTGGCGGCATTTTTGGTAGGTGTTGCGGTAACATTGCTTTATCCGATTATTATGAGCTTTTACGGCAAAGTCCCGTTTGCTGAAAATTGCAGTGCATATATAGGATTTATCCTGTTTTGTGCAAGCATAATAAGCATAGGTGCGTTTATGTCGGCAATTACCGAAAGTCAGGTTATTGCATTGATTTCAACATACGGTGTCGTAATTTTAACCATTGTGATTAACTGGGTTGCTCAGACAATAGGCAATTCGGCTGTTTCAAAGGTGTTGTTATGGGTTTCTCCGACTAATAAATTTACTGATTTTACAATGGGCGTGTTAAATATTGAGTCAATTATTTATTATTTGAGTTTGATAGCGGTCTTTTTATTTTTAACGGTTCGTGTATTTGAAAAAAGACGCTGGAACTAGGAGGAAAAAGTATGAAATCAAGAAAATGGAAATATGCTCTTAACTCATGGGTTGTTGTTGTCGGCGTTTTGGCGGTTATTGTATTATTGAACGTATTGGTAACTGTATTTGTCGGGAAATTCCCTGTTAAGATAGACCTTACGTCAAAACAGATATATGAAATTTCGGATAAAACATATGATTATTTGAAAACCTACGATACACCGACTACAATTTATATTCTTGCAAGCGAAGCGGACCAGGACGAAAACGTGCGTACAATTTTGGACAAATATGCAGTTGCAAATAAGAATATAAAAATTAAAAATATTAATCCTACCGAAAATCCTACTTTCGGTCAAAAATATGTTACAGGCTCGCAGACGCTTTCGCAGTACTCTGTAATTATTGATGCCGGTGACAGATTTAAGGTATACGAATACAGCGAATTGTACAATATTGATTCGCAGAGCCAGCAGGCGACAAGCATTAAGGTGGAACAGAAAATCACCGCCGGCTTGAAGTATGTATCGAGCAAGGAGGATTATAAGGCTTGCTTTATAAAAGGTCACGGCGAGGACGATTTAGTCGGTGCAAAAGCTAAATTGGAAAGTGAAAATTACACCGTATCGGATATAAATCTGGCAACAGAAGATATTCCGAATGACGTAAAAATGCTTGTTGTTGCCGCACCTAATTCGGACTTTACAATGGCGGAACTTGCAAAGCTTGATACTTTCTTTAAAAATGCGGGAAAAGCACAGTTTATATTTGATTCGTATCCTGTCGATTTGCCTAACTTGTATGAGTATATCAAGGGTTGGGGAATAGAGGTTACAAACGATTATGCGGTAGAATCAAGCAGAAGCAATATTGTTGTTATCGGTCAGACACCGCTTGTTTTGTCCGACTTTAACGAGGACGATATTACAAATGATTTAATCAGCAGCAAACGTATGGTGACATATATGCCGTATGCGAAGATTGTTAAGCCTTTGTTTGACAGCAATAACGGTATAGAAGTGCGTACAATTTTAAAATCGTCGGAGGAAACTTATTCAAAGCCGGCAACATCGGAATCATTGGATAAAACAGACGGCGACACAACAAACAGTTACCCTATTGCGGCAGTTGCCACAAAGCAGGGCGACTCGCCTGAAAATGACGCAATGATATTTGTATCGGGTACGCCTATGCTGCTTGACTTGGATATGAACATTGCAACACAGTATAATTTCGCAAACTATGATTTGTATGGTAATATATTGAACTTCCTTCAAGGCTCAAAAGACGATTATTCGATAGAATCAAGGTCATTGATTTCGGACAGAATAGTAGTTCCGGGTATGGATTCGATAGTAATATTCCTGGTATTTGTTATAATTGTACCGTTGGCAATCCTTATCACAGGTATTGTTATTTGGGTAAGGAGGAGACATCTGTAATGAAAAGCAAGATGCCGTTATGGCGTAATATTATTATATTGGCTGTTGTTGTGGCGGTTTTGATAGGACTGTTGATAGCGGTGACGAAAATGAATCCGTCAGATAAAGAAAGCGATACTCCGCAAGCGACACAGACCCCGAGCTACACTGCATATAAAGCAGACCGAAAAGATGTAAGCAAGATTGAAGTTAAAACAGCCGAAAATACGCTTACCGCAAAAAATACGGGTGAGGACAGCTGGACATTGAATGATGTGGAACAGGAAAACATTGATTCGAGTAAGCTGGATAATTTGCTTACAACCGTACTTACTATGATGTCGAATAATGAGATTGCAAAGCTGCCGGCGGATTTGTCGGAGTACGGATTGGACAATCCGAGCATTACAATTAATGTGACATTAAAAAGCGGTCAGACAGATAAACTGCTTATAGGAAATGCAAGCCCTACAACAGGCGAGTATTTCTTTATGGTAAACGGTGCGGATACGATTTACAGCATCTATTCGTATAAGGTTGATACATTAAATCAGCCGCTTAGCTATTATCAGAGCTTCAACCGTTTTAAAATCGACACATCAAAGCTTGTGGAGATGAAGTTTGAACGCAGGAATAAACCGACGCTCCATTTAAAAATGAAAGAAAATATAGATGATACCTCATATAATGTGTGGACGATAACAGAGCCGTATGCAGATACTTTGGCGGCTATTGACCAGTACGTTGACGATAAGATTTTAACGCCTATCTCGGAACTGACAATAGATACACCGGCTCAAAAAGACGGAAATTACGGATTTGACAATCCGAGTGCGGTTGTGACATTGGTAACGGCGACATACAAAGATGACAATGTTACGATTGACAGTACGGAAGAACAAAAATTGATTTTGGGCAATACGGAAAATCATGTCACATATGTGAAGCTGAACGATTTGAATACGGTATTTGCGGTAAGTGAAAGTGCATTGGAATTTGCGTATACGGACGAATTTTTGGCGGTAAGCAAATTACAGGGTATGAACGAAATAGCAAAGGTATCAAAGCTTGAAGTAATCACTGCCGACCATACCATGACAATGGATATTGACCACGTTGATGACCAGAAATTTGCGTTTAAGGTAAACGGTGCTGATGCGGGGGATAAGGCATCAAAGAATGCTTATCAGAATATAATTTCATTGTATGTTGACGGTGTATATAAAAATGAGACATTGGGCAGTCCCGAAGTTACGGTAAAATATACGGGATATAACGAAAATGCAGATGTTTTGGTTGAATATATACCGATTAATGAGCTGAGCTATGCGGTACGCAGAGACGGCAAAGTACAATTTACAATTAAAAAATCTTCTGTTGAGGATATGCTTAAAAAGATAAAAGAATATGAGCAGAACCCGACAGCTGAAACTAAATAGGGGGAATTATTATGAAATTGTGGGAACATAAAATCCCGTTCGGATTGGCAGATGATTTTGTTCCGGAGCTTGTTCCATACATTGCGGAAAACTCTAAAAGTGCGGTTATAGTGTGTCCCGGCGGAGCGTATGAATTTAAAGCACCGCATGAGGGAAAAGCTATTGCCGAGTGGTTCAATTCGATAGGTATAACAGCGTTTGTGCTGGATTACAGAGTTTCGCCGAACCGCCATCCGGCAGAACTTGCGGACGCTATGCGTGCTATGAAATATGTGCGTTACAATGCGGAAAAATACGGAATTGACCGAAACAGAATTGCAGTTATGGGATTTTCGGCGGGCGGACATTTGGCGGCATCGTTATCGGTACACTATGATAAAGATATTTATGAACCGACAGATATAATTGATGAAGAAGACTGTAAGCCGAATGCGACTATTTTGTGCTATCCTGTAATTGATATGGGTGAGTACAGACATGACGGTTCAAGAACTAATTTAATTGGTTCAAATCCGTCACAGGAAATGAAGGATTTTATGTCGCTGCACAAACAGGTTACAAAGGATACACCGCCTGCGTTTTTGTGGCACACGTCAAGCGATGCGGCAGTGCCTGTTGAAAATTCACTGATGTATGCGGCGGCATTGAGCAAGGTACAAGTTCCTTTTGAAATGCACATATATCCTATCGGACCGCACGGACTGGGATTATCTCCTGATATATCTCATGTTGCACACTGGAACAGAAGCTGTTACAGATGGCTTAGACTTTTGGGATTTACAAATTTATAATATCAGCGAAAACAGGTTATCGAGTATATCCGATAACCTGTTTTTTAGTATTTTCATAATGAAAAATATTCTGATAGTTCTTCTGCGGACATAGAAATATAGAAATAAGGCGGCATTTTTGATTTCTTACAAATAAAAAAACACAGTTTCAAAGAAACTGTGTTTGATGGAGCGGAAGACGAGATTCGAACTCGCGACGTTCACCTTGGCAAGGTGACGCTCTACCACTGAGCCACTCCCACACTGACAAGATATATAATACCACATGAATAATATTTTGTCAATACTTTTTTACATTTATGTGATAAAAAATTTTTGATATGTTATATTAATCCTAGAAAGTATTTTTTAGAATTTCGAGCAAAACGGTAAAAATTTTAAGAAATATTGTAATACATAATGAATATAAAAACGCATTTAATTAGTAAAAACATATATTGAAATTTACTATACTGTGTGGTAGAATATATATGTTTTAGGAGGATTGGGGATTATGTCTATTTTGGAAAAGTTGTTTGTTCCGAAAAAAAAAGGATTGAATATTATAATAGTAGGTGCGGGAAAGGTTGGTATCACTCTTGCGGATATGCTTACCCAAGAGGGAAACAATATTGTTATTATAGATAAAAACCAAACATTGGTGAACAGACTTTCCACCACATACGATATTATGGGTATTGTCGGAAACGGTTCAAGTTACAGTACGCTTATCGAGGCGGGAATTGAAAATGCGGATATTATGATTGCTGTTACCGATTCGGACGAGTTAAATCTGCTTTGCTGTACATTGGCGAAAAAGGTCGGAAACTGTTCGTCAATAGCCCGTGTGAGAACGCCCGACTATGCGAATGAACTTTCATATCTGCGTGATAAGTTGGGAATATCGCTGATTATAAATCCCGAGCTTGAAGCGGCAAAGGAAATCAACCGTATTCTGCATTTCAATTATGCTATGTCGGTGAACGCATTCGCAAAGGGTGCGGTGGAGATGATTAAGTTTAAACTATCGGGAAACTGCAATCTGATAGGAAAGAAACTTATGGATTTCCCGAAAAATTCAGTTTTTGACAATGTGCTTATCTGTGCGGTCGAGCGAAACGGCGAGATTACAATTCCAAACGGAAGTTATGAACTGGCGGACGGGGATATTGTATCGTTCATAGCGACACCGAAGAATGCGTATGCGTTTTTTGATAAAATCGGTCTGGGCGGACGAGGCATTAATTCGGTAATGATAATAGGCGGCGGACGTACGTCGTTTTATCTTGCAAATTTCCTGTGTCAGTCGGGGGTTTATGTAAAGATTATTGAGATAGACCCGAAACGCTGTAATGATTTAAATGAGCTGCTGCCCGATGATGTCATGATTGTAAACGGCGACGGAACTGACGAGGATTTATTGTCACAGGAAAGTTTTGAAAATATGGACGCAGTTATACCGCTTACGGGGCTTGACGAGGAGAATGTATTGCTTTCGCTTTATGCAATGAAAACATCACACAATATTAAAGCGGTTACAAAGGTAAATCATATAAATTTCTCAAATGTTATCAATAGCCTTAACATCGGTTCTATTGTGTATCCTCGGCAGATTACAGCTGAAATTATCCGCACATATGTGCGTGCGAAAAAGAATTCTATTGACAGCAATCTTGAAACTATGTATCATATTTTTGATGACAGAGCGGTTGCTATTGAATATAAAATAAAAATGGAGGCAAAATATACCAATGTTCCGCTTAGAGAATTAAATCTTAAAGATAATCTGCTGATTGCATCGATACGGCGTGACGGAAAATCATTTATTCCGGGCGGTGATGATTGTTTCATGCCGGGTGACAGCGTTGTGTTTGTGACAACGCATACGGGAATTAACAGTTTTTCGGATATATTTAAGCGATAAATCGGAACGGAGGAGTAGCTTTGAATTTCAGAGCAGTTATATATATATTGGGGTGGGTGCTTAATATAGTTGGTGCGTTTATGCTGCTGCCATTTTTTACGGCACTTGTATACAGAGAAAAAACAGGAGCGGCTTTTCTTATAATGGCGGTTATATCTTTGGTTATCGGTATAATTATTGTGAGCCGAAAACCTAAGAATATGACGTTTTATGCACGGGAAGGCTTTGCGGTAACCGCACTTTCATGGATATTGATGACACTTTTCGGCGGTATGCCTTTTGTGTTGACAGGAGAAATCCCGTCCTTTACAGATGCGATGTTTGAGGCGGTTTCGGGATTTACCACAACGGGTGCGAGTATACTCAATGATGTGGAAAGCCTGTCGCACGCATCGTTGTTCTGGCGAAGTTTTACGCATTGGATAGGCGGTATGGGCGTGCTTGTGTTTTTGCTTGCACTTTTGCCTATGACGGGCGGTTCGCATATGAATATAATGAAAGCGGAAAGTCCCGGACCGTCGGTGGACAAACTTTTGCCAAAAGTCAGACATACGGCATTTGTGCTTTATGCTATCTATACAACGCTGACAATTACAGAGTTTATATTTCTGATTTTTGGCGGAATGTCAGTGTTTGATGCGATAAATATATCGGCAGGTACGGCAGGTACGGGAGGATTTGCGATACTTAACGACAGTATGGCAAGTTACAGCCCGTATATACAATGGGTTGTCGGAATATTTATGATGCTTTTCGGTGTGAATTTCAGCTTTTATTTTCTTTTGCTGATGCGTCGGTTCAGACAAGCGTTGGGATTTGAAGAAGTGCGTAACTACATTTTGGTTATAATAAGTGCGACAACGCTTATTATGCTTTCATTCTGGCACAGCGGTGCACTTATGGATATGCCGTTTTGGGATAAGCTGCGGCACGCATTTTTTCAGGTTTCATCAATCATTACCACAACGGGATTTTCGACAATAGACTATGATTATCCGAAATGGCCTATGCTTACGAATATTGTAATTATTGCGATTATGTTTGTGGGTGCTTGTGCGGGAAGTACGGGCGGCGGTATCAAGGTTTCGAGAGTTACCATGCTTTTTAAAACCGTAAAAAAAGAACTTACACTGTTCTTTCATCCGAGCCGTGTAGTGAATATAAAAAGCGAGAAAAAGCCTGTTGCACTCGATACAATACGTTCGACAAATACATTTATTATAGCGTATATTTTCATATTTGTTATATCGGTGATGATTATTGCGATAGATAATTATGATTTCACAACGACATTTACGGCGGTGGCGGCAACGATAAATAATATCGGTCCGGGTTTGGGAATGGCAGGTCCTACCGAGAGCTTTGCTCCGTTTTCGTATTTATCAAAGTGGACTATGATATTTGATATGCTTGCGGGAAGATTGGAGATATATCCGATGCTTGTATTGCTTACACCTGAATTTTGGCGGAGCATTTTTTCACCGTCAAAGATTATTAAACATATTAGGAAATTGTAATAAAAAAACTCTGTACATCCATTGGACGTACAGAGTTTTTTGTGTTCGGCAATTATTGTGCAAAAGCATATTTGCCTATGAATAATATTTCATCACTTGCATCATCTTTAATCACGAATGTGAACGGTTTATTAAACTTTATAACTGTCGGTTCAGGTTTAGAAGTCATCATACCGTTGCCGGCACTGAAAGCAGTAACTGCTGCGGCTTCTGTACCGTTTTCGTCAACATCTATATAAGTTTTGTGCAGCACATTGCCGATTGATGTAGTACCTTGGTCTAACATTTTGTTAAATTCAGCATCAATATCAAATGCTTTATTTATGCCGATAGCCTTTAACGGATAAAACAAAGAAGTGTTATATTCAATTTTGAATTTAGGAACGGAAAGTGCAATATATTTTGAAGAAAATGTTGCATTTTTCAACAATTCTTCGGCATTGTAATCTTTGTCGGAGGTTATAAGATACATACTTATGTGCTTTTTATTATATTCAGAATAGTATGGCAATTTTACAATAGCTGCATTATCAATATTTGCAGATAACATAAACGCTGTCCTGTTCATAAAATCAATATCTTTTGTTTTTCCGTCCTGTGAGGTAAATGTATCGGGTTTTGTGGCAGATTTGTTAAATCTATATAGCCATCTGCCTTTAAAATATACTGCATTTACAAGCATAACCAAAAAGTTATTGCAATCGTCATTAAGTATGGTAGGAATTTTACCGTTGGTATTGTCATTTACCCAGCTGTTAATCTTGTTGACAGCATTAGAATTGTTTACAGTGTCGGATACTGCGTAGAAATTGTCAGATAATGTTTTTGTAAATTCATCTGAAAATTTTTGTGAAGTCTGGTCGCTGTTTAGCCATATCGAATTTGCAATATTAAAAATCAGAGTGTCGTCATTCGAGTATAGGTCTATCATATTTTTGATATTGGCATTGTACTCATCAAGGTTATCAACATCGGCTGCATCTAATATTTCCTGCAAAGTTTCTCCCGACGCACCGTTTGCAGCCATTAATAAAGCCGTTTTAATCGATAATGGTGAAAACATATAATTTTTATCTGCCGGCATTTGTTTATTCAGCTTGTCAGTGAAAGTTGTATGACTTTTATTGGAATGTTTATATATTCTTATAATTGTTGTGATAGCCTGTTCTGTTGTGTATAAATCTTTTGGTGCGAATTTATTATTCTCAACACCTGTCATAATTCCTAAATTGCAAAGGGTTTGAACCGGCGACATTGCCCAATCCGAAATTTGTTCTTCATCATCGAATATGTAGTATAACTCGGTAACAGCCCAGTCGGAGTATACCTTGTTTATTAATCTGCAAAGGATAGCGGCGGCTTCTTCACGGGTAAGAAAATCATTCGGAGCAAATTCCGTTTCGGATTTGCCGTTTATAATTCCCATTGCATTTAATACGGCACAATGAGTATTTGCAGTATCTGTAAACGGCATTTTTACATTATCTTCATCAGAAGAAATGACATTTGCAACATTTTTGCAATAGTTATAGATAAGCTCGCAAAAAGCCTCACGAGTGATATTTTCATAATAATTACGATTTATATCATAATCGATAATATTCAGACTTATTGCCTTTTCCACACTGTCAGTCGCCCAATCGCTGTATGGTGCGGATTGCTCGGAATTATCCGAAGCGCTCACAGTACCACTATCCGCAAAAACAGGTAATGTGGTTGCTGAAAGCATTGCAGTCAACAGAATAATCGATAAAATTTTTTTCATAAATATCCCCCCATATTATTTGTATTTATTATAACAAACGATATATGAATTTTCAAGCATTTTTCATCGGTGTGCTGTTTTAATTTGCAGGAAATTGCGTAAAACGCAATGACAAAAAATCAAAAATGCTACCTTAGTCCTACGCCCGCAGGCGGTGTTTTTATCAAAAGCTTTTTTATTGCATATACCATTTGACATAGCTGTTAAGTTGCGATAAAATTATTATATTAAACATAAAAGGCGGAGAGAGAATGAATAAAGTAAGAATAATGCCGTTCGGCGACTCAATAACAAACGGTTTTTCGGTTGCCGGTGCATACAGAAACGAATTGTGTGATTTGTTGGAGAAGAACGGTTACAGTGACAAAGTTCAGTTTGTGGGCTCGGAGCGGACAGGTACGGGATATGATAATCATAATGAGGGACATTCCGGCTGGGCGATTGAAAGAATATCGCCGGAGGACGACTGTGAGGGCAACGGCAGAGAGGGTATCGCCACATATGCCGATAAATGGCTTGCGGAGGCAAAACCCGATATTGTGCTTTTACAGATTGGCACAAATGATATAATGGCTTTGTACGATTTGGATAATGCGGGAAAACGTCTGGAAAAATTGGTTGACAAGATTATCAGCGTACTGCCCGAATACGGCAAATTATACATGGTTAAAATACCGTACATAAACGAAAAATCAAAGTACAATCTGACAGGCAAAAATCAAGCGGAATTGTATGCTTTGGTTGACGATTACAACAAAAAAGTCGAGAGCGTGGCAAATAAGAAAATCGAAAGCGGAGCAAATGTCGAATTGGTTGACATGAACAGTGTACTTACATTTGACGATTTGGCTGACGGCATACACCCTCATGCACAGGGATATGCTAAAATGGGTACAGTTTGGTATAATGTGCTGAAAAATGAACTTGATATTTTGTTAAAATAAACAAAAAATTAAAAAGTTGTTGACAAAAACGTTTTTGCATGATACTATTATGAAAACGATTTTGTGACAGCTTTTTTAATTTGCAGGGAATTGCGAAAAAAACGCAATGACGGAAAATCAAAAATGCTGATTTATTCTTACGCCCGTAGGCGTAGCTTTTTATACTATATGCGTGTGAAAGGGAAAATTATGAGCAATATTGAGAGAAAAAAAGTTACAATTAAAGATGTGGCTAAGGCGGCGGGAGTAGTGCCGTCAACCGTATCACACGTATTGCATGGTACGGCGAGTATCAGTGACGAAACAAAGGCAAGAGTGCTGAAAGTTATTGATGAACTTGGATATTTGCCGAATGCGACAGCAAGAGCACTCCGCTCGAACAAGTCGGGACTTATCGGCGTGGTAGTGCCGGATATATCGTGTGAATTTTATGCACAGTGTGCCGCATTTATTATGAAAGAGGCACAGAAGGACGGATATACCGTACTGCTTTCCGACGCATTTTTCGGTGATGGACAAAACGGTATAAAAGCGTTGGTGGAACGATGTGTTGACGGATTTATTTTTGTCGGCGGCAACCATGACGAGGATATTATAAAATATGTCACAAGTAAAAATATACCGATTGTGCTTGGTGACAGAGAGTATGAGAATTTTCCGAACGTCAATTTTGATAATGAAAAAATAATCAATAAAATGGTTCAGGCATTCCACGAAATCGGTTACAGAAGATTTGCCTATCTCGGCGAACCGAAGGAAGTGCAGAGCAATCTGACGAGCAGATACAGAGGTTATGAAAAGGGAATAGGACATTTTAAGGATATAACGTCAAAGGTTGTGTTTGAAAGAATGTGTATGCGTTATCGTGGTCACAGCAGTGCCGGATATGAAATTTTTAAGCATAGATTTATTGATGAACATTTTATCCCCGAAGTAATATTCACAACGACTGATATGCTTGCACACGGAGTGATAAGTTCCGCATTGGAAAACGGCATAAAAATCCCCGAACAAATGGCGGTTGTTGGATTCAATGATATGATGGTATCCGAATATTTTACGCCGCCGCTTACAACTGTAAGACAGGACACCTCGCTTTTGGGACGTAATTGTTACAAATTGCTCAGAAAAATTCTGGTGGACAAAACAACACCGTCAAACATTATCATTGACCAGCAGGCAATTATACGCAAATCGGCGGTTATTCCGTTTGAAATATTGGAAAAGTATGAACTTTTATAAGGAGCGAAGTATATATGAAGTACAGGAAATTGGGCAAATGGGGACTTAAAGTGAGCGAAATCGCACTTGGCAGCTGGATGACAAATGTGGCGGACAAAAATGCGATAGATATTGCGGCGGAGAGCGTAAGAAAAGCGTATGATTTGGGTATCAACTTTTTCGATTGTGCCGACGCATATTCGGGCGGTGATGCCGAAAGATTTTTGGGAAATGTTTTGAGTGAATATGAACGCAGCAGTTATGTGCTGTCGTCAAAAGTATTTTTTCCGACAGGCAAAGGTCCGAATGACAGAGGCTTATCGAGAAAGCATATATTTGAAAATGTGGATAAGTCATTGAAAAATCTTAAAACAGATTATCTTGATATGTATTTCTGCCACAGATATGACCCCGACACACCGGTTGAGGAAACGATGGAAGCATTGTCCGATTTGGTGAAAATGGGTAAAATATTGTATTACGGTGTGAGTGAATGGATGCCGACACAGGTTATGGAGGCACTTAACGTGATAAAGGAAAATCATTTAAGACCGCTCAGTGTAATTCAGCCGCAGTATAATATGATGGATAGATTTATCGAAGATGAAATGATGGACATTTGCGAGAAGAACGGAATAGGTATAGTTGCGTTCAGCCCGCTGTCACAGGGACTTTTGACGGGCAAATACAGAAAAAATATGCCTATACCGGAAGGAAGCCGTGCAACACATCAGGCAGATAAGCAGATTAATAAGCTGCTTACCGAAGAAAATTTGGATAAGGTAAAAGAATTGGTCAAGATAGCCGACGAATTGGGTATTACAATGGCACAGCTTGCCCTTGCATGGGCTTTGAGAAAACCGTGTATGTCGAGTTTGATTATCGGTGCGACAAAACCCGAACAGGCGGTGAGCAATGCGTCGGCAAGCGGTATAGAATTATCTGCCGATGTAATTGACAAGATAGAAAAAATACTAAACTATAAGCCGTTTTTCAGAAAAATAGGATAAAATTTAATTTTGCAACCCCCTCGGGCACTTATTTGTGGTAGAATATACTGCGGTGAGTGCCTTTAATAATGTAACGGAAAGGAGTTTTTTTTATGCGGATTTTGGTTGATGCGGACGCTTGTCCCGTAAAGCAGATAATAGAGAAAACGGCAAAGAAATATAGAATTGATGTTGTTATGTACATAGATTCAAGTCATATACTATCATCGGATTACAGCAGAATAGTTCAAGTGGGGCAGGGAAAAGATGCGGTGGATATTGCACTTATGAATGATTGCGAAAAAGGGGATATAGTGGTTACGCAGGACTATGGTGTTGCGTCGATGGCACTGGGCAAAAAAGCGTATGCAATAGGCAACAGCGGACTTATATATGATAATGATAATATCGACAAATTGATGTTTGAACGATTTTTGCACCAAAAAGTACGCAGGAGCGGAAAAAAGGGCGGAAAGATGAATAATCCGAAAAAACGCACAAATGAGGACGATTTGCGTTTTGAAAGAAATTTAATAAAATTATGTGAGGAAAAAAAATGACTAAACAGGAGAAATTTTTTACAAAAAATATTAATATATTTATATTTGCAGTGGTGTGTACACTGCTTTGGGGAAGTGCGTTCCCGTGCGTGAAAATAGGGTATGAATTGTTTGGAATAGGTGCAAATGATATATTTTCAAAAATATTGTTTGCCGGAATAAGATTTTTTGCGGCAGGGGTATTTGTAGTGATTTTTAAGTCGGTAAAGGATAGAAAAGTGGCTGTTCCGCCAAAGGAAAATTTAAGAGATGTCATTTTACTCGGCTTGGTGCAGACTACATTGCAGTACCTTTTCTTTTATATAGGACTTGCCAATACAACAGGTGTAAAAGGTTCGGTAATAGATGCGACAAGTACGTTTTTTGCTATAATTATGGCACATTTTCTGTTTAAGAATGATAAATTGAACGTAAAGAAAATAATCGGCTGTACCGCCGGAATACTAGGAGCGATAGTCATAAATCTGACGGACGGATTTGATTTGAATTTCAATCTGAGCGGTGACGGAATGATTTTAGTTTCTGCATTGGCGTTTGCGGGCAGTACGGTGATGATAAAAGCGTTTTCAGATAAATGCGAACCGATAATGTTGACCGGCTGGCAGATGATTTTTGGTGCATCGGTGCTGATTGTGATAGCGTTGGTCGGCGGCGGTGCATTTCATCATGTGACGGCACAGGCATTACTGCTGTTGCTGTATATGTCACTGCTGTCATCGGTGGCGTTTGTATTGTGGAATTTGCTGCTTAAATATAATAAAGTGGGAAAAATTACATTATACAGCTTTCTGATACCTGTATTCGGAGCGATTTTGTCGGCAATATTCCTAAATGAAAATGTGTTTACATTTCAAAATTTGGCGGCACTTTTGCTTGTGTCGGCGGGGATATTTATAGTAAATAAATAATTATTTGACTATTGCACAGGTTAAACCCACAACATCAGCCGCACCGGCAGCTCTAAGTGCTTTTGCGGCTTGATTTAATGTGTTGCCGGTAGTGAAAATATCGTCAAACAGCACTAAACGAAGTCCTGATAAATCGGACGAAGATGAAAATGAATCAATTACATTGCTGATACGGTCGGAACCGTGCAGCATACTTTGCTTGTGGGTATGTCTTGTGCGGACAAGGATATTTTCGCTGTATGCAATGTCAAAACGTTCTGCTATTTTTTCGGCAATCAGAGAACTTTGATTGTATCCTCGCTGAAAAAATCGCTTTTTTGATAAAGGTACAGGGATAATTATATCAAAATCTTTGATATAATTGTGTTTGGATAGGGTATCTGCCATAAAATGTGACATAATTTCAGCAAAAATTGTATGATAAGAAAATTTATAATCTCGAAGTGAATTTTTTACATAACCTCTGTAATAAAAAGACGAAATAACGTAGGACAGATATTTTGTGCCCGGAAAAGAACTGTCGCCATGAGTATAAGGCAAATGCGAAGCACAAAGGCGGCATATGCTGAATTTATTCGATATTGCAAACTCATCAATACATTCTGACGCAAGTTTCTTTTTGTTACACAATGCACAGATATAGTATTTATTCATTATTTCAATCTCCATGATTGGATTAAGATTGTGCTATTAATACAGTTATCCAAAAACGCTGTTTGTATAATAAAAAAAATACAAACAGCGTTTTTAAGAAATTAATATCTTTCATTAAAAAGCTTCTCAGGTGAAATTTGAAAAATTTCAGCAATAGCAAATACAACATCAAGAGATGCACCGACTTTTGCATTTTCAATTCTGCCCAAATGTGTCGGGTCGATATTCAACTTTTCAGCCAACTGTAATTGTGTATAATCGTTTATTTTTCTGTAATAACCGATGTTAAGTCCTAATGCTCTGTAATGCGGTTGAAATTTAGCGTTCATAATTGTGATACTCCTTTTAAATTAAAATTTTGTCGATAATTGTGATGTTTTTTAATGTAACTATGTACTGTACATATTGTAACACATAATCCCCTTACTAAAAATAGTGGGAAACACATTAAAAAATACTTTTTAAACATAAATTTATTATTTTGCTAAAAAAATATGTTATATACACATGGAATGAACATTTCGCATATGCTTATTATACAACAAAATAACTATATTATCTACCTATTTTTTAAAAAAATTATTAAAATTTTTAAAAAAAATAAATGTAAAACGATAAAAATGGTGTAAATATACAAAGGATTTTGTCGAAAATTATTAAACAAAAATCTTAATAATAATTTAAAATGATACGGCATATTACAGGAAATAATAATAGCATTATTAATATAAAAATATTTTGTGCACATTATACATTTTTGCTCTTGAAATATAAAGCAGTATGTGTTAATATGTATACATAGTAATTGTCAGATAAAATTGACATTGAGGGAGGTTAATTCAAATGAGAAAAAACAAAAAACGTATTCTTTCCGCTTTGACGGCGGGAACTATGCTGCTTTCGTCGTTTGGTGCGGCGTTTGCGTCGGATTCAAGCAGTTCGACTCCGGCGGATATGACAGTGAACAACCAATACACAGAGGTTGCGGACGCTGCAAAGAAAGCAGAAACAGAGGCTCTTTATCAGGCAAGACCGGTAACAATGCGTCAGCTTGAATATTTGGACAGAGGCGTTGTAGCGGTAAAGAATTCCGAAGGAACTTTGGTTACATGGAGAATGCTTGGTACTGATGCGGCGGATATTGGTTTTAACATTTATCGTGACGGTACAAAACTTAATTCTGCACCTATTACAACAAAGACAAATTATCTTGATAAAGGTGCGACAGCGGGTACATATAAGGTTGTAGCGGTTGTTGACGGACAGGAGGTTGCCGATGATTTCGGTACGGCAACAACATGGAATAAGGATTATCTTGCAATTCCTGTTGAACAGCATGAGGCATTTTACAATGACATCAGTCTTGGTTTTTACGATATTAACGACGTAAGCGTCGGCGACCTTGACGGCGACGGTCAGTACGAATATGTTGTAAGACGTAATCCGCCTTCAATGGACGTAGGTTACAGAGGTGAAAATTATCCGTTGATTGAGGCATACAAGATTGACGGTACAAAACTTTGGACAATCAATATCGGTCCTAACGAAATTAATGATATTGATATTAACTTCTTGGTTTATGACTTTAATCAGGACGGTAAAGCCGAAATTGTTACACGTTCTTTTGAAGGTACAACAGACGGTGCCGGCAATCAAATCGGCGATGTAAACGGTGACGGAAAGACAAATTATGAATACAGTATTCAAAAATTCCCTGACAGACAATATTTGTCGGAAGGCCCTGAATTTTTGTCTGCATATGACGGTATGACAGGTAAGGAAATCGCAAGAACAGACCTATTGCCGGTTCGTGACCCGATTACAGATTGGGCAAGCGAATACACAGATACGGCAAGACTTACAAAACGTGCAAGCCACTATGTATTTACGGTAGCTTATCTTGACGGCGTTACACCGTCTATCGTGCATACGAGAGGTGCGTGGAATACTGTAAAGCTTGCAGCTTGGAATTTGAAGGACAGCGGTTTTGAACATCTTTGGACACTTGACTGCGGAAATACAAATCAATTAGATAATTTGTACAATTCGGGTTATCACAGCGGTGCGGTTGCAGATATTGACTTTGACGGCAAGGACGAAATTTTGTCGGGTTCATTCTGCGTTGACCATGACGGTAAGTTTATGTATGCGGCAAATGCAAAGGGCGCCAACGGTACATCTGTAAAGCTTGGACACGGTGACGCTTTTGACGTTGCAAAGATGGACCCTGATTACAACGGATACTATGTATGGGCTTGTCAGGAAAATAAAAATATTCCTGTAAATATCGGTTTGCATGATGCAAGAACAGGTCAAGTATTGGTAGGTTATCCGAAACCGAAGGATACGGGACGTGCAAGAGCAGCCGACATTGACCCTACAAACAAAGGTTGGGAATGTTGGGGTTCAACAGGTACATTGCTTCAAAGTATCACAGGCGAGGCGTTAAATCCTGTTTGGAATGCGTTCCCGTACAGAAATGCTGACGGTACTCCTGTTAAGAATGAGGACGGAACAGATATGGTAGGTTCATTGCCGATGAACTTTAAAATTTATTGGGACGGCGATTTATTGTCTGAATTCCTTGACGGTGTAACAGTATCTAAATGGAATTGGAAAGACCAAGCCGTTGATATTATCTTCTCGGATAATGAATGTGAACCTTTGCTTGGTACAAAAGCAGAACCATGCTTGTCAGCAGATATTTTCGGTGACTGGCGTGAAGAAGTGATTTTCAGAACAAAGGATAATACAGAGCTTCGTATATATTCAACAGCTATTCCTACCGATTATAAGATGCCTACACTAATGCACGATACAACATACCGTGAATCGGTTGCATGGCAGAACAATCACTATAATCAGCCTACAAATGTAAGTTTCTACTTCGGAGCTGAAACAACACAAGTGCCGTTGCCTGAAATTTATACAGTTAAAAACGGAACAAAGACAATCAACCCTGCATATGTTGCAAATCCTAATGAACACGCATTTATGCAGATTTTGACAGAACAAAAATCAAATCCTGTTGTACTTCAACTTGATAACTACAAAGCTATTAAGGACGGAACAACAGTTACGCTTGATGTTGCACCTATCCTTGCAGAGGGTGACAGAACAATGGTTCCGCTGAGATTTTTGTCGGAAACATTCGGTGCACAGGTATCGTGGGACGATGCGACAAACAGTGCTACAATCGTAAGCGGAAATGATACTATTGTTATGACTATCGACAGTGCAGAATACACTGTAAACGGTGAAAAGAAAACATTGGACGTTCCTGCACAGCTTATGAATGACAGAACAATGGTTCCAATCAGAGCCGTACTTGAATCATTCGGCAAGCAATTATATTGGAACGGTGACAACAACCTAATTGTTATAGATGATACAATGGCATCTCCTGATGATGCGACTGTAACAGAATGGGTAAATAATTTGAAATAATAATTGTTTGGGGAAAGACTGTCCTTGAAAAAGGGCAGTCTTTTTGTGTGTAAATTATGATTTGTCGCTTACGCAAGCACAAACTACAACTTAGCGTCCTTATCCTAACATAGCTAAAATCAAAGCGTAGTGCAACTGACGTTGTCTGAATTTAGCGACGGGGACGTTTCACTTCCCCATGAGTATAGACATTATCAAATTATAGCGAACCCTTTGGAGTTCGCTTTGCCTCAGCAGCAGCAAAGCAAACGGAAAGTGCCGCTTTTTGGCACGCAAAGAGCTAAGATGGCAATAGCTTTCCATTAGGTCGGTAAAATTTGCTCCATTGCCTAGACCCGCAAATTTTATGCTGTCAAAGTATAGCAAACAAGCCAGATTGTGAAATCACCCTAGGCTAGATTATCCACTAAACTTTGGTACAGCATACCCTCCAAACCCACGAAGAATAGTTTCGCTCCTTGCGTGCCTCCTAGCCGAAAGTTTAGCGAGCAATGGTGAGTTTAGATAAAAATGCGAGTGAGTGACTATTTTGCACCACAAATTGCACTACACTTTCATTCATATCCACACTTGCACTTTCCCACTAAACTCACCCCTACGGACACGCAAAAAGCGTATATCTATATTCAGTGGGCACAGAGGGTATGCCGTATCTATGCTTTGTTTGTGCTTTATGTTTAATTAAACTCATCGCAAGTACTATACTTGGACGGCACAAAATTCACGCCCCTAGGCAATAAGTGAATTTTGCCGACACAAATGGAACAACTATATTGCAATAGCTTTGCAGAGTGTGGGTCAAGGGTGTCCCTTGCGGACTTTTCCGTCCTCTTTGTGGACGTGGACAAAGAGGACTCCAAAGGGTTCG